>JANLPV010000187.1:0-77279 GCA_031367435.1 Actinomycetes bacterium | reverse complement strand
GGACGTGAACGGCACCGACGTGACGCTGGCTGGCAACCTGCCGAAGGAGACGCTGTTCAAGATCGGGCAAACGGCGCGCTTGGCCTCGGCGAATGAATGGACCCAGCTCGCGTCGAGATCCCGCGACAACTTCTCCGTCGGCAATGGGCCGTCAACGACGGCTCCGAACCAGTCGTCATATTACCGGCTGCCAATGGCAGTCATCGTCGACGGCGACAGCTGGAAATTCTCGCTCAGCCTTGAGGAGCATTCGATCGAGGTCGGGCGGGAGGCGCCCGACGGCTCGGGCCGCGACGGGCGCGTGCCATTCACCGTCGATCCGTTGCAACCCGTTCACGTGTACAACACGATTCCTTCCACAGCCATTGTTGTCGTCGCGGATGAGGGCACCGCCAGTTCCGTGCGGTTCACCGTTGCTGGGCGAGAACCCGTCACGTTGCCGGTCAGCGTCTACGGCTTTTCGCCGGGGCGCCGATCCACCGTCCTTGCGGCCACGTTTGCGTACAGCGAGCCACAGCCATTGATGGTTGAGTTGCTCGGTGCAAGGGGCGAAGTTGTGTCCACCCCTTACCTTCACTGATCAGACGAGCGCTTCGATGGTGGCGACGTGATCGCGCGGGTGCGGTAGCGCCGAGAAACCGTCCGCCAACGCGAGCGCGGCCGACTTGTGCTGGCGACCGTCGAGCAGCGTGGTCATTGCGGTGTAGATGTCGTCGGTGCTGCGCTGGTCGAGTTCGAGTGAGATCGCGGCCCCCGCGTCACGGAGCGCATCGGCGTTGTCCCACTGGTCGGCAGCGATGGGTATGCACAACTGCGGGATGCCACGGGCCGCGGAGGCGAACAAGGTTCCCGAGCCGGCGTGCGACGCAACGACTGAGGCTCGGTCGAGCAGGAAGCTTTGCGGTACATATCGTTCGAGTCGGACATTGCGCGGCGCGCTACCCAGTGAGTCGGGGTCAACCTGCGACCCGAGCGTCACCACGACATCGGCGTCGACGAGACTCAAGGCTTCGATCACTGCAGGCCAAGGCGCGAGTTGGGCCATTTCGGTTCCGAAGGTGACGTAGACCCCCGCGCGATCGCGACCGAAATCAAGAACCCACGGCGGTACATCGGGCCCAGGCGCACCGTCGAAGTGCATCGGCTGAATGCTCATCGCGGTTTGGGTGGCTGGTGGCTCGCCGAATCCAACTGGCAACGGATGCAGATAGAGATGGTCGTACAGGCCCGCGCTCGGTGATGGAGCCAGGCCCTCGTTTGCCCAAAGGTCGGCAACACTCGAGGCAGCGAGTGCGATCAGCGTCGACGACAATGCGCAACCGAACGCAACCGTGGCATGGGGGATGCCGCGAGCCGCGGCTACCGGTGGCGCTGCGAACTCGACGAGGTCGTGGATCACGACGTCGGGTTGAAACGAATCGAAGACGCTGACGAGGTCGCGCTGCATCGCCGGGGCAGTGATCTCACCGAACATTACGGGGAGCATCACCGCTCGCCGCTCGCGCACACCGAGCGCGCCAAGTTGCGCGCCAGCGCGCTCGGCAAATGTGCGTCGACGTTCATCACCTGGCATTCCAGCGGGTGTCACTCGGAAGCCGTACCGCTCGACCTGCGCACACGCCTCTTCCGCGGTGGCCCACAACACCTCGTGACCCGCAGCCTGCAGTTCAGTTGCGAGTGGAACCAGAGGATGGATATGGCCCGAACCCGGCGTTGATGTCACGAGCACGCGCATGGTGGCGAACCCTACATGGCGATCGCGTCGTGGGGCCCTCGCGGACTGAGCAACCAAGCCCGGTTGATGCAGCCCTTCAGCCGATGAGCGTCACCACTGCGTCGAGGTAATAGTGGACCGCTCGGACGAGTTCGTCGATGGCGATCGATTCCGCCGTGGTGTGGGCGAGAGACAGTGAGCCGGGTCCCCAGATGACGGCAGGGATGCCAAGGTTGGGGGCATCGGTAGCGCCGGGGAACGATGAGGGCTGCGCCGCTGGCGATCGTCGGCGAATGGCCCGAAGGGTCGCCGCGACAATCGGATGTTCAAGCGGTGTGCTGAGGGGGCCTGCGTCGATGAATGGATCGCCGAGTTCCCATCGAACTTGGGTCCGCTGCGATGCCAGCGATTCGAGCAGATCGGAGATCTCTCGGCGAATCTGTACCGTGGATTCGCCAGGTAGGACTCGCCTATCGACATGGATTTCGCAGAAGTCGGGCACGATGGAGACCAACTCGCCGCCGCGGATGGTGCCAACGTTGGCAGTCGCAGTTCCGCAGAGCGGATGGGCAGGTCGTGCCCTCAGCTGGCGGTCGTAATCCGAGAATGCCGAGACGACTTCCATCATCGACTCGATCGCGTTGACACCTTGGTCGGCGATGCTTGAGTGCACCGCAGTTCCAAAGGTTCGGACCGGGAACGCATATTGACCTTTGTGGGCGATGCACACGTCCAGATCAGTTGGCTCGCCGACGATCGCATAGTCGGCAAGAGCGCCGTGAACGCCGAGCGCACGGGACCCGAGCATGCCGTGTTCTTCATCAGCGATCCCAGCAATCATCAGTCGGCCACGCAGAGGTTTGCCCGCGTCGTGCAACACCTCAGCCACTTCGATGAAGGCTGCCAGCGCGCCCTTCATGTCGCAGGTGCCTCGCCCATGAATCCGCCCGCCCGAAATCGTTCCGCTGAACGGATCGTCGTAGCCACCCACCCCAACGGTGTCGGTGTGGCCGACGAGCGCCAGGACCGGTCCGTCGCCGCCCGGCCCGATGCCGACCACATTCGGCCGGTCGGGCGCAATATCGCCGACGTTGGTTTCGTAACCCAACCGTTCGAGGTGGTCGGTCATCCACTGGGCAACGGCGCGTTCCCCAGTGGTGTCGTCCCCTTCGCCGTCGAAGGGGTTGACGCTCGGTAACTGAACGAGTTCAACGGTGCGACGAACGATTCGATCGACATCGATTCGGTGAATGAGATCGCTGATGTCCACGGCTAAGGCGCTTCTCGGAGCACGTTCGCAGCGTGCGTGGCGCTGTCAGGCGATGATCGGGATGTCACGGTTGGCTCTCCTCGACAGCAGCTCCGGCCCATTGGATCGGATGACGACGTTCTCCTCATGGAGCATGACCCGACCAGGCGCAAACGTCATGCCTGGTTCCAGCGTCAACACCATGCCCTCCTCGATGACGGTGTTGTCGTCGGCGGTATTCGAGGGCCATTCGGTGAGCTGCATGCCGAGCCCGTGGCCCAATCGACCGACGCCGCTGCCCAGCGAACCGCCGGCTGACATGACCTCGGCCATCGTCCGCCACAGGTCCGATGTCGTGACCCCGGGACGCAGCATTGCCAAACCGGCCTCGGTCGCATCCCACACGACGTGATGAGCTCGCGCCGCCGCAGCGTCGACGTGACCGAACGCAAAGAATCGATCGAAGTCGCTGGAGTACCCGTCCCACATCGAGCCCGTGTCGAACATCAGCAGGTCGCCGGGGGCGATGACCCGGTCATTCGGGTACTTGATGATGTCATCGAAGTGCGTTCCGCTGCCGCCGACAAGATAGGGAACCTCATCCGCGCCGCGCTGGAGGATGTCGATGCGGAATCTGCGGAAAGCTTCGCGCTCAGTGATGCCAACGTCGAGCAGGTTGGGCAGCTCGGCGAACGCTTCGGAAACAATGCGACAGATGTGCGCGGTCTTCTCGACTTCCCGAGGGCTCTTGACCATGCGCAGCCCGCGCACGATGTCGGTGGCGTCCGTCCAACGCACCGCGGCCGATCTGCGTTGCAGGTCGTGCCAATCGGCGAGTGGCATGCGGAGGTGTGTTTCAGGGCCCATCGGCACGCCGATGACCGCGGTTCGATCTCGGGTGACCTCGGCCAGAACCTCGGTCAGCAGCGAAATTCCGTCGTCCGCCGGGCGGGGCGCGGGCCACGTGCGAACGTCGCTGAGCCAGGAGGAACGGAATGCCGACTCGCCGATGCTTGGGACCACGGCGATCGGATCGCCGCTGTTGGGCACCACCAGGAACCATGGTCGGGTCGGGCTCTGCCAGAACGGTGTGTGGAACCCCGAGAAGTAGCGGATCTCGTGTTCGGTTGTGAGGAGCAGCGCGGCAATACCGCGCTCGTTCAGGCGGGCCTGGGCGGCGCTGGTCCTCGTCCTGAACTCGCTCTCGGGAAACCCTCTGTCGGGGGTTGTCGTTGACGGTTCGTGCAGGTTAGTCATCGTGAGAGGACGCTAGTTGCCAGACGTGAGCGGTTTGGCGAGGCGAAGGGTTGAGAGCGTCGAGGGCGCTGACAGGCCGGCCAATGCAATCTCGAAGTCGGGAAGGTCATAGACCTCGCCGTCGTCGGTGATCATGATGAATCGATCGAACTGAGCAAGAAATGTGCGATCGTGACTCACGGCAATCACGGTTCCCTCAAAGCCATCGAGCGCGTGCTCCAACGCTTCAGATGAGTCGATGTCGAGGTTGTCGGTTGGCTCGTCGAGCAGCAGCACGTTGTGGCCAGTGATCTCGAGACTGAGGATTTCGAGCCGGGCCTTTTGTCCACCAGACAGTGTTTGGAACTCTTGTCGCGCATTGTTCACGAGTCCGTACCGGGCGAGTGCGGCCATCGACTTCTGTTCATCGACGAGCTTGTCGCGCACGATCTCGATGCACGTGCGTCCTCGGAATTCGGGTCGGTCGTTGATCTGCGTGAACATCCCAACCGAGGTGCGTGGCCCGAAGGTGATTGTTCCCGTCAGCCCCGCATGATGACCGTTCAACGCGTTGAGCAGATGCGTTTTGCCGGTGCCGTTCGGGCCGATGAGGCCAACGCGTTCGCCGAAATGCACTTCGTCGCTGAACGGTAAGAAAAGGTCGTCGACACTGACGCTTTCGAACTTCACGACGCGTCGTGCCGAGTCGCCGCCGCGGAAGCGAACGTAGATCTGTTGGTCGGGCACTGGTGGCGGAGGGGGTCCCGCCTTCACGAACTTCTCCCACCGCGTCTCGGCCGCATTCGCCTTGGTCGCGTTCTTGAAGTTCTGCGCCGCGCGCTGCTTCATGATCTTCATGTGATGAAACAGGCGTCGTTCCTCATCGTTCCATCGCTTGAGGTCGTCGCCAAGGAGTTCCTGACGCTTTTGGCGAGCCTCCGGAAACGTGAGGTATGAACCGCCATGCACCCAACAACCCGAACCCTCGACAGCAACGATCTTGGTGGCGACTCGTTCGAGCAGCGTGCGATCGTGGCTCACCATCAAGATGGTGCTCTTGCATTCCTTGATCTGCTCCTCGAGCCAATGGCGCGTCGGGATATCGAGGTAGTTGTCCGGCTCGTCGAGGAACAGTACATCGGCGCCTGAGTTGAGCAGCAGATCGAGCACGAGTCGCTTTCGCTCGCCGCCGGAGAGCTGTCCAACGAGGCGAGTTGCAAAGTCAACAACCGGCGTCTTCACGCTACGTTGCGCGGCGGCGGCCCACTGATTCTCCAGCTCGTAGCCGCCAAGATCGCCCCAATCGGACAGAGCCTCGGCGTAGAACATGCCGTCGTCGTTGCCAAGAGCGAGCGCCCGTTCAGCGGCGGCCAGCCGACGGCCCGCGTCGCGAAGCGCCGTCGGAGCGACCTCGATCAGCATGTCGCGCAGCGAGTCGTCGGGCAATGACATACCGACATCCTGGGTCATCTGCAAGAAGGTGCCGCCAACAGTGAATTCGCCGTCGGCAGCCTCGATCTGGCCAGTGAGAATACGCAAAATAGTGCTCTTGCCAACGCCGTTCGGGCCGACGAGCGCGGCGTGTTCGCCCGGCGACACCCCGAAGCTGACGTCGAAGAACAACACATCCGCGCCGGGCGGCGCGTACTCAAGTTCGGAGACGACGATGCTGCTCAACCCAACGCCTCGCGTGCGATGACTTGGAGCGAGTCGAGTTGACGCAGCGTCGCGTCGCGATCGGCACCATGCACGCGCAGCACCACCTCGCTGCAGCCGAGGTCGCGGTAGTACTGCAACTTGGGCGCATCGGCTATGACACCAAACGGCACCACTTCCGGAAGGCCCGAGCGGCCGGCGGACGACCATGCCGCGTGCAATGCCGGTAGTGCGTCGCGTACCCCAGCACCGCCGATCGGAAACCAACCATCGGCGTACTCGCAGATGTGAGCGAACAGCTTCGGCCCGGCACCGCCGCCAACGAGCATTCGTAGACGTGGCTGCTGCACGGGCTTTGGCCAACTCCATGAAGCGTCGAAACGCACGAAGTCGCCATTGAACGATGCCTCATCGCGCGACCACAGCTGGATCATCGCGAGTACATGCTCGCGCGCCTGTTCGCGACGCGTTGCGTAGTCGACCCCGTGGTGAGCCATCTCGTCGCGGTTCCAGCCGAACCCGACGCCGAGGGTGATGCGACCTGCGCAGAGAAGATCGAGCGTGGCTAACTGCTTGGCCATGACGATCGGATCGTGCTGGGCAACCAGTGAGACTCCAGTGCCGAGCGAAAGCGATGTGGTGACCGCGCACGCTGCGCCGAGCGCGATGAGCGGATCAAGCGTGCGTTTGTACTCGTCGTTCAATTCGGCATCACCGGTCGGTGGTGCAGTGTCGCGACTCACTGGAATGTGAGTGTGTTCAGGGAAGTACAGCGACGCAAAGCCGCGGTCCTCGGCCTCGCGGGCGAGCGTTGCTGGATCGATCGTTCGGTCGGTGAGAAATACCGTGAGACCGATGCGCACGCGTTCGCCTACTTCAACAGGTCGGGACGCGACGCGGTGATCTGACGGCGCATGCCGTCGCGCCAGTTGACCTCGCTGCGAAAGCCTGTGGAATGCAGTTTGGTGAGGTCGGGAATGATGGCCGCAATCGTGGCCTCGGTGGGAGCGAACTCGGGTGTGAGCCCGGTGAGGCGTCCCATCTCGTTGCACCAATCCTCGATGCCAGCGATGTCTTCGCCACCCCAATTGACAATGGTGGTGGGAACCGAAGCAAGCGACAACAGATACGGGATCGACCGCACGATGTCGTCGGAGTGAATAGGTGTGTAGCTGGTGGGCTGGTTCATGTGCACTGGCACCGGCATGCCGCGTTCCATCATCATCAGATGGAACATCATCCATCCGTAGGTGTCACCGTACGGCACGTTGAGTCGGGCGATGACCGCAGGAATTCCGAGTCGACGCGCCGTGTATTTCACGAGTACCTCCGCAGCAATCTTGGAAATGCTGTAGGTGGGCATGCCCGGCATCGGGCGATGGCTATCGCCGAGTGGATCGGTCTCGAGACGCGGCTTGTGATCGTCGGGCGCGTAGACCGCAGTGGAGGAACAATGCAAGAACATCTCAGGCATGCACAGTTCCATCAACGCGGCAGGACCCTCGGCGTTGGCCGCAAACGCGACCTCGAAGTCGTTCACCTTGGCAACAGCGAAGTTAAGTACGACATCGATGTCGGCTGGCACTTCGTCGAAGCGAGCTTTCTGGAGATCGATGCTGATTGTGTTTACGCCCTGCGCTTCGAGGGGTTCGCGCTGCGAGGCGTCGCGAAAACGCGCCGCACCGAACACCGTGTTGCCGTGCGCGGCGAGCGCAGTGGCCACTGGCCCTGCGACCCAGCCGGTGACGCCGGTGACCAGTACGCGTTTGTTGGTCATTTGTTCCATTGTGTGTGCCCCTACCAGAGTTGATCGGTGTACGTGTCGGTGCCGAACACGGTTTGAATGAACGGCGAAGTCCACAAGTGGGTCGCGATGCCGCTGGCATTGAGTTGATCGCCGTACTTCGCGTAGCCGTCGGCCCAGCCATGATCTGGGGTGTGATCAAGAAAGTGCAACTGCAAGAACCGTCGGTCGGCGTTGGGGGTACGCGGCACGTCTGGCGGTGCGTCGTCGAGCAATGGCAACGGTGTGGCATTGAGTACCAGATCGGGACCCCACGTCGAGGCCATCGCGGACGGCGCCCACGTTTCGCGTGTCCAAGTCTCGATGTCGGCATGAGTAGCACCCTCGGCCAGTTCACCGACGTTGACGACAAGACCGGCGTAGTTGCGATCGAGCGCAAGTTCGGCAGGCGTGCTCCAGTTCTCCTTCTGGATCGACCACTCGTTGTTGTAGAGCAACGTGTGAATGTGTGTGCGTTCGGCGAACATGCGCCCGGTTGCGTGCAGCATCTTCACGGTGTCGACGCTCCAGCGGTTCCACTCGTCATGATGACCATCGAGCACCCAATACAGCGCGAGGTATGACCCGATCGTTGGGTCCGGGGTCATCGGCGTGTCGGCCGGATAACGCAGGTTCTTCATCGCCTTGGTGGCCACGAAGCGATCGCCGGCGAAGCTCCATGCGCCCGTGAGCACGCCACCGTAAAAGTGGTCGCGTTCGTACCAGCGGTTGTATTCAACTTCATGGCCCTTTTGCGGCTCGACCATGGTGAACAGCATCGTGCCGAGCTTGATGACGTAATCGCGTGCCACGGAATTCCCCTTCTCGCCCAAGCCCGTTCGCGCGGCGAGGAGACACACAGTAGCGAGTATCTGACGCTTCGTCAGATGCAGGTCGAAAGTTGCCGTCTCGCTGACATTCCTGGCCGTGCGGTCGGTCGGTCTAGGGTGACGCCCATGGCCCGCGACGTCGCTGATCTTGCTGAGCTCATCGCTCCGGCGCACACTGCAGTGATCACCATGGAAATGCAGCGTGGGGTGTGCGGCGATCTGGCCACAATGCCAATCATTGCTCGGGCGGTCGATGACGCTGCCGTGGCGACAACGACGGCGTCATTATTACGCACTGCCCGTGGGCGGTCAGTAGCGGTCGTGCATTGCACCTTCAGCCTTCTGAGCGATCGTGCGGGTACCCCGATGAACGCGCCGCTGATCGAAATGCTGGCGCGTCATTCCGACCATCTCCTGCATGGCGCCGAGGCCACCGAAGTGCTGCCGACTCTCGAAGTTGCAGCAACCGACCTCTACTCAAATCGTCATCACGGATTCTCGCCGTTCACCGGTACCGGGCTGAACGCCGTGCTCCGCGCACACAATGTGTCGACGGTGGTGGTGACTGGTGTGTCTTTGAATCTCGGCATCCCCGGCACCGTCATCGAAGCAGTGAATCTCGGCTATCAGGTCGTGGTGGCACGTGATTGCGTCGTGGGAATGCCTGCCGAGTACGGCGAGGCGCTGCTGAAGAACACGCTGTCGATGGTCGCCACAATCGCGACGTCCGGTCAGCTCATCCAGGCGTGGAGCTGAGTCGAGCCACGAGTTTGGCTTTCACCTCTGGCCACTCGCTGGCGATGATCGAATGCGCCGCCGAGTCGCGCGCTGTGCCGATCTCGCCGGGAGCGTACGAGCCGCGGTGGCTGCGCAGGATCCCTTCGAACTTGGCGCCGGAACGCACGATGGCATCGCGACTCTGGGTGTTGCGCGCATCGGTGAACAACGAGAGGCGCACGACATCCCATGTCTCAAACGCGTGTGTGAACAACAACAGTTTGGCTTCGGTGTTGAGAGGTGTGCGCTGTGCGGATGCTGCAAGCCACGTGCCGCCAACTTCCACCTCGTCGGGGTAAGGGCCACCTCGCCAACGCCTGATTTCGAGGTAGCGCGTACAGCCAACAATGCGTTGATCGCTGAGTCGGCGTTGTGCGAACGGAATCACCCGGCCAGCTTCGGCATCGGCCAACAGCCCGTTCACGTAGTTGCGCATGTTCGCCACCGATTCAGGAACCGGCGTCCAGTTGTAGGTGGTGCGATCCTCGTTTGCGGCCACCACAAGTTGATGCACATGGTCGAGCGAAAGTGGTTCGAGTTGTACGTAACTACCGGTCAGGGTTGGTACCTCGTTCGCGTTCATGAGTGCCATCGTGGCGCACCAGCGACCGCGATCAGAAAAGCAATGTCGGTGAACCGCACGCCGAGCTCAACTACCTGCACACCTCCGCGTTCGTGGGCGGCGCGGAGTTGCTCGAGGCGCTCGTGCGACGAACGACGTGGACCGTCGTCGGACCACACCTCGATGACCAGCTCGTTGACGTGAGACATCACCGACTGCGTCGCGGTATCGAGCCCGTCGACAATGGCCACAGCAAAGCGGCCGCTACGTCTCGCCATGGCCGCTTGCGTTGCAGCGAATCCCGGGGTGACCTTCGTCGGAAGTACCACGCTGCCGAGCTGACGCGTGGGAAATGTTCTACCTAGCCAGAAGCCGCAGCGGTCGGCGTCGCCGCAGACAACCCCTCCGGTAGGCAGTTCGCGACTCATGTCGGCGGCGGCTCGTGCCGGGCTGGCGGGCAACGCGTCGTCGGCGTACATCGGTGAGCACACGGCGGCGATTGCATCAAACAAGGCCGGGCGTTGAGTTGGCGTCGCCCGAACAGGAAACGTGTGGGCAGCGAGTTCGGACGGGGCCACGTCACGCCACTGCACGTGTGCTGCAGTGAGTGCAGCTCGAGCGAGCTCATCGTTGCTCACTCCACACAACACGACATCGTCAAACGTCGACAGTTCGCAAAGCGCGATGTCGTCAGCCTGCAGTCCAATCGTGCCCAGGTGCGCAGGGTGGTCCCACGGAAAGAGCCCCTTTGCGGCCCACGAATTGAACACGCCGGTGTCGGTGCGATCGACCACATCGCGCAATGCCGCGGCCATGCCTGCGTGAATCAACTCAGCTCCAGCGATGATCACCGTGTTGCGCGTCATGCGTTGCGTGTCATGCGTTGTGCGAGCGGAGCGGGGGCATCTATGCGCCCTCGCCGATCACGATGGTGGGTGCCTCGCAGATCGTCCAATGCAACTGATCGGTGTCGAGGAACGTGGCGACGTCGGCCATCATCTCGGCCTGATCCGGCTCGCCAAGGTGTGCCCAGAACGATTCTGCGCTATCGAACCACTGAATGGTCACGCCGTCGTATGCGGGCTCGGGTGCCTTGCTGCCAGGGGTCGGCCACACGGTTGCGTGCTGTTCGTATCGACGAATGTAATTCGCACACGACAGACGGCGCAGGAGAGGCCCATGGACCTCGTGCCAATGCTTCAGGAACTCGTCGTGGGTCGTTCCAGGTTTGCGCTTGAGCATTGTGACGAGTTGGATCATGGTGGTCCCTTTCAAGGATCGATAACAACGTGCGTCTGGTTAGAGCCCGAGGAACGAACCGCCGTCGCACACGATGGTTTGTCCGGTGACGTAGGCGGAGTCGTCGCTGGCAAAGAACAACGCGACCGACCCGATGTCAGCCTCCGGATCGCCAACGCGACCGAGTGGCGTGCGTGCCTCGAGCGCGGCTTGTAGGGCCGGTGATCGTTCGAAGGCGCTGAGGAGGGCCGGTGATGCCGCCACCGGCGCTACGCAATTTACCGTGACCCCACTGGGCCCCCATTCGCGAGCGAGGCTCTTGGCGATGGCGCGCTCAGCTGCCTTCACCGGCGAGTACAACGGAATGTTGGCGCTGCCTTCGACGCCGCTCGGCGACGTGATGATAATGAACCGGCCCCGACGGCCAGCGGCCTGAAGGTGCGGCCACGCTGCCTGTCCGCAATACAGCACGGCCCAAACCCCGGTTTGTGACATGTGCTTCCAGTGCTTGTCGAGGTCGGCTTCCTCAAGGCGGTGGGGCATCCCCCCGCGGAACGCGTTGTGCACCATGATGTGCAGTCCGCCGAACGTCTGCACCGTATGTGCGACGCATGCGGCCACAGATTCGCGGCTGGTGATATCGGTTTCGATACACACCGCCGATCCACCTAAGGCCTGGATCGATTCGGCCACCGGCTCACCGGTCGCGGCGCGGCGGGCCGCGATCACCACGTTGGCGCCCGCGGCGGCCAGGCGGCGGGCGATGCCTTCACCCACACCTTGCCCCGCACCAGTGACGATCGCAGTGCGACCGTGTAGACGGCCGCGCGACGTGCCGCCAGTGTTGTCGTTTGCGTAGTGCACGATGGGATTGTCAGTGTTCACGGTGCCATCCAAATGCCGCCATCGGCGGTGAGGGTTGCTCCGGTGAGGTGATGTGCATCGGCGCTGCAGACCAGACGAATGAGCGGTACGAGGTCGTCGTTCACCGAACCTCGTGTGGCCAGGGCAGGGGGAGCGATCGATACGGCGCCAACGACTGCAGCGTCGATACCAAACAGCTCCGGTGCAATCGCGATGCAGTTCACGGTGACGCCATCGGCACCCCACTGACGTGCAGCTGACTTCACCATGACGCGGATCGCCTCCGCGGTGGCAGCAACATGCGCGAGCTGCGGTGCGCCCGACATGCCGATCGTGGGCACCACCGCGAGGAGGCGGGTGTGACCTGCACGGTGTGCCTGCTGGAACGCGAGGATCGTCTCGCGCATCGGCTGTTCCCAGGCAGCGTCGAAGTCGGCGTCGGTGAGATCGATGAAAGCCTTGGCCGCGCTGGCGATCGTGGGCACCACGACGGTTGTGGCGCAGTCGCTGTGCATGTCGGCGGCGCGCAGAGCGTCGGCCAATTCGCCGTCACCCCAAATCGTCACGCCGCTGGTCGCCACATGACGAACCGTATCCGAACCAACGTGCGCGTTCTCAAACGGATCGAGCATCGGCATCTACTACGTTGCACACATGGACCTTCATGAACTGAGTGACCGTAGCGAGATCAATGACTTGCTCACCCGATACAGCGAGGCTCTGAACCGCGCCGACTGGGATACATGGATGGCGTGCTTCACCACCGACGCACAACTTGACTACACCACTGCGGGTGGAGTCGCTGGTTCGGTGACAGAGGCTGTGGCATGGCTGTCGCCCACTATGGCGATGTTCGATATGCGCATCCACCGCATGGCCAACGTACAGATCTGCTTCGATGGCGCCGATCGGGCAGCAATCGGATCGCAGTACAACACCGTGATGCGGTTCCCCGCCGCCGACGCCACCGCAAAACCAACGTATGTCGAGGCAGCCGGCTGGTACGACGATGTCGTGGTGCGTACGGCCAGCGGATGGCTGTTCAGCCAACGCGCGGAACGTATTGCCTACGCACGTACTTGAGTCCAGGCCAGATCTCGACTACGACCAGAGTTCGCCGCGGCGAGCCAGCTCGGTGTGTGTGCCAGCGTGACATGGTGACCCTGCGGTCGACGCCGTCCGACTAAACCGTGGCGCTGGTCCGGGCAATGTGACGCCGTTGATATCCACGAACGTTCCTCTGGCCACGTTGTGTGGATGTTGCGCGGCTTGCTCTGGGGACAGCACAGGAGCAAAACACGCCTCTGAACCCTCCAGCAGGGCACACCAATGTGCTCGGTCGCGGCTGATGAAGATGTCGGTGAGGCGTTGCTTGAACATGGGCCACTTGGCTCGGTCCCATTGTGGAAATTCCTGCGGGGACAGACCCAACTTCGAGAGCAATTCGGCATAGAACTGAGGCTCGATTGCGCCAAGCGCGATGTACGAGCCGTCGGCGCATTCGTAGACCTCGTAGAAGTGTGCGCCGGTGTCGATGTGATTCGTGCCGCGTGGTCCCCAGTAACCCGAAGCGGTTGCGGGAAAAAATGGTGCGGCCACCAACGCCGCGCCGTCGACCATCGCAGCATCGATCACCTGGCCAACGCCCGACACCGATCGTTCGAATGCCGCCGCGGCGATGCCCATTGCCAACATCAATCCGCCACCAGCAAAGTCGCCGAGAAGGTTGATGGGAGGCGTTGGCTTTTGACCTTCGCGGCCGAGCAGCCACAGTGCGCCCGAGAGTGCGATGTAGTCGATGTCATGACCGGCGGTGAGCGCGAGTGGGCCCTCCTGACCGAAACCGGTCATTCGGCCGTAGATGATGCGTGAGTTTCGCGTGCACACGACATCGGGGCCGATACCGAGGCGCTCGCAGACACCTGGTCGAAACGGATCGATGAACACATCGGCATCATCGAGCAACGTCAGCAGCAGTTCAGCGTCGCCGGGTTGCTTGAGGTCGAGAGCGATCGAGCGCTTGCCGCGCATGAACAGATTCGTTGCTGGCTTCGATGTATCGGCGCGTTCAGCGTCGCCTGGCCGATCGACCACCACGACATCGCAGCCGAGGTCAGCCAACATCATTCCGCAGTACGGTCCCGGACCCTGCCCAGACAATTCGATCACGCGCAACCCGTTGAGTGGACCCATCGGGCAATCCTTGCACAGCGGGTGTTGGCCACCGTTGTGTGTGCCGTCCGTATCTGACACTCCGTCAGAAAGCGGCTATGTTCGCCGCATGGAACTTGGGTACACGCCTGAGCAGGAGGCCTTACGCGCCGAACTGCGGGCCTACTACGACACATTGCTCGATCCGCAGACCGTGGCAGAACTGTCACAGGGACACGGCATCTCTGCCAAGACGCGCAGCGTCTGGAAGCAGATGTGTGCCGACGGTTGGGCGGGCATTGGTTGGCCGAAGGAGTACGGCGGTCAAGGCAAGAGCGCGATCGAACAGTTCATCTTCTTCGACGAGTCGATGCGGTCAGGGGCGCCGGTGCCGATGCTCAGCATAAACACAGTTGGCCCAACGATCATGCAGTTCGGCACCGATGAACAGCGCGCGTTTTTCCTGCCGAAGATCCTCGCTGGCGATCTGCATTTCTGTATCGGCTACAGCGAGCCCAACGCCGGCACCGACCTCGCTAGCCTGCAGACCCGAGCCGTGCGCGACGGCGAGGAGTACATCATCAATGGTCAAAAAATGTGGACGAGCTTGGCCAATGGTGCCGATTACTGCTGGCTTGCGGTGCGTACCAACCCCGAGGTTGCCAAGCACAAGGGCATCAGCATCATCATCCTCCCGCTCGATACGCCTGGCATCACGATTCAACCCCTCAGCCTGATCGGTGAGCACGACATCAACGCGGTGTTCTTCGACAATGTGCGCGTCTCTGCGAAGAACCTGGTGGGCGAGGAAAATGGGGGATGGCGCCTGATTACCAATCAGCTCAACCATGAGCGCGTCACGTTGTGTTCCACCGGCGTGTGTGACCGTGCGTATACCGAGGTTCGCGATTGGGCCAAGCAAACGTTGCTGCCCGATGGTCGTCGTGTCATCGATCAGGAATGGGTGCAGATCAACCTTGCAAAGGTGCACGCCAAGATCGAGTTTCTGCGGCTCATCAACTGGAAGGTCGCATGGACGGCTACCCAGGGTGCCCTCGAAGTTGCCGACGCGTCGTCGGTGAAGGTCTTCGGCACCGAGTTCTACCAAGAAGCGTTCCGGCTGCTGTTCGAGGTCATGGGACCGGTGGCGTACCTGAAAGCGGACGCGCCCGGTGCCGTCTTGAGGTCGCGGCTCGAATCGTCGTATCGCGGCATGGTCATTCTCACATTCGGCGGTGGCACCAACGAGACGCAACGCGATCTCATCTCGATGTTCGGCCTCGGTTTCCCAAGGGCAGGTAAGTGATGGACTTCAGACTTTCAACAGAGCAGAACGAGCTGCGCGAGCTCACCAACCGCATCCTCACCGACCGGGTTACCAACGAGTCGCAGAAGGCAGCGGCGGCGAGCGAACACGGCCTCGACATGGGTCTATGGAAGACCCTCGCCGACGCCGGCATCGTTGGCATCGGCCTGCCTGAATCGGTGGGTGGTGCAGGCCTCGGCGCGCTCGAGATCGCAGTGGTGATCGAAGAGGTCGGCCGCGCCACGGCGCCGGTTCCGGCCTACGCGGTGATGATTGCCGGCGCAGCGTTGGCACACTTCGAAGCGCTCGATCAACTTTCCGGAGTTGCCTCGGGTGAGCGCATCGTCACGATCGCATTGCAAGAGCCAGTCGGCTCACCGCACGAACCGTCCTCATCCGTATCGTCGGACTCGCGCCTTACCGGGCAGAAGATCTGCGTACCGGCCGGTACCGCGGCTTCGTCGTTCGTGGTGTCCACCACAGACGGTCTGTACGTCGTCGCAGCAGATGCCGAGGGCGTCGTGGTCGAGCGGCAGAACACGACATCGGGCATCCCCGACGCGCGTGTGACCTTCACCAACAGTCCTGCGACCAAGTTGGCCGATCTCGATGGTCTGTCGTGGCTGCTCGATGTTGCCACCACCGCACAATGCCTGCTGATGTCGGGTGTGTGCCAGCGTGCGCTTGGCCTCACTGCTACGTACACGAAGGAGCGCATCCAGTTCGAGCGGGTGATCGCCAGCTTCCAGGCAGTGAGCCAGCGCGCCGGCGACAGCTACATCAACACCGAGGCCGTGCGGCTCACCGCGTGGCAGGCGGCGTGGCGACTCGGGCAGGGTATGCCCGCCGCCGAGCAGGTCGCGAGTGCAAAGTTCTGGGCGAGTGACGGTGGCCTGCAAGTGCTGCATGCCGCTCAGCATCTGCATGGTGGTGTCGGCGTTGACCGCGATTACCCGTTGCATCGCTGCTTTCTGTGGGGCAAGCAGATTGAGTTGACCTTAGGCAGCACCATGCCCTCGCTGGTTCGGCTCGGTCGACTGATTGCTGATACACCGGTCGCGTGAGCACGTTCAACACACACGACATTCTCGCCGACGACCCAGACCTCGAAGTCCTGCACGACCGCGAGTATCGCGTACGCGCCTTTCGTAAGGATCCGAACCTTCTCGTCCGTGGCGCGGTTCGCGATCAAAAGCCCCCGCGGCTGTACATCGAAGAGGACGACCAACCGCTCACGATCCATCACATGCAGGTCGACCTGGAAATCGCGTTCCCGACGTTGGAGATCGTCGATGTCACGGTGCACTTCGAAACTCACCCCAACGACACCTGCCCACTCATCACAACGCACTACGACAAGCTGATCGGCCTGTCCATTGCGCGAGGGTTCACCCATCGCGTGCGCGAACTCTTCGGTGGTCCCCGCGGATGCACTCATACCACGGCGTTGCTGCAGGCGATGGCGCCGGTTGCGGTGCAGTGCATTTGGAGTATGCGCGCCAGCCTCGCGAAAGAAACCGGCAATGTGTCGTTTCTGCCGCGCGAGCTGACGGGTGCCGAAAAGCAAGCGCAGTGGGGCATGAACCTCAATACGTGTCACGTGTGGGCCGAAGACGGCGAGTTCGTGGAGCAGATCAAACAGGGTGCGCCATTGCAGCCACCCCTGTTCGCTCGGCAGCGCATGATTGATCTGGGCCTCGACCCAGACGACTGGCGTAGTCGGATGCGCGGCTAGGCGCGGGCCATCACGATGACCGAACTCGTGCAATGCGACCTGCATCACGACTCGGCTGTGCCCGGCGTAGCGGTCATCACCCTGAACCGAGCCGACAAACGCAATGCACTCAACGCGGAGATGATCGAAGGGCTCAGCGCTGCGTACGCGAGTTGCGATGCCGACAATGGCGTTCGCGTTGTCGTGCTCACCGGTGCCGGGTTGGCGTTTTGTGCTGGGGCCGATCTTTCGCCAGGCAGGTCGCCGTTCGGTGCGGTTGCTGATCGAGAGGGCTTTCAATCGTCGCCGGTTCGCCCTCGCGCATGGGAGGTTCGTAAGCCGGTGATTGCGGCGATCAACGGCGCGGCAATCGGCATCGGTCTTTCGATCGCGCTCCAGACGGACATGCGTATCGTCGCCAGCGACGCACAGTTGGCGGTTCTGCAAACCCGGAGAGGCGTGCTCCCTGACGCTCAATCGCATTGGGTGTTGCCACGTCTCGTTGGGATAGCCCGCGCGGCTGAGTTGCTCGTCGCTGGGCGCACAATTACTGGGCTGCAGGCGGCAGCTTGGGGTCTTGCCAACGAAGCGGTAGATGCAGACGTAGTTGTTGCAACTGCAATAGGTTGGGCCAACGACATCGCAACCAACGTGTCGCCGCTCTCTGCGGCGCTCAGTAAGCGAACCCTGTGGCGAGGACTGGCGATGGGTCCCGACGACGTTGACACGATGGAGCGCGACGCACATCTGCTGTTGATGGGTCAACCCGATGCCATCGAAGGCGGTCGAGCGTACGTCGAGCGCCGCACGGCCACCTGGCAATCCTCTGTGCCCGACGACTGGCCCTTTGCGTAGCGGGGCAGGCTACGGTCTGGGGCATGCGCGCTGTTGTCTGTCAGTCGTTCGCCCCGCTTGACCAACTGGTCATCGAGGAGCGTCCATCGCCTGAGCTCGGCGCAAGCCAGGTGCGGTTGAGGGTGATTGCGGCGGGCGTCAACTTCGTTGATGCGCTGCTCGTGCAAGGGCTGTATCAGATCAAACCTCCTTTACCGTTCGTGCCTGGCGGCGAAACTGTGGGCATCGTTAGCGAAGTAGGCGAAGGGGTCACCATTCCCGAGGTTGGCGATCGCGTGCTCTTTACGAGTGGCTTTGGGGGCTTCGCCACCGAAATGATCGCTCCCGCGAATCGAGTGTTGGCTTTGCCGGCCTCTCTCACCGATGGCCAAGCAGCCACATTCATGCAGAGCTACATGACGGCCTACTTTGCGCTTGTGCACCGCGCCAAGATGCAGTCCGGTCAGTGGTTGCTCGTGCTCGGCGCGGGTGGTGGTGTTGGGCTCGCAGCCGTTGATGTCGCTAGAGCCCTCGGCCTGCAGGTCATCGCCGCAGCCTCATCGCGCGAGAAGCGCGACATGGCTCTCAGTCGTGGTGCCGTTGCAGTGATTGATTCGTCAACGGAGGATGTCAAAGCGCGCGCCAAGGAGATCAGCGGTGGTGGCGTCGATGCCGTCTATGACCCGATCGGGGGCAAACTCGGCGAGGAATGTCTGCGTAGCCTTCGCGAAGACGGCCAGTTCATCGTGATCGGCTTCGCGTCGGGCGACATCCCGAAGTTGCCTGCCAATCAAGTGCTGCTTCGCAACCGGCGCGTCACCGGAGTTGATTGGGGAGCTTGGGTCGGTCGCAACCCGGAGGCCAATCAAGCGCTCGTACGACAACTCTTGGCCATGATCACCGCCGGTGAACTGCATCCGGTTGAGCCCATCAGCTACCCATTCGAGCGCGCGGCACAGGCGCTTGCCGATCAACAACTTCGCAAGGTGGTCGGCAAAGCGGTGCTCGTTCCGTGACGCTGTAGCGCCGTTCGAGCCGTCACCCGCTGCCATCGTTTCCATGGAACTTGCCTTCTCCGCAGATCAATCAGTGTTGTTCGATGCGTTCGCGCAGTTCTTCACGCGTGAGTCTGCGTCCACCGTGGTGAGGTGCGCCGAGCCGTTGGGATTCGACCCTTCGCTGTGGGCAGCGCTGAGCGCGATGGAAGTGTGGGGGAGCGACGCCTCGCTCGCTGACTTGTGCGTCATCGGTGAAACCGTTGGCCGAAGTTGCGCTCCAGTGCCGTTTGTCGAGCACGCTGTCGTGACGCGGCTATTGGGTTGGTCGGCGCTCGTTGCCGGTGACTCGATTGGTGCTCTCTCGCCGCGCCCGGCAGATGGTGCAGGTTCGTGGGCGCTGGTGCCGGCAGGCGCGGTGGCCGATGTTGTGGTTGGCATGGATGGTGATGACTTCGTTGCGGTCACGGCACCACCACCGTTCAGCGGACCACGCAATCACGCCTGCGCGCCGCTTGCAGATCGCAGCACCCGGCTGGGTGAACGAATCGTCATCGGCGACCAGGCCGACTTCGACACGGCGATGGCGCAGTGGCAGGTGCTCACCGCGTCGACCATGGTAGGCATCGCGTCAGCGGCGCTCGAGATGGGTGTGGCGTACGTGATGCAGCGCCAACAGTTCGGCGTACCGATCGGCTCGTTCCAGTCCGTGCAGCACAGCCTGGCCGATCTGCCTGGACGCATCGATGGCGCGCGTCTGCTCACGCATCAGGCGGCCAACGCACTCGACAGCGCGGTGCCGGGCGCGTGCGACGCCGCCAACAACGACATCACCGATTCGTACAGCCTTGCCGCGATGGCCTTTCTTTTTAGTTCTGAGATCGCCGCCGACGCCACGGCGCGGAGCCTTCACGTTCACGGTGGGTATGGCTTCTCCGAGGAATACGACATTCAACTTGCCTACCGTAGGGCTCGCGGTTGGGCACTGGTGATCGGCGACCCGGCAGAGGTTCGAATGGATCTTGCTGCCCGGTTCTGGCCAAGTACGGCAGGTCGCTGACATGGATTTTTCGCTTCCCTCGGCCGTGCAGACATACCGTGATCAGGTGCGGTCCATTGTGGCCACGCATCACACGGCAGAAACTATGCTGCGTCAACACACGAGTGGCACGTTCAACAATCCTGAGCTCAACCGCGCGCTCGCCGCTGCGGGCCTGATCGAACGCGCTGTTCCGGGACTCGGTGCCGGCGACCCGATTGAACTCTGGGTGCTCTTCAACGAAATGGAAAAGGCCGGTGCGCCGCTCGACGCATTGGCCATGGCGGTAATGATCGCCGGCGTCGTGCATCACGTCGGTACACCTGCCCAGAAGGCAGCGGTCATTCCAGCCGTCACCTCAGGCGAAGCGCTCATTTGCTTGGGATACAGCGAGGCCGACGCTGGTAGTGATCTCGCGTCGTTGACAACTCGGGCCGAACGCGACGGTGACCAGTGGGTGATCAACGGCGCAAAGATGTGGACCACAATGGCGCACGAGGCTCGCTGGGTGATCTTGCTGGCGCGCACCGACACCTCATTGCCGCGTCACCGCGGTCTGACGATGTTCTTGCTGCCAATGGACACGCCCGGTGTTCGGGTTGATCCAGTGCACACGATGGCGACCGAGCGAACGAACGCAACCTTCTACGACGACGTGCGCGTCGGCGACGAGTGCGTGCTCGGCGATGTCAACGGCGGCTGGAAGGTAATGAGTATCGCCCTCTCGTTCGAGCGCGGCGTGATGGGAGGCACGAACCCTGGGGTGCCATTGCTGCGCCACACCATGCGATGGGCGCAGGACTCAGGACGAATTGAGGAGTCAGCGGTTCGCGAAACGTTGGTGCGCGTGGCCATCGACAATCACGTCGCTGCATTGCTCACCCAACGGTCAGCGTGGATTGCTGCATCGGGTGGTTTGCCGGGCCTCGAAGGATCGATGACCAAACTCTTCGCGAGTGAGGCCTATCAACAAGCGTCGCGATGGTGTCAGGAGATGGCCGGGGCTCAGGGCCTGCTGCAGTTCGGGCAATCAGGCGCAGCCGCCGATGGATTCATCGAGTACGACGCCAGACACTCGCCGGTCACCACCATCTACGGAGGCACCAGCGAGATCCTTCGCAACAACATCGCTGAACGACACCTCGGGTTACCCCGGGTTCGTCGGTGACACGCTCGCTTGTGCCGACGAACGCGTGAACGGTAGGGGCAAGGACAACGGTGCGGACTGGTCGGGCTCGGCCATATCGACGACATCGTCGATTGGCGCTGAACGCTCCCACATGATTGCGGAAATGACGACGATCACCACCCAGACGATGGCGACCACGTAGGTCCAACTCAGTAAGGCAAGCGCAATGCCAACGGCTCCAAAACCCTGGCCATACCAACTGAACCAGCCGGGCAAGATGATGAGCGACAACACCCACAACACGGTGCTCGCAATCATGCCCAAGATGGCGCCGAGGCGCAGGTCGCGTCCGGCTAGCCGCTTTGTGAGCATCAGCCGTGGTGTGATCAGCCAGAACAGGTAATGCAAGACCATGACCAAGGGGATCACAATCAGGTAGGCCCAACCACCCTTACGGACGGGTATGCGCTGAGCCAACTGACTCAAGCCGAAGGTAGCGAAAACAGCGACAAACCAAATTGCTCCACGAAGCGGACCTCGCCACCCGTTCACCTTCGGGACGCCCCACGCTTCGGCGAAGGTGCGTTGAAACACCGACGCGACGTCGAATCCACTGAGTCCGAACGACACCACGACGATGACCGACGCCATCTTCACGATGTTGCTCGTGGGCGGAAACGCCTGGCGAACTACGAGGGCGGTCGCGCCGTGCAGGCGGAATTGTTCAATGAAGACCTGGCTCAATGAGATGCGGTTACGCAGTCGTGACACAAACGCGAACGTGATGATGATGAGGGGCACCACGGAGATGAAGAGGTTGAACGTCATCAACATCGCCTTGCGAATACCGTCGATGTGAAAGAAGCGTTGCACGATCGACGCCGGGATGCTGACGGCGCGAAGCGCGATGAATCGTTCCTTGCGTTGGTGCCAACGATCGTCGCGCGGCGGCACAGGGGGTGGGAACACCTCGCTCATTTGGTCTATCTTGCCACCTTCGGGCGCGACGATGACTCGAGTACAACGACCTCAGCAATCAGCTGCTAAAAAAGGGGATGACGAGCAGTGGCATTTTTCGGACTGCGTTTCGACTTTCGTAATCCCGCGCAGGCGCACACCTCAATGACGGAGCGTTATCGCGCAGGCCTAGATATGGCGCAGTGGGCCGATGAACTCGCAGGCTTGCTCCTCGTGCTGTCCGAGCATCACGGTAGCGACGACGGCTACCTGCCCAGCCCGCTCATCATGGCAGCGGCAGTCGCGGCTCGTACGAAGTCATTGCGAATCATGATCTCGGCGGTGGTGGCGCCGCTGCACGATCCGCTTCGGTTGGCGGAGGACGCGGCCGTCGTCGATCTCATCAGCGGTGGACGCCTCGACCTCGTACTTGCCAACGGATACGTCGCCGATGAGTTCGACATGTTTGCGGTACCGCTGTCGGATCGTGCAGCACGCACGACGGCTGCCCTGCATGTTCTGCGCCACGCATGGACGGGCGAAGAGTTCGTGCATGACGGTCGATCGGTGCGCGTCACCCCCGCGCCCGATCGTGCGGGCGGCCCGTCGCTGTCACTTGGCGGTAGCAGCCGCGCTGCGGCGCACCGCGCGGCGCGCATTGCCGACGGTTTTGTTCCGTCGCTTCCGGACGTGTGGATCTTCTTCCGCGACGAGCGCATTTCGCTCGGCAAGCCCGATCCTGGGCCATACATGGGCGCAGGTATCGCAAACTTCTATCTGTGCCATGACGTCGAGCAGGGTTGGCGCGACGTGGGTGAGTACTTCCTGCACGAAACCAACGCGTATGGCCGCTGGATGCGTGATGCCGGCCTTGAGGGCATGTATGAACCCGCCGCCGATGTCGCAACTGTGCGTGATCGGGCGATGTACCGAGTGCTCACGCCCGAGTTGCTGTTGGGCGAGATCGAGGAGGCCGGCCCGTATGCGTTTGTGCTGCTGCATCCGCTCCTTGGCGGAATTCCTCCCGATCTGGCTTGGCGCGGGTTGCGATTGTTTGAACATGATGTATTGACGCGCTTGCCTGGCGCGTCGTGAATCAACGGGTTGCCGTGGAAACGGGAGTGAAAATGTTGGGTGTCGATCATGTCGGGTAGCGGTTTGCTCGCGGGAGTTCGGGTACTGGACCTGTCGTTGTTAGGTCCCGCCGCGCTCGCCGGGCACCTTGTTGATTTTGGGGCCGAGGTGATCAAGATCGAAGCACCATCTGGCGATTACGTGCGTCAGATGACCTGGCCCATAGTGGAGGGCACGTCGTTGATGCATCTACACATCAACCGCGGCAAGCAGTCGATCGTGCTCGACCTCAAGACCGCTGAGGCGATGCAGGTGTTCGAGGAGCTGATCGCCCAGTCCGACGTCATCATCGAAGCCATGCGACCAGGGTTCCTCGACAAGCGCGGATTCACCCACCAACGCCTCCTCGAGATCAACCCATCGATCGTGTTCTGCAGTATCAGCGGCTACGGAGCTACTGGGCCGTATCGCGATCTTCCCGCCCACGGTGTGGCGTTCGATTCATGGGCCGGGCAGATCAACCCGGTGCTCGATGCTGACGGGTTTTGTCGCACACCCGATCAAACCAACATTGGCATCACTGCTGGGCCGGCGTTCGGTGCAATGGCTGTGCTTGCCGCTCTCGTGAGGGCGCGCACCACCGGCAAGGGCGCCTACATGGAGATCGCGCAGAGTGATGCCGCCGCGTATTTCGATTGGTACCGCATCGAAAGCTGGAAGTCGTACGAACAACCCGCCGATGTCGTGACGGGCAATGCCAGCGATAACTACGAGCGTCGCAAGCCGGGTCTGGGCGGCATGTGGGAGGGCGTGCGCTATCAGTTCTACGAATCGTCCGACGGCCATGTGCTGTTCATGGCGAGCGAGCAGTCGTTCTGGAAGAACTTCTGCAGGGGGATCGGTCGTGAAGATCTGTTCGCGTTGTATCCCGGCAGCCAATATGCCGATCACGCACGTGGCAACCTTGCGTTGCACAGCGAGCTACGCGACATCTTTCGCACTCGCACGTCTGCTGAGTGGCTGCAGTTCGCCAGCGAACACAACACCACCATTGCTCCAGTGAATACGCCCCAGACGGTGATCACCGATCCGCAGTTCGAGGATCGTTTCACATGGACAACGATGCAACAGACAGGCTGCGAGCAGTTGATGTTTCCTTTGCATCTTGATGGTGATGAGGCACCTGTACCGACTATTGCACCCACAGTTGGCGAACACACCGACGAGGTGTTGCAGCGCGTGCTCGGCTACACCGACGATCGCCTGGCAGCGTTGCGTGTCTCTGGTGCGCTGGGCTGATCTCGATCCCGACTCTGCATCACGACGTGTTCTCGTTGTCCTGTTCTAATGCCATTCATTACCGCCCGTTCGATTAGGTTACGATCTCGGAGTCGCGCGTAGGCGCGCGCTCGGCGTAGGGGTCACGAGGGGTTCGGTCCATGGAATTCGGTCTGTTCAATCAGATGTATCACCCGATTCATCGGCGCGAGGCGCGCACAGAACACGACGTGCTTCGTGAAGAACTGGCCATTATCGAAGTCGCCGACCGCGTTGGCTTCAAGTACGCGTGGGCCAGTGAGCATCACTTCCTTGATGAGTATTCGCACCTCTCCGCCAGCGAAGCGTTTATGGCCTACGCGCTAGCTCGCACGAAGAACATTCACATCGGCTCAGGCATCATCAACATCACGCCAAACGTGTCGCCCCCATCACGCGTAGCTGAGAAGGTCGCAATGCTCGATCATCTCGGTCAGGGCCGATTCGAATGGGGCACTGGTCGCGGATCGTCGTCCACGGAGGTGTTCGGATTCAACATCGACACGATGGATGTCACCCGCGAAATGTACGACGAGACCCTTCCCGAGATCATCAAGATGATGGGTGCAGGTGAGTACGGACCTTTCGATGGCAAGTTCTTCAAGATGCCGCGGCGCAACGTGTTGCCCAAGCCCTACACCAATCCGCATCCGCCCATTTGGGTTGCCGCTGGCTCACCCGGAACCTTTGAAAAAGCGGCGCGGCTTGGTCTCGGGGTGTTGTGCTTCACGCTCGGTACACCCGACACGCTTGCCCCATTGATAGAGATATACAAGAAGACCATCGAAAAGGCCGAGCCGGTGGGTGGTTACGTGAACAACAACATCATGGTCACCACCGACATGATGGTGCTCGAGGACGGACAGCGAGCGCGCGAAATTTCTTTGAACAACCGAGGCAATTACCACACGGCATTGCTGCTCAAGTACCTCGATAGCTTCCCCATCTCCGATGGCCAGCCGAAGTGGCCCAACATCCCGCCGCCGCCAAAACCCGAACACCTCGAGTACGCCATCAAGCAGGGCATTGTCGCAGTGGGCTCACCAGAGGAAGCCATCGCCGCGCTCAAGCGGTATGAGGCCATCGGTGCCGATCAGATCGCGTTCGGTACGTTCGCTACCGACGTGTCGCTCGACGACGCGACCGAGGCGTACGAAACGTTCGGCAAGTACGTGTTGCCCGAGTTCGACAAAGACCCAGTACACAGCACCACCCGTCAGCGAGTCGCGCAGCTTGGCCCCGACTCCTCGGTTCCGGGAATCTGAACGATGGACATTGGCGACTCGGCGCAAGAAGCAGCGTTTCGGGCTGAGGCGCGGGCATGGCTCGAGCAGAACGCCGCGCGGCGTGATCCGGCCAAACGGCACAAGCAGTCGTCCACCGATGCCGAGCAAGACGTACACGCGCAGGCGTGTCGGCATTGGCAACGTGTGTTGTACGACGGTGGCTGGGCAGGCCTCACGTGGCCCAAGCAGTTCGGCGGCCGCGGTGGTATGCCGTGGCAGGCTTCGATCTTCGCCGAGGAGCAGAACAAATTCGACGTGTCCGTAGGTGCCTTCGCTGTTGCTCATGGCATGGTCGCACCCACCCTGATGATGCACGGAACAGATGCGCAGCGCGGCCACCTCGATGCGATGCTGCGCGGTGACGAAGTGTGGTGCCAATTGTTCAGCGAGCCCGAGGCAGGAAGCGACTTGGCAAATCTCGGCACCCGCGCCGTGCTCGATGGCAGCGAGTGGGTGATCAACGGTCAGAAGGTCTGGACGTCGGGTGCTCAGCACAGCGAGTACGCAATTCTGCTCGCGCGCAGTAATCCCGACGCACCCAAGCACGCGGGCATCACGTACTTCATCCTCGACATGCGCTCACCTGGCATTGAGGTGCGGCCGTTGCGCCAGATCACCGGTGTTGCCCATTTCAACGAAGTGTTTCTCACCGACGTGCGCATTCCCGTTGCGAACGTGGTTGGCGAAGTGAACGCCGGTTGGAAGATCGCGCACACAACGCTGTCGAACGAACGGGCGCTTATCGGCGGCGGCAACACGGCGTGGAGTATGCAGGAACTCATCGAGATGGCACGCCACTTTGGCCGCACCGCCGATCCAATCGTGCGCCAGGGCATCGCCAAGGCGCACTCGCGTGCGGCCGTGCTGCAATACATGGGCTACCGCATGCGTACTTCGATTAGCCGTGGTGAGATGCCGGGTGTGGTGGCCAGCACCATGAAGCTGTTCTACGCGCGTCATTGGGCACAGACCACAGCGCTGGCGCTCACCATCCAAGGCGCGAATGGTGTGCTGTGGGGCGAATCCGCGCTCGACGATGGCCTGTGGCAACAAACCTTCTGTGGTCAATACGCGGTGCGTCTCGGTGGTGGTACCGATGAAATCCAGGGCAACGTGATTGGCGAGCGTGCGCTTGGTCTGCCGCGTGAACCTGCCACCGATCGCGATCTACCGTGGCGTGAAACCCGAGGAAGTGGACGATGACAACGACCGAATACGACGACCTTCTGCAAACCTTCGTCGGCCGCGAGATCGGTGTGTTGGCGATTGCTCCCGACGAAGTAAACGTGCCGATGGTGCGTCACTGGTGCGAGGCAATGGGTGACAAGAACCCCATCTATCTCGATCAGGCCGCCGCCGAGGCGTCGGTTCACGGCGGCCTCGTGGCGCCGCCCACGATGTTGCAGGCGTGGGTGATGCGACCATTTGGCGAGGGTCGCGACGAGAACGAGACGAACCCCTATAGCCAACTCACCAAAGCGGTGGAGTCGCACGGATTCACGTCGGTGGTTGCCACCAACTGCGAGCAGACGTACGACCGCTATGTGCGTCCCGGCGATCGCCTCACGATGCGCACGGCGATCGATGCCGTTTCTGGTGAGAAGACCACTGCACTCGGCACCGGCCACTTCATTACCACCCGACAGGATTACTTTGATGCGACCGGCACCCGGGTCGGTTCGATGCTGTTTCGAATACTCAAGTTCCGCCCGGTTGCAAAGAAGCCCGCGGCCGAGCCTGTCACGGCACTACGCCCACGCCCATCGTTGACCCACGACCAGTTGTTCTGGTTCGAGGGTCTGCAACAGGGCAAACTGCTCATCCAGCGTTGCGTCGCCTGCGGTCTGCTCCGGCATCCATCGGGTCCGATGTGCCGAAACTGTCATTCGCTCGTCTGGGATACCCTCGAGGCTGGCGGTGGTGGCACAATCCACAGTTTCGTTGTGGTGCACTATCCGCAGATTCCGGGCATCGAGTACCCAAATCAGGTGCTGCTCGTGGATCTCGACGAAGGTGTGCGAGTCGTTGCCAACTCGATCGATACGACCGCCGATCAGCTACAGATTGGCGCATCAGTTCAACTCGTGGTTCGCAAGTGCGACGACGAACTGTCGTTGCCGTTCTTCAAGGTGGTGCAGGCGTGAACTTCGATCTCAGCGATGAACAAAAGGTTGTCGGCGACCTTGCCAGACAAATTTTCGAAGGCCATGCCAGCGTCGAGCGCGTGAAGTTCGTCGAACGCTCGGGCGATGGTTTCGATCGCGAACTCTGGACTGCGCTCGCCGATGCCAACCTGCTCGGTCTGTGTCTGCCTGAAGATATTGGCGGCAGTGGCCTTGGTCTCGTTGAGCTGTGCATTCTGCTCGAGCAGCAGGGCCGTCAGGTGGCACCCGTTCCGCTGTGGGCCACGGTGGTGCTCGGCGCATTGCCGATCGCGGAATTCGGTACCACAGCGCAAAGAACGGCATGGTTGCCGGGTGTGTGTTCGGGCGACGTCGTGCTCAGCGCGGCACTCAACGAACGCGGTGCCGACGACGCATTGCGCCCCACCGTGACAGCAGAGCGCACCGCGTCCGGGTGGCACCTGCGCGGCATCAAGCCAGCGGTGCCGTTCGCACAGTTCGCGCAACGCGTATTGGTGCCTGCACGACAAGACGACGGCCGAATCGGTGTGTTCATTGTCGACCCGACGAGCGCAGGAATGAACGT
Organism: Actinomycetes bacterium; assembly: GCA_031367435.1. Classification (GTDB taxonomy): domain Bacteria; phylum Actinomycetota; class Acidimicrobiia; order Acidimicrobiales; family Ilumatobacteraceae; genus WLMZ01. The sequence goes on along the minus strand of JANLPV010000187.1, from coordinate 48,858 downwards.
CGAACCGATTCACTCGACGAATCATCAACCACACGCGCATCTCGTCATCGACACTGTCGTTGCGTTCGACGAGCGCCTCGGTGGCGATACGGGCGAGGGCGATGAACAGTTGCATTTCATGCTCGAACGAGCATTGGTGGGGCTCTGTGCGCTGCAGCTTGGGGTGTGCGCCGCAGCGATCGAGCAGACGGCGATCTACACGAGCAACCGGCTGCAGTTCAGCAAACCCTTGAGTACCTTCCAGGCAGTTGGGCATCAGGCCGCCGACGCCTTCATTCTTACCGAACCAATGCGTGTCACCATGCTGCAGGCCGCATGGCGTCTGATGCACGGCCTGCCATCTCGTCAAGAGGTTCTGATCGCAAAGTATTGGGCAAGCGAAGGCGGGCAGAAGGTGGTGCATCTCTGCCAGCATTTGCACGGAGGAATGGGGTCAGACATTGATTACCCCATTCACCGCTATTTCCTTTGGGGTGTGCAGATCGAGTGCACGCTTGGTGCGGGGAGCACGCAGCTGGCGCGTCTTGGTGAGCTGATTGCGAAGGAGGGACGATGACCTCGTTGCTCTCCGATCTGGTGAGCGTCGGCGATGAGCTCGCATCGTTGACTTTGCCGTTGTCGCGCAGCCTCATTGTTGCGACCGCGTTGGCATCGCGCGATTACCAAGACGTGCATCACGATCCATCGCTGGCCCAGGAGAAGGGTTCGCAGGACATCTTCATGAACATTCTCACCACGAACGGTCTGATCGGTCGCTACATCACCGACTGGGCGGGCCCCGACGCGGTGATCAAGAACGTATCGATCCGTCTCGGCGTACCGAACTATGCAGGCGACACGATGACGCTCACTGGCACAGTGACGAGCAAGGCTGACAACGAGGTCGTGGTGGCAGTCGTCGGAGCGAACAGCTTGGGTAATCACGTCACCGGCACGGTCACTGTGTCGTTGCTCTCATCCAGCGTTGAGGGTGCCGCATGAGCCACTCAAACAAGTTGGGCGGCACATCAGCGATCGTCGGTATCGGTGCGACTGAATTCTCGAAGGATTCCGGTCGCAGCGAGATGAGCCTCGCGTGCGAGGCAGTTGTTGCTGCACTCGACGATGCAGGCATCGCGCCGAGCGAGGTCGATGGCTTTGCGTGCTTCGGGCCCGAGAACAACCCCGAGATCGAGATCGCGCGTCATACCGGCATGAACGAGCTCACCTTCTTCGGTCGAGTTCACTACGGCGGCGGCGCCGCGTGTGGCACGGTGCATCAGGCGGCGATGGCGATTGCCTCAGGTGCGGCCGATGTCGTGGTCTGCTACCGAGCGTTCAATGAGCGCTCAGGTCGTCGCTTTGGTGCAGGCGTGCAAGACATCCCGACCGCGCCTACCGCAGAGCGCGCCCAGTTCAGCTGGTACGCGCCGATGGGGCTCCTGACACCGGCTGCGTGGGTAGCGATGGTGGCGCGCCGTTACATGCACGAATACGGCGCCACGAGCGAAGACTTCGGGAGGGTTGCAGTTGCAGATCGCAAGCACGCGGCCAACAATCCCAAGGCGTGGTTCTACAACGAACCAATCACGCTGGAACAGCATCAGGCCAGCCGTTGGATAGCCGAGCCGCTGCATCTGCTCGACTGCTGCCAGGAGACCGACGGCGGTCAGGCGCTTGTGGTTACCAGCGTCGAGCGCGCACGCGACCTTGTCAACACTCCTGCTGTCATCGCCGCCGTTGCCCAGGGCACCGGCATCGATCAGCACGTCATGACGAGCTTCTATCGAGACGACATTGCCCAACTGCCCGAGATGGGCGTGGTGGCGCGTCAGTTGTGGGCTGGGTCGGGCCTGACCCCTGCCGATATTCAGACGGCGATCCTGTACGACCATTTCACGCCATACGTGCTGATGCAGCTCGAGGAGTTTGGCTTCTGTGCGCGGGGCGAGGGCAAAGATTTTGTGCGCGACGGTGCGATCGAAATCGGAGGTCGGCTGCCCATCAATACCCACGGCGGTCAGCTCGGCGAGGCCTATATCCACGGGATGAACGGCATTGCCGAAGGTGTGCGCCAGATCCGCGGTACGTCGGTGAATCCGGTCGACAATGTCGAGAATGTGCTCGTCACTGCGGGCACCGGAGTTCCGACAAGCGGCCTCATTCTGAGCGTTGCGAGTTGATCATGCGTCAACTGATTGTCTCGACGCAGTGCCCGCTCGGGCTGTCGGGTACGCGCACCATTTCGAACGCAATCACCCGTTCGCCTAACTTTGCTCTACAACACTGGAGATAACGCCATGAGCCTTGCCGAAGAAATCAACATTGGTCGCCACGATGCCTTCGTTGATCATGTACCGCACGACCTCTTCACCCGGTTACGGCAGGAGGCGCCGGTCTTCTTGCATCCTCAGGCCGAGGATGATCAGCCCGTCGATGGCTACTGGGTGATCAGCCGTCACGCCGATGTCGTGCGCGCGAATCGGCAGTGGGAGAACTTCTCGTCGGGGCTCAAGGGCGCGATCATGGTTGAAGATCGTCCCGACCTCGAGATGGCACGCATGATCATCGATCTCGATCCACCCGAGCACACACGCCTGCGCACGCTCATCAGCCGCGGCTTCACGCCCAAGATCATCCGCTCGATGGATGGTCACTATCGCGAGGTCACAAAGCAAATCGTCGCCGACGCAGTCGCAAAGGAAAGCTTTGACTTCGTCACCGAGATTGCTGCTGAGCTGCCGCTCGTGGCCATCGCTGAGCTGCTGGGACTGCCCATCGAAGATCGTCATAAGGTCTTCCAGTGGTCGAACACGATGATCGGCAACTCCGATCCCGAATACGGCGGCACGCCCGACCTCGCTCAGGCGGCGATGACCGAGTTGTATATGTACGCCAACGAAATGGCTGCGGCCCGAAAGATCGAGCCACGCCAGGACATCATCTCAGTGCTGCTGTCGGCTGAGGGCGATCAGCAACTCAGCGAGCATGAGTTCGACCTGTTCGTGTTATTGCTTGCCGTCGCAGGCAACGAAACTACGCGCAACGCGCTGGCGCACGGCATGAACGCGTTCTTGCAATTCCCAGACCAGTGGAAGAAAGTTCAGTCCGATCCCGAGAAGTATCTCGACGGTGCGATCGAGGAAATCCTGCGATGGGCAACGCCCGTCATGCAGTTCCGGCGCACGGCAACGCACGACATCGAAATGCACGGCGTCACCATCAAACAAGGCGACGCCGTGATGCTCAACTACATGGCGGCCAACTATGACGAGACCGTCTTTGCCGATCCGCTCAGCTTCGACATCACCCGCTCACCGAACCCGCACCTCGCCTTCGGTGGCGGCGGGCCGCACCATTGCCTCGGCGTGAGCTTGGCGCGCTTGGAGATGCGCATCTTGTTCGAGGAGTTGCTGCGTCAGGTCGATCATTTCGAGCAGCTTGCTCCGGCCGATCGGTTGCGCTCAAACTTCATCAACGGCATAAAGCACCTGCAGGTGCGCGCCGTTGCGGCTTCGTAGCCCGTTCTACGCAACGCTGTTCAGATTGAAAGCCGCATCGCTGATGCCTGCGATGATCGAGCTGCGTGTGCGCGTCTCGTTGCCGGCGAGATCGAGGGTTGTGTAACGGTCGAGCATCTCGTTCAGCACGACGCCAATCTCCTGTCGGGCCAGTGCCGCCCCGATGCAGTAATGCGCGCCGAAACCAAACGCGAGGTGAGGGTTCGGCGCACGCGAGACATCGAACTCGTGCGCCGTGGCACCGAATACTGATGTGTCGCGATTGGCGCTCGCGTAGAGCAATACCACGTGATCGCCTGCTGAGATATCCACGCCGCCGAGCACCGTGTCGTCAACGGCCGTGCGCATGAAGTAGATCACCGAACTCGCCCAGCGCAACATTTCCTCGGTGGCCGGACCGATCAGTGATCGATCGGCTTGGAGGCGTTGCCATTGCGCTGGCCGCCGCGCGAGCGCGACGAGTCCGGCCGTCAGCGTGTTGCGCACGGTTTCGTTACCTGCGGTGAGTAGTTGCACGGCGAACATTGCGATCTCGAAATCCGTGAGGCCAGCTGCGGCAAGGATCGAAAATACATCGTCGCCGGGATGTGCCTTCTTATGTGCGACGACACCGAGGAGGTAGCCCACCATCTCGCCTTGGATGACGAGTCGCTCGTCGGCGCTGTGATCGGACGCCCCCGGCACCGACACCTCGCTCCAGAGGTAGAACTTCTCCCACTCGTCAGCAGGTACCCCGAGCAGTTCACAGATCACCAATAGGGGGAGTGGCACGGTGAGTTGATGCACGAGGTCGACCGACTCGTTGGTCGTCAACTCATTCAGCAGGCGGCGCGTATGAGCCACGATGCGCGGGTGCAGTGCCTTCATCGCGGATGGGCGAAATGCGCCAGCCACCAGATTTCGATAACGCGTGTGATCGGGCGGATCCGTATGCATCATCGTGGGCGGCGACGGATAGGTGTGCCCGATCTCGAACGTGAGGATGCCGTGCCCGCTGCAAAACCGAGTGGGATCGACCGAGGCTTGCTGTACTTCGCGGTGACCGCTGGCGATCCAATATCCACCGACCTCGTTCCACGAAACGGGGCCGACCTCGCGAAGCTGTGCGAGATGATCCCACGGCCGGTCGACGACTTCGCCGGCAAAGAAACCGTCGGTGAGAACAGCTTCGGTCAGCGGTTCGTGTGTTCGTTGCACTGAAGGTTGGTTCGTCATGCGCGTTGCGAGCTCACCGAGACGATTTCACCGGTCATGTAGCTGCTGTAGTCGCTCGCCAGAAAGACCATCACGTTGGCGATCTCCCACGGTTCTGCGTAGCGGCCGAACGCCTCGCGCTGGGTGAGTTCGTCGAGCAGTTCGTCGCTGGTGACCTTGGCCAAAAATGGATGCATCGCGAGGCTCGGCGCGACAGCGTTGATGCGCACACCTCGACTGCCCGCCTCGATGGCGGCACAACGCGTCAGCGCCATCACTCCTGCTTTTGCTGCGGCGTAATGAGCTTGGCCCGCTTGAGCGCGCCACCCGAGCACCGAGGCGTTGTTGACGATCACGCCCTTGCCGCGGGGATACATGTGATTGAGGCCGGCGCGCATGCAACGGAACGTGCCGTTGAGGGTGACATCGAGCACCACGCTCCACTGAGCATCGGTCATCTCATGCAACTCGGCGGTTCCACCAAGGCCGGCATTGTTGATCAGCACATCAATCGCGCCGAGGTGTTGCGTAGCGCCGTTGATGAGCGCCTGCACTGATTCTTCCTCGGTGACATCGCAGGCAATGCCGAGCACGCCCAACTCCTCAGCCGACTCGGCGCACCGCCGTTCGTGCTTGTCGCTGATCACCACCGTCGCACCTTCTTCGACGCAACGCTTCGCAGTCGCGAAACCAATACCGGTGCCGGCCGCAGCAGTGATGAGCACCGTCTTGCCGTTCAGCAGCCCATGTGCGGGCACATATGAGGGTGGTTGTTGGGTAACGGTCATCACTGTTCCAGTCGAATGTCTTCAGGGCGAATTTGTTTAGGACGGTTGTTTAGGACGGTTGTTCAGGCCGGTTGTTCAGGCCGGTTGTTTAGGACGGTATTCAGAACGGTGCTTTGGGTAGGCCGAGCACGCGCTCGCCCAAGACGTTGCGTTGGATTTCGTTGCTGCCACCGTAGATGGTGTCGCTGCGGGTGAAGAGAAACAGCTTTTGTTCAAGTGACAGTTCATAAGGGAAGCCGTCGCCGATCGTCGCCGCGGCGCCCATGAGGTCGACCATGAGTTCACCAAGATCACGGTGCCAACTACCCCAGAACAATTTGCCGATGCTGGCCTCCGGCCCGGGTACACCCGCACCCATCGACCTCAGCGCGTTCCATCGCATCAATTGGAGGCCGGTGTAGGCCGTGGTGAGTCGCTGACGTACTACCGCGTCAGTGGCCCTACCGAAGGCGCGAGCGATCTCGATGGCAGTCTGCAGTTCGCGTTCGAATCCAACCTGCTGGGCGAGCGTGGAGATACCGCGCTCAAAGCCGAGGAGGCCCATGGCGACGCGCCATCCGTCGCCGGGTGCACCCACAATCATGTCGGCGTCGGTGTGTGCGTCGGTGAAGAACGTCTCGTTGAATTCGCCGCCGCCGGTGATCTGGCGAATGATGCGCGTCTCGACGCCGGGCTGATCCATCGGGACGAGCAGAAATGACAAGCCCTGATGTCGCGTGGAGCCGGGCTCGGTGCGAGCGACCACAAAACACCAGTGGCTCACATGCGCCAACGACGTCCACACCTTTTGCCCATTGAGAATCCACTCGACCCGTGGCTGTTGAGTGGTGGCAACATCATCGGCATCGGCATCGGCATCGGCATCGGCATCGGCATCGGCATCGGCATCGGCAGCGTCATCGGCAGCAGCATCAGCAGCAGCAGCAGCGGTCAGCACCGCCTTGGTCTGGACGTTGGCCAGGTCGCTACCCGCGTCGGGCTCGCTGTATCCCTGGCACCAGCGCTCGGTGCCATTGAGGATTCCGGGCAGAAAGCGCGCGCATTGTGACGCCGTTCCGTACTCGATCAGCGTTGGACCGAGCAGGTTCTCACCCATGTGGTTCACACGCGCCGGTGCTTGTGCTCGTGTGTATTCCTCAGCCCAAATGATCTGCTGACTCACCGATGCGCCCCGACCGCCGTGCGACTCAGGCCAGCCGAGACCGATCCAACCAAAGCGTCCGAGTACGAGTTCCCAGTCAACACGAATGTCGAACCCAACCTCTTCGTCGCCAGGACCGCCCCGCCCCTTGAGTGCGGCGTAGTCACCAACGACATGAGCGCCGAGCCATTGCTTGGCGTGTGCGCGAAAGCCGTCATCGGACATCGCCCTGAATGACGGCGTCGATAACGCTTCGCTCATCAGTTCGGCGTTTCCTTTGCCGCCGCAGCTCGCTTCATCTCTTCGACCATGTCGAGGAATGGCAGGCGCTCGAACTTCACCGTGGCCGGTAGCCGTTCCTCGATCAACTCGGGCGTCCAACGCTCATTGTTGTACATCGCGCGAACTTCTTTGGGCTGGCTCCACACCGCGATCTTGTTACCGACGACCGAATAGACCTGACCGGTGATGTGCTTGCTCTTGTCGCTCAACAGATACACGGCCATCGGGGCGATGTCTTCCGGTTCACCGTTTTCAGCCAACTGCATGGGCACGTTCGCGCTCATACGCGTGCGCGCTACCGGCGCGATCACGTTGGCGCGCACACCGTAGCGATCGAGCCCGACCGCGGCAGAATATGACAGGCTCACGATGCCGCCCTTGGCCGCGGCATAGTTGGCCTGCGCGACTGATCCGAGCGCCCACACGCCGCTGGTGAACGCAATGAGGCTGCCGCCCTCTGGTTGCTTACGCATCACTGCAGCGGCCGCGCGATACACCGTGAACGTTCCCTTGAGGTGCACGCGGATGACATCGTCGAACTCGTCCTCGCTCATATTGAAAAGCATCCGTTCGCGCAAGATGCCCGCGACGCACACAGCACCGTCAATGCGTCCCCACGTGTCCATTGCTGCAGTGACCACGCTCTCGCCGCCGGCCATGCTGCCGACGTCGCTCGCGACTGCGATGGCCTCGCCGCCTGCGGCTGCGATCTCGGCAACGACGCTGTCAGCGATCTCAGAGCTGGGCTCATTGCCGTCCATGCTCACACCGAAGTCGGCAACGACGATCCGTGCGCCGTGCGAGGCTGCGAGGAGTGCAATCGACCGGCCGATGCCGCGACCCGAACCGGTAATCGCTACGACCTTGTCCTGTAGATAACCCGACACGCGTACCCCTTGTCCTGTGTAGTAGTTCTTGTGTCTGTGCTGCACGCTGTCCCCGAGGCTCCATGCCATCGAAGGTGTGGATGCATCGTGGAAACGCCGTCACCAAAGTTTCTGACACAACGTCAGATTCAAACGTAGCATCGACTAATCTCGGGTTTCGCATGCACCTAGCCGAAACCCCCGAACAAGAAAATCTCCGCAAAGAGCTCCGCGAGTACTTCGCCCAACTGTTGTCGCAAGCGGTCCGCGACAACATGGGTGACAGCGGCGAAGGTAATCCTGAATTTCGTCGCATCGTTCGTCAGATGGGTAGCGACGGCTGGCTCGGCCTCGGTTGGCCCAAAGAGTTTGGCGGTCAGGGTCGTCCGCCAACGGACCAATTCATTTTGTTCGATGAGGTGCAACGCGCCCACGCACCATTCCCGTTCGTGACGATCAACACTGTTGGACCAACGCTCATCGCCTACGGCACGCAGGAGCAGAAAGACGCGTACCTTCCTGGCATTCTTGCCGGCGAGTTGAACTTCGCGATTGGCTACACCGAACCAGAGTCGGGCACGGATCTTGCCTCCCTGCGCACGTCGGCAGTACTCGACGGTGACGAGTGGGTAATCAACGGCAACAAGGTGTTCACAAGTGGTGCCAATCAAGCCGATTTCGTGTGGCTGGCATGTCGTACCGACCCGGAGGCGCCCAAGCACAAGGGCATCTCAATCCTCATCGTGCCCACTGACTCGCCCGGATTTTCATGGACCCCCATCGTCACTGTTGGAGGCAATGTCACCACGGCGACGTACTACACCGACGTTCGTGTTCCGAAGGGCAATGTTGTGAGCGACGTCAACCGCGGCTGGCAACTCATCACAACACAACTCAACCATGAGCGAGTTGGGCTCGCCGCACTCACCGGCCTAACGCATCGCCTCTATGACGACCTCGTGGCGTGGGCGTCGCTCGAACCCACAGGTGGTCCAGGCGACGAACGCATGTTGGATCTGCCGTGGGTGCAGGCCGACTTCGCGAAGTGCAAGGCGATCCTCGAGGCACTCAAGTTGATGAACTGGAAGCTTGTGCGATCCGTGAACGATGGCACCCTCACGCCGCAGGCATCGTCGTCGGTGAAAGTGTTCGGTACCGAACGCGCCGTAGAGGTGTACAAGCTCCTACTCGGAGTGCTTGGGCCATACGGGCACATTCGTGCGGGTTCGCCAGGCGCTGTGCTGCACGGCGAGGTCGAGCAGGCAGGCCGCATGGCTCAGATCAATACATTCGGCGGTGGTGTGAACGAGATCCAGCGCGACATCGTGGCCACCGTTGGTCTCGGCATGACGCGGGCCACACGATGAAGTTCTGGTGCGCCACCGCGTTCATGAACACCAACGAGTTGGTGCACATTGCTCAGTTGCTCGATCAGGCTGGCTATCACGGTCTGATGGTCAGCGATCACTTGGCCTACCCGCGCGACTTGCAAAGTAGGTATCCCTATTCGCCACATCCCGATGGCCGTCCGATCTGGGCGCCCGAAACGTCGTGGCCTGATCCGTGGGTGTTGATCGGGGCGATGAGCAGTGTGACGACGCAGTTGCACTTCACTACGAACATTTACATTGCCGGCCATCGTCCACTACTGCAGGTCGCCAAGGAAGTTGCGACCGCTGCCGTGCTCTCGAACGGTCGTGTCGCTCTCGGTGCCGGCGCCGGATGGATGAAGGAGGAGTTCGACCTGCAAGGTCAGGACTTCGCCACACGGGGCAAGCGACTCAACGAGATGATTCCTGCGCTCCGCGAACTGTGGAAGGGCGGTTGGGTCGAATGGCATGGCGAGTACTACGACGTGCCCGCGCTCACGCTTGAGCCGCACCCACCCAGCCCCGTTCCCATTTACACCGGCGGCCACACCGACGCAGCCCTCAGGCGTGCAGCCCGATACGCCGACGGCTGGATCGGTAATGCATACCCGTGGGACGAGGCAGCCCATTACGTTGGCCGGCTGAAGGAGTTCATGGCCGCTGAGGACCGTGACACGTCGAACTTTGAAATCATCTGTGGGCTCTATGAGATGCCCACAATCGACATCTACCGCCGAGCAGAAGAAGAGCTCGGTATCACCGGCACGATGTGCATGCCATGGGCGATGGGCAACGTGAGTGCCGGCGACCGCCGCGGGCTCAACGAAGTGGCTGCCGCCTACCAAAGCTTCATCGACCAGTTTGCACACGACATCGTCTTGCCCCTGAGCTGACGTCCCCGTCGCCCCTCGCCCCTTTGTCGCCGGGTTTCGGTTGATTGGGCGAGACTTGGGCCAGCGTGTGGCTCGGGTCGCGCCCATTGACGCCGGTTTCGCGTGAGTGGGCTACGGTCGCTTCGGTACGGCGCACGAAGGGGACGCACATGACTGTCGAAGGCACTTGTCAGGATCGGTTCGCGGCCGTACGGGCGCAGTTCGAGCGGAACCTGCTGTCTGGTGAGGACGTCGGTGCGTCGGTTGCGATCATCATCAATGACGAAGTCGTCGTCGACCTCTGGGGAGGCACAGCCACGTTCGATGATGGCGTCGACAAGCCCTGGCAGAGCGACACGATCATCAACGTCTGGAGCACTACCAAGACGATGACGGCCCTGAGCGCATTGCTGCTGGCCGACCGCGGTGAGCTCGATGTGGATGCCCCGGTTGCGCGGTACTGGCCCGAGTTCGCGGCCAACGGTAAGGATTCGGTGTTGGTCCGTCACGTACTGAGTCACTCCGCTGGACTGTCCGGCTGGCAAGAGCCGATGACGACCGACGAGCTGTACGACTGGGACACGTGCACCTCGCGGCTCGCTGCACAGGCTCCTTGGTGGGAGCCCGGTACACAGAGCGGATATCACGCGATAACGCAGGGTTACCTAGTGGGTGAGCTCGTCCGCCGCGTCACCGGAGTGTCGGTGGGAACCTTCTTCGCCAACGACATCGCGGGCCCACTTGGTGCCGACTTCTTCATTGGCACTCCATCGTCGGCCGATAGCAGAGTCGCGCACGTGATCCCACCGACAACCCCACTCGGTGACGCGCTTGGCGAATCTGGTTCGATAGCGGCCCGCACCATGGGCAATCCGCTCCTCGACGCCGCGGCGTCGTCCACTGTCCCGTGGCGGCGCGCGGAGATCCCCGCCGCCGGTGGCCACGGTAATGCGCGCTCGGTTGCCGCCGTGCAGTCGATCGTGAGCCATGGTGGCGAGGCTCAAGGTGTTCGCCTTCTGTCGGAACCGGGTGTTCGTCGAATCTTCAACGAGCAGACCTACGGCAAGGATCTGGTGATGCCATTGGTGCTCCGCCTTGGCATCGGCTACGGCCTCAACTGTGCCGAACTCCCGATCAGTCCGAATCCGAACGCATGCTTCTGGGGCGGTTGGGGTGGTTCGTTGGTGGTCAACGATCTCGACGCACGAATGACGTTTGCGTACGTGATGAACCGTATGGGCGACGGCACCACGGGCGATGCCCGCGGCGGCGGACTGCTGATGATGGCGTTCGCAGCGATGGCTGCTGGCTGAAGTCGGCCGAGCTGCAACTCAACCTGGCCAGACGATTGTCTGCATCTCGGTGTAGGCAATCATCCCGAAGTCGCCACCGTCGCGACCGACACCGCTCATCTTGAATCCGCCAAAGGGCGCGTCGTGGTTTCGTTGAGCAGTGTTGATGCCGACGTTGCCGCTACGCAACTGCTTGGCGGTGCGGTACGCGCGGTCGCTATCGGTGCTGAAGACGTAGTCGTACAGGCCGAAGTCGGTGCTATTTGCAATTGCAATTGCTTCCTCGTCGTCTTCGAAAGGAACAACCACGACGACAGGTCCGAAGATCTCCTCCTGCACGGGAGTCATGCCTTGGCGACAGCCAGCCAGCAAGGTGGGCGCCACATAGAAACCACGTTCCATGTGGGATGGCCGACGGCCGTCGACAACAACATCGGCACCTTCGTTGGCTCCGGCCGCGATGTACCCCTCAATGCGGTCGCGTTGTGCGGCGGAGATGACGGGCCCAACAAGCGTGTCGGCGGCTGTGGGATCGCCCACCTTGAGGTTCGATGCGTACACGGTGAGTCGTGACACGAGTTCTTCGTAGCGACTGCTATGCACGATTGCGCGCGTGGGGGCCGTGCAGATTTGGCCAGTGTGGAACGACCACACGCTGCCAATGGCACCCACCGCGACATCGAGGTTTGCGTCAGCCAGCACGATGCCTGCACCCTTGCCTCCCAGTTCGAGCAGCAGACGCTTCATCGACTTACCGCCGGCTTCGAAGATGCGTTCACCAACGCCGGTAGAGCCGGTGAAGCTCACCATGTCGACGTCGCGCGTTTCGGTCAGCGCTACTGATGGCTCGGGGCGCGACGATGTGATGACGTTGACGACACCGGCTGGGAAGCCGACCTCGTTCATGATCTCGGCCAATTCGATGACGGCGAGTGGGTCTTGCGGCGCGGGCTTCATGACGACGGTGCAACCAACGGCCAGCGCCGGTGCGATCTTGCCCACCATGTTCACGAGCGGGAAGTTGTAGGGGGAGATGCACGCCACCACACCGACCGGTTGACGGTTCACGACGGCGCCGATGAGACCACCCGGAGCCAGGGGAGTGGCCTGCGTGGGCGATGGCGCGAGAGGGATGTTGAGATCTTTCATCGCGCCTCGGGAGTAACGCTCGAAGCGTTCGATCGCCACTGGCACCTGCATGCGCGAACCGACCGTGGCGGTAGCTCCGGTTTCGCTGATGATGAGCGGCACAAGATCTGCGGCGCGTTCGCGGAGCTTTGTGGTGACTGCGTCGAGTAAACGCGCGCGTTCGGCCGGAGGCGTGCGTGACCACTTCGGGAACGCGTCCTGTGCAGCTCGAGCGGCGGCCAGCGCTTGATCTACCGATGCCTCGGGCGCTTCGCCAACGACCTCTTCGGTTGCAGGGTTGATGATGTTGTACGTGCCGTTGGCGCCATCGACCCATTCGCCGCCGATCAACAACCGATAGTGCTTCGACATGACCGTTCCCCCTCGTGACCCTTCGTGGGTCGCCGTCAGTCTAGAATCTGACGGTCCGTCAGATTCTAATGGGGAGCTCGAATGGAGAGCAGGACAATGCTCGATCTCATCATCAAAGGTGGAACGGTGATCGATGGCAACGGCACTCCGGGTGTCGTGGCCGACGTTGGTGTACGCGCTGGTCGCATCGTGAGCATAGGCACCATCACCGATGAGGCCACTGAGGTCTTTGATGCCGCCGGCCTTTCGGTCATCCCCGGCATCGTCGATCCGCACACGCATTACGACGCGCAACTGCTGTGGGATCCAACCGCGAGTCCGTCGAGTAACCACGGCGTCACAACCGTGATCGGCGGCAACTGTGGCTTCACCTTGGCGCCGCTCATTCCAGGTGACGCGGATTATCTCCGCAAGATGATGGCCAAGGTGGAGGGCATGCCACTTGCTGCGCTCGAGAATGGCACCGACTGGAGCTGGGAGACGTTTGCCGAATATCTCGATCGTCTCGACGGCAATATTTCCGTGAACGCGGGCTTTCTGGTGGGGCACTGCGCCATCCGCCGCTACGTGATGGGCGGTGAGGCGGTCGGCAACGCAGCCGATCCGGCACAGGTCGCCGCAATGCGTGCCGAACTCAGCGCTGCGATCACAGCCGGCGCGCTGGGGTTCTCGTTCACCAACAGCACCTCGCACAGCGATGGTGAGGGCGAACCAGTGGCCAGTCGTTGGGCTACACCCGACGAACTCATTGCGTTGTGCGAAGAGACGGGGATGCACGAAGGCACCACCCTCGAAGGGATCGTGCCGGGTTGTCTCGACCAGTTCACCGACGACGAAATCGAGCTGCTGGGTCGCATGAGCGCTGCTGCCAATCGGCCGATGAACTGGAACGTGCTCTCTGTGGACTCGCGTGTGCCCGAACGTGTGCCTCGCCAAGTACTGGCCAGCGACCGCGCCCGCGAGGTGGGCGGCCGAGTTGTCGCGCTCACCATGCCCGTACAGGTGCCGATGAACATGAGCTTCGCCACCTTCTGCGGTCTCTGGCTCATTCCTGGTTGGCAGCAGGTGCTCGGTGTGCCAATACCCGAACGCGTGGCTCGACTCAACGATGCCGATACGCGCGTGCGGCTCCTCGAACTATCACAGTCGCCGGCTGCAGGTGTGTTTCGGCGATTGGCGGATTGGGGCGACTACGTGATCGGCGATACCTACAGTGACACCAACGCGAACCTCAAGGGTCGCGTCGTGAAAGACGTCGCCGCCGAGCGCGGCCGGAGCAACTTCGGCACGCTGCTCGACATCGTGTGCGCCGATGAGTGCCGCACCGTGCTGTGGCCAACTCCGCAAGACGACGACGCCGAGTCGTGGCGGATGCGCGCCGAGCTGTGGAACGACCCGCGGGCAATGATCGGTGGCAGCGACGCTGGTGCACATCTCGATCGCATGTGCGGCGCGCCATATCCCACAAGGTTCCTGGCCGACTGCATCCGGGGTCGTCAACTCGTGTCGGTCGAGCGGGCTGTACAACTGATGACCTCGGCACCCGCCGAACTCTTCGGGTTACGCGACCGCGGCGTGCTGCGTATCGGTGCTCTCGCCGACATCTTCATCTTCGATCCGGCCACCGTCGACAGCGACCCCGCCGCGTTGGTCGCCGACCTGCCCGGCAACTCCGCCCGCCTCACCGCTGGTTCGCAGGGTGTGGCGCGGGTGTTTGTCAACGGTGTTGCCATCATCGAGAATGGTGAGCCCACCGGAGCCACGCCGGGTACGTTGCTGCGCAGTGGGCGCGACACCGCTACGGTCACGGCGCGCTAAAGGACAACTCATGACCGACAACGATGATCTGATCTACACATGCGCCGATGGTGTTGCCCGCATCACGCTGAACCGTCCCGATGCGGCCAATGCGCTCACGCCCGACCAACGCAACCGTCTGATCGAACTGTTCGAGGCGGCGAGCGGTGATCTCAACGTGCGTGTCGTCGTGCTCACCGCACATGGCAAACACTTCTGTACCGGGGCCGATCTACGCGTCTCGCGTATCCCCGAGGCACCGCGCCCCAACGGCGCGCCAGAGCGCACGATGGGCGACGTCGGCCGCAACATCAAACGCGGTGCGCAACGACTGGTGAGCAGCATCCTCGATTGTGAGAAGCCCGTGATCGCTGCTGTCAACGGCACGGCCGCCGGCATCGGCGCGCACATTGCGTTGGCCTGCGACCTCATCATCGCTGCCGACACGGCACGGTTCATCGAAGTGTTCGTGCGTCGCGGCATCACGCCCGACGGAGGTGGTGCATATCTGCTGCCGCGGATGATCGGTTTGGCGAAAGCAAAGGAACTCATTTTCCTGGGCGACGACCTATCGGCCGTCGATGCCGAACGCATCGGCCTCATCAACAAGTCGGTGCCTGCAGCCGAGCTGGCCGAAGCTGCCACCGAATGGGCAGCCCGTCTCGCTGCTGGACCGACGAAGGCGTTGTCGCTGTCGAAGTGGCTGCTCAATCGTTCGCTCGACAGCGACCGTAAGGGTGCGTTCGAAGACGAAGCGTGGGCGCAGGAATTGGCGAGTCGCACCGACGACTTCAACGAAGGTGTCCAAGCATTTATTGAGCGTCGTGAGGTTCAGTTCAGGGGTTGGTAGGCACTGATCGTGACGCGGTTGTCGTGATAGACGGCGCCCGCACCCATGTCGCTGTCACCCTCGGCAATCGTTGCGTTGACGGAGCGACCCTCGGTAAATGTCTTGGTCCACGCGCCCTTTGCGCTCACGGCCACACCCCGTCTGGCCAGGTCGCCAATGTGTAGCCGCGCGACGAACGAGCCGCGAGCGTTGGCAACTTCGACCAATTGTCCGTCGGCCAGTGACTGCTGCTCGGCGTCGGCACGACACACCGTGACGGTGGGTTCACCGCTTCGCTCAACGTTGCGTTCGACGCCCGCGAAGACGGAGTTGACGTAGAAGTGACTCGCGGGAGCGACGAGGGCAAAGGTTCCAGCGGCGTCGGTTGCCGCCTCCGATGGTTCGCGGTAGTTCGGCAACCGGCCATGCCCATCGTTGTGGGCTCGCTGAGACACGAATTCGAACTTCCCTGAACCGGTAGGGAAGCGCTCGACGAATGGCTGAAACGCCTCGGTACCTGGGATACGCAACCAACCGGCAGCTCGCAGTTCGTCGACCCCGATGCCTGCTTCGCGCCACAGCGGTGCGTCGAGAAGGTCGGCAGCAAGCTCAAGGTCGGTGGCGTGCAGCAGCGGCTCGGTGAGGTTCATTGCAAATGCAAGTTTGCGTAGGAACTCTGTTTTGCTCAGGCATTCCCCCGGAGGAGCAACCGCGGGCTCGTTCCAGTTGAGATACAAATGGCCGAACGACTCCATGATCTCGGTGTGTTCGGTCTGCAAGGTGCACGGAAGAACAATGTCGGCGTAGTCAGCGGTATCGGTCTGGAACGCGTCGAACACCACCGTGAACAGGTCGTCGCGCGCCAACTGCTCGCGCACGCCTGACTGGTTTGGATTCGACACCACGGGGTTTGCCCCCATCACGAAGAGCGCCTTCACGGGTGGATCAGTTCGTTGTAGCTCGCGCTCCAAGCGGGTCATCACCAAGGTGCGCGCCATTCTGGTGCGTAGCTCGGGTCGTGACAACCGCGCCGAGTTGAGCCGATACGCGTCGGAGGTGCTGTACACGAGGCCACCACCTCGACGTTGGTAGTCGCCCGTGAGCGCCGGGAGGCACGAGATCACCCGCGCTGTTTGACCACCGAAGCGATGCCGCTGCATGCCTTGCCCGAGCTTGATCGCCATTGGCTTCGTGGCCGCAATGCGTTGGCCGAGAGCGATGATCGTGGCAGCAGGAATGTCACAGATTTCGGCGACGCGCTCGGGGGAGTATTCGGTGAGCGATGCCTCGAACTCGTGCCAGCCAACCGTGTGCGCGGCCATATGCGACGCGTCGATTCCACTTGCGGCAACCACATGACACAGGGCAAGTGCCAGTGCCGCGTCGGTGCCAACGCGTGGCGCGATGTGCTCGTTGGCCCGTTCGGCAGTGCGATGACGCACCGGGTCGATAACCGCCACGTGGGCACCGGCAGCGCGTGCCGTTTCCACAAAGGGCCAGAGGTGCTGATTCGATGTCAACGTGTTCGTGCCCCACAGGATGATCAACCTTGAGTGAGCAATGTCCTCGGGATCCATTCCGGCGGTCGAGCCTGTCGTGTAGCGCATACCGTGATGACCGGATATCGAACAGATGCTGACGTGATGTCGTGACGCGCCGAGCGCGTTCCACAGGCGATGTGGTGCACCGCAGCCCTGCAGAAAGCCGACGTTGCCGGTTCCGTCAAACGGCCAGATCGCCTCGCCGCCATGTTCGGCGATGATCGACTCCAGTCGCGATGCGATGGTCGTGAGCGCTGTATCCCAGGAGATGCGCTCGAACTGCCCGGAGCCCTTCGCGCCGACTCGCCGCATCGGATACAGAACGCGTGCCGAATCACAGCTGAACTCCAGATACGGATTCACCTTCACGCACAGTCCACCGCGGGTATGTGGATGCGTGGGGTTGCCACGTAGCTTCACCGCCTGGCCTTGGTCGTCGACTGTGACGACCCAACTGCACGCGTCGGGACAATCGAGTGGGCAGGCGCCGATTACGTCGTGTGACACTTCGACATCGTTGTCTGGTGGGACCTTCAATTGCAACCGTATTCGGGGTGCTGGCGTAGCATCTCAAACCGTGCCTACGTTTGCCGAACACGTCCTTGCTCGCGCCGAAGACGACAATGTGGCGGTTCTGTTTGACGACACCGTCATCACCTATCGCGAGTGGGTGGGCGAGTGCGCGGCCAGGGCCGCGCTGTTCAGGAATCTGCAGATCACAGGAGCACCGCATATCGGTGTGTTGCTCGAAAACGTGCCGGACTTCACCATGTGGCTCGGAGCGGCCGCGCTTGCAGGTGCCACGATTGTCGGTATCAATCCGACGCGTCGTGGTACCGAACTCGCACGCGACATCACGTTCACTGAGTGTCAACTGATCATCACCGACTCGGCGCAGTTGCAGCTTCTCGATGGTCTCGATCTCGGTAGGGCAAATGGGCGCGTGCTCGTCATCGACACGCCCGACTACGAGGCAGCCTTGGCACCTCATCGCGGCGTCGCTTTGGAGCCCGCGAGATACGACGACGACACCCAGTTCCTCCTGCTGTTCACCAGCGGGACCAGTGGTGCACCGAAAGCGGTCATCACCTCGCACGGCCGGCTGAACCACGTTGCCTCATCGATGGTTGGATTGACCGCGCTCACCAGTGCGGACGTCACGTACATCTCGATGCCCTTGTTCCACAGCAACGCGCTGTTTACAGCGTGGGCGCCGAGTGTTGTTGCGGGTGCAGCGATGGCGCTGCGACGCACGTTCAGTGCGAGCGGCTTTCTGCCCGATGTGCGCCGCTACGGCGCCACCTACTTCAACTACGTCGGCAAGCCGCTCGCGTATGTGCTGGCTACTCCCGAACTGGCTGACGATGCGGACAATCCACTCGTGCGTGGGTATGGAAACGAGGCAGCGGAATCCGATCTCGTCCGATTTGCCGAGCGCTTCGACTGCCGCCTCAACGACGGGTATGGTCAGACCGAGACCGGTGCCTCGATTATTCGTGTGCCTGGCATGCCAGCTGGCGCGCTCGGTCTCGGTGCACCCACCATCCGCGTGCTCAATGCCGATTCCGGCTTGGAGTGCCCTCCCGCACAGTTCGACGAGAGCGGCCGACTTCTGAACTCGGACGAGGCCATTGGCGAAATCGTGAACAGCACCCGCGGAACGTTCGAGGGGTATTGGAACAACGCTGAGGCCAACGCCGAACGGTTGCGCGATGGTGCGTACTGGACCGGCGATCTTGCGTACCGAGACGCCGAGGGGTACTTCTATTTCGCGGGCCGCAGCGCGGATTGGATTCGCGTCGACGGCGAGAATTTCTCCGGTGCGCCGATCGAGCGCATCCTGATGCGCTATCCAGGCGTGGTGCTCGCTGCCGTGTATGGCGTGCCAGATGCCGAGATCGGTGATCGGGTAATGGCGGCACTGCAGCTCACCGAAGACGGCGCTTTCGATCCGGTTGCATTTGCATCATTCCTGGGGGATCAACCTGACCTCGGATCGAAGTGGGCTCCAACCTTTGTCCGTATCGTTGAGAACTTCCCGATGACCCAGACCAACAAGATCCTCAAACGCGAGCTGGTGAAAGAGCAATGGCGGGTGGCCGATGAGCTGTGGTGGCGGCCTGGTAAGGAACTCGACTATCGCCGCTTCGAGGGACCGGATGCGCAGGCGTTGCGTGGCCGATTGTTGGCAGCCGGTCGAGGGCACCTGATCGGCGAATAGCGATGGTCAGGTTGCAGAACGCGGCAGGAAGTCGTTGCGGCCGTGCTCAACAAACTCTGCGGACAGTTGTCGGGCGTCGTCGGTGTTGAACCGTCGGTACGACGCACCACGGGTCGGCTGCCACCAGACTTCATCCGTAGTTGCCCAGCCCATCGAACGCAACGGTTGCTTGTTCACCTTGTTGTTTGCGGTGAGCGGCATGTCGTTCACGATCCGGATGAACTGCGGAGCCCATTTGGTGCCGAGGTCGCGTTGCGCCGCCAGGAAGCCAGCGAAAGCTACCGGGTCAAACGCGATGCCCGGTGCCATCTCGATCGCTGCCGCGACCTGATCGCCGGTGCGCGGATCAGGCACGGCGAACACGGCCACCATTACCGCTCCGGGGAAGCGATGCAGAATGTTCTCGATGGGGGCCGCGGCAAAGTTCTCGCTATCGACGCGCAGCCAATCGCTGCTGCGTCCTGCAAAGTAGTAGAAGCCATCGGCATCGACATAGGCAAGATCACCCGTGAAATACCAACCGTTGCGGAGTCGGTCAGAGGTGGCCTCGGTGTTGTTGTAGTACCCCTCAAAGATGCCGCCGCCCGCACGATTCACGATCTCACCGATCGCGTCGTCGCCGTTTAGTAGGGCACCGAACTCGTTGAACACCGCAACCGGGCAGGGTCGAAGGGTGTTCGGGTCCACGACGGCGATGTCCGCACCGCCATCGAGGCGCGGCTTGCCGAGGGCACTCGCCGGTGTGTCTGGCGTGCGCATGATCACCACGACGCTCTCGCTCGAGCCGTATCCCTCCACCAGCGGGCAAGCGAACCGTTCGAGGAATCGCTCGCGGTCCTGGGCGCTCGCCTCAGTGCCGAACCCGAGTCGAAGGCTGTGATCGTGGTCGTGCTCGCTCGCGGGCTGAGCGAGAACATACGCAATCGTGCGACCTACATAAGTGAAGTAGGTGCATTGGTAGTTACGAACGTCGTGAAGGAATTGACTGGCGGAGAACCGTCGCCGTAGCACCACCGTTGCACCGACTGCGAGCGACGGTGCCCAACACGCCATGAGCGCGTTGCCGTGAAACAGTGGCATAGCGCAGTAGCTGATGTCGTCGCGGTTCACTCCGTATCCCGCGGCTGCGCGTACGCCGGCCATCGCCATTCGCTCGGTGCTACAGACCACCGCCTTCGGCGCGCTGGTGGAACCGCTTGTGAACAGCAGGAACAGAATCGTCTCTGGGTTCGGGTCGTTCATGGGCAGGGGAGTGCCTGCGAGCGCCGCGAGCTGACCGGCGTAGTCCGGTCCGTCAGCGAGCCACACTCTGCCGGCGGCCGCGCCGAGATCGAGGTCGTCAAGCGTCGACCGGTGCGCCTCGTCGGTGATGATCAGTTGGCAGTCAGTGTGGCGAATGTCGCGTGCCAACTCTTCGCCCCGGCGCGTGGGATTGATACCCACCAGGGTCGCTCCCGCAAATGCCGCGCCGCCCGCGAGGAACAGATACTCCGGAATATTGTCGAGCAGCACGCCTATATGAAAAGGACCGCTTTTACGTGAACGGCTCAGCAGTTCCGCACGCACTGCGCTGGCGCGTACGACTTCATCCCATGTCCACACCGACTCCTCGAACAGGTAGCCGGGATGGTCGTCACCAACTCTCGCGCGTAGTAATGCAGCAATCGAATTCATACCCGCACATTAGATGTGCGACGACGGGTGAGGTCGGCCCGTGGCAGGAGTGAGGCGCCGAGCGGCCGATTTGTGGCCGAACTCCCGCCGCCCAGGCCCCTCATGGGCGTGAGGGGCGGGACTTCGCGGTCTCGAGCGGCGGTCGCGAGCGAGCGGTGGTGGTGGTGGCGGCGGCGGCGGCGGGATTGGTCGACCGGCGCTCGGCTCGAGCCTCGGCTCATTGCCCCGAACTTGCGCCTCCCAAGCCCGTCATGGCGTCCAGGGGCGGGACTTCGCGGTCGCGAGCGGAAGCACGATCGCCGGAAGCGGGTGTCGATACAGCGCCGCAGCGTTGAGGCTGCACATCTTGCGCACCTCATCATCGGGGATGTGGCCCCACGTCTCGGCGATCGTGGCCTGCACGTTCGGCCAGATGCTGTCGCCGTGGGGGTAATCGACCTCCACCATGATGTGATCGACGCCAATGACGTGCCGCAGATCGATGGTGGACGGATCGTCAAACGTGCAGAACCAGAAATTGCGGCGTAGCACCTCGGCTGGCGGCATGGACCACTCGCCGGCGTACCCGTTACGACGGCACATGATGTCGAGCCGGTCGAGCAGCATCGGCACCCATCCGATGCCGCCCTCGCTCATCGCAATCTGCAGGTCGGGGTGCTTGAGGGGATAGCCGCTCCACAGCCATTCGGCGCACGCCGAGAGTGACAACTGTCCGAACATCGTGGCACCGAGTTGCACGGCTGGCGCGCCCTCGGGCATTGGGTAGGTGCCCGAGGACCCAACGTGCAGGCTGATGACTGTGCCAGTCTCGACGCATGCCTCGATGATCGGATCCCACCAACCCGTGAACAGCGATGGAAAGCCGATCGCATGTGGTCGCTCGGGCAGGGTGACGCTGGTGAATCCACGCGCAGCGTTTCGGCGGATTTCCTGGGCGCCGAGCTGAGCATCGGCGAGGTAGGTGATGCCCATCGGGATGATGCGCTCCGGGTACGGCGAGTACCACTCGTCGAACAGCCAGTCGTTCCACGCGCGGGTGACGGCCAATCCGACCTCAGGATCGGAGGCGGTGCTGAACACGCGCCCACAGAAACCGGTGATCTGCGAGGGGAAGTTCATCGATGCCCATACGCCGCACAGGTCCATGTCGGCAATGCGTGCATGAATATCGAAGCAGCCACGGCGCATGTCCTCGAAGCGCGCCGGTTCGAGACTGTGCAGTTCTCGTCGGCGTCCCGCGACGGCGTTGAGACCCACCTGCGTGAACTGACGGTTGTCGAATTGCCAGACCTGATGGCCCTTATCGGTGATGATCAGCTGCGGCGCATGTTGCTGCAGGCGTGAAGGAAGTCGTCCTTCGAACATGTCCGGCGGTTCCACAAGATGATCGTCAACCGAAATCACCGTGTAGCGAACGTCCTCCTGGGCCGGATCGGGGAGGAGGACATCGTCATTGGTTGTGCCGATGGTGTAGGTCATGGAACCAGTCCAAGTGAGCGAGCGGTATCGATGGCTTGAACGTAGCTGCCGTTAGCCACGGCGTGGTCATCAATGAGGTGGGCGATCGCCCCACCGATTACCTCCGGTGAAAATCCGTGCTGGGCCACGAACTGCAACTGCGCTCCCGCTGCAAGCACACGTTCGGTAGCGACGAAACCGGGGTTGACGTTGAATGCTCGGATGCCGCGGTCGGCGTACTCGACAGCGAGCATGTCGGCAATGCGGTGAAAGCCGGCCTTGGTGACTGCATACACCAGCGCCCAACCGCCTTCGCCAGCCGGCACCTTGGGCGTTGCTTGTCCGGCGCCGGACGTGATCCCGACGATCGTGCCAGCCCCGGCCGCAAGCATGTACGTCAGAGCCTGGTGAGTGAGCAGTAGCTGTGCCGTGACGTTGGCCGTGACGCGCTTGATGATGTCGTCTGGACTGTTGTCAGCGAACCGGCAGTCATTCCCGGGGCCGACGTAGATTGCGTTGTTGACGAGCACATCCAGTCGGCCGCCGAATTGATCGACCACGTTGTCAACAAGTGTCGCGAGCGAACCGAGTTCAAGCAGATCGAGTCGGACCGGCACGGCGCGCCCACCGACGCGTTCGATAGCCGCTGCGGTGGTTGCCAGACTGCCCGGCAGTACAACGCCGCTCTCCGGTGCAACGGCAGAAGCATCCCCCTCGTTGGCTGTGCGCGCGGTAATCGCGACGTCGTAACCTGCGGACGCTAAAGCAATCGCAGTGGCCTTACCGATACCTCGACTTGCACCAGTAACCAGCGCGGTGGGACGGCGTTGCACGCTCAGTTCGCGAGCGGCAGACGCAGCATCCGAATCGCGTTGCCGCGTGCGATCTTGTAGACGGTTGCATCGTCGAGGTCCACAATCTGCTCGCGGAAGATCTTCTGGGTGTCGGGCCACGTGGAGTCGGTGTGCGGGTAATCGGTCTCGAACGTCACGTTGTCGACGCCGATGCGATGCAAGCTCTCGAGGCCGTGACGATCTCGGTAGAAGCATCCGAAGATTTGCCGGAACCAGTAGGTGCTCGGCGGTTCCGGAACCAGCTCGCGCACTCCACCCCACGCACGATGTTCCATCCATACGTCGTCGGCGCGCTCAAGGATGTAGGGGATCCATCCGATCTGCCCCTCGCTGTAGGCAAGTCGTAAATTGGGATGACGCACCAGTAGCCCACTGAACAAGAAATCACACAGCGAACTCATCGCATTACCGAAGCTGAGCGTCGCAGCGACTGCGGCAGGTGCATCAGATGAGGTGGCGGGCATCTGCGACGACGAACCGATGTGCATGCACACGACGGTCTCGGTTTCGGCACAGGCCTCAAAGAACGGCTCCCAATATCCGCTGTGCAGCGTGGGGAGGCCGAGCTTGGCGGGAATTTCGCTGAAGGCAACGGCGGTGACGCCGCGCGCAGCATTGCGGCGGATTTCTGCGGCGGCGAGTTGCACATCCCACAATGGAACAATGGGAAGCGGAATCAGGCGACCGCCTGAATCGCCGCACCATTCCTCGACCATCCAGTCGTTGTACGCGGTGACGCATGCCTCGGCCAGTTCTTTGTCCTTGGCCTCGGAGAAGGTCTGGCCACAAAACCGCGGCATGGTGGGGAAGCACAATGACGCCTCCACGCCATCAACATCCATGTCCTCGAGACGCGCCTTGGGGTCATAGCAACCTGGACGCATTTCGTCGTAGGTGATCGGTGACAGCGTCATGTCGTCGCGGGCGAAGCCGACCGCGGCAACGTGGCGCTTGTGCGGTGCAATGAGGTCTTCGTAGAACCAGCAGTCAGATTTCGGCGCGCTTTCATCCCACACGAAGTCGTACTTGGTGCCACCTCGATAGGTCATGCTCGCGATGCCACGGCGTTCGACGCGCGGAGCATCGGGGTGATTGCGGAACTTGGCTGGCAGCCAGCGCTCAAACAGGTGGGTGGGCTCGACGACATGATCATCGACGCTGATGATTTTGGGTATCTCGCGCTCGCTCATTGCGGTGGGTTTCCTGACTGGATTGCGTGCTGACCGTTGCGGTTATTGGTTTCTGACACCGTATCAGATTTAAATAGGGGGCTATTGTGGCGAAGCGCCGACGCATGATTCAATCAAATGATCGCGGTCGAAAACAGCTCGAGGGAGCGGCTGAACTCCGACACGGTCGTGCCAGGAAGGTTGACCGTCACCCCTGCCACGCCAAGGTCGGCGAGTGCGGCCAACTCATCGCGTAGGCGCGTCGCGTCCCACGAATCGTGCGCGAAACCCGAGAGCGCCCAGGGCGTGAACCAGATTTGTAGTGGAGCCGAGCGGCCGACGTCCGCCGCCATGCACTTGGCAATATTGATGCGTGCAGCCAAATCGTCCAACGACTCGATGCCTGGCGTACTCAACATCTTCGAAGCAGCCGCGGGGCTTGGCATTGGTATCCATCCGTCGGCAAGTGTGACAGCGCGCCGGATTGCCGAGGTCGAATTTCCCCCGATGAGAATCGGTGGGCGCGGCTGCTGGGTCGGCTGCGGCGCGAGCACATTGTCGGTCGCGACGAAGCTGGAGCCACTCATCGCAACTGGCGCACCGAGCCACGCCGTTTGCATCGCCACAAGCGCTTCGTCGGTGGAGCGCCCGCGAGCGGCAAAGTCGGCGCCGAGCGCAGCGAATTCAGGTTCGAGGTAACCGGCTCCGACGCCCACGATCAGTCGGCCGCCGCTGAGCGAATCAAGCGTCGCCAGACCGTGCGCAGCAATGAACGGATTGCGATACGCCAAGATGAGCAGATTGGTTTGCAGACGGAGGCGTGTGGTTGCGGCAGCTGCGAACGACAGGGCAACGAATGGATCAAGTGAGTGGTGCCCACCGCGGCTCACCCACTTGGCCGAAGGAAACGGATGGTCGGTGACGAACACCGCATGAAATCCGGCCGCCTCGGCGCGTTGGCTCACGGTGGTGATCGCATGTGCGCTGGCCAATTCGGGTGCGGCAGGAAGACGATCGGTTGGCAGGCCAAGTGAGATGAGCATTGCCGTGAGCATAGAATCTGACGAGCCGTCAGAAATGCTTT
The DNA here is from genome assembly GCA_031367435.1 of Actinomycetes bacterium. Taxonomy (GTDB): domain Bacteria; phylum Actinomycetota; class Acidimicrobiia; order Acidimicrobiales; family Ilumatobacteraceae; genus WLMZ01. The sequence continues at coordinate 23,426 of JANLPV010000187.1, read as the reverse complement.
GGCAGAAATGCTTCGGCTGGATCGACAGCTTGATACTGAACTGACGAATTCGATGACGGTGCGAACAAGGGTGCGCACTCGACAAGGAGAGATCTCATGGGTGCACTCGAGGGCAAGGTCGCCATTGTCACCGGCGCGGGTCAGGGAGTTGGCAGATGTCATGCCGAGTTCCTTGCGGCCGAAGGAGCATGCGTCGTGATCAACGACATCAGCGATCGAGCCGATAACGCCGCCGCAGCAATCGTGGCTGCGGGAGGCAAAGCCGTTGCGCACCGAGGCAGCGTGAGCAACTGGGCCGACGCCGAGGCGCTCGTGCAGCTTGCCGTGCACGAGTTCGGTGATCTCGACATCTTGGTGAACAATGCCGGCTTCTTGCGTGATGCAATGAGCTTCTCAATGGATGAAGCACAATGGGATGCGGTGGTCGATGTGCACCTCAAGGGGCACTTCGCGCCCAGTCATTTTGCGGCGGCCTACTGGCGTCAGCAGGCCAAGTTGCTCGGCGACGATGCGGTGTTACCCCAGCGGCGCATCATCAACACCACGAGCGAGAGCGGCCTGTTCGGTGGTCCGGGGCAGAGCAACTATGGCAGCGCCAAAGGCGGCATCATCACGATGACGCTCGTGCATGCTCGCGAACTGCAGCGGTACAACGTCACGGTCAATGTCATCGCACCGCGCGCACGTACACCGATGACGGAAGCGAACCCCAAGTTTGCGAAGCCCGAATCCGGCTTCGACAAATACGACCCAGCCAATGTCAGTCCGATGGTCGGATTCTTGGCGAGCGACGCAGCGAGCGATATCAGCGGTCAGGCGTTCATCGTGCTTGGCGATCAGGTCCATCGGATGCAGCCGACAACCATCTTGTCGTCGGTCACCGCGGGAGCGCAGCGTTGGACTGTCGAAGGATTGGCCGCAGTCAAGAGGGATCTGTTTTCCGGGGTGCCCAGTGGTGTGCCGTTGTGGGGTGGACCACCGATGTAGTCGGTGTCGGTGCGGCAGCGACTGAGCGCGCATTGGGCACGAGACCAAAGCCTCCTCACTCGCCGGGGTATCTACAGTTGCGCGCGAGATGAAGCCGCTTCCATCTCGCTGACCTGATCCGACCGTGACAACCGTGAGACAATGGCGGTCGTGGAACCGTTGGGTGCCAAGCTGGCTGAAGGGCGCGACAGCGAGATCTTCGAACATGGGTCGAATCGGGTGCTGAAGCGCCCACGTGATGGACGCTCGCTGATCCCGGAAGCGGAGATCATGCAGTACGTGCGATCGCAGAAGTATCCGTGTCCCGAGGTCCACGACGCGGGCGACGGTTACCTGGTTATGGAACGGCTCGACGGAACGACGATGATGGAGGCAGCCGGCAGGCCGCCGTTCCCATTGCGTCGATCCGGTCACGTCCTCGCCGACCTCCACCGCCGCCTCCACCTGATCGCCGCGCCGGCGGGTCTGCAGGTGGCACCGATGCCGGGCGATCGAATGGTGCACCGAGACCTCCATCCCCTCAACGTCATGATCACGCCTCGCGGCCCTGTGGTCATCGACTGGGCCAACGCATCCGCGGGTGATCCCTCGTTCGACGTGGCCGACGCGTGGGTGCTGTTTGCATGCGCGTCCGCGCCTGTTGCAGGTATCGACCGGATCACGATCCCGATCGGACGACGGCTTATGCTCCGGGCCTTCCTGAGCCGCGTCGACCGAGATGCAGCGCGCAGGGCCATCCCTGCAGCGGTCGGGCATCGACTTACCGACCACAACATGTCCGACGAGGAACGAGCCCGCATGCGCCGCCTCGCGGACTGGGCTACGAGCCGCTGAGCCGGTACCCGAGCACCTTGCCAGTCACCGATGGGCGATCTGGCGCGGCGCGAGTGCCGCGGAACTGATCGACTACCGCAGCGTTCGGGCCGAGGTGAGGCGAAGTGCGGTCAACGGGTTGGGTCGACATCAAGTGCAGCAGAAAAACTGCGAGGTCAACCACTCCGCAGGTTCCGTTCGCGCAGCCTTCGCGAAGGTCGATCTGAGCGATCAAGTCAGCGAGCAGCGACGGATCGGGTCGTCGGCCAACAAGGTGTGCGACTGCAGCAAAGTCGTTGTTCAGACATGCCGCGCCGAGGCTGGTGGCACCGCCGAAGTCGATGAGGCCATCGCCGGCGAGGATGAACGGGACGTACTCCTGGCGGGCCTCGATGCCAGCGTAATTCGCGTAGATCAGACCAACTAATTGTGGTGCGCCGTCGACGACAAAGTACTGCGGGTCGAAATTGAATGCCCTGTTGGGTCCGCCGTACACGACTGCCGTGACGGCGTCGCCAGGTTGCAGGTTCTCGGTCGAGCGTTGGGCAATGACCTCGACGACGGTTGAGGTCATCGCTGCCGCCGTCATGTCGCCTGGATTGATGTGATCCCACGTCGAGCCGATGAGGTCGTCTGTGGGCCGAACACGCAGTAGGGCGTCGAACTGGTGAGCCGATGACACGATGCTGCACGCCGTAGGGTCGACCTCCGTGTTGATCGGTGCGGCACCGACGGAGACGACCGTCCGCAGCCGCACTTCGGTGTGCGGGATATTCGCATTGGGCGATGAGCCGCAAGCGCCCAACAACGTGGCGGACGTGACTGCGGTAAGCAAGGGCCTCACGTATCGTCTGACGTCCCGAACCTGACCTGGGTTCCTGGAGTTTGTTCTCTGCGAACAGATTCTCGTTGAATCGCTGACGCGGTGTGATTAGGCGGTGCCAGCTTTGAGGGGCAGCACGATCGGTCCGCGCAGGGCGAAGGATCGTTTCCAGATCGTTCGATCGAGGCTGATGGTGTAATCGCTCAGCGCATCGAGCAATCGGGGGAGGGTGTGACGCATCTCCATCCGGGCCAGTCCGGCACCGAGGCAATGGTGGATGCCGAAGCCGAAGGAGATCGGCCGCGGATCCGGCCGATCGAGTCGGAGTTCATCAGCATCGGGCCAGCGACGCTTATCGCGATTCGCTGCGCCGATCATCAGCCCAACGTTGTCCCCTTTTCGGATTGTGGCACCAGCGACGCAGAAGTCCGCGGTCGCCTGTCGGCCGCTGACTTGCGCGGGAGGGTCGAAGCGCAGCAGCTCCTCAACTGCGTTGTCGATGAGACCCGGGTCGTTACGAAGGAGCGTGCGCTGTTCTGGATAACGAGCGAGTGCGACCAGGGCGTTGCCGAGCATCCCGGTCACGGTCTCGTGTCCCGCGAAGAGCAGAAAGACGATCATGCTGACGATCTCATCGTCGTTGAGCGCTTGCTCGTCGTCGCTGCCCGCAAGCGCAGAGATCAGGTCGTGACCCGGTTCCGCGCGACGTTGAGCGATGACCGCCCGGAAGTATGTGTCGAGTTCATCGAAGCGGTCGCTCATCGATGTTGGGTCGAACGGGGTCAGCGGTTCGAGCATCCCTGCGATCTCCCGTGATGCTCTCAGGAGCCACGGATGCCGATCGTCGGGCAGCCCGAGCAATGTTGCGATCGCCTGAATCGGCAGTTTGCTCGTGAACGCCTCGACGATGTCGATCTCTCGGGTCGTGTCCAGCGTGCTCAACAAGTCGTCGATAACCCGCTCGACCAACGGCTCGTATCGCTCGATCTGGTGTGGGGTGAAGGCCCTGCTTACAGCGGAACGCAGGCGGGTGTGGTTCGGTGCATCGTTGACGAGCAGCCATCGGGAGAAGTTCGATCGGGCTTGTACCGACAGTCGGCGGTAGCGCGACGTCGACATGAGCAGCTCGCCGACCGGGGCTGTCGCGGTGTGCGGCGAACGCAACACCTCTTGCACTTCGTCATAGCCGAAGACGAACCACTGGCGATATAGCCGACCGTACGCGACTGGCCCGTCCGCCCGCATCCGGTCGTACATCGGATACGGCCAGGAGAAACGCTCCTCAGCGAACGGGTTCCCCCACTTGGTGAACCGGAACAAGGCATTCGACAGCGCAGGGCGGCGTCCCACCGCGGCAACGCTCGACATCGCCACTTGCTCAATACCCACTTGGCCCTCCGTTTCGCAGAGACGCAGCTTGCCCTGATTTGGAGCGTGTCCGCCAGCTATTTCTGCTGGGGTTGATCTCGACCCCAGCCGCGATCAACACCGCTCCGTGAACTCCATGGCGACGCTTTTGATGCCCAACGTTTCCTCGTGCCGGCCACTCCGGCAAGAGTTGGTCCGCGAGTCCCTCGATCTGTTCGAACAACGCGAAGTATCACTCGCGCACCCGCTCCAGATCGGGCATTTAGTTCGGGCGTGACGTTCCTCGATCTGTCTAGTATACTAGACGCATGACAGGGAGAGACGTTCTTCGACTGGTGGAGCGCGCAGACTGCGCGCAGCTTCGCCAGCGTGGCTCTCATGTCATGATCCGGTGTCCTGGCGGCTGCCAGACCGTGATCCCAGTCCACCGAGGGCAGGACATCCCGACCGGCACTCTCCGGTCGATTGAATGAGCCCTCGAACCCTGCCTCGGGAAAGGATGGCTTCGATGACCTCATCCAAGACATACACCGCGATCTACGACCACGACGCCGACGACAACGCCTGGAACGTCCGTATCAAGGGACTCACCGGTTGCCAGACGTACGGGCGCAGCATCCGGCACGCTCAGAGCCGCATCCGCGAAGCGCTTGCGCTCTGGCTGGACACCGCCCCTGCGCAGGTGCGTGTCCGTGACCAGTTCCCCGCAGCGCTTGCGTCGGTCGCCGACGACGTCGTCCGCGCCCGCAGTGCTGCCGAGCGTGCGGGAGCAAAGGCGCAACAGCAGACCATCGAGGCCGTCAAATCGCTCACCGACCTCGGGCTTAGCCGTCGCGACGCCGCCGAACTCCTCGGCCTGTCGCACCAGCGCGTCCACCAACTCCTCGAAGCGAGCTGACCAGCTCTTGCGTTCGGTACGAAATCCGGGCATTCTGGCGCACTGATGAGTGGCGGCAAAGGATTCGAAGTTGTGGTGTCCGCCGGCAGTCTGAGGTCGGTGGGTGGCGTCGTGATGCCGCACCGATGGACGCTGGAAGGAGTGGTCGTTGAGACCGAGTTCACTGGCGCGCATTTGTACCATCTGGCCGCAGCAGGTTGCGTCCTCAACGACGTGGCTGAGATACCCAAGGCGCTGCGGATAGGGACAACAGTCGTTCGTCACGATAGCCCCAGATGACGTGCTCGGCTATCCCTTGCCTTTCAAGTCAAGTACGGAGGCCTGACGTGGATATCGGAGCAAGGATGAGTTCGAAGGGCCAGGCGCCCATCCCCAAGGCGGTACGCGATGCGCTCGGGGCTGAGCGCTTCATCACCCACGCCGATCCCACTCTCACTGGCAGTTCTGGGTAGTGGACAGCACAGCTTCGCCTACCCGCGCTGGGTTCGGCTCGCGTCGACGGTGCCGACCTTTTGCGGGCACGCGGTTCGTCGCAGTTGGCGGATCAGTGGGCCCCGAGGCTTAGGACTGGGGTCGTATAGGGCTGCCGCCTAACGGCTCATTGCTCGGAGAGTACTTCGAGCGAATACTGGTGCTAGAGGCGTAGGACGACACCTCAGTCAGGACAGGACGTCAAGTTCTCTCGCACCAATTGGTCAGCCGATTGGTGCGGGTGCACCTGGTCATACCGAGAACCGAGAGACGATGGAGTTCGAAAAGTCAAGCAATAGGCCAGCGCGTTTGCGACGTAGGCGAGCGATCCCGATCCTCGACCAGTCCTTCTCAGGCACGACCATCTTTGCCGCCCTGCGCTCGCGGCGCTCGACCATCCGTCGGTGGCCGCGTCGATCGGTAGTGCGGGCCGCACGTCCGGTGTTGGCGCCTCTTTTGGTGATCGCGGCGATGGTCATGGCCTCGGTGTCGTTCGCGGCTCGGGCCTATGGATGGGGTGCTGGGAGCGGTTGCGTGAATTCGGGTTGCACGACGGCGTTCGCAGTTCCGTTGCCAATTCCGGCCGTGTTGACTCCTACGAGCACGGATGCGACGACCGACTACTACACCTTGACCGAGAAGACGGCGAACGCGTCGATAATCCCCGGCAAGACCACACCCGTGTGGACCTACAACGGTGTTGACGGCGGCAACTATCTCGGGCCCACGATCAAAGCCACGAGTGGACGCCAAGTGAAGATCCACATGGTGAACAGCCTGACCGATTCAACCGCGCTGCACCTACACGGCGCGCACGTCGCGACGGCATCCGACGGCGGACCGATGGACCTGGTCGCGCCGGGTTCGTCGCGTGACTACACCTTTCCGAACAACCAAAGCGCCCGAATCGAGTGGTACCACGACCACGCCATGGACGTCACCGCGACGCATGTTTATAAGGGCATGGCCGGGATGTATCTGATCAGCGACCCTCAGGAAGCAGCGCTCAACTTGCCCAGCGGCGCGAACGACGTGCCTTTGGTTCTGCAGGACCGCCAGTTCAACAGCGACGGCACGCTGGCCTACAGCCTTGACAGCTCCAGCATCCGCGACGGTTTCGTGGGTGACACACAACTTGTCAACGGGGCACCGCAGCCCTACCTCAAAGTCGGCACCCGCAAGATGCGCTTCCGGGTCCTCAATGGCTCCAACGGCCGCTACTACACCCTGAAGCTGTCCAACTCTCAGCCGATCATCCAGATCGGCAACGAGGGCGGACTCTTCTCCGCTCCGCTCTCATTGTCCACGATCACGCTTGCACCGGCCGAACGCGCTGACATCGTGATCGATTTCTCCAAGTTGGCGGTCGGGACCTCGGTCACGCTTCAGAACGGTTCGGGTTACAACAGCGCAGATTTGATGCGATTCGACGTCAACACCACTGGGGCGGACAGCAGCACGGTGCCAGCCACGCTGCGCGCATTCAGTGCACTTAACCCCGCCGACTCCTCGGTCAGCCGCACTTTCACCATCGCCCAGAACAACGGCACCTGGACGTTCAACAACCAGGTCTTCGGGATGAATCGGATCGACGCGGACGTCAAACTGGGTGCCACCGAGACATGGACGTTCGACAACCGCTCCGGGCAGGACCACCCAATTCACCTGCATGACATCAACTTCCAGGTTCTCAGCATTGGTCGAGGCGCGCCACCGGCGAACGCCAGCCAGTGGAAAGAGACGGTCAACGTACCGGGTTGGAGCAGTGCGACGATCCTCGTCAAATTCGTTGACTTCACTGGCACCTACGTCTTCCACTGCCACATCCTCGAACACGAAGACAAGGGGCTGATGGGTCAATTCCGGGTCACCAGCTGAACGACCACCCGCCGCCGCTACAGAGGAGGCGGTGGACATCGTGCGCCAGACAATCGGGGTTGCTTGGCCTTCTGCTTCATCATGGGTCGTGACTGACTCATGATGAGGCATAGCTCCTACTGTGTGGGTGTTCGCGTGGGCGTAGTCGCGCCGGCCGATATCGAGGCAGATCTTGCTGATACCGACGCGCCCACCTCGTTGTTCGATCACGTCAATCGGACAGTCGGGACACTCATATGGCGGGTTGATGCCGTGACCGAGCGATCGAGCGGTCGTCGTTGGAACACACGAGGTTCCCTCGACCCTCCTCGCTGACCTCGCGCGGTGCTGTGGAGGCTCAGCGCCCAGTGAGGGACCGATACAGCAGCAGCGCAAGCGTGTCGCGCAGCGTCCCGGCGGGAGCACCGCGACGAGCGATCTCAGTGCGGTAGGGAAGCAGTCGCTCGATCACTGCGATCATGGCGGTGGCGGTGACAAATGGATGCATCTCGGCCGGCAAGCGTCCGGCCGACTGAGCTTGCTCGACCATTTTGCTCATCGCTTGAATCAGTAACAGATTGGCCTTCGAGCGGGCTTCTCTGAAAGCGGCGTTGCCCTCCTCGGCCTTGAGGTTACGCACGCGCAGCACGGCGCTGTTGTTGTCCCAGAAGGTGATGTAGGCATCGACGAAGGCTCGTGCTCGCTCGAGACCATCGTCGTCGTCCCAACCGGTGGCCAAGTGCGACACCATAGGGGCTTCATCGCGAATCGCCTGATCTGCCAAGGCCAGGATTGCGGCATCGACGTCTACGAAATATTGGTAGAACGTGGCAGGCGACGAGCCGACCTCGCGAGTGATATCGACAATGCGCAACTCGAGTACACCAGACTCCGCAAGCAACTTGGATGTCGCATCGAGCAGTCGTATCCGAGTGCTTTCCGCGCGAGAACCTAAGACGCGACCGTCGGCACCAAGGACGGTCTTGTTCGGACGTGGCACGTGTCTCCCCCTGCGCGTTCTACGAACCGTACACGGGCGTTGGCCGTGGTGCCGACAGCAGCAAATCATCGATCAGCGCGCCGACTTCTGCTGCTTCGAATCGCGCGCCGTTGTCGAAGACTGCACCATGATGCCAACCGTCGGCGATGCTGAGTTGTCCTCCGGCAATTTCAAACATGCGTCCCGACACCGAGCACAAATCTGAACCAAGCCAGACGACAACGGGACTGATGTTGGCGGGGTCCATCGCGTCGAAGCCCTCGTCGGGCTTGCGCATCATGTCGGCGAACGCCTCTTCAGTCATACGGCTACGTGCGGACGGAGCGATGCCGTTGATGAGGATGCCATATCGGCCGAGTTCTTGCGCCGCGACGATGGTGAAACCGGCTATGCCTGCTTTGGCGGCCGAGTAGTTGCCCTGTGACACGCTGCCGAAGAGACCCGCCCCGGACGATGTTGTGATGACCCGCGCCTGCACCGGAGCGCCCGCCTTGGCCTGTGCGCGCCAGTAGTCGATGGCGTGTCGTACAGGGCAGAACATGCCGCGCAAATGCACCCTCATCACGGCATCCCACTCATCGACTGACATGTTCACAATCATTCGGTCGCGCACGATGCCGGCATTGCATACGACCGTGTCGAGTCGGCCATACACCTCGATCGTCTGCTCAATCAGGTGACCGGCCTGATCCCAATCGCTGATGTCGTCGCCATTGACGATTGCGCCACCACCAGCGGAGCGAATTTCCTCCACGACCTCCTGCGCAGGCGACAGGCTGCCTCCGCTGCCGTCGAGCTCGGCGCCCACGTCGTTGACCACGACCTTGGCACCCTCTGCTGCGAACGCCAATGCATGCGCGCGCCCCAGGCCACGTCCCGCGCCAGTGATGATGACGACTCGATCGCTGCAAATACCCACATTGGCCTCCTACAACGCAGCCGCGAATGCGGCCGCGTGTTCATCGCTATTGCCGAAGTGGGTGTCGAGCACGCAGGCACGCTTCCAATAGCGCTGTGCATCGACCTCCCACGTGAATCCCATACCGCCGTGCACCTGGATGCACGTCTTGCCGCAAAAGAGTGCGCTGTCGCCGGCAAGCATTTTGGCCATCCGCGCCGTCTGCATCAGGTCTGTGCTGTCACCCCGCCCGTCAATGTTCACTGCCGCTGCATAGACCGCGGCTCGCGTGACTTCGGCCTTGGTGAGCATGTCCGCGAGCAAATGTTTCACCGCCTGGAACGAGCCGATAGGGCGGCCGAATTGTTCGCGCTGCATGGCATACGTCTTGGCCAGATCGATCGAGGCGAGACACAGACCCAACTGCAGTGCCGCGGTGAGCACCATGCCATCGCGCCGCAAGATGCGCGCCGCGCCGCTGTCGGCAATGAGCGTGCCCGTCGGCATCGACGTAACGGCAGTGATAGGTGTGAGTGCGTCGAGCGGCCGTTCGACAGGAACGCCAATCACATCGGATGGATCGATGAGATACACCCCGTCATCGCGGACCACCACGACATCGTCGAGCGACGCAAGGTGCTCGGCGACGGTGACGGGCTCGCTTGGTTCGATAATGCCGACGATGCGTGAACCGTCACTCGCTCCTGCCACGAGTGCAGCTGCAAGGTGTGACGCAACGAGTGGGCCGGCAACCAGAGAGCGGCCGAGCTCTTCGAAGGCGAGCACCGATTCGGTCATGCCGAAACCGTCGATGCGCAGGCTGAACACACCGACCTCGGCCAACGCTCGCCAGAGGTAACGATCGAGCGCGCCACCAGTTTCCTCGTTGGCGCGCACGATCGTGATCGGACACCGCCCCGAGAGAAAGGTACGGATGCCTTCTTGTAACGCGCGTTCATCGTCGTTGAGTTCGAAGTCCATGTGCAATTACCGATCCTTCGGAAGACCCAAGATGCGTTCGGCAACGATGTTGCGTTGCACCTGAGAGGTGCCTGCCGCAATGCCGAGCGAGAGGGCATGAATGCGCCCGTGAACGTGGGCGTGGGTGGGCAAATCGCCGATGTCGTCAATGCTCAGCGACGCGCGGTCGAGCAGATGCATCGCCAACTCCCCAAGGCGCGAGCGCAGCTCGGCATAGGCAAGCTTGAACACGTTGCCGCCGGGCCCCACCAAACCGGTGCGCTGTGCCTGGCTGATGTTGCGCTTGGTCAGCGCCCACAATGCGTCGAGCTCGGCGCAGATCCGGCCAATGTCACGACGAAGACCGGCATCGTCCCACGCGGTAGCTCCGTTGCGGGTGATGCGTTTGGCAAGCAGTGCGAGGTCGCGCGCCAACTCCATCGATTGCAGCATCTCGCTCACGAAGGCGGTACCGCGCTCGAAGCTGAGCGTCACCATCGCCACGCGCCATCCGTCGTTCTCCGCGCCGACGCGATTGGCGACTGGCACTCGAACCTCATCGAAGAACACTTCGCAAAACTCTGTGCTGCCTTCCATCGTGCGCAGCGGGCGCACATCTATGCCATCGAGGCCCATGGGGAGGATGAGCCAGCTGATGCCACGGTGCTTGGGTACGTCGGTATCGGTGCGCACCAACATCTCGCAGAAGTCGGCAGTGTGACCGAAGCTCGTCCAGATCTTCTGTCCGCTGATGATGTAATCATCGCCATCGCGAATCGCGCGGCAACTGAGGCTGGCCAGATCGCTACCCGCGCCCGGCTCGCTGAACCCCTGGCACCAGATGTGTTCACCTTTCAAGATGGCAGGAAGGTGAAACGCCTTTTGTTCGGCGGAGGCTTCGGTGACAAGCGTGGGTCCAGCGTGCAGCAGCCCGACGAAGTTCTGACCCACGTATGGGGCGCGAGCGCGTTCGGTCTCTTCGAGAAAGATCAGATGCTCGGTGGGTGTTGCACCCAAGCCGCCAAATTCCTTGGGCCAGTTGATGCCTGCGTAGCCGGCGTCGAACAGCATCCGTTGCCACATCGTGTCGTACGTGCGGCGACCCACCCAGTCGTTGCGGTGGGGCTCAGTCGGTAGGTCTGGAATGACGGACGCGAGCCACTTGCGGAGTTCGAGTCGAAACGAGTTTTCGGCATCCGTAAATTGCAGATCCACGCGGTGTTCTCACTTCGATCGGGCCATCAATAGCGTGGGCGAGCGTATCTGACGCGGCATCAGAAGCCGGAACCTTCAGATCATCGGTCACTTCGGCGAGGTGCCGTGGCGCTCAGCAGGTGAGGCCACCGTCGAGCGAGAGAATGGTTCCGGTCATGAATCGAGCCTGCTCAGATGCAATGTAGGCGAACGCGTCGGCCATCTCTGACGGCTCCGCGGTCTTCATCGGCGACATCATCCGCGCCATTTCACGGTGATCGGCGCCATCGGGAAGCGAACTGAACGAATGCACGATGTTGGTGTTGGTGCCACCCGGCGCAAGTGCATTGACTCGCACGCCCTTGCCGCGATATTCAAAGGCGAGCGCCCGTGTCAGTTGCACCACGCCACCCTTACTCGCGCAATACGCGGCGCTCCACGGCATGCCCATCAGCCCAGCGTTTGAGGCGGTGTTAACGATGACGCCATTTCCGGTCTCGAGCAGATAGGGGAGCGCGTAGCGGCAAACATAGAACGTGCCGTTGAGGTTGACGCCAACGATCCGGTCAAACCACTCAGGGTCTTCCTCGTGGCTCCAAGCGAAGTGGCCGATGCCGGCAATGTTGCAGACGATGTCGATGCCGCCCATCGCCGCGGCAGCGGTCTCGACAACACTCCGCACGGCGGATGAACTGGACACGTCGCACACGTAAGCCTGGGCATTGCCGCCCGCAGCTGTGATCGCCGCGGCGGCCTCCTCTGCCCCCTTGAGATCGAGGCAGGACACTGTGGCCCCTTCGGCACCGAACAGCGTTGCTGTAGCGAGCCCAATACCCGAACCTGTGCCGGTGATGAGCACCCGCTTACCTGTGAATCGATTCATGCTGTGCCTCCATATGTTGCGCGTAGATCTTTCTTCAACACCTTGCCGCTCGGGTTTCGTGGAAGTGTTTCCACGATCTCGAGTTGCTCAGGAACTTTGTGCATCGACAGCCGCTTGTCGCGCAGGTACGCAACCATGTCGGGCAGGGTCAGCGTCGAGCCCTGCTTGCACACCACAACTGCACACGCCCGCTCGCCGCTCGCCGTGTCGGGTAAGCCGATGACGGCAGCGTCGAGCACGCTCGGATGCGCGTACAGAAGATCCTCGATCTCCTTCGCAGAGATGTTCTCGCCCTTGCGAATGATGATGTCTTTCAGGCGACCGGTGATGCTCACCCAACCGCCATCATCGATCACGCCGAGGTCGCCGGTCCGGAACCAACCGTCTTCGTCGAATGCCTCGTCATCGAGGGAGCTATCGAGATAGCCAAGACACACCTGTGGCCCACGGACGCGCAGTTCGCCTTCAACATTCGGTCCAACCACGCGACCGTCAAGGATGACGCGGATCTCAACGAGCGGACACGCCCGTCCGTCGGTGGTGGCCTTCTTGTCGTCAGGGTCGTCCACGTGCACCATCGTGTTGATCGGTGCCTCGGTGAGTCCCCAACCTCCAATGAGCGGCGCACCCATTTCGGCCATCATTTCCGCATGCAGCGTCTTCGGCTTCGGCGCGCCGCCACCATTGAAAATGCGAACAGCTGGCATCAGCTTCTCTCCAGCGGGCAGTTGGCGCTGTGCGTTGAGGTAGGCGAGCCAGAACACGGTGCCCGCGCCTGCGCATGTCACGCCGTGCTCACCGAGCCATCGTGGGGTGTCCGCCGGGCTGAACGTCTCGACCATCAACAGTTCGACACCGGTCTGCATTGCGTTGAATAACCACACGAGTCCGCCAACATGGGTAATCGGAAAGACCACGGCCGCCTTGTCGTCGGGCGTGACCTGCATGCTCCACTGCATACCGTTGTTTGCCGCAGACATACTGCGATCACTGTGCTTTGCGCCCTTTGGGTCGGCAGTCGTGCCAGAGGAGTAGAACAGCCACCGTAATTCGGCGAATGCGGGCACGTAATCAGCGAGCGTGGTCGGATCACCGTCGGGCAGATCGGGGTCGGCGACGATGATGTCGACGTCATGGCCCTTTGTTGCATCTGCAACCATCGGTGTGTAGTCGAAACCTCGAAACACGCCGGGCACGATCATCACCTTGCAGTTGCTTTGACGCGTGATGAACGCAACCTCGCGAGTGCGATAGATCGGCAGGATTGGATTCTGAATCGCGCCGAGGCGTGATAGCGCCGCGGCGAGCACGAGCGATTCGAAACGCGATGGCAGTATCCACGACACGTTGGTGCCCATACCGATACCACGATCGGCCAAACCGGCAGCGACGCGTTCGCTCCACTGTCGGTACTCGCCGAACGTCAGCTCGCGACCCTTCTCGTCGATCGCCATGCACTTGCCGGGCGTTGCATCGGCGCGTTCGCAAATGAGCTGCCACAGCGTCTTACCTGTCGTATCGAGCAATCCTGCAGTCATGATGGTGTCCATCGTGTGGCCGCCTCCTGGGCGCGGGTTTGCAGGGCGAGCTTGTCGACCTTGCCAATGGAAGTTAGGGGCAACGCTTCAAGTACTAGAAGGCAGTCGGGTGCCTTGTACGCAGCGAGGTGCTTCTTCACGAACTTGCGTAGGTCGCTGAGGTTCAATTCGGCGTCGCCGCGGGGGACGGCGAAGAGTACGCCGATCTCGCCGAGGCGACCTTTCACCGGCACCCCAATGACGGCCGCACCGGCGAGCTTGCGATATGCGCCGAGGCAGTTTTCGATCTCGATGGGATACACGTTGTTGCCACCGCGGATGTACATCTCGGTGTTGCGGCCGACGAGGCGAAGGTTGCCGTCGGCACCCATCCATCCGAGGTCGCCGGTGTGTAACCATCCGTCGCTGTCGATTGCCTCGGTTGTGCGTTGCGGATCGTTCCAGTAGCCGCGCATCATCGCGCGGCTCTTCAAGCACACCGTGCCGATGAAGTCAGGGCCTCGGCCAGTTGCCTCGGTGCCGAATTCGTCGACGAGCATCAACTTCACTCCACCGTTGGGCCGGCCGACCGTGTTGCAGATGACATCGTCGCTGTCTTTCAGGCGCGTGCCGGTGGCGAGACATGACTCGGTGCTGGCGTAACGCACGACGACCGGGCACTTGAGCTTGGCGCGCATCTCCACGACCAACTCGGGAGGTATTCGCGCCGCGCCAATTCCGGCGATACGCAGGCTCGACACATCGGTGTCCGCGAAGTCGGGATGATCGAACATCATCCGGTATTGCGTCGGCACACCTTGGCTGACAGTGACTCGTTCCGTGCTGATGAGCGCCAACGCATCCGCCGCCGTCCACGGCGTTGGCACGATCACTGTTGTGATGAGGTGCATCAGTTCGTCCCAGACCCGAGTCATCGCGCCGACATGAGCGAATGGCAGAGGGGAAAGACGTCGATCGCCGGCCTCACTGAGCGGCGCTGCGCCATGGGTCATTGCCCGTAGACACGCGTGATCGAACCAAGCACCCTTCGGGAAACCGGTGGTACCGCCGGTCCACACGATTGCAACGGGATCAGTGGCGGTGAGCGCAACGCGTCGGCGAACAGGGTCGCCGCCGGACACCGTTGGCAGTGCGCCATCGAACGTGAACCGCGGCTGGCACTGAGCGGTGATGTGTTCGATCTCAGAAACGCCGAGTCGCGTGTTGATGCCGGTGGCGACGCCACCGGCGCGCACGATGGCCTGATACGCCACTGCGTAATCGATGCCGCTCGGTAATTGAATGCCGACGACGTCGTCCTTGCCTACGCCGTGCTCCGCAACGAGCCATCCAGCCAACGCATCGGCTTGAGTTGCCCACTCGGTAAAGCTGATTCGGCGACCGTTGTGCACAAACGCCTCGCGGTCGCCGTGCCGAGCCACGACCTCATCGAACAGATCGAGAACTGTGTCGAACTCACCGATGATCGGCTTCAGGATGTCTTGGCCGTGGGTCATGTGTAATTACGCATCAGAACGTGAGCACGCCTCGAGCGATGGTGCCGGACTCAAGGCCGTGAACCGCGTTCTTCCATTGCTCGACCGGAAAGGTTTGCGACACGAGTTCATCGAGCAGCACCTCGCCGCGTCGGTACAACTCGATGATGCGCGGTATGTCGCGGTGCGGTGAAATCGTGCCGTACCGGCAGCCGATGATGCCGCGGTCCACCTGTGTGAGCCGTCCGTAGAGCCCGTGAAACTCGGTGGTCTGACCAGACACGCCGATCACCACAACTGTTCCTTCCCAGTCGAGTGATTCGAGCGCGTTATAGGTCACGGCTGGGTGCGCAACGCAGTCGAATGCCCAGTTGACACCGCCACCATTGAAGGGGCCGCGTTCCATTTCGGCGTTCCACGGCACGAGTGCACCGATGGCGGCCACGACGTCGTCGCGGGTGCCGTCGATGAAGTGCGTTGCGCCGAACTGCTTGGCCAACGCCTCCTTCTCGGGCACCGTGTCGATGGCGATGATGGTTGTTGCACCCTGCACCTTGAGTGCCTGAATCACGTTGAGACCAACGCCGCCCACGCCAAACACGGCGGCGCTCTGCCCGCGCTGGACATTGGCCCGATTGAACACCGCGCCCATGCCGGTCACCACACCGCAACCAACGAGTGCGGCAGAGGTGAGCGGAACGTCGTCGGGAATCTTGACGCACTGGATATCGCGCACGACTGTGCGCTCGGCGAACGCGCTGGTGGCTGCAAAGTTGTAGATCGGCTGGCCATCAAGCGTGAACGGTTGGCTCCAGTTGGCCAAGGTTTGCCGGCAGGCGGTGGGTCGCCCGCTGGCGCATGGTGCACAGAATCCACAGGCAGCAAGCGTCGCGATAATCACGTGATCGCCGGGCTTCACGTGAGTCACGGCTGCGCCGACCTCGGCCACGATGCCAGCGCCTTCGTGGCCGCAGACACCAGGTGATGGCACAGGGTAGAGGCCGTTCATGTACGACAGATCGCTGTGGCACAAACCTGCTGCGCCGATCTCGACGATGACGTCGCGCGGCCCAGGTGCGCGCAGAGTGAGTCCGTCGACGAACTCAGTCGTGGTGCCATCAAAGACAATGCCGCGCATACAAACCCCCATGAATCTGCGGTGAACCCGCAACGATACTCGTGCCTCGCTCGGCCATCACAGACGACCCTGAGCAACCTGCTACTTCAGATGATCGATGTGCAGCATCTTGATCGCGTTACCGCGTAGCAACTTGTAGACGACGTCGTCGGACAGGTGCGACATCTGCTCGCCAGCAATCTTGGCGGTATGCGGCCACGTGCTGTCACTGTGCGGGTAGTCGCTTTCGTACGTCACGTTGTCGACACCGATCGCATCGAGGCTGACCAACCCGTGCGGGTCATCGAAGAAGCAGCCGTAGACGTGCTTTTTGAACAGTTCGCTTGGTGGCTGCAGGACCTTGTCGGCAATGCCGCCCCAGCCACGGTTTTCCTGCCACACGGTGTCGGCGCGCTCGAGAATGTATGGAATCCATCCGATCTGTCCTTCGCTGTACGCAATGGTGAGATCGGGGAACTTCGTGAACATGCCGCTCATCAACCAGTCGACCATGCTGAAGCAGCAGTTTGCGAACGTGAGAGTAGAGCCCACCGCCGCGGGCGCATCGGGGGATGTAGACGGCATCTTGCTGCCGCTGCCGATGTGCATGTTGATGGTGGTCTGCGTTTCGTTGCACGCGTCGAAGAAGGGCAGCCAATAGCCGTCGGCATCATGAATGCTCGGTAGACCAAGGTTGCTCGGAATTTCGCTGAAGCACACCGCATGCACACCGCGCGCCGCGTTGCGCCGCACCTCGCGCGCTGCCTCGATGGGATCCCACAGTGGAATCAGCGTGAGCGGAAGGAGACGGCCGCCTGACTGGCCGCACCAGTCGTCGACCATCCAGTCGTTGTACGCCTGCACGCACAACAGCGCGAGTTCCTTGTCGGCAGCTTCGGTAAAGGTCTGCCCGCAGAAGCGAGGAAAGGTGGGGAAGCACAGCGACGCCTCGATGCCGTTGATGTCCATGTCATCGAGGCGTTCTTGCAGCTTGTACGAACCTTGGCGCATGTCGTCGTAGGTGATGCCCTTGAGAATGACTTCGTCACGGGCGAAGCCCACTGCGGTGTCGAGGCGAGTGAGCGGTCGGCGCAGGTCTTCGTAGAACCACCAGTCGACAACTTCTCCTTCGTCGCCGACCTCGCCGGGCACGGCGGTGAACTTGCCGCCGATAAACGTCATCTCCTTCACGGGGCGACGTTCTATGCGGGGACCGATGTCTCGGTACTTGGAAGGGAGACGATCGGACCACACCGTGGCCGGCTCGATGACGTGGTCATCGACCGAGATGATCTTGGGCAACTCGCGCATGTGCGGCACTGTAGCATTCGTTTCTGACGGTGTGTCAGATTCGAGCGTTCACTGGCTCGAACGGCGTTTCTGAGGGGTTGAGCGATGCATGTTCCGACGAGTTTCGAGACGTTGATATATCACGTCGATGACCGGGTCGCGACGGTGACCCTCAATCGTCCTGACCGGCACAACGCCTTTAACGAAACGCTGGCGCATGAGTTGCATACGTTGTGGCAGGCCCTACGTTTCGATGACAACATTCGCGCCATCGTGCTTACCGGCCAAGGTGACAAGGCGTTCTGCACTGGTATCGACCGGTCGTGGTCGGTGCCCCAACCCGAGTCGCCGTTCATGATCGACGATCCGGGCCTACTCCTCGGACCAAAGACTGCTGGTTTGTGGAAACCAGTGATCGCGGCCGTGAATGGCATGGCGTGCGGCGGCGCGTTCTATCTGCTTGGCGAGTGCGAGTCGATCGTTGCGGCAGAGCACGCGACATTCTTCGATCCACACACCACGTATGGCATGGCGGCATGCTTCGAACCGATCTTGTTGTATGGGCAACTACCGTTTGGCGAGTTGTGCCGACTCGCACTCATGGGTAGTCACGAACGGATGACGGCACAGCGCGCATACCAAATCGGCTTCGTGCAAGATGTTGTGTCGGGTGAGGTTCTGCTTGCGACGGCGCAGGCCATTGCCAAGGCCATCGCGTCACAGCCCGCCGCCGCGGTGCAAGGCACCCTACGGTCGTTGTGGGCCGCTCGCGAGATGAGCCGCGCTCAGGCGCTCGCGATGGCGCCTCACCTTGTGTCACTCGGTAATCAGGCCGATGCGCTCGCCGAAGGGCAAGCCACCTTTGCGTCGGGCCAACGCATCGAACCTCGGCTGCGATAGAACACTGCCATGCTTGACCCCAATGCATTTCGCCTCGACGGAAAGGTCGCCCTAGTAACCGGCGCGGCTCAGGGCCTCGGCCGCTCAATGGCGCTCGCCTTCGCGCAATATGGTGCCGACCTCGTGCTGTGCGACCGCAAGGTCGACGAACTCGCCACCACCGCGAGAGACGTCGAAGCACTCGGGGTCAACACCGTCACGGGTGTGCTCGACGTACGTGACACCGCGGCGGTCACCGAATGGGTGCAATCGCTCGATCGCATTGACGTGCTCGTCAACAATGCCGGCGGCACATTTCATGGTGCGTTCCTCGACGCGAGCGACAAGGGACAGCGATCGGTGATCGACGAGAACTTCACGAGTGTCACCAACTTCGTTCGGGCAGGCGTCACCAAGATGCGTGCTGGCGCATCGATCATCAACATCACCTCAGTAGAGGCGTATCGGGCTGCACCCGGATTTGGGATTTACGGAGCGATGAAGGCCGCTGTCGAACATCTCAGCCGCACCCTCGCGCTCGAGCTCAGCGTGCAGGGCATTCGGGTGAACACCATTGCGCCTGACGGTCTGCCAACGCCGGGTGACGCCGGCTTGCTCGTGGGCGACGACGACTACGGCCGCAAGCTGGCTTTGGGATGGGGCACGAGCGACGACATCTGCGGCGCAGCAGTGTTCTTGGCGTCGTCGGCAAGTCGCTACATCACCGGCACCACGATTCACGTCGATGGCGGCTCCGATGCATCGCGCGGATGGCACCGCGATACGCACGGCAATTGGGTGCCGTAGCCGCTGCCGTGAGTGCGTGCGTGCGCGAGACTGCTCCCATGAAGATTTCCCGAGTCACCACTGCGCTCGGTGCCGACATCACCGATGTCGACCTCGCCACTTGTAGCGATGACACCATCGAGGCGATCCGCGCAGCCGCGATCGAGCATTGCGTTGTGATGATCCGCGGGCAGCAACATCTCGGCATCGACGGACTCGAGCACTTCACCCAACGCATGGGAACACCGATCGATACCCCATTCGTGCAGGCGATGAACGATCGGCCAAACGTCGTGCGGGTGGTGAAAGAGGCCGGTGAGCGTGCGCTCAACTTTGGTGGCGGTTGGCACACCGACCTCAGCTACCTGGCTGCGCCACCGAGCTTCACCATCCTGTGGGCCAACGATGTACCGCCGTTCGGTGGCGACACCGTCTGGTCCAATCAGGCGCGAGCGTTCGAGACGCTGTCGCCGGGCTTACAGAGGTGTTTGATTGGCTTGCGCGCGGTGCACTCGGCGGGTCGCCCATATGGCACCGGCGGCGTATATGACATCACCCAGAAGGGTCGCACGATGTCGATCCTGCCGAGTCCCGACGCGTTCGCGGAGCAGGAACACCCCGTCGTCATCGCGCATTCGGTTACGGGTGCACCAGTGCTGTTTCTGAACAGCGGCTACGTCACCAAGTTCTCGGGCTGGGCCGCGCATGAGTCGCAGGCGTTGTTGTCACAGTTGTACATGCATTGCCAACGTGAGGCGAATACGGTTCGCATGCGTTGGACGAACGGCACCTTGGCCATCTGGGACAACCGGGTCACGCAACACAACGCGATCGACGACTATGCCGCGTTCCGGCGCGAACTCTTTCGAACCACCATCGCTGGCGATACGCCCGTTGCTTACGAGGCGTGATTGCGATTACCTGTCGACGACGGCAGTGATGAGATCGAGCATCGCCGGGTCGGAGTCGGCCGGAACCAAGATCAGTTCGTCACATCCGGTAGCTGCCATCGCGTCGATGGTGTCGCGAAGGCGATCTGGGGAATACACGGTCATCGCGTCGGTCAGCATGCGCGCGATGTCGGTGCCAAATACATCGAGGTATTGCATCGCGAAGTTCTTGAGTGTTGATTCGGCGCTGTCGCCAAGCGCCACGAACACTCCGGTCGTGAGCCGCGGTCGCTCCGTACGTCCAGCTTCGAGCCATGCCTGTTCGGCGGCACGAAATTGATGGGCTGCCTCGGCCGCATCCCCTGAGAGCGCGAAGCCGCTGACGCCATCGGCCCACTGTGCCGCGCGTTGCAGCGACTTGGGTCCCATACCACTACACAAGATTGGGGGCCCTCCGGCTTGCACGGGCGTCGGGCCGATTGGGCTGCCGTCGGCCGCAGGCGCGCCGGACCACAGATGACGCAACTCGGCAACAGCCTTGTCGAGGCGGCTGTGGCGGCGATCGAACATGGCGCCAAGCGCGTCGTAGTCCTGCTGTCGGCCGCCGACACCGACCGCCGTGTCGAGACGCCCGTCAGAGAGCACGTCGATGGTGGCGAGTTGCTTGGCCAACATCGCGGGAGCGTGCCATGGCGCGACGGCCACGTTGAAAAAGACGCGCACGCGTTCGGTGAGCATGGCTGCCGCGGTACACAACGTGATGCCCTCGAGATTGTGGAACGTGATCCGCTCGCCTGCCGACACCGACGAATATGGACCGTCATCGATTCCGCGGCACCATGCCGTTACCTTCTCGCGGTTGAGTCCACGGGCCATCTGGGGGAGTGCTACACCAATGTCCATATGAGTGACTCTAGGATCACGGCATGGCATATCAGGCGTTGGATTCATCGTCATACGAACTGCCGATTCACGGCACCGAAGCGCTGCGCGCCCATCGCAAGACACGACTCGCATTGGCGTACCGCGTGTTCGGCGCGCTGCGATGGGGCCACCTCGGCGACGGGCACATATCGGCGCGTGATCCGGAGTTGCTCGATCATTTCTGGCTCGGTGCTTACGGGGTGCCATTCCATGCCATGACCGTCGACGATCTCGTGCTCGTGAGTCCCGACGGCAAGGTGGTGCGTGGGTCAGGTTCGATCAATCCCGCGGCGTATCACATCCATTGGCCGCTGCATGAGGCTCGCCCCGACATCGTCGCCGCAGCGCATACGCACACTCCCTACGGCACGCCCTTTTCTGCGCTCGTGCAACTGATGCGCCCCATCACTCAGGAGTCGTGCGCGTTCTACGACGACCACGCGATCTTCGACGATCACGAGGTCGACATCTTTTCCGTCGATGGCGGCAAGCGCATCGGCGCCGCGCTCGGCGCAGCGAAGGCCGTGATCCTGCGTAACCACGGGCTCCTTACGGTTGGCGAAACGGTCGATGAAGCCGTGGGTTTCTTTGTAGCGATGGAGCGCAGTGCCGAAGCGCACATGAAGGCTGTCAATGGTGTTGCGATCGACCATGAAGCTGCGGTGCGGGCACGCGGATCGGTGGGCACGCATCAGGCTGGCTGGATCATGTTTCAGTTCCTCGCGCGTTCGTATGTGCCCGACCCATCAGTGGTTGGCTGAGCGCCGTCGCCCTACCTAACTTTGCGTTACGCCGTTGGCGAACGAGCGCAACGGAAGCCGATATGGCACGTGGGTTCAGCGGCGGGCTGAGCGTGTCGCGCTGAAGGTCGGTATCGGGCACAGTAATTCGCGGCGCATAAAAACGATCCACCCTTCACGGTTATCGCAGCAGTGCCGCGCGCGGCACAACACGGACTCGCGATGTCATCAACAGCGAATTGCTCTGTCCATGAATCGGCGGTCAACTCCCACACATTGCCGAGCATGTCGAACAAGCCACGATCATTGGGAGCAAAGCAGCCCACGGCAGCCGTGCCTGGCTCGGTGCGACGAACGTGCTTCCAAGGAAACTCACCGAGCCACACATTTGCCAGCAACATGCCATCGGCCGCAAGTGGCCATGTCGCGGGCAACGCCCGAGCGCCCTGCGCAGCCCACTCCCATTCGGCCTCCGTTGGAAGTCGCCGCCCTCTCCACGCCGCATACGCGGTGGCGTCGCGTTGGGTCACCTGCACCACCGGATGGTCGTCGTGTTCAGTAGTGAGTAGTTCAGTGCCACCGGGGCAGCGCCAGGTTGCGCGTTCGTTGTGTCGCCACCACAACGACGGTTGGCTCAGATCAACCGGACCTGTGGCCGGTACGAACACATTGCCGCCGGTGATCTCTGCGTCGGTCACGTAACCGGTTGCATCGATAAACGACGTGAACTGAGCGTTCGTCACGGGATGACGATCGATAAAGAACCCGGCAATCTCCACGAACCGCGACGGGCGTTCGTCTGGATAGTGATGGTCGTCGCCGAGGGTTGCCTGACCCGACTCCACCCACGATTCAGCCGATGCGAGAGTCATACAACAGAGTCACAGGTCGATGGCAGTGGACGGTGCTTCGAGGGCACCGACGCTCATATCGATGAGGTTGCTGATGAACGCCTCGGTCGACACTTGCACCGGTCGCGCGAGTTCGACCTGACGCGCTCGAAGCGCCAAAGTATTCGAAACGAGCATCAAGAAGGTGGTGACGCGCTCGTGGCGTACCGGCGATGGAAGGTCACCCAACGCCGCGGCCAACATGAAGAACGCCGCCTGCGCCTGCGCAGGCGTCTGCGGTGTCTCGAGTTGCCAGCCGTCGAACAGATCTGACAGTTGGGCCACGATACGCAGGAATTCGCGGCCGTCGGCCGTGTCGAGTTTGCGCGCAAAGGGCAGCACGACGGCGCGGGCGATGGCGGCGACGTCGTTCGTTCGCTGCTGTGTTCTCAAGAGGTCGAGCATGACTGCACGTTCGGCCTCGATGGTCTCGTTGTGTCGGTCGATGATCGCCTGTAGCAAACCTTCACGACCACCGAAGTGATAGTGCAGCGCGGACGAGTTCTTCTGGCCGGCCTGATCGACAACCGACCGCAGAGGCACACGGAACACGCCTTGCTCAGCGAACAGCCGCTGACCGTGCAGAATCAGCTTGTCGCGGGTTTCGTTCGGCGTGCGTGCCACGGCGTAACCCTACGCGCCAACGAATGAGGGCGGTGGTTTGCCCTGCATGGTGCACAGCATGCGATACGCCGAGCCAATGCTCTCCGCATCGGTGATCGACACAACGTTGTTGTCGTCGTCA
>JANLPV010000163.1:0-5436 GCA_031367435.1 Actinomycetes bacterium | reverse complement strand
GGCTCGAACACCGAGCTTGCCCGCGATGCCGGCACACTCATGCGCCTCAGCCAGCCCGTCGCGAACTGGGTGATGCAGTCGGCCGCGATGGGCGCGCTACCTACCTTGCGCGCCGCCACCGATCTCGCTGTGATGGGCGGTGAGTACTACGGACCCGATGGTTTCTCACAGTCACGCGGACATCCAATCAAGGTGCACTCGAACGCCTACAGCCACCGCCGCGATGTTGCGGTGCGACTCTGGCTGGAATCAGAGCAACTCACCGACGTTTCCTACCTTGACGAGATGTCGGCCAGCTGACCCTTCCAGGCACGAAGTCCCGCCCCTGGCGCCCGTCAGGGGCGTGAGAGGCGCAAGTTCGCGCTAGATGGGGGCCCCGTCGGAGATTTGCTCAGGTGTCGCGTCGAGGTCGCGCCACCATCCCGACACCACTAACGCACCCAGCACGAGCGCGAACGCGGCCGCGTCGAGCACCAATGTGGTTCGAAAGCCGATGACGTCACCGAGCGAACCGAGTACCTGCGAGCCAATGGGGATTCCAGCGAGAATGCCGAGGAGATAAAAGCTCATCGCTCTGCCCCGATATTCGTCGGGCACGGTGCCCTGGATGAGTGTGTTCAGAGCAACGGCCATCTGCAAATGGGCGACTCCCGCAATGAAGTACGCCACTTGCCCAAGTTGATACGAGTGCGTTGCCGATAACAGCGAGATCGACGCGATGAAGAGCGCTATCGACACCAGCGCTTGTGTCGATCGGCGTAGTCGATCGCCCATCCGCACGGTGTAGCCCGAGCTCAACAGCGCACCTACGCCGAGGGCCGTGAGTAGACCGGCGTTGCCTTCACTCGAGTGATGGAACAACCGCTCGGACAACGCCGACGCGATGTACTGCAATGCCTGACCGAACGTGGAAGCCGCGAGCGCGAGCAGCACCGCCAACCGCAATGGACGTCGCTCCCACATATAGCGCGCACCCTGCATCAAGCCGGCGAGCACGCCCTGATCGGGCGACGTCATCGCTGTAAGTCGCGGCCGCACGATTATCAACGTGAAGATTACGAGTACATAGGTGACAGCGTTGGTCAATATGGCGGCACCGATGCCACCGAACTTCACCACCAGTCCACCGAGCGCTGGGCCGATGGCGCGCGCCAACGTGAATTGCACGCTGTTGAGGCGCACAGCCTGCAGCATCTCTTCGGCTGGCACGAGCAGCGGCACGAACGATTGCCACGCGCTCGTTTGAAAGCCAGTCGCTACGCCATTCACAAAACCGAGCGCGATGATCCACAGCGGCGTGATTACATGGCCGGCATAGAGCCCCCACAAGGCGAATGCGGTACACATCTGTACGGTCTGCGTGATCTGCAAGATGCTCTGGCGCGAGACGCGATCGGCGAGCACGCCCGCGTACGGGGTGAGCAGCACCGCCGGAACGAGACTGACCACTGTCGACAGACCGAGCCATGTGCCGCGATGGGTGAGGTCGTACATCAAAGCCTGCACGGCAACCAACTGCATCCAGCTGCCGCCGTTCGAAATGGAGGCAGCACTGAAGAAGAGCGCAAAGTCGCGATGGCGGAAGATGTGCAACGAACCGCCACCCGACGATTCCAACTCGACGGTTTGAGCCACAGCAGGCTCGCTCACAGATCGGCGAAGGGCATCTGAAAGTTGGGGCTGCGAATGCCACCATCGACCGAAATGATCTGACCCGTCACGTAGCTACTCGCCGGCGCACACAGGTACAGCACGGCCGCGGCGATGTCGTCGGTGACGCCGAGGCGGCGCATCGGAGTAGCCGCCTCAATCGCCTCGCGAATCTCAGGGTTGCTCATGATCACCTCGAGCGCATCGGTATGGATGGCCCCGGGTGCTACACCGTTCACTCGAATGCGTGGCGACAAGTCGGCGGCCATCAGCCGCGTCGCGTGATCGAGTGCTGCCTTCACCGTGCCGTAGGTGCTGAAACCGCGTCCGACAAGATGACCGATCGTGGAGGTGATGTTCACGATCGAGCCACCGCCCGCGACGAGCATGTGCGGCACCGCGGCGCGAGCCAATCGCATCGGCACGATCACGTTGAAATCGAACGACTCAGCAAGCTTGCGATCGGAACCCTTCAGAAATGGTCCCGGCATCGCGCCGCCAACCACGTTGACGAGGATGTCAAGCGATCCGAAGTGATCAACCACACGGTCGAGTGCGGCAACGTCGCCGTCGGGGTCGTCGGTGGCCTGCAGCACCAACGCCTGTCGGCCCAAGGCCCGAATCTGCGCGGCGACCTCCTCGAGCTGCGACAGTGTTCTCGCGCGGATCGCGACATCAGCCCCCGCTTCGGCCAAGGCCAACGCCGAGGCAGCACCGATACCGCGTCCGGCACCATTGACGAAGGCAACCTTGCCATCGACCCGAAACATCTGCATAACACTCATTGCGTTCCCCTTGAAGTTGATTGCGTTTGCTCAGTTGGCTAGTGCAGCCACCGTGAGATTGATTCGATGACACACACCTGTTCGCTCCGACCAAAAGCATCACCAAAAGCAGCAGCAGCGGTTTCGATAGAGATCAACATCCGCGTTTGCACGCCACCTTTCACCTCGGCAATTTCGAGCAGCGACGCTCCCCCGCGCACGCTCATGCCCTCCGTCAGCGGAACCGGAAACCGGACGGCATCTGTGCCGTAGTTGATTCCCATCGAGAAGCCCTGCACCTCCACGATCTGCGGAAGGAACATGTTCGACAGGCTGATCGCGAGATAGGTGTGGTCAGGATCACCCGTTGCCTGGGCGAAGAGTCCAAGCCGTTCGGCTGACATATCGAGCCACTCGCTGTAGCCGAGGTGGTTGCCAACCGACTCGCGGAGACCGGCCTCGCCGATCAGAACTGTGGCGGCAACTATTCGCTCAGCCACTATTCGCTCAGCCACTATTCGCTCACCCACTATTCGCTCAGCCACTATGCGCTCACCCACTATGCGCTCCGCCACTATGCGCTCAGCCGCTGCAGCACGATGTCGGCCTCGTCGATGATGCGCGCGATCAATTCGGCGCAGGTCGGCAGATCGTCAATGACCCCAACCACTTGCCCACTGGCCATCACGCCGCTGTCGACCCGACCATCCACCAACGCGGCCTTCAGCAGCATCGGCGTATTTGCGGCCATCACCACTTGCGTCCAGCTGAGGTCCATGCTCTTACGCATCGCCCTACCCTCGGCGAGCATCGAGCGCAGCGACACGTTGGTCATCTTGCGGAACCGCAACGCGTTCGTCGCGGCCCTCGGCAATGCAAAAATCTTGCCGCGTCCGCTCTCGAGTTCGTTGACGAGATCTGTGTTGAGTACTCGATGCGGCACACCATCCACCTGCTTGCTCACCGTGGTGTCGGTGACCGATTTTCCGAGGTAGAAATCCTTGACGATCTGCGGCACGGCCGAATCGCTCGTCAGCAAAAAGCGTGTGCCCATCGCAATGCCATCTGCGCCGTACGCGAGAGCCGCGACAAGTCCGCGACCGTCGAAGAATCCGCCTGCAGCGATCACCGGCACCTTGCCGGCAACGGCGTCGACGACCTGCGGCAACAAGATGGTAGTGGGAACCGATCCGGTATGACCGCCGCCCTCGCCGCCCTGCACCAGCACGGCATCGACGCCCCACTCCAACACCTTTTCGGCGTGCCGCTTCGCACCGATCGACGGCACCACCAAAACCCCACCATCGTGCAATCGCGAGATGAGCGCCTCTTTGGGTGCCTGGGCAAAGCTGGCAACCCGCACCTGCTGATCGATGAGCAGTTGCACGCGATCGCCGACATCGGCCGAATCGGCGCGTAGGTTCACGCCGAACGGCTTTGATGTACGGCTCTTCACTTCCGCAATTGCAGCGGTGAGCTGCGCGAGATCCATCGTTGCACTTGCAAGAATGCCGAGCCCACCCGCGTTCGACGTCGCGCTCGCGAGACGCGCCCCGGCTACCCACCCCATGCCAGTCTGCACAATGGGATACTCAATGCCAAGAAGTTCGCACAAAGGCGTGTGCAGACGCGGGCGCATCAGCCGATTCCGCTCACGACACTTCGCGGTGACGCAGACCGCGCGGATCGAGTCGATTGATCGCGTCGAGTTCCTCGGCGGTGGGCTCGCGTGACTCCCCAACCGTGCCATCGATCACCAATTCAAACCCGGTTGCGGCTTGCACATCGGCGACGGAGATGCCCGGATGCACACTGACGAGTCGCATTGAATGGTCGGCCGAGTTGAAGTCGAGTACGGCCATGTTCGTCACCACCCGCGGTAGGCGGTGGTGACGCTGCACCCATTCCGACAGTTGTGCGGCGCGGTCGTAGCCAAGGCCACTCACCATGTCGACCTTGGGCACGAACACGTTCGTGGTGTGCTTGGGGATGAAGAAACTCGTGGCGTGATTGATGGTGTTGCCCGGCCCGCCCCGCACGCCGAGCAGCTGTGCCTTTGGCCTGTCCCACGAACCGATGTTGGCAATGTTGGTGTTGCCGAAGCGATCGATCTGGCTGGCCCCCATCATCACGTGGCGGCGGCCGCCCCAGAGTGTGTCGAACACACTGCGGAACGGAATCCATCCCTCGATCACCTTGTCGGTTCCGCCGATGGGCAATTCGTTTCCGATGTAGAACGCCTCGCCGTCGCTCACCATCAGATCGGGTTCGAACGTGCTACGCGCGGTGCGCGCCGCGAGCAACTGGATCGTGCCCATGCCGCTGGCGAAGATCTCCCCATCGCCACGGAACGCCTCGGCCGCAGCGATCACCACGATGTCGGCAAGCTCACTCATGACTGGGCCTTCCACTCGGCGACGGCTGCTTGATAGTGCGCCTCGCTACCCTGCAGAAACCGTTCGCTGAACGCACGCCAGTCGTCACGATTACCCGCTGCCGTGGCGTACGCCTTCTGGAACGCTTCGTCGCGTCCGTAGTCGGGCTCGCATGTCGTGAAGTGCGCACCGTTGGGCGCTTCGATCACACCATCGACCATGCTGCGGTTGATCCGCAGGGTATGAAACGTGCCCTCGGTCAACAATTCGTTCGTAGCAACGATGCGTTCGCAGCTGAGGTATCGATGACCGGGCTCGCATGCCGACAAGAACAGATCGTCGAAGTAGATGTCGGGACCGAGGAACTGTGCGTTACCGCTGGCATCGCTGCGGTTGAGGTGCACGAACGCGGCGTCGAGACGGATCGCCGGCACGGCCAGCAACTCCTCGCCATCGGCGTAGGGCGAACGCACGGTCCGAAGCAACGGATTGACGTCGGTGACGCCCGACCCGAGGCCGGCGCGTGTTGGCAGAAACGGCAGCCGCAATGAACCGGCATACAACGCCCACTGCAACATGCCCTCGTCGTACTCAACCGGTTCAGCGATGGTGCCGGCTTGCCGCGCCGCACGCCAATGCGGTTCGAG
>JANLPV010000097.1:0-36692 GCA_031367435.1 Actinomycetes bacterium | reverse complement strand
CCATATATCGAGGGCATGAAACCAACACCGTTGCAGCCCAGGTTGTACATCAACACGGGGTTACGCGGCTCGAAACCAATGAGCCGCACACGAGATTCGTTGTAGCCCATCAGTCCGTGCCACGCGTAGTCGTACGCCAGGCCAGCCGGCCGGGCCGACTGCACGATCGGCAATATCTCCGTGTCGAATTCGGTAAGCATCGCTGCAGGGAAGTCGGCATCGGGGTCGTATGTGGCCCGCTCGTTGAGGATCACCTCGGGACCACCCATGCATGACAACGTGCCGGGGTTGGTCGGGTGTTCGTACGGTCGTCGGGTGAGATAGACGTAGGGAGTGCTCTCGCCGATGACCTCGTTGCGGATATAGCTGAACGCGTTTGCGTCGGCCGTTGTGCTCTCCACATACCCAGTCATGTAGCCAACGGTGCCAGCGACGCGGTGATGCATCGTCGCTTCTATCTCACCGCCGGATCGATTCTCGATGACGTGATCGACGAAGCCGTTGGTGCACATCACGACCGTTCGTGCCTTCACCTGATGCTCGCCGGCGAAGATCGTTGCGTTTGCCCTATCGAGCACGATTCGGCTCACATCGGTGTGGTCGACGAATCGGAACCGATCAGCAAAAGTTACTTCGAGATGTTCGAGTACCTGCTCAATGAGCAACGCACTGTTGCCGCAGCCCTTGTGGTCGGACATCACTGAGTTGTAGCGGTCGTCGGTCGTTCCGAGCACCTCGCGAACTCGGGCTGCGGGCACCACGGAGTACAGGTTCGCGTACTCGGCGGGAATCTCGGACAGGTATGGCGCGTCCTCGGAAACGATGACGTCGGGCACGCGCAGGCCGCCGCGCTGGCGCAGCAAGCTGTGATGGAGGTGGACCTCAATGTGGTTGAGAGTGAACATGCCCATATGCCCGATGAACCGGTCGATGCGCGCTCGAACGTTGCAGTCGTTCACCATCTGATCGAGAAGATCCCACGTGTCGTCGATCGCTCGCTGCGCGGCGATCGCCATGTCGAATCCGTACTCATCAACGAGATCGCGTAACGGCCGTTCGAAGTACGTGGCCAGTTGGCCGGCGTTGTGGCCTGTAGCTCCGTGGCCCACGCGCCCTCGCTCGATCAGCAACACCGACTTATTCGTGTCGCGAAGTACGAAGAACGCGGTAGCGACACCAGCGATTCCAGCACCCACAATTGCAACGTCAGTGGTGACATCGGCATCGAGGGGGTGTGGCGCACGGTCGCGCTCAAGCTGTTCGATCCACGGCGAACGGCTGGGAATCGATTTGGGCATGGACTGGAGATTAGATGACGAGCTGTTGTCGTTCGTTCCGCAACGCCTACAGGTCCGGCGGCTACTGCGCCGTCCAGCCGCCATCGACGGTGAGGATCGTGCCGTTCACCATTGCTCCGGCGTCGGACGCCAGATACACCACTGCGCCCGCCACGTCTGCAATCGTGCCGACTCTGCCGATGGGAATGCGGTCCACAACTGCGCGACGATATTCAGGGTCGTCGAGTCGTTCGGCGGTTCCGGGCGTGTAGATGAACGTCGGTGCAACGGCGTTGACGGTGACGCCGAGAGCCCCCCACTCGAGGGCCAACACACGAACGAGTTGATTCACTGCGCCCTTGCTGGCGCAGTACACCGCATGGTCGCGTATGCCGACGAGCGATGCCTGTGAGCTGATCGCCACAATTCTTCCTGAACCCTGCGCGAGCATCACGCGACCAGCCGCCTGCGCGGTGAAGAACAAGCCCTTAGCGTTCACGGCCATCATGTCGTCCCAATCGTGCTCGGTCACCTCGAGCGCCGGGTGATTCGCGCCGAGACCCGCGTTGGCGACAAGCACGTCGATGCGCGAATGCTGCGCGACGATCTCATTGAACGTGCTCGCAATGGATGCAGAGTCGCGCACATCGAGCGCGTGCGCTGAGGCAACCCCACCCTCACCGACAACAGCAGCGGCGGCAGCGGTCGCGTCTGCGAATGAGTGTGCAGTGATGGCAACTGTCGCCCCGGCGGCGGCGAGCGCATCGACGATGCCCCGCCCAATGCCTTTGCCGGCACCGGTCACGACCGCAACCCGGCCAGCAAGTGAGAACGAGGGGAGGTGATCGCTGTTCATCGCGATGACCCTATGTGCTCAGCGGCGGATGCTCCACACTGCGACGCACAGCGCAACCAGGGCACAAACTTCACCGACCACTGGCATTCCAAGACTCACGACGAGGGGCACAGCCAACGTCGTGATCAGCCGTCCGTCGAGAAGTGACCGATTGCCAAGCTGCTGATAGCCGAGAATCTGACGCGCTTCAGTGCGCGATCTCAGGGTGACCGTCTCGATTGCCAACGCGCCGCTGCGGCCATGGCCGACAGCGCCTTCGTGATCGTCTTCGAGCGCTTCGTAGTGTCGTTCGAGGTCGGGCGTGCGATCCGTGACGGGAAGCAGGTTCAGGAGCGCAGCGACGCTCCATGTCGCGGCCATGAGTGCCAACGACAAAAGGACGCCGATCTCGTGGACTACGACGGATAACGACACGATGCCGACGGCTACCGCGAGCGCTACATCCGTTGGTTCACCGATGGCCATTCGCCCCGCCATGAACCGACCGCGGCGCGGCGTGGGCGCATAGCCGAACTGGGATGTGGACGCGTCCGCAATTCGAGCTCGGCGCGGCACGGGGCTACCGAGCAGGAACGCTGAGCACAACACGTTGATCAACAGCGCGGGAAGAGCTTCGAACAATCCAAGCGCCGACGACGTCAGCAGACTCGTGCGCGACTCGCTGCGTGCGAATGCGTGCGGACCAAGAATCGAGACGAGCACAACGCCGAGCAGGGCAACGAAGATGTAGAGCGAACGCACGAATGCAACGCGTCGGTGGATCAACGACGTCGCAGTCAAGATGATGCACAAGAGTGCGAAACTCAGTCCCACCGTCGGAAGGTCCACGACGTAAAGGTAACGCTGCACCCTTGTTCGATTCGGGGATGCTCCGTCGTGACCGCGCGCCCGCGCGGTGTTTCGAGTCGTGCTCGCGTTGCGCTCGAAATGTGTTGGGCGACTCGCTTGAGGGGGATCGGAGCAGAGGTCAGGTATCTTGCTCTCACCCGACCGAAGGAACAGTGTCATGGCAATCGCCCCGAAGCTCACACCGCTGCAGGAAATGGAAGCTCGCCGTCAGGCCGCCGCCACCGACAAGCCAAAGCGTGCGATCTCCGAAGAAGAAAAGGCCACACGCCGCGATCGCGTGGTCAAGGCCAAGGATGCGCTGGCTCGTTCTGTCGGTACCAAAGGCGATCAGGTCGCCCCGGCACGCGCCGCGCTGAAGTCGTATCTCCAAAAGCTCAACGAACCCAAGCAGCCCGACGATGCAGCGTTTGAGGCACTGATTGAGGCACCTTTCAAGGTGCCACCGAAGAAGAAGACCAACGACCGACGCTTCTGAGCTTGTCGCTCGTCGCTCGCTGCTCGCTGCTCGCAAGTGAGCAGTTGCAGAGGCGTCGTCGAGGCGTTGGGTATTCTCACGTTCCGTGTCGATACGGCCGATGGTTGCACGTTTTCGCTGCGCATAAATGTGAACTCTCGGCGTTCGCTGGCAATCATTGGGGCTGAGATCGCGTGGTTGGCCGCCCTCGCGACCGACACCGACCTTGTTGTGCCGGTGCCTCAACGGACGCGCGGTGGAGCGCTGTACACATAGGTGTTCTCCGTCGATCTGCAACGTGTACTGCCGGCAGTGTTGTTCACTTGGTTACTCGGGCCTGACCTCGGCGAATCCGCCACCGTGTTGCAGATGCGCGCTACTGGCGCGACAACGGCTGTCTTGCATCGGCACGCAAGCGGATGGTCGTTGCCCAGTGGGACGGCGCTGTCCTCGATCGATTCAGTACTCATGGACGTTCCGAATCATCTCGCCGATGATCACCCGCTGCTGTCCGCCGATCGCCGCGTCGTGATCGATGCCGCATTTGCCGAAGTGCAGCCCACTACGACGCGCTGTTCGGTGGCGCGCATCGTCAGCTACTGCACGCTGACCTGCATGTGTGGAATCTGAAGTGGTATCGAGGCCGACTCGCCGTGTTTGATTTCGATGATTGTGGCATTGGCGTACCGGCTCAGGACCTTGCGATATCGGCCTACTACCTGCGCGACAACACCGAACAGGAGGCGGCTCTTCTTGAGGGGTACGCGCAGGTGCAGCCGTTGCCGGCGTTCACAAACGCCCAGTTCGAAGCTCAGGTGGCCGGTCGCAACCCTGTGCTGCTCAACGATGTCATCGTCAGTATCAATGCGGAATATCGAGCGATGATGCCGCGCTACGTGGCCAACACAGCGACGAAACTGCGTCACTATTTGGACACGGGCGAGTTTCGTCACGACGTGCCAGGGCTCATTGCGCCACCGTGACTCAGCCTTGGTGGCGCGGCGTTGGCGAGAGTGCAACGCGCACCGCCTCGACGTCGGGTTCGATGATGGTCATCGCACTCATCGTCGGGTCGCGCGACAGAAATACGTCGTGGATCTCGATTGCCTGCACCGCCCGGTGCGTCGTATCGAGAGCGACGCGCCCGTCGTTCAGCAGGTTCCGACGCGCCGATAGGTAGCTGGCGGCGGCGATGACGGCGGCGTGTTCGAGACGGTCGTTGTCGGTCGGAAAGCTGAACCGCCAGCGACGAGACTGTTCAGCAATGAAAAACTTGGGGTTGGCGACGTTGTTGTCGTTGGCGACGTTGTTGTCGTTGTTGGTGTAGTCCTGGCTGTTGTTGTCATCGTCGTTGTCGTCATCATCGAGATAGATATCGGCTGCCGGAAACACGCGGCAGTCATACGTGCGACAGGTGCGCGGACGATGCTCATAGATCGAGCATTGATTGTCGATCAGCATCGGGCAATGCCCGCGTTGGTCGAAACCCATCAGCAGGTGGCCGCGAGGCAACAGCGGCGCTGGGAACAACAGGTCGGCAGGTATGTGTGACAACGTGTCGGTCTCGTCGGGTGCAATGTGGATGAACTGCGAAGCGGTACAACACGCGGTACAGGTTCCGCAGGGCACGTTCGACGCATTGTCGCCACGAATGGCACCCTGCACCTCGCGGAGCCACGCAGAGAAGACTCCCGCGGCGAGTTGATCGCCTGAGGTGATGTCGTTGTCTGTCATCGCCGTCTCACATTACGCTGCCTTCGTGAACGAGATCGCGCCGGTCAGGGTATTTCGAGTCACCGCGCGAGGACGCTTTGCTGACCTCAGTGAAGAGGCTCGTCGATATCTCGTCAGTGGGCAACAGGAACACGACATTTTTGTTTCGGCGTACACAGCCGAAGGCACGTTCACCTATGACTCACGAATCGACTTCTTCAATTTTCGCTACGAGGTGCGTGTTTCGGGAGATGACGTCGAGGAAGCCGCCGAAGCCCACGCGCGACGCGAGACGGAGACATTCCTGCGCACGATGAAATTCGGCTATCGCAATCTCAAGCTCACCCTGGTCGATATGTCGGCAATGTGGCCCGATTAGTTACTTCCTGACTATTGTTGCCCTCCATGACAAATATCTTGATACATACACGTCGCTGGCAACATGTTGCGTCGCTTGCTGTGATGGTCGGTCTCTTTGTGGGCTGTGGTTCGGACAAGGCGGCAACGCCATCGTCGTCTCAGGCTTCCTCGTCGTCCTCGTCGTCCTCCTCCTCCACCACCACTTCGTCTTCGTCGGCCGCCGACGGCACGGTGGTGGTGTTCGCTGCATCGTCGCTTACCGCGGCATTCTCTGCGCTCGGCTCCGCCTTCACAGCTACGAATCCGAAGATCAACGTCACCTTCAACTTTGCTGGCTCTAGCGAGCTCGTGACGCAAATTGTTCAAGGCGCACCCGCCGATGTGTTTGCCTCGGCCGACACATCGAACCTACAAAAGCTCACCGACGCCGGTGAAGCGTCCGGCGAGGCCGTGTCGATCGCGAGGAACACCCTGCAAATCATCGTCGAGAAGGGCAATCCCAAGCAGGTTGTTACTGTGTCCGATCTCGCCAAGCCTGATCTCCTCGTCGTGTTGTGCGCGGAGACGGTGCCCTGTGGCAAGGGTGCAGCAACAGTATTGAAGAACGCGAGCGTCAGCGTGACCCCGAGGAGTCTTGAAGACAAGGTGAAGGGTGTCGTCACAAAGGTTGTGTCTGGAGAAGCCGATGCGGGCATTGTGTACGTCACGGATGTTCTGGCTGCCGGCGATACTGCCGAGGGAGTAGCCATCCCTGCCGATATCAACGTGATCAACAACTATCCGATTGTGGTCACCAAACATTCGAAGAACGCCGAAGCTGCGCAGGCTTTCATTTCTTTCGTCGCCGGACCAGCGGGACAAAGCATCCTCACCAAATATGGGTTCCTCGCCCCATGAGCGGTCCGCGCCAAAGACGCCAACGTGCGAGCGTGCCAATTCCGGTTGTGGCCCTCGCCAGCCTCGCTGTTGTGTTCTTCGCGTTACCGATCGTCGGTCTGGTATGGCGAGCGCCGTGGTCGCACGCGTGGAGATACCTGACGGACGACGCCGCGCTCACAGCGCTGCGTTTGTCGATGGTGTGTTCGCTCTGGGCCATGTTGCTGTCGGTTGTGTTCGGCGTACCGCTCGCGTGGTTGTTGGCGCGTGTTGAGTTTCGGGGTCGAAGCGTCGTGCGTGCGCTGTGCACCATGTCGATGGTTCTGCCTCCGGTGGTGGGCGGCGTCGCATTGTTTTTCGCTCTCGGCCGTCGTGGCCTCGTGGGCCAATACCTCGATCGGTGGTTTGGTATACGGCTGCCCTTCACCATGGTCGGGGTGGTGGTGGCCCAGACCTTCGTGGCCATGCCGTTCTTGATCCTCACCGTCGAGGCGGCGTTACGGCAACTCGACACCTCGTTTGAGGAGGCATCGCGAACCTTGGGTGCGTCGCGGTGGTACACCTTTCGCCGGGTGACGCTTCCCGCGATTCGTCCTGCACTCGTCGCAGGGGCAGTGCTCGCCTGGGCCCGGGCGCTCGGAGAATTCGGGGCCACGATCACGTTCGCCGGGAACTTCCCCGGCACCACACAAACCATGCCGCTGGCGATCTATCTTGCGTTGGAGACCAATCCGGAGCAGGCGATCGTGCTTGCGTTGCTGTTGGTGGCGATCTCGTTCGCGGTGCTGCTTGCACTTCGCGATCGTTGGTTCGGTCGCACCCCTCAGCCTCGAGCGATTGTGTCTGTGATCGCGTGAGCGTCACGGCGTGTGTGCAGCTTCGACTCGGTTCACTCGATCTTCGAGCCGAACTCGAGGTGCGACCGGGGGAACTCCTCGCGCTCCTTGGTCCGAATGGCGCAGGTAAGAGCACGATATTGCGCTGTCTCGCAGGTCTCACTCCAATCGACGAAGGGCGAATTGCCATCGACGACGTCGTCGTCGACGACCCGAGTGCCAATATCTTTGTCGAGCCGGAGTTCCGCGAGGTCGGATTCGTGTTTCAACACTTTCTGCTGTTCGAGACCATGACCGTCGTCGAAAATGTCGCGTACGGATTGCGCGCTCGGAAGATCCCGAAGGCTGTGGCGCGTCGAGTTGCTCGTGAATGGATCGACCGTGTCGGTTTGGGCGACTACGCGGGTCAACGGCCAACGGCGCTGTCCGGTGGTCAAGCGCAACGAGTTGCGCTCGCTCGCGCCCTTGCCGCGAATCCGCGGCTGTTGCTCCTCGATGAGCCCCTCGCTGCGCTCGATGCCGGGAGTCGTGGCAGCGTGCGTCGTGATTTGCGTCGCCACCTCGACACGTTCGACGGTATGCGCATTCTCGTCACACACGATCCGGTCGACGCGTACACGCTCGCTGATCGCGTCGCGATTCTCGAAGGCGGGCGAATCGTGCAGACCGGCACGCTTGCGGAGGTCACGGCGCATCCTCGCTCGCGATACGTCGCTGACCTCGTCGGCGTGAACCTCGTGACAGGCGTAGTTGTCGATGGCGTGTTGACGACCGCGCGTGGAGCTCGCGTCGTCATTGCCGACGCACCTCCGGGCGACTCGCTGGCGGTCATTCGTCCGCATTCAATTGCGCTCGACCGCCAGCGAGTCGAATACTCGAGCGCGCGAAATGTTTGGAGTGGCACCATCGCGGAGATCGATCGGCTCGGCGACCGGGTGCGAGTTGGCATCGACGGCGTGTTGACGTTGACCGCTGAAGTCACGTCGGCCGCAGTTGAAGCGCTGCAGCTTCGCCTCGGCGACGAAGTACACGCGTCGGTGAAAGCAACCGACATCGAGGTGTACCCGGCATGAACACCGACGCCTATTGTCTGCAGACTCGTAGTGTCTGAGGTGCCCGCATTATTCATATCGAAAGGATTACCTGATGGCCGAGATCGAACGCACCGATGCACAATGGCGAGCAACCCTTACCCCTGAGCAGTACGACGTACTTCGTCGAGCCGGAACCGAGCGCGCATGGACCGGTAAGTACGTGGACGAACACACCGATGGCACCTACCACTGCGCTGCGTGCGGTGCTGAGCTGTTTGCATCCAACACAAAGTACGAATCGGGCAGTGGGTGGCCGAGCTTCTACGCCGCCAAGGCTGCCGACGCGGTTGAGCTCATCGATGACAGCAGCCACGGGATGGTGCGCACTGAGGTGCGTTGTCGGCGTTGCGCCTCGCACCTCGGGCACCTGTTCAACGACGGTCCTTCTCCGACTGGCGACCGCTACTGCATGAACAGTCTCGCCCTCGATCTCGTTGCCGATGACGCCACGGAGTAGCGAAGAACAACTGCTGCTCGGCGAGTGGGCATGCCTTGGGATTCTGTACCAAGCGCCCACGCACGGCTTTGCAATCGCGGCGCGACTCAAGCCCGATGGCGATGTTGGCCGCGTGTGGTCGTTATCGAGGGCGCTGACCTATCGCTCACTCGAACAGCTGACGACTCGCGGTTTCGTACACGCAGTTGCTCAGGAACAAGGCATCGCCGGAGGCAACCGCACGGTACTCGCCGCGACGCGCACCGGCCGCGCCAAGTTGCGGCGATGGTTGGGAAGTCCCGTCGCGCACCTACGCGATGTACGCAGCGAGTTGCTGCTCAAGTTGATCATCGCTGAGCTGTGCTCAGTCGACATCGACCCGATGTTGCGCGAACAGCGGTCGCTCATCGGGGAGATGGCACGCGCAATGAGCACGGCAACCGCCCCTACGGTTGGCAGTAACACACGCGCAGGAACGACGGTTGCCGGCGACCGAGGGCGCGACAACACCACGACCCATGATGTTGTCGCGCTCTGGAGGCTTGAGTCATCGCAGGCTGCGCTGCGATTTCTCGACCGCTTACTCGGCGACGAGATCGTCAGAGCCGAGTAGATGTGTTGAATCGTCAGTCGCCGCTACTGGGATCGATAACGGTGCTCACCATCGCGACTGAGTTGGCGGGGAAGCCCCCGAGACGCGCATGCTCGCGGACGGCATCCTCGTCGTCGGCGATGTACACGCAGTAGATCTTGTCGGTGGTGACATAGCTCTGCTGCCATGTGACCCGCGGAGCCATCGATGCCAACACTTCGTTCGATTTGGTGGAGATTGCGTGCAGTTCGTCGGAGCTGAGGCTTCCGGCTCCGGGCAGCTCGCGCTCGATGACATATTTTGGCATTGGTAGCTCCTTGTGGGTGGTTGTATCTAGGTGGTCATACGTGATGTTGCTGCATCAACGTGTGAGTAACCGTGTGAAGGCTGGGTTGTCGATTCCTTCAGCGAGTGATTTTGCCACATCGCGGGCGCCGAGTTGGCCGAGCGATGCACGGTGCAGCTGTGCGCGGGCGAGCAGTTCGCGCATGCCGCCCTGACCGGCCACGAGTTCGAGATCGACAATCCATCGCAGCGCCTCTTTCGGGTAGTGCGAACCCAAACCGGCCAAGGTGTCGAGTACCTGGGCGTGTGCGAACCGCCAGGCATCGGGCACTCGTGAGCCTCGCGTTCGTGCGTCGATCAGAATCGCTGACGCGTCGTCGTTGCGACCTTCGGCTGCGGCAATGAGGGCGAGCGATCTGCCCGCCGTCTCTTCCCAACACGGGTCGCTCAGCTCGCATCCGAGTGCGAAGGCGTGTGCGGCGATCTCGGCCGCGATCTCAAGCCGACCTTCGAGCACCTCGACCTCCGCCAGCAGCGCTTCGGGCCACGGCAACACACTCGCCCAACCGATCTGCTGGCTGATTTCGATGGCCTCCTCGAGCGCCGCTCTCGCAGTTACCGGTTGGCCACGAAGCAACGCAGCGCGAGCTGTCATAGTTTGCGACCACACCAACCACCGCGCGCTGCCCGTGGCCCGGGCGAGGCGGGTGGATCGCTCGAGTTCCGCGTCGGCCGACGCGTAGCGGGCCACCTCGGTGAGGCATGCGCCACGGATGGCGGCAATTGCCGCGGCATCGCTGCTGTCGGCGACGGTGAGCCGCTCGGCAGTGTCGAGGTGCTGGAACGCTTCTTCGTATCGAGCGCCCAGAAACGCGATGTATCCGAGTTCTCGATGGGCCACTGCGGCCAGTGTTGGTTGTGCTTCAGCCTCGGCTAGGGAAATGGCGCGGAGCAATGCGCCGGCTCCTGCTTCGTCGCGGCCGCGTACAGCATGAACTAAGGCATAACCCAACTCGCACAGTGCGCGTATCTCGGCCTCGCGGTCGCCGCCCGCTTGGCTTGATGCTGCAGCTTCACGAAGTCGGGAGAGCCCGAGATCGGTGGCACCCGCGCCCACGGCCGCGATGCCGGCGTCGAGCAAGGCGCGCGCTGTTGCACCGCCCGAGGCGCGACCACGCGTCGCTACGGTCTCGAGTTCTGCCTCGAGCGCCCCGCTAGGTGGTGCACCAAGTTCGCGGGTGAGTAAATCAGTGCACGAGGCGACATGTGACTCCGCCGCGGCGCGTTCGTTGTTTTCGATCAATGCTCGAATGAACAGCACGTGGGCACGTTCGTCGAGAGGTTCCTGGGTGATCAGCATTCGTGCCGAGCGCGCGGCGCCCGCTACGTCGCCCGTTGCCAGGCGCCCGAGCGTTGCCTGTCGCAGCACACCAGCCGAGCGGGCGGCAAGGTGATGGCGTTCACCCGAGAGCCATGCATCGAATGAAGGGTTCGCCGGAAAACTCATGCCCTCGAGCAATGTTGCGCCAAGGCCGCTCAGTTCGATCGCCTCCACCCACGATGCGTGGGTCAGGACCTGTACGTCGATTGTTGCATCTGCAGGAAGTTGGAACCACAGTGTCTCGCCCGTCAGGCAGCCGTCGAGATCGACGATTCGACGAGCCTCAGCCAAGCTCCAGCGCAGCGCGCCGAGCGGGTCGTTTGCCTCGCCGAACAACAAGCCAGCCAACCTGTCTCGCGACACCGGACGCTCGGCACACGCCACGTAGGCGATTATCGCCCAGGCCTTTCGTCCGCGTGGCCGTTGGCCTTCGCTCCCGTCTCGGTCGACCCGCGGTCGCCCCAACAGGTGAATCGCGGTTGCCATGGTTGTCATCATGCTCTACGCGAGGCCCAGCCGGGTGCGGTCGCCTTCCGCCGCGCTGTGCCCGGTCCCGCGAGATTGGGCGCGTTGTGGGCCACCTGTTGGCCGCGTTCGCGCCCATTGGGCCGGCTTCCCCGAGTTTGGGCGCGTTGTGGGCCACCTGTTGGCCGCGTTCGCGCCCATTGGCCGGCTTCCCCGAGTTTGGGCGCGTTGTGGGCCACCTGTTGGCGGCTCAGTTCGCGCCCATTGATTGTGGTGATAGGGGTTCGGCGGTGTCTGCCAAACAAATAGTTGGCAAGTGGAGAGTAATAGTTTACAGTCGTACACGAACGAGTAGAAGTGAAACGAGCACGAGGAGCTATTGATGGGGTTGACATCGTTGTTGGATCTTGAGTTGTCGGTTCCTGCGCCAAGCGAGCTCGAGGCATTTTGGGTGCGACGCGGTATGCGCGTCACGCAGCCGGGTGTGTTGGGCACGGCAGATCGACCGTCGCAACTGCGGCTGCGCGAAGGTGACTACCGGCATGTCTCCGAGATGCGTGTTTCATGCGAGGGCGAGGCCGACCTCGATGCCATTGCGAACCGTCTCGATGGCATGGGTATTGCGTCCACTCGTGGTGACGGTTTCTTGCGATGCGCTGATCCGATCCTCGATCACGACGTCGTTGTAGAGGTCGGTTCGGCCGCACCACTCACCGTTCCCGAAGCGCGTTCGATGAACCGGCCGGGCGTTCTTGGCCGCGTTGACCGTCGGTCATCGGCATGTCTCGATCAAGCGCCCCAGTCGCCGCGCCGGGTCGGGCACGTTGTATTTGGTTCTACCGATGTGCAGGCGAGTCGTGCGTTTTATGTGGACGGGCTTGGCTTCAAGGTGAGCGATGCGATCGGCGACTTCGCGTACTTCATCCGGTGCTCGTCAGATCATCACAACATGTTGCTGGCACCGTCGCATGTGCCCTGCCTCAACCACTACGCGATGGAGATGGACGACTTCGATGCAATTGGTCTGGCCGGCGCGAAGGTGCTCGCGGAACGTCCCGATTGCAGCGTGGCCGGCATTGGTCGGCACGTGATTGGTGCCAACATGTTCTGGTATCTGCTCGATCCGGCCGGTGGTATGTTCGAGTTCTTCGCCGACATGGATCAGATTGTCGACGAC
Source organism: Actinomycetes bacterium (assembly GCA_031367435.1). Classification (GTDB taxonomy): domain Bacteria; phylum Actinomycetota; class Acidimicrobiia; order Acidimicrobiales; family Ilumatobacteraceae; genus WLMZ01. Next base: position 24,041 of record JANLPV010000097.1, on the reverse strand, counting down.
GAGAAGTGGGCCACCGAACAGTTCCGTGACGATTGGGATCCGTTCACCGTTGGCGTGTGGCAGGCATCAGATATCAAGCCTGATTTCTTCACTCCGGTCGACATCGATTCGATCGCTAAGGGTCGCGAAGCAGCGGGACGCTGATCGTGGATCTCGGAATACGCGGGCGCACCGCGATCGTGTGCGGATCCAGTCGCGGCTTGGGTCGGGCGTGCGCCGAGTCGCTGGCGCGCGAAGGGGTCAACGTCGTCATCAACGGCCGCACTGCCGAGTCCGTGCACGCCACCGCCGCTGAGGTCGAGACAACGTTCGGCGTGACCGCTATGCCAGTCGTGGCTGACATCGACACCGTCGATGGTCGCTCCGCGCTGCTCGCAGCTTGCCCGATGCCCGACATTTTGATTACGAACAACGCCGGACCTCGGCCCGCTGATTTTGCATCCACTGATCTCGAAGCCTGGCGCGCCGCGCTCGACTCGAACATGCTTGCGCCGATCATGCTGATCCAGGGCGTGATCGAAGGTATGCGCGAGCGCAGGTTTGGGCGCATCATCAACGTCACCTCCGCGATGGTGAAGTCACCGCATCCACTGATGACGTTGTCGATCGGCGCGCGCACCGGGTTGACGGGTGTGATGAAGGCGCTGTCGAAGCAGGTCGTGTGCGACAACGTGACGATCAACAACTTGTTGCCCGAGCGGTTCGATACCGATCGTCAGCGATTCATGGCTGAATTGGTGATGAAGACCACGGGCGTGACGTGGGAAGTGGCTCGCGCTCAGCAGGTGGCGACGATTGCTGCCGGACGCCTCGGCGACCCCAACGAATTCGGTGACATGTGCGCCTTTTTGTGCTCCGCTCAGGCGGGCTACACAAGTGGACAGAACATCCAGCTCGATGGCGGCAGTTACGAGGGTCTCATCTGATGTCGCGAGCACCAATGCCCACAAGCGCCACCGTGTTGATTGTCGGCGGCGGTCCCATCGGCCTCATCGCGTCGATCCTTCTCACGCAGCAGGGCATCGACAATGTTGTGGTGGAGCTCCGCGAGCATGTGCAGCCTGCTCCGGCGGCGCACGTGGTCAATGCGCGCACCTTTGAGATCATGCGTGCCGGGGGCATCGACATGGCGAAAATCGATGCCGCTTGTCGTCCCCCCGCCGATGGTTGGGTGCGTTGGGTGACGTCACTGGCGGGTGATGAGATCGGCCATGTCTCATTCGAGGGTCAGCACAGGATCGAGGCATTGCTCGATGTCACGCCGACGCCGTTGCGGAACCTGTCACAACACAAACTCGAGCCGATACTGCGCGATCACACGCCAGCTCTCCGCGCGGGCGTGGAGTGGGTGCGCGCCACGCAGTCGGATGTGGCCGTTGTCAGCACCGTGCGCGACGTAGTCACCGGTGAGACGACGGAGATCACGAGTTCGTACCTGATCGCAGCCGATGGTGCCGGAAGTCCGGTTCGCCGCTGGCTCGGCATCGCGATGGATGGACCCCAGCGGCTTCAGGCGTTCGTGGCCATTCACGTCGAAGCCAACCTTCGTCAACTCGTCGGCGATCGACCCGCAACCCTCTACTGGATCATCGACCCTGACATCGGCGGCACGTATATCGCCCACGACATCGATGGCACATGGGTGTATATGCACCAGTGGGACCCCGATGTCGAACAACTCGACGACTACACGGTTGAGCGGTGCGCCGCACTGTTCCGTCGCGGCGTCGGTGCGAACATCGAGTCGATGTCCGTGCGCAGCATCACCCCGTGGAACATGTCGTGCCAGGTGGCCGCCAGCTACCGATCTGATCGTGCGTTCCTCATCGGCGATGCGGCGCACCGCTTCCCGCCAACTGGTGGCCTCGGCTTGAATACTGGTGCCGTCGACGCACAGAACCTCGTGTGGAAGATTGCTGCTGTCGAGCACGGTTGGGCCGAGAGTCGCATCCTCGATACCTACGAAAGCGAACGGCGGCCGATCGCCGAGATCAACGCACAGCAGAGCTTGAGTAACGCCGTGAAGCTGTTCGATGTGCCCGTTGCGTTGGGTATCGACGCGGACCCCGACGTCACGCGTACCAACTACATCGCCGCTGTATCAACTTCAGACGGACGCACCCGAGTACACGCCGCCATCGAAGGTCAGGCTGAGCATTTCGACATGCTCGGGCTGCAGTTGGGTTTCGTCTATTCAGCCAACGGCGACCTCGTGGTGGATGATGGCACCACGCTCGCCGAGCCGGCCGATGCGGTTCGTGACTACCGACCGACTACACATCCCGGGGCGCGACTCCCACACTCATGGATCGACCGGGCCGGCGATCGAATCTCCACACTCGATCTCGTGCCCCTCGATCACTTCGTGCTGCTGACGTCCTCCAAAGATTGGGCTGCCGCCGGCGAAAGGCTCGTCGATGCTCGGGTGCCGCTACACGTCGTTCTCTTTGGCCGCGATGCCGTGGATGTCGATGGTGCCTGGGGTCGAGTCTCAGAGCTCGATGGCGCCGGGGCGATTCTTGTGCGACCCGACCAGCACGTCGGTTGGCGTTCGGCTTCGCTCACGGCCGACCCCGTGGCCGACCTTCGTTCCGCGCTCTCGACACTCGCAGGTGCCTCGATTCTGGGCACGCGGTCGTGACCGTAGAAACGCGTGGCCGCCCGCGCCTTCACCACGACGATGAGATTCTCGTCGCGGCGCTCACCGCGTTTGCGTCATGCGGATATGACTCGATGTCGGTGCGAGCCCTCAATACCGAGCTGGGGTTGAGTCACGGCGCAATCAACCAACGGTTTCGATCGAAGCAGCAACTGTTCTTTGCTGCGATCGATCACGGGTTCAAGACCTTCTTCGCGGAGATTGCCCATGAGCGCGCACAGCATGTCGCAGGTCGCAACGACCTCGACGAACTCCGTGAGGCGATCCGCGCCTTTCTGCTCGCCGCGGCGCGCCGACCAGAGCTCGGACAGCTGATGAATCAGGAGGGACTGCGCCCCAGCGAACGCCTCGACTACATCGTGCGTACCGTGGTGGTGCCGGCCCTTGCACCAGCGAACGTGCTGCTGACACGACTCATCGACGCAGGCCGCATCCATCCTGTGTCGTCACGGATGTTGTTCTTTCTGGTCGCGCACGGTGCTGAAGCTCCCTACACGCTCACCGCGTTGTCGACTGCGTTCGACGAGACCGACGGCGTCCTCGACGAGATTGCGCACGCTAACGCGATGACCGATCTGATCATGCGCGGTTTGCGTCGGAGGTAGGACGAAATCCACTCGATCGCTATTGTCAGTCTCATGCCGGCCGAAACAAGCGGAGACCGTTCGCGTATGAGCGACTTGGTGGTGCGGCGTGCCGCTGTCGACCCGGCCCATGTCGCTGCACTCGCTGAAATCCTCCTCGATTGCGTTGAGCACGGAGCGTCGGTTGGCTTCATGTTGCCCTTAGGCCAGCAGGCCGCTGAAGAGTTCTGGCTGAATACGCTCGACAGTGCGGCGCGTGGCGAACGAATCGTGTTCGTCGCCGAGGAACCCTCAACGGGCGCGTTGCTTGGCACTGTGCACGTCATCCTCACGTCGCCCCAGAACCAGCCGCATCGCGGTGAGATATCCAAGATGCTGGTGCGTCCGAGCGCGCGCCAGCGGGGGATAGCCGATGCCCTCATGCACGCGGCCGAGCGAGCAGCCATCGAGGCGGGCAAGACGTTGCTCGTGCTCGATACCGCAAGTGAGCAAGCCGAGCGCCTCTACGAACGTCGCGGTTGGCAACGCGTGGGAGTGATTCCTCGATACGCGTTACGACCCGGAGGTGGATTTGTCGACGCGGTCCTGTTCTACAAGGATCTGTCCGCCTGAAAACGCGCAGTGTGCTCAGTGCTCAGGCTTGGCCAAGGAACAACATGTCGCCGGTAGCGACGGTGGTGCCTTGCTGCGGCTCGATGGTCACGCCCCACTTTTGAGGTGTGGCGTCCATCGACAAGATCCTGCGCACAGCTCCATGGTGTGCGGGATCGAGGAGATGCATCGCTACGGCGCCCGAGTCATCGATGAGCCAGAGCTCGTAGGCTTTGCCATTCGCGGGTGTGGCGAGGCCATCGGCGATGAAGACCGTTTCATGTGTCGTTGGTGACCACGCCACCCGCACGTGACCGGCGGTTGCGCCCGAGACGGCACCAAGGTCGACCATGTGTGAATCGGGTTGGGCGAGTACGCGCTCGAGACTGCCGGCGAACGATGTGTCGCCTTGCGAAGAACGCCCGATCAGAAATGCTGATGCACCGACAATCAGCAGCACAGCCGCCGCGACGGCCAGGACCGAGGTGCTCACTCGACGGCGTCGCGTCGCAAGATCGACCACGTTTGCGGGAAGTAGTGGTGACAGCTGCCGTGTCTCGGAGATCTGCTGCATCACGCGGGCCTTGAGTGCTGTCGGCGGCGCAGTGGCAGCCGCCCCACCCATTTCGGCCAACGTTGCACGAAAGTCGCCGACGTCGTGGCTACAGATGTCGCATGCTGAGTAGTGCGCCTCGAAGGCTGCTCGCTCGCGCTCATCAAGCGCATCGAGTGCATACGCGGCGGCTAGGTGATGGATGTTCATGTTCGTGCTCATGCTGATGCTCCCAGCTCGTCGCGCAGGTGGATCATGCCGTCGCGGATTCTCGATTTCACGGTGCCCTCGGCAACCTCGAGCAGTACTGCAACCTCTCGATAGGTATGCCCGCCGAAGTAGGCAAGCTCTACTGCCTCGCGTTGTGTGGCCGACAAGTTCGCAAGCGCGCGTCGCACCCGTGCCTGATCGAGCGTCGACTCGACAGCCTCGACCACCGTGTCAACTTCAGCAACCCGCTTGTATGCCTCGCGGTCAAGCCGGTTGCGCGCCGATTGCTCTGAACGAACGCGGTCGACGGCCCGTCGGCGAGCCACCGTGACCGCCCAGGTCTTCACCGAACCGCGGCTCTCGTCGTAGCGCGGTGCCAAACGCCAGAGCTCGACGAAGACCTCCTGCGTCACCTCTTCAGCCTGGGCGGGGTCACGAAGCACTGAGAGCACGATGCCGTGCACGAGCGATGCGAGTTGGTCGTACAGCATCGAGAACGCCGCATGATCACCGCGCCCCGATCGGGCAAGCAGGGGAGCGAGCGCATCCCGATCGTCCGACAAGGATTCGCCGGGCGCCCTGTGCACACCGCGGAAGGCTCTCATCTCTCTCGTCATAGTCGAGATTCGTTGCCGTGAGCGGGATGGATTGAAAATATCGAAGATCACCCATCCGGATGCTGGTCGGTATCGAACCAGCGCGCATGACTCTTTCACTGATATCTCGCGTGCGTTCTCTCGGTCGTGGCACGCTCGCTGGGCTTGCAGCAGCCGCGAGCGGACTTGCCGTCGCCGAAGTTGTCGCCGCTGCATCCAAGACGTTCCAGTCGCCGGTACTCGACGTCGCCGACCGCGTTGTCGACGGCGTGCCCCAATCGGTGAAGCGGCTGGCCATTCAGTGGTTTGGCACGAACGACAAAAAGGCATTGCTCGTGGGCATCGGTTCCGTACTCGTTGTCTACTCGGCCGTACTCGGTGTTCTTGCGCTGGGTCGATGGTGGCGTGCGGCGATGGTGGGCATCGTGGTGTTCGGGCTTGCGGGCGCCTTTGCCTCACAGACGACGCGTCGTAGCGCGCCATTCGTTGCCGTCATCCCAAGTGTGGTCGGCGCGTTGGCGGCTGGTCTGGTGCTGCTTGCCCTGCGCCGCGTTGCAGCACCCCGCCAATCGCGCACCGCGGCAGCGGTGAAATCGGAGACGCCACCAACAACAACAGGGACACCAACACCAACATCACCACCACCACCGACGGCGACGAATCCGTCGATTGCTGAGCTCACTCCCAACGACCGCCGCCGCTTTCTGGTTGCGGCAGGTTTCACAACGGTCGGCGCGGTAGTCGTTGGTGCCGGCGCGCGCAAGGTTGGCACCCGATCGAATGCCGCCGCGTCGCGCCGTAGCCTCTCGCTGCCGCGGGCCTCGTCGCCCTTGGCGCGCGTTCCGATTGGGACTGAGGCCGGAGTGCCTGGCATCGACAGTTTCTTCACGCCGAACGCGAGCTTCTATCGCATCGACACGGCGATCACGGTGCCGCAGGTGTCGCTCGACAGTTGGTCGCTCAAGGTCGGTGGGATGGTGAAGCATCCTTTGAAACTGCGCTTTTCTGATCTGATCGAACGCGACGTTGTTGAAGCCGACATCACGCTGACTTGTGTCTCCAACGAAGTGGGTGGCCGACTGATGGGCACTGCGCGATGGCTCGGTATTCGGCTTGACTCTCTGCTCAAGGAGGCAGGCGTGTCGTCCGATGCGGACCAGATCGTTGGCCGCTCTGTCGACGGCTATACGTGTGGATTCCCCGTGAGCGCGCTCGACGGACGTGATGCATTGATCGCCATTGGCATGAACGGCGAACCATTGCCATTGGCGCACGGATTTCCCGCACGCCTGATCGTGCCAGGGCTCTACGGCTACGTGTCGGCCACGAAATGGTTAACGGAAATCGAGCTGACCCGATTCGATGCATTCGACCAGTATTGGGTGGAGCGCGGCTGGGTTGACGACGCCCCCATCAAGGTGCAGAGCCGCATCGACACTCCCAAGGGTCTCTCCAAAGTGGACGCCGGCACCGTTGCAATCGGCGGTGTGGCGTGGGCGCAGACGCGAGGCATCAGCGCAGTCGAGGTGAGTATCGACGATGGCGAATGGCAGGCGGCCACGTTGGCCGATGAGCTGAACGATGTCACGTGGAGGCAGTGGTCGTTTGCGTGGAAGGCCACTTCCGGACGCCACACCATCGCCGTTCGCGCAACAGAAAAGAATGGACCCATCCAGACCGCTCAGCGCTCCGAACCATTCCCGAGCGGTGCCACCGGACAGCACAGCATCGTTGTGATTGTCCGCTGAGTATTCGCTGCTACATCCCCCAATAAACAACCCCCAACAGCAATTCCCAACAACCAACGACAAGGAACAAACGTGAACACCAACCTTCGAATCCCACAACGTCGATCGATCCTCGCACTTGCTGCGGTGGTCTCGTTCTCATTCATTGCCGCAGCATGCGGGAGTGACAGCAATTCATCGACGGCAACTGTTGCCCCGGCAGCGTCACAGACGTCCGTCAAGGCATCCGGTTCAGCTGAAACGACTCCGATGACCGAGGCAAGCTCGGCTATGGCACCAACCGGCCCAGGCTGTGCCGCAGTGCCAGCCGACGGGGCTGGCAGCTTCGGCGGAATGGCTCAGGATCCAGCAGCGACGGCTGCGTCGAACAACCCGCTTTTGTCAACGCTCGTAACGGCCGTGAAGGCGGCCGGTCTGGTTGACACCCTCAACGGTGCCGGGCCATTCACGATCTTTGCGCCAACCAACGATGCGTTCGCAAAGATTCCAGCCGATCAACTGCAGGCGATTCTTGCCGACAAGGCCAAGCTCACGTCGATCCTCACGCTGCATGTGGTGTCGGGCAAGATGACCTCGGCCGACCTCATCAAGGCTGGCAAGGTAACGACCCTCAACGGTGCTGACCTGACCATCACCGACGTCGGTGGAACGCTCATGGTGAACGGTGCCAAGACTCTGTGCATGAATGTGCCGACGGCGAACGCCGAGGTGCACATCATCGACACCGTGCTGGTGCCGTGACCTAACAGATCCCCCCACATTCGTGGTGTTCGATGCCGACCGGTTCCGCCGGTCGGCATCGGCGCGTCAGGGCGTCGTCTATCGGGCCGTCGTCTATCGGGCCGTTGGCTATCGGGCCGCTGGCTATCGGGCCGTTGGCTATCGGTGGTTGGCTATCGGTGGTTGGCGCCGAAGCGCACGAGGCGTCCCGGGGTGAGACCGGTGGGCTCGCCGTCGGCATAGGTCTGCTCGCCCGCGACGAACGTCGCGCGATAGCCGTCGGCGCGCTGAACCAATCTGCGCCCGCCTGCGGGGAGATCGAAAATCATCTCCGGCGCGTGCAGCCTGAGGTTCTCGAGATCCACGAGGTTGATGTCGGCCCGTTTGCCCGGCTGCAGCGTGCCGCGGTCATCGAATCCGTAGACCGATGCGGTGCGCCCGGTCTGCAGATGCACGGCTTGCTCGAGCGAGATGAGTTCGCCACGGTTGCGGTCGCGAACCCAGTGTGTGAGCAGTGTCGTGGGCATGCTCACATCACAGATCAATCCGCAGTGTGCTCCACCGTCGCTGAGTCCAAGGACCGCATTCGGGTGCAGCATCATCTCGCGCACGGCATCGAGGTTGTTGTGCTCGTAACTCGCGAGAGGCGCGAACAAAAATGCTGTGCCGTCACGTTCGAGCATCCAGTCGAGTGCAACTTCCTCCGGGCGGCGACCCTCGCGTGCGGCCACAGCAGCGACGCTGGTTTCGGCGGCGGGCTCGTAGTCGGGCGGGTCGCCAAGCGGGAAGATGCGCGACCAGCGTGACATCAGCGCCTTGGCGATTGGACTCGCAGTGGATGGTTCTTCCGCGAGGAGCGCCGCGCGAATGTCGGGCCGCCGCAACATCGCAACCCGCTCGGCGAGCGGCAGTTTGCTGATCGTTCGATAGGTCGGGTGAGTGATGAACGGATGTAACGACGACTGCAACCCGAACATCATCCCCGTGGGGCGACACGGCACCTGAGGCACAATTCGCAGACCCTCGGCAGCGGCAGCGGCTGCACTCGCGAGCGCGGCACGATAGGCCAACGGATCGGCCGGCGTCTGCGCCAACGAGTACGTGACTGTCGCGCCACTTCGCCGCGCAATTTCGGCCATCCATTGACCAACCTCTCCAACGGGCGAACCGTCGTCGATCAGCTGAAAAACGCCATGACCAGCGAGACCCACAGCGTCACCAATTGCCATCAGTTCATCAATGGGTGCGCGTGTGCCCGGCACAAGTCCGTGTCGCGAACGATGCAGCATTGTGCGCGATGTCGAAAAGCCCGCCGCTCCAGCTTCCAACGCCTCGCGAGTGAGTTGGGCCATCACCGAAATCTCATCGCTTGTTGCGTCGTCGTGGGCGCGTTCGCCAAGCACGTAGGCGCGAAGTGCGGCGTGAGGTACCTGCGCGGCGATGTCGAGCACCCGCGGTGTTCTGTCGAGCGCATCGAGGTATTCGGGAAAGCTCTCCCATTGCCAATCCATGCCCTCGTGCAACGCGGTGCCCGGAATGTCTTCCACACCCTCCATCAACTCGATAAGGAAGTCATGGCCGTCGGCGCGCACCGGTGCGAAACCGACGCCACAGTTGCCCATCACGACAGTGGTGACGCCATGCCAACTCGACGGCGTCACCTGCGGGTCCCACGTGACTTGACCGTCGTAGTGAGTGTGGATGTCGACCCATCCGGGGGTGACCGCCAAACCGGCAGCATCTACTTCGCGACGGCCACGTCCGTCGACCTTGCCCACCTCGGTGATCAGCCCATCGGTGATTGCAACATCACCGTTGATTGCGCTGGCTCCGGTTCCGTCGACCACATTGCCGCCTCTGATCACCATGTCATGCATTGCCGAAGTCTAGAACTGAGCCTTCACGTGGCGCTGCGTCGCGGCCGCGACCTTCACAAGTACCCTTCAGGGCAAGGCGACGATTGCTTCGTGCTCGAGCGTGGCCACGAGCACGCCGTCGACTTCGATGTGTACATCGAGGATCGCGCGTTCGCCGTGTGACTGGAAGCGCCGAACGACGACTGCACTGACGTCGGCAATGCTTCCCGCCGCTGCGGTGCTGTGGTGTCGTATGACGCTGCGAGTGTGAATCCAGCTGCCGCGAGCAACGAGGGTGTGCACCACATGATTGGCGAGCGCCGGCCACACGGCTGGGTGCACCAGACCTCGTTCTTCGAAGAGCGCAAAGTCGTCGCCGGCACGCAACCCGTAGTCGGCACCCCACTCGCCGGTCAGCGGCACGCGCTTGCTCGCCAGCTTTTCACCGGATCGCATCGCGCTCGGTGCCTTCGCTACTCGTACGGCGCGCAACGATGCGCGCGGTTGATCGGGTTCGTCCGTAATGGCGTTCACGATCACGTCGTCGCCGTCGACGACCGGTGTACAGCGCAGCAGATCGTGGTCGAATACCGGCCGGCGAAAGCGAACTTCGCCTCCGCCGCGGGCAAGCCAGTCGAGTCCCCACGCGGCCACGATCGGATGGGTCAAGTAGGCGTAGGTGGTGACGCCGGCTACCAGCGCTCGCGCGAATCCGGCGGCCTGCGCTCCCGCGTCGGTGTGGATTGGGTTACGGGCGTGTTCGGGAAGGTTCTGTGCCGTGATACTCCACGGAATCGGCGTCGATATCAGAATGTGGTCTCCATTACGAGACATCCCGACCGATCGAACGTGCTCCGCCATAGTGCGCGTCAGCGCTGACCGGGTGTCATGTAGAACCAGATCGGGAACTTCGCGCCAGCGTCGCGAATCGCGGTGCGCGCCGCGAGCATCGTCTTGCCGGCCTCGGTCTGATCGAAGAACCAATCTTCCATGGCACGGCCGCCTGGAAGCGGACCGTCCACGAGTTCGAGTGCGGCTTCTTCGTAGTACGTGCGGATGTCGTGACACACCGCGACCGTGTTGCCGCCGGGAATCCCCGCGGACGCCCAGTCGGCGCCGTTGGCGATCTCGTGCAACACACTGAGCGCGTGTGGTACGTCGTCGGCGGCGATCGCACGACCAACCGACGTGAACCCTCGTCGCCCCAATGCCCGTTCGAACGCTTTACGAAGACCGCGCGCTTCGTCGACCGATGGCGGCAACGTGGGGTCGAATCGCGGTGGAAGTGTGCACGCTACGGGCTGCTCATCGGCTTCGATCACGTCGGGGTGATCGACGAGTACGGGACCTGCCTTGGCATCGAGCAAGGCAAACGCGCGGGCCAGTACGTCGTGTTGGAACTCTGGATCAGAGGGCCGTCCGAGTGGGCGACCGAGCGGGAACTCGCAGTGCAGGGCGCGCGGTGGCGCCACCTTCACCGCCACTTCACGCACCGATGACAGCACTATGGTTGCAATGCCGGCTGCTTCGAACACATGGGCGAGCACACTCACGGTGCGCGTGCACAGCGGTCAAACGGGCGTGAGGATCACGACGTCGACGCCGTCATTGCGAAGCGCCACAGCAGCCGCCGGACCTGTGTCGAGACGGATCGTGGCAACGTCGTCGGGTTGATTGCCGGCGAACGAGATGTGCCGTTCGGCTACCGCGCCGATGACCCCGCGCGCGGCCAACTCTTCAAGTCGGTCGATGGGGTAGACAACGTTGAGATCCATCGCCACGCCGGTGTGATCAAAGTTGGGGCTCCAATGCCCGAGCACGAGGTCACGTCGTTCGCGATCGATGAATCGATAGCCGGTGTCGACGTTCGAGAACGCCTCGTCGCCAGCCGCATACAGCGCGGCCGACGTCACGATTGCGACGGTGCACTCGGCAAGGGGTTTCGGGGTGACCCACGCGGGGTTCGCGAACTCGGGTGCGGGAAGCGTGGCGGAATGAGCGCGCATCATCTGGTCACCGTTCATTGCGCCACCATAGTCCGGTGCGCGAACTTGTGCCATGTGAACTGTCAATAGATTGGTCCGTTCGCAGCGGCGTTCAGGAGTGCCTCCCGTGTACGCGATAATTGGCGAGCCCACTCTGATCTGCGGGCCAATGTTGATGGAGGCCCTTGCATCATGAAGTTCGGAATTGCGTTTGCGAACACCGGTCCGTTTGTCCATCCGGCAAAGGCCATTGCGTTCGCGCAGGCGGCAGAAGCGGCTGGATTCGAGTCGCTGTGGACGGTTGAGCATGTCGTCGTGCCGGCGAACTACGAATCGGCGTACCCGTACGACGCCTCGGGCAAGATGCCGGGTGGCGACGAGTCGCCCATCCCAGATCCGCTGATCTGGTTGTCGTTTATCGCGGCCGCAACCTCAAGTATCAACTTGGCCACGGGCATCCTGATTCTGCCCCAGCGCAACCCGGTCGTTCTCGCCAAGGAACTCGCCACCCTCGACTACCTCTCGAGCGGTCGAATGCAGTTGGGCATCGGCGTGGGTTGGTTGGAAGAAGAGTTCGATGCGATCGGTGTGCCGTTCGCCGACCGCGGGCGCCGCAATGACGATTACGTCGCCGCGATGCGCGCGCTGTGGTCACAAGACGCTGCCACGCATCACGGCGACTTCGCGAACTTCGACAACTGCATCATGCGTCCGCGGCCCGTGAACGACTCGATCCCTATACACATCGGCGGGCATACCGACATTGCAGCCAAGCGTGCCGGTCGACTCGGTGATGGATTCTTCCCCGGCAAGGGCAGCCACGAGGAACTTGCGCGTCTGTTCGACGTCGCCCGCGATGCGGCTCGCGCGAACGGTCGCGATCCAGATCTCATCGAGATGACTACGGGAGGCAGTGGCGCAGTCGGTCCAAATGCCCTCGATGTGGTGCGTGGCATGGCCGACATCGGCACCGCACGAGTGATCTTGCCAGCCTTTCTGTTCTACCGCGAGACGGCCGATGCGCTCGCCCGCTACGGCGACGAGGTGATCAGCAAGGTCGGGTGAACACTGCGCGCTGTGCGCCACGTCAAACAGAAGGAGACGAGATGTCGAGACGCGTTGTGACAACTGATGCAACTCCTCGATCTTCACAGGCGATGTATTGCCATGTAGTGTGACAATACATTTTCGTGGAGACGAGGGGTAGTCGTGGGGGTCAACCAAGAGTTCCAGGGTCGCATTGGGCGCACTGTTGCCGATTCCGAGCCGTGCTTCGAGCAGGCCGCGCATCCGGGTGAAGATGCCCCCAATGTGATCATCGTCCTGCTCGATGACACGGGCTTTGCACAGTTCGGATGTTTCGGATCGGACATCGAGACACCCAACGTCGACGCGTTGGCCGCCGGTGGATTGCAGTTCACCAACTTTCACGTCACACCGTTGTGTTCACCGACTCGGGCAGCATTGCTCACTGGTCGGTCGAACCATGCAGTGGGCATGCGGTCGGTCTCAAACTTCGTCACCGGATTCCCGAACCAACTCGGGCACATTTCGAATCATGCGGCGACGGTGGCTGAGGTGTTGGGCGACGCCGGCTACGCCACCTTTGCGCTCGGCAAGTGGCACCTCGCGCCAATGGAGCAGTGCTCAGCGGCCGGTCCGTTCGATCAGTGGCCGCTCGGTCGCGGGTTCAACCGCTTCTACGGTTTCCTCGATGGTGAGACGGACCAGTTCTATCCCGAGCTCGTGGCCGATAATCATCCCATCCATACGCCTGGTACTCCTGAGGACGGCTATCACGTCTCGGAGGATCTCGTCGATCAGGCGCTGAAGATGATCGCCGACTCAAAGGGTGTGCGCCCTGACCGACCGTTCTTCACTTACCTCGCCTTCGGTGCTACGCACGCGCCTCATCAGGCACCGCCCGAGTACCTCGCGAAGTATCGCGGTCGCTACGACGAAGGTTGGGATGTCGTGCGCGAACGTTGGTTTAGGCGCCAGATCGAACTCGGTGTCATCGATGCCGATACCCAGCTTGCCCCTCGCAACCCGGGTGTGAAGCCGTGGGAGGAACTCTCCGACAACGAGCGCCGCTTGGCATGCCGTCTACAGGAAGCATTCGCCGCGTTTCTCGATCACACTGATGTGCAGATCGGTCGGCTGGTTGATGGCCTTCGTCGACTGGGCCAGCTCGACAACACCATTCTTGTGGTGCACGCCGACAACGGTGCGTCACAAGAGGGCGGACCGTTCGGCGTGATGCACGAGATGAAGTTCTTCAATGGCATCTTCGAAATGCCCGACGAAGCGGTGCAGCGCATCGACACCATCGGCGGTCCGAACAGCCACACGAATTACCCGTGGGGCTGGGCCCAGTGCGGGAACACACCGTTCAAGTGGTACAAGCAGAACACCCACGAAGGGGGTGTGCACGTGCCCATGGTGTTCCATTGGCCCAACGGCGTTCCCGCGGATCAGCGCGGCACGAAGCGCGAGCAGTTCGTGTTCGTCTCCGACATCGTGCCCACGGTGTACGAACTCGTTGGTATCGATCCGCCGGCTGAGCGTCGTGGTCTGCAGCAACTCCCAGTTACCGGTCACTCGTTTTCGTCGGTGCTTGCAGATCCAGCCGCGCCTGCCGCGAATCAGCTGCAGTACTTCGAGAATATGGGCAGCATGGCCCTCGTTGCCGGCGAGTGGAAAGCCGTGTTGAAGCACACCTCGGGAGTTGATCCTGCCACTGAATCGTGGGAGCTGTACCACCTCAGCAACGATCGCTCGGAGTGCGTCGATCTCGCTGCAAGCAGTCCCGACAAGCTCGCGGAGATGGTTGCTTTGTGGGACAGCGAGGCCGAGCGCCATGGGGTGTTCCCGCTCGACGATCGCGGTGTGCAGTTGTTCGGTGCGCGCTTTCGCGAGCGCTCACCTCACCCCGAAAACCGTCGCTATGTGTATCGCCCACCCATGTCGCCGCTGCCCGGACAAGCCTCCGCGGCCATCGGTGGCCGACACGTTGATATCACTGCCCGAGTCACGATCGCTGCCGGCAATGAAGGTGTGCTGTTCGCCACCGGCACGCAGAACTCTGGTGTGTCGATGTTCGTGCAGGGGCGTCGTTTCGTTCTCGATTACAACGCGTTCAGTCATCACACCATCATCGAGTCCGATGTCGAGATTCCAGAAGGCGATGCCGAACTCGTTGTGCGGCTGCGTCGCGGCGATGGCATGCTCGGCCGGGCGGAGATCGTGGTCAACGGCATCGTCGCCGGCTCTGCCGATCTCGGGTTGTTCATGCGCATGATCTCGTCAATTGGGCCGAGCGTCGGTGGCGATCATGGCTCGCCCGTGTCCGAGCGCTATGCGGCACCCTACGAATTCACCGGCACGTTGCACGAGATTGTCGTGCAGGCGAGTCCTGACAAGTACGCCGACGTCGCCGACGCCGCGGCGCGCGCCGAGATGGCGCGTCAGTAATGGGGCAAAATATTGAAGTAGCACATGGCAACTTGGCGACAGTGCGGGTAGTGAATACGGCCGGCGAAGCGTTGAACCATGGCCAGGCGCGTGTGCGTGTGGATGCATTCTCGTTGTCGTCGAACAACATCAGCTACGCGGTGTTCGGCGACATGATGCGCTACTGGGATTTCTTTCCGGCGGGCGCAGCCGCTGAGGGTGATGCAACGGTGTGGGGCCGAGTTCCTGTGTGGGGATTTGGTGAGGTCGTAGAGACAACCTCTGCAGATGTCACTGTGGGAGAGCGATTCTTTGGCTATTTCCCGATGGGTAACGAACTTGTCATCGAGTGCGGCCATGCCGACGAACTTGGTGTTGCTGATGTCTCCGCCCATCGTGCGGGACTTGCCTCGGCATACAACCGCTATCAGCGCTGTGGATCTGACCGGTCATACCGCGCCGACCGCGAGGATCATCAGATGTTGCTCTATCCCTTGTTCTTCACCTCATTCGTTGTCGACGATTTCTTCATCGACAACGGTGACTTCGGTGCGGAGCAGATTGTGGTGTCGAGCGCCTCGTCGAAGACCTCGATTGGCATTGCGTTTCAGGCACGCCACCGCGGTTGTCGTGTGGTTGGCCTTACGTCAGCGGGCAACACGGAGTTCGTCAAAGCGCTCGCCGTGTTCGACGAGGTGATCGGTTACGACGACATCGCGTCGCTTGCCAACGTTGCCTCGGTGTACGTCGATGTTGCTGGAGATCGAGTTGTTCGTCACGACGTACATGCTCATCTCGGGGACCATCTGCGTTACTCGATGACAGTCGGCGGCACACACTGGGACAGTGCCGACCTCGCCGGAAACCCGGATCTGCCCGGTCCAACGCCACAGTTCTTTTTCGCGCCGAGTCAGATCTCGAAGCGCTCGAAGGAGTGGGGTCGAGCAGGACTCGATGCGCGCATGGGCGAAGCGTGGAGTCGCTTTGCGTCATGGGTCGACGAGTGGATCGAGTTCCGCCATGCCGTGGGTGCAGACGCCATCACGGGGGTCTATCTGAACCTGCTCGGCGGACACGTCGATCCGCGCGTCGGTCACATCTGTTCGCTTGTGTCGGATGCCGCTGCGGCGGACTGATACGCGATTCACAAAGGAAAAACGACATGGCTGAACGCCCCCGATATGGCACACCGAATTTCGAAATGATCCGCGGTTGGATGCAGATGCCCGCCGCGGATGACGGTCCGTTCTGGGCAATCAACCTCATGAAGTACCGCGAGGTGGCCGACTACGGTGACGGAAGCGGGGGAGAACCGACGCGGTCCGGTCGGGACGCCGATGACGAATACACACCACGCGGACCGCTCGCAGCGATTGGTGCCATGATCGCCTTCGCAGCGGATGTGAGCGACCAGGCGAACGGCGATCCGTCGTGGGACCGCATCGGCATAGTGCGCTACCCGAGTCGGTCGGCGTTCATGGCGATGCAACAGCGCGACGACTTCAAGGCACAGCACAAGCACAAAGACGCCGGCATGGACTTCACAATCGTGATGTCATGCCTGCCGGTATGGCACAGCGACGAACAAGCCAAGGGCGAGGGTTCGTACATCATGCGCGTCAGCCGTTTAGCGTCCGACGCGAGCTCGCCGAGCGACGTGCCCGGCGTGCGACCGGTCGCACGGTTCGCGGTCGAGGGAGTGATTGTCGGCGACGAGCGGCGGTGGACCGAGGTGCGCTTCGATCGAGTCGATGACGATGTGCTGAGCGAGCTCGTCGCCACGACAGAAGCCGAGGAGGAATTCGTCATGACGTTGCGACCGATCATCGACAAGCTCGTCACCTCTATCGCCGATTGAGATGCACAGTGACTAGGTCTCGACCAACGCGCCGAGCGGATTGGACATAGTGATGGGTCTACACCGACTTACCTCGATCACCCTCGGGGTGCCCGACGTTGCAGCGTCGACAACGTTCTTCACCGACTTTGGCCTCGATGTGACAGCCAGCGGATGGTTGGCAACGCGCGACGGCGGCGATCAACTCGAGCTCGTGAGTTCGCCGTACCGGCGGTTGCAACGCCTTGGGGTGGGCGCACAGAACGCCGACGACTTCGCGCGAATTGCGGGTCGAGTCGGTTCTGTTGGGCTCGGATCGATCGTCGAGTCCACGCCCGACCGTCTCGTCGTCGTCGAGCCCGTCACTGGTCTCGTCGTCGAGATAACTGTTGCAGACCCGTACGAGGCACCGTTGTCTGATCACGCGTTCAACCGCCCTTCCGGTATCGAGCGCCTCGATGTTCCCGCCACAAGTGTGCTTGCCGACTACGTTGTGCGCCCGTCGAACCTCACCCACGTGGTGTATGGCACCCCGGATCAACCGACCACGCTTCGCTTCTTTACCGAGGTGATCGGATTCGAGATCAGCGATCAGCTGCCGGGCATCGTCGCGTTTACGCGGTGTGGTGAACTGCACCACAATCTCGCGATCCAAGCCGCGCCGGTCGCGTTCCCCCATCACATTGCGTTCGAGATGGACAGCATCGACGACGTCGTCAAGGGCGGTCAACGAATGGTGGACGTAGATCCCAAGCGGCATATGTGGGGTGTTGGCCGACACGCGATTGGATCGAATTGGTTCTGGTACCTGCGCGACCCGAGCGGTGTTTTCGTTGAGTACACAGCCGATATCGATCGAATTTCGGCGCAGGATTTGTATCAGCCAAAGGACTGGCAGGGGCGCGAATACCTCTACTCATTCGGTCCGCCGCCGCCACGTGAATTTCTCGAACCGTCCGACATGGCTGAACTCATTGCCGCGAGTACGTGAGGCGCTCAGTCGCCGGCGTGGCGTTCGCCTAACGGTCGCTGGCGAACTGCAAGAATCTGCACATGGTCAGGTTCGGTGACGTCGAAGTCGATGTGCCTGGGCGCGAACTGCTTCGTGGGGGAGTGACGGTTCATCTCGAACCCCAAGCGTTTGATCTGCTTGTCGCATTGCTCGAACATCGTGACCGCGTGTTGTCGAAGAACGAGTTGTTGGATGGCGTCTGGGGGCACCGGTTCGTGTCGGAGGCGAACCTGACGACACGCATCAAGGAGATCCGACGCGCGGTTGGTGACGACGGAGTGCAACAGCACACCATAAAAAACGTCCGCGGTCGCGGCTACCGCTTTGTTGCCAAGATGCACGATCTTGCGACCACTACAGCGCGGCGCGATGCACTGATTGGGCGACAGGGCGACATCACAAGTTTGCTCGAAACAATGACCCGATCGTCGGTCGTCACGCTGACAGGAACCGGTGGCGTCGGCAAGTCTGCGTTGGCGCGGGTGGTCGCGGAATGCGCAGCGCAGTCGTACGCCCATGGCACCCGGGTCGTTGAGTTGTCCACACTCGATGACGGCGAGCACGTGCTTGCCGCTGTGGCACACGCGCTCGACATTGTGCTCGACGGAGAACGAACTGAACGCGCCATACGTTCGATTGCCGAACTCGATGTGTTGCTGCTGCTCGACAATTGTGAACACGTCAGCGATGAGGTAGGGAGCTTGCTGAATCGAGTGTTTGCGGTTGGCGGCGCGGGAGTTCGTGTGCTCGCGACAAGCCGCGTACGGCTCGGTCTCAGCGTTGAACAGGTTGTCACCGTTCATCCCCTCAATGCGGAGGAGGCCCTTGAGCTCTTTACGGTGCGCGCCCTTGCCGTTCGCTCCTCGCTCGATGTCGATGAGGTAGGCCGAGATCGTGTCGCAACGCTCTTGGCCGGACTCGACCAGTTGCCGCTCACTATTGAGATGGCGGCAGCACGCCTCGGCTCGATGACATTCGATGAGCTTGAGCGAGCCATCGTGCAATCCATGCCAATGCCGGTGACGCATCGATCCCCTGTGCATCGCCACCGCTCGCTCACCTCGCTGGTGGCGTGGTCGGCCGAACTGCTGGACGAGTCACTTCGTCGCACATTCACCGAGTTCTCCGTCTTTGCCGGTTTTGTCAGTGCAACCGACGCAACAGCTGTCGTGGGTGCGGGCCGTCCGGAGGCGATGTTTGATCTCGCCGCGTTGGCCGAGCGGTCACTCTTGGTTGCCGATGTCGGCGCGGCCGTAACTCGATATCGAATGCTCGCAACCGTGCGCTCCGTGGCGACGAACTGGTTGAACGAATCTGACGCCGATGACGTTCGTCGACGTCACGCACAGTACTTCGCGGAGGCGGTTCGTGTGATCGACCTACAGATCCGCACCATCGATGAGGACAAAGGACGTCAACGACTCGAGTCGATCGTCGCGGAGGTGCGCGCGGCCCACGGATGGGCGCGTCAGCACGACCCGGTGCTGGCCGCAGCAATGAGTGGCGACCTCCACCTGGCCGCCTATTCCACCTTCTGGAACGAGCCGGTGGAGTGGACCCGCTCGCTCTTGGCGGGGCGCGCAGACGCGAACGATGATGCGTTTGCGGGTGCCTATCTCATGTTGGCGGGCGCGAATGCGAATCGCGGTCACGTGGCTGAATCGCGCGCTGCCGTCACGGCGTTGACCATGGCTGCCGATAAGCGGGTGCGAGCTACAGCGCTGGAGATCTTGGCGGACGTCGCTATCTATGACGGTCACCTGCTTGAGGTCGCCGCCATCACCCATGAACTCGGGCGGTTGGGTGAGGAGCTCGACGACCCGCACGCTCGGGCGATCGCAGCGGTAGACGCAGCTTTGGCATACGCGTTCGACGACGACGCAGTGAGCGCGCTGAACGTTCTGTCGGTGCTCGACGTCACATCGCTGTCTCCGTCTGATCGGGCATGGGTGGTGTACGCGCGGGGCGAGGCCCTGAGTGCTGCATCGCACTCGGACGCGACGGCGGCGTATGGCGAGGCAATCGAAATCGCGCAAGCGATCGGGAATCCGTTTGTGACGTCTGTGGCGCGGGTGTCCCTTGCCGCAGAACAGGCCCGAGCAGGTGATGTGTGGGACGCTCTCGACACCTACGCGCAGTGTCTTCACGACTCTGCTCGGCACGGCAACTTTGTTCACGCGGTCACTATCCTTCGCGGGCTCCTCGACGTGCTGGTGGCCGTTGGTGATGACCACGTTGCGACAGTGTTGGCATCTGCTACATCGGGTGACGATGTGCGCCCGAGCTACGGAATAGAAACCACACGACTGTCGACGCTGGTGGCCGGAATCGAGCAACGGACCGTTGCCAGTGACTTCGCTACGTGGATCGGGGAGGGTCGACTTCTCGATCTTCCCCAGGCAGTACAGGTCGCCGCGGCGTCGGTTGACCGCCACATTGACCGCCACGTTGACCGCCTCGGGGGCTGATCCTCAGACAATCCTCAGGCAACCCCCGAGCAGCTGCAGTGTTGCGCGTGGTTCGATCGGTCTATGAGCTCACAACGTCATTCCACGCCCTGGCCGTCCCGCGACTCAGTCGTCATCACCGACGCAGGACTGGAGACGTGGTTGGTCTTCGATCACGGCATTGACTTGCCAGCGTTCGCGGCCTATCCGCTGGCTGGCACCGACGAGGGACGCGCGTTACTTAAGGAGTACTACGGGCACTACGCCGCGATCGCGCAGTCGATCGATGCTGCCGTCGTGCTCGAGGCACCGACATGGCGCGCCAATCCCGACTGGGCAGCCACGCTCGGCCACGATCGTGCTGCGCTGGCGGAGTTCATCGCCGCGTCGGTGGGTGTGGTCTGCGAGGTCCGCAACCAATATTCCGGCGAGCGGCCGTTCTTGATCGGAGGCACTGTCGGCCCGCGTGGTGATGGATACAGGATCGATTCGATGATGGACGCCGACACTGCGGCCGACTACCACTCGTTCCAGATCGGGTGCATGGCGATAGCGGGTGCCGATGTCGTGACGGCATTGACAATGGGATACGTCGAAGAGGCGGTCGGCATTGCCCGGGCAGCTGAGGCCGCCGATCTGCCGGTGATTGTGTCGTTCACGCTGGAGACGGACGGCCGACTCCCGTCGGGTATGTCACTCGCCGACGCCATCGTGGCGACCGACCTTGCGACGAACGCGTATCCGATCCACTACATGATCAACTGTGCCCATCCCGCCCATTTCGACCACGTGCTCGACAGCACGGCAGCGTGGGCGGCGCGCATCGGAGGTCTGCGGGCCAACGCATCGCAGCTGAGCCACGCCGAACTGGATGAGATGGTCGAGCTCGACGCGGGTGACCCGCAGGACCTTGCCGCGAGATATGTACAGCTTCGCGCGGTGTTACCCGGGCTGCAGGTTGTCGGTGGCTGCTGCGGCACCGATCACCGCCATGTCGCCGCGATCGCATCTGCATGGACCGCCGATGCCACGATTACTGAATGACGAACGCCGCACCCGACACCACGCCCACTCGAGATTGGCTTCCTGAAGAATCGCGTCAGCTCGAGAAGGTCATCCGCGAGACGATCGCCGGTCTCGACGGCTCGGCGACGACGGCACACATCGAGTCGTTGATCGAGCGGAACCGCCAGATTCACGAGGTGGAGTGCGTCAATCTCAATCCCGCCACCAACGTGATGAACCCGCGTGCCGAGGCGGCGCTCGCGTCCGGCCTTGGATCGCGACCGTCGCTCGGTTACGCCGGCGCGAAATATGAAATGGGACTTGAAGCAATCGAACAGATCGAGGTGATCGCTGCCGACCTTGCGTGCCGGGTGTTCGGAGCTCGCTTCGCAGAGATCCGCGTCGGCTCTGGTGCGCTCGCCAACCTGTACGCCTTTATGACCACGTGCCGACCGGGTGACTCGATCATCGTTCCACCGGCCAGTGTTGGCGGTCATATCACGCACCGCGCCGCCGGCGCGGCCGGTCTGTATGGGCTCGACATTCACGAGTGCCCGATAGACGCCCGTCGGTTCACCATTGACCTCGATGGTCTTGGAGAACTCGCGCAGCGTGTGCGCCCGACGTTGATCACGATCGGGGCGAGTCTCAACCTTCTGCCTCACCCGGTGCGCGAGGTGCGCGAGATCGCGGATGGCGTCGGCGCAGCCGTACTTTTCGACGCTGCCCACGCGTGCGGAATGTTTGCCGGAGGTGTGTGGATCAGCCCGCTCGAACTCGGCGCTGACCTGATGACGATGAGCACCTACAAGAGCCTCGGTGGTCCCGCCGGAGGTTTGATTCTCACCAACCGCGCCGACCTCGCGGAACGTCTTGATGCCATTGCCTACCCGGGCCTTACCGCGAACTTCGATGCCGGCAAGACCGCATCGCTCGCAATAACTCTCGTCGATTGGCTCGAAGGCGGACGCGAGTACGCCCGAGCGATGGTCGATACCGCGGCAGCACTTGCCGACGCGCTCGCAGCGTCGGACATGCCGGTGTTCAGTACGGAGGAGGGCTACACCACATCTCACCAATTCGCGGTTGAGGCGTCCGCATGGGGTGGGGGTCATCAAGCTTCGCTGAAGCTTCGTGACGCAAATCTGTTGGCGTGTGCGATTGGTCTGCCAGGCGGTGACGAATGGTCGGGTCTGCGTCTCGGCACACCGGAGATCGTGCGCTGGGGCATGACCTCGGCTGACATGCCCGAACTCGCCGCGCTGATTGTTGCCGGCCTACGCGGCGACGCCCTTGCGGTTGCTGCTGATACGCAGGCGTTTCGTTCGCGATTCACGACCCTGCATCACATGCAGTCCTGACGGCGAAGGAAGGCCCGCTCTCTGGCGACATCGAATAGTGCCCCGGTACCCGGAGTGTCGCCGTGTGCGCCGCAGCCCCCGTGATCGTCGATCCTAGAACTCGACTCGCAGAGCAGGGCTGGCCGGACGCCTATTCTTGCGGACGCGTGCACAGTCCACGTCTCTCATCGTCGTAGGAGTAACACATGGAATTCGGTCTGTTTCTCAATGGTTACATCCCCGGATCGGGCGCACACGACTCCGCGATTGAGCATCGTCAACTGATGCGCGAGGCCGACTACGCGACCTTCGCCGACAAGCACAACTGGAAGTACGCGTGGTTCGGTGAGCACCACTGCCTCACTGAGTACAGCCACATGTCTGCACCTGAGGTCATCATGGGTCTCGTTGCGGGAAAGACCGACTACATCCACCTCGGCACCGGCATCAACAGCCTGTCACCTCGGAAGGAACACCCTGTTCGCCTCGCCGAACGCGCGGCAATGCTCGACCACGTCACCAACCGTCGATTCGAGTGGGGCACCGGGCGCGGTGCAGGTAGCCACGAGATGGCTGCGTTCAACATTCTCGACACGAACTCGACAAAAGCGGAATGGGACGAGGTCGTCCGTGAGATTCCACGCATGTGGGAGCAGGTCGACTACGACCATCACGGTGACCACTTCACCGTGCCAACACCGCACAACGTGTTGCCGAAGCCGCACGGTCAAGGTCATCCACCGATCTGGGTTGCGTGTGGGAACCCACCCACCTTTCAGAAGGCGGGTGAACTGGGCATCGGAGCGATCGCATTCAACTTCGAACCCATCTACAACCTCAAGGGTCGGGTCGATTCGTACAAGGAGGGCATTGCAAACTGCACCGCACCACTCGGCCAGTTCATGAACGACAACGTGATGATGACCAACGGTGTGCTCTGCTTCGAGGACCGTCGCAAGGCACGCAGGCTGGCGCTGGAGCGGGTGAACAGCTACCTCGTCACGATGGTCAACCTTTATCACGACACGATGCCGAAGTCGCCGGACGCGATCACGTGGCCCGACTCGCCGACCATCCTCAAAGACGTCGTTGGTGACGGCGATCCCGATGCACTGCTCGATCAGTTGATCGCCGGGGGATACATGCTCGTTGGCAACCCCGAAGAAGTGTGCGAGCAAGTTGAGGCGTACAAGTCAGTCGGCTGCGATCAACTCGTCTTTGGTCTTCCGCAAGATCTGCATCACGATGAGATCATGGAGATGATCGAAGTGTTTGGCGACAAGGTGATCCGCGAACACGACCCCGATCGGGTGCATTCCACCGATCGCTACCGGGCAACCGCGGTCAAGAAGTACGACACGTTCTCCCACCCGTTGCCTGACGTGAAGTGGCCGACCGTGCTTCCAGTTACCGCTGGCCGCTGACGTTTGCCTCTGCCGAGCCGG
>JANLPV010000070.1:0-91714 GCA_031367435.1 Actinomycetes bacterium | reverse complement strand
ATCGAAGAGGTGCTCGTCGAAGGCCCGTCGAAGAAGAACGTCGGCGTAATGACTGGTCGCACGCGACAGAACAAACTCGTTCACTTTCCATCCGACGTGCCAATTCGTGCCGGGTCATACGTCACAGTGCAGGTCAACACGGCGGCACCTCATCATCTCGGCGGCGATCTTGTCGAGCTCCTCGCGGAGCCCACACATAAGGTCCGCATCCCGGTGGTGGCGGGCTGAATGCGGCGCGTCCGGTGCCTGGCACCGTGATGAGATCATGAACCCGTCATGAACCAGGTCGTCATCCTCGGGCCAACGGCGAGCGGCAAGAGCGACGTTGCAATGGCTTTGGCATCCGAACGTGGCGATGTAGAGATCGTTGCAGTGGACGCGATGCAGGTCTACCGCGGCATGAACATCGGCACTGCCAAGCCATCGACGTACGATCAGCGCGAGGTGCCACATCACTGCATCGATCTCGTCGAACCGAGCGAGGCGTACACCGTTGCAGAGTTCCAACTCGCAGCGCAGGCCGCGCTGACGCAGATTGCGGGGCGCAATCAGGTTGCGGCCATCGTGGCCGGCACCGGCATGTATCTGACTGCGGTCATCGACAACCTGACGCTGCCGGGGGAGTGGCCCGCGATTCGCACCGAGCTTGAAGCCGAGGGCGATATCGATTCTCTATTTCGCCGCCTCAATGCGCTCGACCCCGCCGCGGCGGCGAAGATCGAACCAACGAACCAGCGGCGCATTGTGCGTGCGCTCGAAGTGTGCATCGGCAGTGGCAGACCGTTCAGCAGCTTTGGGCCGGGCACGGCGGCCTATCCACAGATCGATACTCCCCAAATCGGCCTGCGTTGGTCACGTGACATGTTGACGAACCGTGTGGCGCAGCGGGTGCGTCGCATGCTCGACAGCGGGCTACTCGATGAGGTTCGAGATCTGCTGAATCGGCCAGGCGGCCTGTCTCGCACGGCCCGACAGGCGCTCGGATATCGCGAACTAATCGCGGCCATCGAAGGCACCTGCTCACTCGATGAAGCCGTGGCCGAGACGATCTTGCGCACCCGCCAATTTGCCGTGCGTCAAGAGCGGTGGTTCCGTCGCGACCCTCGCATACGCTGGGTCGATATCACCGCTGACCCGGTTGCCGAAGTGCTTCCTGTCGTGCGGCAGTACCTCTCATGATTACGCTCACGAAACATCACGGACTCGGCAACGACTTTCTCGTCTGCGATACCGCGCAGGTGGGTGCTGGCGCGGCGTGGGCGAGCCTTGCCCGCAAGTGGTGCGATCGTCGTCGTGGTATCGGTGCCGATGGTTTGCTGCTGCTCACCATCGTTGATGCCAACGAACTGGTCATGGTCTTGCACAATGCCGACGGCAGCCGGGCCGAGATGAGTGGCAACGGCATTCGCTGTCTCGCGCAGGCGGCCTACATGGCTCAGAGCCGCGACGGATCGGTGGAGTACACGGTGCACACCGATGCCGGTCTGCGCACGGTGGCCACGCACGTTGTCGATGACAACACGGTTCGGGCAAGCGTGAGCATGGGTGCAGTCACCCACATCGATGAGCCAACTGGTTGGGAAAACATTGGTGCCGACCCCGCCCGACCAGTGCTGCATCTGGGCGTCGGCAATCCCCACACTGTGGTGGGCGTCGACGACGTTGGTGTTGTCGATCTTGTCGCACTGGGCACAAAGATCCCGCAGGTAAATCTCGAGATCATTGAGCCGGGTCCAGAGCAACACTCGATCACCATGCGAGTACACGAGCGAGGCGCCGGCATCACCGAGGCATGTGGCACCGGTGCCTGCGCGAGCGCATGGGCGGCGGCTCACTGGGGATTGGTCACACCTAGCAATGGCGAAATTCTCGTGCATATGGACGGTGGAGATGCCACAGTACGTCTCAACGATCCTGAGCAAGGTCACGTCACACTGGTCGGTCCAGCCGTTTTCGTCGCTCGGGTGCACGTCGAGCTGTAAGTCACTTCGTTTGTCACATCATCGGAAAGGAGGGTCATGTCGAATCCGTATCAGGAAGCCCTTGGGGCCACGCTGATCGAGCGCACAAAGCGCGAACGCATCGTGTTAGTTGGCGTGATCCTGCCGGGTCACACCGACGAAGAGATGGAGTCGAGCCTCGACGAGCTGTCGTTGCTCGTCGACACGGCCGGCGCTGACGAAGCAGGTCGGATGACGCAGCGTCGCGATGCCCCGGACCACACGTGGTTCATCGGTAAGGGCAAGGTCGATGAACTGCGCGAACTGTGTCTCGCCGTCGATGCCGACACTGTGGTGTTCGACAACGATCTTGCGCCGGCTCAACAGTTCAACCTTGAGAAGTTGCTCGGGCGAACGGCAATTGATCGCACCGCGGTCATTCTCGATATCTTCGCCCAGAACGCGCACACGCTCGAAGGTAAAGCCCAGGTCGAGTTGGCTCTCCTGCGATATCGGCTGCCTCGCCTTCGCCGTGGCGTCAGCGGCAACTTGTCCCAGCAAGGCGGCGGTATCGGCACGCGTGGTCCCGGCGAAACCAAACTCGAAGTCGATCGTCGACGCATCATGGGTCGCATCACCAAACTCGAACACGATCTTGTCGACCTGCAGCACACCCGAAAACTGCAGCGCAAGGGCCGCGACAAAAGCGGACTCGGCACGGTCACGATCGTCGGCTACACCAACGCAGGCAAGTCGACGCTTCTCAATCGTCTCACTCAGGCTGGTGTGTTGGTGGAGAACCGACTCTTTGCAACGCTCGACCCCACGACGCGACGCCTCGCGCTACCCGGTGGTGAGCCCGTCCTGCTCACTGACACCGTTGGTTTTGTGCGACGGCTACCGCATGGTTTGGTGCAAGCGTTCAAGAGCACGCTCGAGGTTGTACGTGAGGCCGACTTTTTGGTGCACGTTGTCGACGCAAGTTCGCCTGATCCCGAGGGTGAGATGGCCGCTGTTCGTAAGGTGCTTGCCGAGATCGACGCGCTCGATGTACCCGAACTGCTGGTCTTCAACAAGACTGATCTCGATCCGGTGAACGCGACCCGACTTGTTGAACAACATGAGGGTTCACTGTCGGTCAGTGCACTCTCTGGCGAAGGGACGGCACACTTCCTTCAAACGTTGGCCGATCGCTTGCGCGCGCTTGCCAAAGTTGTCGAGCTACTCGTTCCGTATGATCGCGGCGACATCATCGCCTCGGTGCACCGCGAAGGCGAGGTTGTCTCCACCGCACACGAGGCTGGCGGTATTCGCATTCGTGCGCGCCTTGCCACGGCATCTGCTGGTCGACTCGATCAGTTTGTGGTGCATGGGGTCTGATCGGTCACCATAGACGCATCATGACTTCCGGATTCATCCCACCGCCGTATCCATACGACCGTCTCGATCGGTTCAAGCCGCTCGCCGACGCAATGGAGGGGGGCCTCGTCGATCTTTCCATCGGCACGCCGTGCGATGCGCCGCCTGCAGCCGTCGTTGCCGCATTGTCCTCATCGAACGCCGAACGGGGCTATCCGCCGAGCGTAGGTACCGATGTTCTTCGTCGTGCAGCTCAGTCGTGGATGTTGCGTCGGTTCGCTGTCGATGTACCGATCAGCCAGATTGGCGCGTGCGTTGGCACCAAAGAGTTTGTTGCCACCACTGCACAGTGGCTGCATCTGCGTTCGCCGGATCGGGACACGGTGCTCTTTCCAGCAGTTGCCTACCCCACGTACGAGATGAGCGCGACGCTCGCGGGTTGTCGCGCTGTACCGGTCCAGCAGACAACCGATGGCAGTCTCGATCTCTCGTCGATCGATCCTGCCGATGCGGCACGCGCGTTGTTGCTGTGGGTCAACAGCCCCAATAACCCCACTGGTGCACTCGATGATCTCAACGCGGTTGCAACATGGGGTCGAGCGCACGGCGTGCCGATCTTCAGCGACGAGTGTTACACCGAGTTCACGTGGGACGGCCCACCGCGCACGATCCTCGAAAGCGGCCTTGATGGCGTCATCGCGGTCCACTCGCTGTCGAAGCGATCGAACCTTGCAGGCCTACGCGTGGGCTTCTACGCCGGCGACGCGGAACTCGTCACCTATCTCCAGGAGATTCGCAAACACGTAGGCATGTTGGTGCCCGGCCCCGTTCAAGCCGCAGCTGCCGTTGCACTCGGCGATGATGATCATGTCGTCGTGCAGCGCGACCGTTACCGCTCGCGCCTCGAGCGGCTTGCTTCTACGTTGTCCGCGTGGTCTGGTTTGGATATTCCGATGCCAGCCGGCGGGTTCTACCTATGGTTCGACGCGCACGACGGATGGGAATTTGCCGAGCGCTTGGCAACTGCTGGTGGGGCGCTGGTGTCACCTGGTGATTTCTACGGCGCGGGTGGTGCGCATAATGTGCGCGTTGCCGTGGTACAACCTGAGGAACGTATTGAGTTAGTTGCCCGACGACTAGGGGTGAGTTGATGTCTGATCAAACTATTGGCCAACCGCTGTATCAACCAGCAGCAGTGTCAGCCAAAGGTGCGCGTCGCAAAGGTCCTCTTTTGGTCGGTCTGGTTGTTCTCGTTGGTGGTGTTGGTGCTGGTGCCGGCCTCTTTGTGAATGCCGGTTCTCAGTACAAAGAGGCAGTCGCCAGCCTGCAACGCGCACCCGTTGGGTGCGACACCGAGTTGGACTTCAGCGGTACCGGCACGTTCACGTTCTATATCGAGACAAAGGGAAAGGTCGGCAACTTGCGCGGAGATTGCGCCAACGCCGATGCCGAGTACTCGCGTGCTGCTGGCACGAAGCTTCCCATCGTTGCGCTCACCTTGGTCGATGTCGACGGTGCCGAGGCGACACTGCCACGCGCCAGCTCGGCGAGCTACGACGTCGACGGTTACGTCGGAACAGCGGCACGTTCGGTAACGATCACTAAGGCGTCGACCTACACGCTCAGCGTCGAGAGCGACGACACCGATTTCGCGGTCGCCATTGGACGAAACCCGCGCAGCGACTACGACAGCCACAGGTTGCTGGCAATGGCCATCGGTGCAGCAGGTCTACTCCTTGGTGGATTGCTGACCGTGCTTGGCATGCGTCGTAAGGCCGCACCTGCTGTGGCGACACCGTATGGCATCAGCTCTGGGTACGCGGTGGGCACAGCGCAGTCTGATCCGTATTTGGCCCCGCCGATTTGGGCTCCTGCCGAGCAGACGCACATAGCAGTTGGCGAGCACGTCGATCCGTGGGCACCGCACTCGCCGCCACCGGAAACTCCTCGGACACCCGCGCCGTTGCCCCCGCCAACTTGGCAGCCGCCACAGGCAGACGAGCCAGGTGCCGGATCAGGCTGGGCCGCGCCTCAGCAGTAATTGGATGTAGCAGCAGCAAGCGGATGTTGCGGCTTCACCTTGAGAGCGACTGCTAAAGCGTGCAGCTGGTAGGGCTGGCTAGAGGCGACGCATCACCGTGACAACGCGACCGAAGATCTCGACCTCGTCGGCAGCAAAGACCATCGGCGAGAGTCGGCTGTTTGACGGCACGAGCGTGACGACGGCGCCTTTGCGCTGATAAGTCTTTACCGTGCCCTCTTCGCCAGGAATTCCGGCGACGACAATGTCGCCGTTGTTGGCCGTTGCCTGCTGATGCACAACGACGAAATCGCCATCAAGAATGCCGGCGTCAATCATCGAGTCGCCACGCACGCGCAACATGAATAGGTCGCCGTCACCCGTGAAGTCGGTAGGCATCGGCAGCAACTCTTCGACGTTTTGCTGAGCCAGTACATCGGTTCCGGCGGCGACGTCGCCGACGAGCGGTATATGGCGTACCGGCCGACGCTCCATCGCGATGCCCGAGTTGGGATCGAAACGCACTTCGAGTGCACGCGGCTTGGACGGATCGCGACGGAGGTAGCCAAGTCGCTCGAGCGTGGCCAGATGACTATGCACCGTGGACGGTGAAGTGAGCCCGACCGCCTCACCGATTTCACGGACCGACGGGGGATAGCCGCGGTCTTGCATGTTCTGCTCGATGACATCGAGGATCTGACGCTGGCGGGCAGTGAGGAATACGTCTGTCATGGCGAGCAGCGTACGAGTGTTCGATAACAAAGTCAAACACCCGTTCTAGAAACATTTGTTCGATGAATTGCTCAGACAAGGTTGACATCGAACGATCGTTCGGGCACACTGCGTACATCTGTTCGGCGAACATCTGATCGTTCACCGAATTGTTACTCCAACCTCAGCCCCCAAGCTCTGACCCCAAACTCTGACCCGCAGACCGTCCACCGAACTCAAGGAGATCGTCATGACTGCAATACTTTTCCCTTCACAGTTCGGCGAGATCGAGGTGCGTTTCGGCACCACGAGCCCAGCGCATTCCGTGTATCTGCGCCGTCGTCTTCTCGTTGGTCTTCTGTGCGCTGCGGTTGTCGCCGTCGTCGGCCTCAGTGTGCACACAGTCCTGGCGGATCGTGGGGGTGTACCTGCCTCCACCCCCACGATCCGTTCAGCTAACGCCCAATCGTTAGCGGTCGTAGCTCCAATTGCCGTGCCCGCCCCGGCGGCGAGAGCGGCGACGGTCACCACCTACATCGTCCAACCTGGCGACTCGTTGTGGAACGTTGCAACGCGGTTTCATGGCATCAACAGTCTCAGTAGCTACGTCGACACGTTGGTGAATGCCAACGGTGGTGCAACGGTGCATCCGGGCCAAGTACTGGTTCTGCCCTAGACACGGACGTGCTTGATGATGACTAGCCTGTCGGGGCATGTACTGCCCATCCTGTCGAGCCGATGACACCAAGGTCATCGATTCGCGCGTTGCCGAGGAAGGGTGCGCGATTCGCCGTCGTCGACATTGTCCGCAGTGCAGCTATCGCTTCACTACCTACGAACGGCTCGAGGAGCAACCGCTCACTGTCGTGAAGAGCGCCAGCGGGCGCGAGTCGTTCGATCGCAACAAGGTCATCGCCGGTGTGCGCGCCGCTTGCAAGGGTCGTCCAGTCACCGCCGAGCAGATCGAAGCGCTCTCCGAGGCTGTCGAAGATGAGGCGCGCTTGCACGGCACTGAGGTGTCGAGCGCCGTCGTTGGTCTCTCTGTGCTCAATCACTTGCGCCAACTCGATGAGGTTGCCTACCTCCGGTTCGCAAGTGTGTACAAGAACTTCGACGCTGCGCGTGACTTCGCACGCGAGCTACAGCTACTGCAGAAAATGCAGGCCGACCAACACTGAGTTGCTACGGCTGTGCGGCACGCACATATCGACTGAAGATGAAGTTGTCGTCCTCGAGCAAGTGTGCGAGGCGGAATCGCTGGCTCAGGGGCGGCGCACCGGTAGTCAGGCGGGCACCAGTGCCGCCGATGAGTTGCGGCGACGTCGTGATGTTGATCTCATCAACGAGATCCTGGGCGGCAAGCGCAGCGTTCAGTGAAGCACCACCTTCGGCCTGCACAAACCGGGGATTGCCGGGCAACGAGCACAGTGCGGCAGCAAGGTCGACCTCGCCGATGCCCGCCCGAACAGAATCCACGTCACACGCCGGAGCGTCCTCGGGCAAGATGAGAAAGCCGGCACCGCTGGAGAACAACGCAGTGTCGAGATCCATCGTTCCCGACCGACTCACCACACCAATTCGCTGTCCGGGCGTACGTGGCGCGCCGTAGCCCTCGGCCCGTACCGTCCCTGCGCCGACGATGATGAGATCGGCGAACGAACGCAGGGTCAGCAGCACATCGCGATCTGCGTCGCTGGACAGGCCCGCAGAAGTGCCGCCGAAGACCGTTGAGCCATCGATGCTGGCGACCATGCAGAGCCCGATCCATGGGCGGCCGCTGCTGTGCGGCAACCGGTCGACTCCGTAGGCGTCGCGCGCCGTGGTTGGGGCGGTGGGTGAGGGATAGAGCCGTTGCATAGCGCGATACTTTCACCATGACTGAAACGCCGTCGACCGGAAATGCCACGCGCCCTGCCAATGACGGCGAAACGCGAACCGCATTCCGAACGTGTCCGCTCTGCGAGGCGGGCTGTGGCCTCGAGATCACGATCAAAGGCGCTGAGGTCACGCGCATCCGCGGCGATAGAAACGACGTCTTCAGCCGTGGTTTCATCTGCCCCAAAGGCTCGACTCTGAAGCAATTGCATGAGGATCCCGATCGACTCCGCAAGCCAATGCTGAAGCGAGATGGCGTACACGTCGAGGTCGAGTGGGACGAGGCGTGGGAGTACGTGCAGCAAGGTCTCAGCAGCGTGATTGACCGTCACGGACGTGAAAGCCTTGCCGTATACGTGGGCAATCCCACGGCGCACAGCTTGTCGGCGATGATGTTCAACCGCACGCTCTTGCAAGCAGCGGGCACTCGTCATCGTTACAGCGCCTCCACGGTTGATCAGATGCCGCGTCAGGTGGCCGCCGCGTACGTGTTCGGTACGGCGGTCAGCGTGCCGGTGCCCGACCTCGACCGAACTGATTATCTGATGATTCTCGGTGCCAATCCGTACGCCTCGAATGGCAGCATGTGCACGGCTCCCGATTTCCCCGGCCGTATCGAAGCAATTCGTGGCCGCGGTGGAAAGCTCGTGGTGGTCGATCCTCGACGCAGCCGCACTGCCGAGGAGGCCGATGAATGGTTGTCGATCAAGCCGGGTGCCGATGCATTGCTGTTGATGTCGATTGTCAATGTGCTCTTTGCGGACGGCCTGGCTGACCCAGGGCCGATTGTGACGCCGCTGTTGAACGGCGTCGACGAACTCAAGTTGCTCAGCGCGCCGTTCACTCCCGAAGTCGTGGCTGACGCAACCGGCCTTGATCCGCTCGTGGTGCGCCGAATCGCACATGAGCTGGCGGCCGCACCATCATCCACCGTGTACGGACGTATCGGCACGACAACCACCGAGTTCGGTACAACGGCGTCATGGCTGATCGACGCCGTGAACATACTCACTGGCAACCTCGATCGAGCCGGTGGCGCGATGTTTGCAATGCCGGTTGCCGGCGGTGCGAGTACCCGTGGTGCTTCTGGCACGGGCGCCGGATTCAAGATCGGCCGCGGCCATACCCGCGTGCGCAACCTGCCCGAGGTGATGGGGGAGTATCCCGTTGCTGCCCTCGCTGAAGAGATCACCGAGCCAGGTCTGGGCCAACTGCGGGCCATGATCACGGTGGCGGGTAATCCGGTGTTGTCGACGCCGAACTCAAACCGTCTCGATGAGGCTTTGGCTGGGCTCGAGTTCATGGTGAGTGTCGACATGTACCTCAACGAGACCACGCGGCATGCCGATGTCATCCTGCCGCCCCCATCGCAGCTCCAGCGCGGTCATTACGACCTGTTGCTGTTGCAGTTCGCGGTGCGCAATGTGGCCAACTACAGCCCGGCAGCGCTGCCGCTCGACGAAGGCCAACCCGACGAATGGGAGGTGATGGCCAAATTGGCAATGTTGCTGCAGGGCCAAGGCGTTGATGCGGATCCGGCAAATGTTGACGAATTGTCAATTTCTGGTCTCGTCCACCACTCTGTGTCAGATCCGAATTCGCCAATTCACGGACGTGATGCCGACGAGATCTTGGCGTTGCTCGCCGCGACCGGGCATCGTGGGCCCGAGCGGATGCTTGATTTCATGCTGCGTACCGGCCCGTTCGGGGATGGATTCGGCGCAAATCCACAGGCTGTGAGTTTGCAAACGCTGATCGATCACCCACATGGCGTAGATTTCGGTCCGCTTGAACCGCGTTTGCCTGAAATTCTGCGCACACCGTCGGGCCGCATCGAGCTCGCTGCACCCGTGTTCGTCGACGATGTGCCCCGCCTCTTCGCGGCGATTTCGACGCTGGCACAAGAACGGATCGTGTTGGTTGGGCGTCGTCACCTTCGATCAAACAACTCGTGGATGCACAACATTGAGGTTCTCGTCAAGGGTAAGTCTCGATGAACGCTGCACGTTCATCCCGACGACGCTGCCGATCTGGGCCTTGTAGATGGCGGGTTTGCGCGAGTAACGAGTCGTGTTGGAAGCGTGGAAGCACCTGTCGAAGTCACTGACGATATTCGACCAGGCGTAGTGAGTCTGCCTCACGGTTGGGGGCATGGTGTCGCTGGCACCCGCTTGCGCGTTGCCGCCGAGCGTGCCGGTGTGAACTCGAATGTGCTTGCCGATCACGATGCCTTCGACCCCCTGTCGGGCACTTCAGTGCTGAATGGAATTCCCGTAACGATCGAACCAGTTGCTCTGGAGCGCGTCGGGTAGCGGCGCCCGACACGCGTGTGAGCCTGTGGACAAACACCGTCTGGACATCTGGATTCCACCAGAAAACAAGGCAGTCCACACCGTATCCAGAGCAAATTCACATGGTTATGCCCCTTCCTCCCCACAGGCAGTTGGACCTACGCTGCATCCCGTGACGGCCGCGGTGACGGGGCGCGGAATGGAGACGCACAGAGCTGAAATATCCTCAGCAGAAGTTCGACTCGGGGCAAGTGTCCTAAACCTGCGACCTCGCACCGCGGCCAAATCACACCTGCCCACGCCCCAAATCGCGAAGCGGGTACGGCACGTATCACGATTCTCCGTCAGTATTTGTGGAAAAGTGGTACTTGACAGCGGTGTAACTACAATGCTGTAATCTTCCAACTGCTTGTGGCTCGGTTGGGGGATCGTGCTTACTAGGCACAATATGTTGTGGTTGTCGGGCAGCGTTGCCCAAGGTGAGGCGGTCGGTTTGCCGGGAATTTCAGTTGAAATCCCGTCGAACGTCGGTCGGTTCACCTTGGGGTCAACGTTGTTGGTCATCCACCCCCCAGCACGACCGATTGCACCGAAGTAACCAGCGAAACCAGCAACCCACGAACTTGTCTCGAAAGTAGGACCACCAGATGTCATTGGCACCAGAACGACTCTCCATCGGCTTGAACCGTCACTTCACCTCGCCAGGTGTCCATCCGTACGATCAAGTCTCTTGGGAGCGTCGTGATGCGCGTATCAGCAACTGGAAAGACGGCACGGTTGCATTCGAGCAACTCGATGTCGAGTTTCCCGCTGGTTGGTCGCTGAATGCCACCAACATCGTTGCTCAGAAGTACTTCCGCGGCGCACCTGGCACCCCCGAACGGGAGCGTTCGTTGCGTCAGGTCATCGACCGTGTCGTCGACACCATCACCACGTGGGGTATCGAGGGCGGCTACTTCGTCGATGAGGCCGAGGCAGACAACTTCAGTAACGAGCTCAAGTTCATCCTCGTTACCCAGCGCGCCGCGTTCAACAGCCCAGTGTGGTTCAACATCGGTGTTGAGGGCGTGCCGCAGCAGGCCAGCGCGTGTTTCATTCTCGCCGTCGACGACACCATGGACGGCATTCTCAACTGGTACCGCGAGGAGGGAACCATCTTCAAGGGGGGCTCTGGCTCGGGTATCAACCTGTCGAAGATCCGCTCCAGCCAAGAACTGTTGCAGGGTGGCGGTACTGCCAGTGGTCCGGTCAGCTTCATGCGCGGTGCCGACGCCTCCGCCGGCACAATCAAGAGCGGCGGCAAAACGCGTCGCGCCGCCAAGATGGTGATTCTCAACGTCGATCATCCCGACATCGAAGAGTTCATTTGGTGCAAGAGCAAAGAAGAGAACAAAGCACGCGTGTTGCGTGACGCCGGCTTCGACATGGATCTCGACGGCGTCGATTCGTTCAGCGTGCAATACCAGAACGCGAACAACTCGGTGCGACTGACCGATGAGTTCATGCACGCAGTCGAACAAGACGCCGATTGGAACCTCACCGCGGTCACCGACGGTCGCGTCATCAAGACGTTGCGGGCACGAGATCTGTGGCGTCAGATCGCCACCGCGTCATGGGAGTGCGCCGATCCGGGTCTGCAGTTCGACACCACCATCAACAAATGGCATACGGCTCATGCAACAGGTCGCATCAATGGTTCAAACCCATGCAGTGAGTACATGCACCTCGATAATTCGGCATGCAACCTCGCCTCGATCAACTTGTTGAAGTACCTCGACGAAGAAGGCAACTTCGATGTCGATGCCTACAAGCACACGATCGAGGCAGTCTTCACGGCCCAAGAGATCTTGGTGGGCCGCGCTGATTACCCAACGCCGTCGATCGGTGAGACCAGCCGCCAGTTCCGTCAGTTGGGGCTCGGCTACGCCAACCTCGGCGCACTGCTCATGGCGCTCGGCCTGCCCTACGATTCGCCCCAGGGCCGCGCCTGGGCGGCATCGCTCACCTCGCTCATGACCGGCCATGCCTACGCCACCAGCGCCCGCACAGCGAGCCGTATGGGCCCCTTCGCGGGTTTCTCCGACAACGAGGTCTACATGCTCAATGTGTTGCGGATGCACCGCGATGCGAGCTACGAGATCGAGGCCACACACGCCGTTCCCGTCGAACTGCTCGCAGCTGGTCGGCAGGCGTGGGAAAATGCCGTGCGCGATGGCGAAGAGTACGGAGTGCGTAACAGCCAGGCCAGCGTGTTGGCGCCCACCGGCACCATTGGTCTGATGATGGATTGCGACACCACCGGCATCGAACCCGACTTGGGCCTGGTGAAGATGAAGAAGCTCGTCGGTGGCGGCAACATGAGCATCATCAACCAGACGATCCCGCGTGCGTTGCGCAAACTCGGTTACACACCCCAGCAGATCAATGACATCGCCGCCTACATCGACATCGAGAAGTCGATCCTTGGTGCACCGCACATTGCTGCCGAGCACATTGCCGTGTTCGCCTGCAGCATGGGTGATAACACCATCCACTACGAAGGTCACGTGCGCATGATGAGTGCCACACAGCCGTTCCTGTCGGGTGCAATCTCCAAGACCGTGAACATGCCCGAGGAAGCCACGATCGAAGACATCGAGGCGTTGCATCTGTTGTCGTGGCAGCTCGGTCTCAAGGCAGTTGCTATCTACCGCGACAACTGCAAGGTCGCCCAGCCGTTGTCCACTGGTAAAAAGGGCGATGCCACCATCGGTGCCGATGGCATGTTCACGCCAGGTACGGCAGCGACACAGGCAGTCGAACGCATTGTCGAAAAGATCGTGCATCAGCCCGTGCGCCAGAAGTTGCCACGCAGCCGCCGCGGTCGCACGTTCGAGTTCCGTGTAGCCGACTGCAAAGGCTTTGCCACGATTGGCGAATACCCCAACGGTCAGCCTGGCGAGATCTTCCTCACGGTGTCGAAGCAAGGCTCCACGCTGAGCGGCATCATGGATGCGTTTGCGAAGAGCATCAGCTATGGCCTGCAATACGGCGTGCCATTGCGAGCCTTTGTCGAAGCATTCACAAACATGCGTTTCGAGCCAGCGGGCATGACCGACGATCCCGACATCCGCTTTGCGTCGTCGATCATGGACTACCTGTTCCGTCGCCTCGGCCTTGAGTATCTCAGTTACGACGAGCGGTCCGAGCTTGGCATCTTTTCGGTCGATGAGCGCCTGCAGCCAACGCTGCCGGGCGTGTACGAAAGCGCCATCGAAAGCCGCACCGGATCTGATATCGCGACCGACCCGAAGAGCATTCCGTCGGCGAACGATCTCGCCACGCAAATCGAGTTGGGTTTGGCACCGACGGCACCGAAGAGCGACTACACGCCATCTGCAGGCGCGCCGCGTGTTCGTCAATCCGATGCGCCGATGTGCATGCAATGCGGCGTGCAAATGGTGCGTGCCGGCTCCTGCCATGCCTGCCCCAGCTGTGGCAGCACCAGCGGCTGCAGCTGATGAAATCGACGTCCGCCGGCAGTCGTGAACTTGCGGACGGATGTTGCCCGGACGAGTTGGGTTTCGTGCCAACCAATGGCACGAGATTCGGCAGCCTCTCTGAGTCGGTCTCACGTCAGAAGTCCGGGCAGAATCGTGTGCATCTCGATCTGACTACCGCCTCGATCGATGACCAAAACGAAACGGTCGCGACGCTGGTCCGCCTCGTCGCTCGCCATGTCGACATCGGCCAAGGGCCCGATGACACACACGTCGTACTGGCCGACCCCGATGGCAACGAGTTTTACATCCTCGCCCCCCGATAGCGCGCCTTTGACCGCTCGTGTCGTCTCGCCTACATGATGTGGTCTGCCAGAATGTTTGCCGATGCCGCGAGAAACCTCCTCCGGCTCGGTTTGCTTTTCAGCGACGCTGCAAGACATTGTCCAACAGCGGTCAGCGCTAGCACGTAAACAACGTCAACGCGTCAAAGACCGCTGATACCCGCCAACGCAGAATCGACGAGTCGATCAGCTTGTTCCTCGCCGGCACACCGCGCTGGCTCCCAAGAAACGAATCGCCCTAGGCAAGGACAACATCATGGGCAAGCTCATCGTGACCGAATTCATCACGCTCGATGGAGTGGCGCAGGCACCTGGAGGGCCCGACGAGGACCGCGACGGCAGCTTCGCGCACGGGGGATGGCAGATGTCACGCGGCGATGAAGCCGCCGGCGGAATCGTGTTCGAGCAGGCGAGGATTATGGACGCCCTGCTTCTCGGGCGGAAAACCTACGACATCTTTGCCAACTATTGGCCGAAGGCGTCCGAGGAGATCCCGTTTACCGCACTGCTCAACGACGTTCCCAAGTACGTTGTCAGCGACACGCTCGAGAGCCCGCTCGAGTGGCAGGGATCCACGCTTCTCACAGGCGACCTCGCTGAGAGCATTGCTGCTCTCAAGGACCGTCACGACGAAGTTCACGTCATTGGCAGCCTCAACCTCGTGCAGTCGCTGCTTCGCCTCGGCCTCGTCGACCGGCTGAACCTGTGGCTATATCCGCTCCTGCTTGGCAGCGGTAAGCGGTTGTTCGCCGCCGGGACGATGCCCACGGACCTATGCCTTACCGAATCGTTCACCTATCCGAGCGGCACGCTTCACCTCACCTACGACACCAGCGCTTCCTAGATCCGCGGTCGGTCACGTCGCGGAGCGCATCGGCTCCAACGCGATCACATAGTCCGCGAGGCGGGCCGCGACGTCGATTGCCTCGTCGATGTCATCTGAGTCAGGAACTGGCCACACCTCGGAGATGCGGCACCATCCGGCTCGGCCGATGAATTCTCCCGCGACCGCGTCGTCTCCCAACTCGGGCCGCCAGATCGTTTCGACATCGAGCAATCGGCGTAGCACTTCATTGTTCTGTGGCGCCTTTGGGTGCTCGGCGTGGAAGCCAATCTCGAGACGTACTTCGCCGTCCACGCGGATTAACTGCGATTCGTAGTGCTCGCGGGTCTCATCGCCGAACCAAACCTTGAGACCGCGGCTATGCACGAAGACGTTTCGTCGACCATCAACCCGTGCGACGAAACCCTCGAACGCGTCGCGTACGATTTCGAAAAAGCCCGGTGCCACGACGGCAAGGTTACGCCGCCCGCGTTGACCCTGAAATGCTGTGCGCGAGACTGTTTGAGACCAACACGGAAATGGGTAATCGGCCGTATGCATTCAGATCCCCCAGACCAATCGTCGCGAGACGACAACGTCGCGACCGCGCAGTACACGAGACGTCACATTCAGTCGGCTTGGGCTGTGCACTCCTTGACAGCCAGTGGTGTGCTCGTGGGCTACGCCGGTCTCAACTCGGTGATCGGGGGTCATGCCCGCGCCGCGGTGTTGTGGTTAATCGGAGCGCTATTACTCGATGGTATCGACGGCCCGATTGCGCGCAAGCTCGATGTTGTCGCCCGCGTGCCGACGCTCAATGGGAACTCGCTCGATCTGATCATCGACTACTTCACCTGCACCATCGTGCCAGTCGCATTTCTGTACCGGTTCGACTTCCTGCCTGACGAGACCGTAGGCCCCATCGGCTTTGCCATCCTTTTTGTGAGCGCGCTCTGGATGGCGCGAACCGACCAGGAGACCCCAGATGGGTGGTTCAACGGATTCCCGGCCGAATGGAACATGATCATCCCCACGCTGTATTTCATGCGCGCCAATCCATGGTTCGAT
Organism: Actinomycetes bacterium; assembly: GCA_031367435.1. Taxonomy (GTDB): domain Bacteria; phylum Actinomycetota; class Acidimicrobiia; order Acidimicrobiales; family Ilumatobacteraceae; genus WLMZ01. The sequence goes on along the minus strand of JANLPV010000070.1, from coordinate 75,804 downwards.
CTCATTGTGTGTGTTGTGTTCTGCGGGCTGACGTTGTCGAGAGTGCAGTTCGCTCACCCGGTTTCGGTGCGCGAGCACCGACCGATCTCCATCGCATTCATGGTCGCGTGGCTTGGGTCGATGACGTGGCTGGCGATCGCGCAACACAACGTTCGTTGGGTGTGGGTCGTGCTGATCGTGGCACCGATGTGGACGGTTGTGCAGGTGCTGCTCCGACTTCGGTCCACGCGCCACGTGTGAGATCGCGGTGGCGAGACCTTCCTGTCTGCTTTGAACAGTGGGGATTGTCCGTTCGAGTAGTTGCTGCATGCCCTCGGCGAATCTGTAGTGGCTTACTCAACGATTTTGCCGCGGCCCCCTGACGCTGAGTCGTTGTGCCGAGGTCAGCTGCGCAGCAGATCCTTGGCGATGTGGGTGATTTGGATCTCGTCTGTGCCGGCGTAGATCTGCAACACCTTGGCATCGCGTGCCAACTGCTCCACGCGAAACTCCGACATGTATCCGTTGCCGCCGAACACCTGCACTGCCTCGAGTGCCACCTCGGTGGCGGCGCGTGCGGAGTACAGCTTCATCGCGGATGCCTCGGCCAACGACATCGACGCACCCGCGCCGCTCATCTCGATGGTTCGGAAGACGAGGTTCTGCACGTTCATTCGCGCCACTTCCATCCGCGCCAACTTGTCCTGGATCAACTGGAACTCGCCGATGCGCTTGCCGAACTGCACGCGGTTCTTCGCGTACTCGACGCTCAGTTTGAGGCACTCTTCGATGATGCCGAGTGACATCGCGGCAACGCCCGAACGCTCTTGCTGAAACGTCGCCTTGGCACCATCGCGGCCACCGGCGGGGATGTCCTCGGTCTCACCGATGAGCCGGTCGCTGCCGACGCGTACGTCGTCGAGGAACAACTCGCCGGTAGGGGAGGAATGCATGCCCATCTTTCGCAACGGTTTCGACTGCACGAAGCCGGGCATGCCGCGGTCGAGCACAAAGCTGACCACCTTGCGTTCTTCCATCGGGTTGCCCTCGTCGAGCTTGCAGATGAACACAGTGGTGTCGGCATACGGTCCGTTGGTGATAAAGGTCTTCGAGCCGTTGAGGATGTAATCGTCACCGTCGCGCCGCGCGGTTGAACGCATCGAACCAAATGCATCCGAACCCGAACCCGGTTCGGTGATCGCCCATGCGCCGACCTTGTGCATCGTGAGCAGGTCGAGCACCCAACGTTCCTTTTGTGCGATCGTGCCCTTTGAGTTGATGGCCGCGGAGGTGAGTCCCATGCTGACCCCCATCGCCGTCACCATGCCTGGGCAGACGCGACATAGTTCGATGATCGGGATGAGTGACATCGACGCTCCACCGCCGTCGCCGGTTGTGCGCTCGGCCTGTGGCGGCGGCTGCTCGCCGCGAGCGAGGAGTTCGGCAGTGGCTCGCTCTCGTGCCATCTGCTTGGTGAATCGATCACGCGCCATTGCATCCATCCCGAACGTGGCGAACAACTTGCGCAAGATGTCGTACGGCGGCAAATCACCGTGCTCGAGTTCGTCGACATGCGGCCGCACTTCGTCATCCACAAAGCGACGCACGGCGTCACGGATCATCTGCTGCTCATCGTTCCATTCGAACATTGGTCGCCTCTCGTCGTCACCCCTGCGGTGACATCGTCACATGGTAGAGACGCGCCACGGACGCGACCCAACCCAACCGCAACGGCGCTGAGTGACGCGAAGTCCCGCCTCGCAGCGCCATGAGGGGCCCGAGGGGCGGGACTTCGCATGTCTGTAGCGGTCTGGCGCGCTGAACCACGCGCTCAATCGCTGACGAGGCAGAACTCGTTACCCTCTGGATCGAGCAGGATCTGAAACGCACCGCCTTCGTCGGTGTGCGCGGGGCCGACGGTGGTTGCGCCTGCACCGACGAGCCGCGCGGAATCGGCAGCGATGTCGTCGGACCAGATGTCGAGATGCACGCGATTCTTCGCCGTCTTGCCTTCGGGTACTCGTTGGAAAGCAAGCGTGATGCCGCCCGCCCGAGGGTCGCGCACCGTTGCCCAATCTTCGGATCGAACGTGCGGCGGCGGTGCGTCGAGCACCTTCGCCCAGAACGCAGCCAGTACCGACACATCAGCGCAGTCGACGACCACTTCGCACACCGCCGACCGAGCCGGCACCGTCGCGAACGCGCGCACGGGAAACGTGCCCATCCCGGCGACCTTCGCAGGAACGGCTGTGAACCTTGCACCGTTGTCTGGCACAGCGGCCAAATTGGTGAGGTGCTCGACGATCGGGATACCAGCTGCCAGGAGCAACGAGTGGGCCGGGCGGTCGGTACCGCTGGTGGAATCGATGTTCAGCGAGTCGATTCCCACCAACGCGACACCAGCACCGATTGCCGCACGAACCGTTGCTTCGTCGACGAAGGGGTGGTCAGTGCGGAAGTAGTCGTCCGTTCCCCAATGACGGTCCCAGCCTGTGTCGAACAACAGCGCCGCGCCCCGGAGCTGAGAGATGACCGCATCGTCGAGTTGTACCGCGCCGGTCGACTGTCCATCGAATGAGCAACGCACGACCACAGCAGACAAATCTGCGCAGCGCGCGAGGGCAAGGCCGGCGAGGTCGTGTCCATCGGGGTAGCGGTGAAAGGGAGTGTCGAGGTAGGTGCCGGTATTGGCGCACATCTCAATGGAACCAATGTCGAACTCAACTCCGTCCGCGTAGCGGCCGCGGCTTTGCTCACGCGACAACACCGACGAGAGTCGAGGTGCGGGTAGGCCAGGGTACGTCACCATTCCCTCGCGGATGTCGTGGCTGAGATCGATGAAGGTAGACACGTTCGCAGTCTTGCAGCCAGCCTCGCACGTCGATCACCGTGGTCGACGTGCGAACGGCGGGAAGTCCCGCCTCACATCGCCGTGAGGGGCTTGAGGGGCGGAACTTCGGGAGTGTCGACCACGTAGGCTCGTGCGAATGACGTCTGCCCTCAGCGCTGTTCGCGCCCCCGATCCTGACGACCTCACAGCACATGGCGTGGCATGGGATCTCTCAACGATTCTCGATGGTGCCTTCAACGTTGACGTGCTCATCGACGCGGCCGCAGTCATTGCATCGGAACTCGTTGCATCCGGGCGAGGTCGCATCGCCTCGATGAACGCAGCTGAGCTCAGCGCCTTTCATCGTCGCTATGCCGAGATGATCGAACTGCTCGGACGTGCAAGCAGTTTTGCAGGCCTTACCTTCGCGGGTGATACGACCGCGCCGGCCAATGGTGCGTTGGTGGCTCATGTGCAGGAGCGTGCGACGGCCATCAACACTCAACTGTTGTTCATCGAACTCGAGTGGGCCTTGGCAACTGACGAGCATGTCGATGCCGTGCTCGCTTCACCCGACCATGATCTCGACTTCATCCGTTATCACCTTCGGTCGGCGCGGCGCTATCGCTCGCATCTGCTGAGCGAGCCCGAGGAGCGCGTGCTCACCGAGAAGAGCGTTACCGGAGAGAGCGCATGGGGTCGTCTGTTCGACGAGCTCAGCTCCGCCCTACAGGCCACGGTCGAGATGCCAGATGGTACGACAGCAACAGTGCCCCTGTTGCAGTGTCTGTCGATGCTGCAACACCCCGATCGTACTGTGCGCCAACGCGCGCATGCAGCAGTGAATGTGGGTCTGCAACCCGGGCTGCGGACGCGTGCGTTCGTGTTCAACACACTGCTCAACGACAAGTCCGTCGATGACCGACTGCGCTCGTTCCCCAGTTGGATCAGCAGCCGCAACTTGGCCAACGACGCCAGCGACCAAAGCGTGCAGGCCTTGATCGACGCAGTCGTCGGCCGTTACGACATTCCGCATCGCTGGTATGCGCTCAAAGCAAAGATCCTTGGGTTGGACTCGATTGCTGATTACGACCGTTCGGCATCGGTGGCCATCGCCGAGACCCAGGTGCCGTGGTCGGTTGCCACCGAGGTGGTCACCGACGCGTACTCATCCTTCAGTGGTGAATTGGCCTCAATCGTTCAGCGCTTCCTTCGTGAAGACTGGATCGATGCGCCGACTCGAGTCGGTAAACGGCCCGGCGCCTTTTGCAACTACACCGTGCCGTCGCATCATCCGTATGTGCTGCTCAACTGGACCGGACGCACACGCGACGTTGCAACGTTGGCGCACGAGTTGGGTCATGGAGTGCACGGCTATCTGTCGCGCGAGCAGGGTGTGTTCCAGATGAACACGCCTCTCACCTTGGCTGAAACGGCATCGGTGTTCGGTGAGACGGTCACGAGCAAGCGGTTGCTCGCCATGCTCACCGATCCGAATGAGCGTCTTGCCTTACTTGCCAGCACGCTCGAGGACTCGATCGCCACGGTGTTCCGACAGGTTGCGATGAACCGGTTCGAGCACGCCGTGCACACCAGCCGTCGCACCGAAGGTGAGTTGTCGGTGGAACACATCAACGAACTGTGGGCTCAATCGCAAGCGGCCATGCTCGGACCCGCAGTGGAGATCACCGAGGGTTATCGCAGCTGGTGGAGCTATATCCCGCACTTCATCCACACCCCCGGCTACGTGTACGCATACGCCTACGGCCAGCTCTTGTCGCTCAGTGTGTATCGCCGCTACGAGCAAGTCGGCGAGTCGTTTGTGCCGCAGTATCTCGACATGCTGCGTGCCGGCGGTTCGATGAGTCCCGAAGATCTCGGCCACATCGTTGATTGTGATCTAGCCGACCCCGACTTCTGGGTTGGTGGTCTGGCAATCGTCGACGAACAGCTCACCGCGGCAGAGCAGGCCGCGGTTGCGGCCGGCCGTGCCTGACGTGCCGGCCGTGCCCGACGTGCCTGACGTGCCCGACGTGCCTGACGTGGCTGACGTGCCTGACCGCGCGTCGACTACCGTTCACCGCGCATGGCAACGCTTCGATTCAGCTTCGGCACCATGGGCTGTGGCAAGAGCACGCTCGCGTTGCAGATCCACCACAACCTCGAGTCGCGCAATCTCAGCGGCCTGCTGCTCACCAAGCTCGATCGCGATGGCTCGCAGATAACCAGTCGTCTCGGCGTCTCGGCGCCGGCCATCGAGACCCACGCGAGCCTCGACATCTTTGCGCTTGCTCAGGCCTATTCGCCGCTGTCGTTCATCGTGTGCGACGAGGCGCAGTTCTACACGGTCGAACAATGTGATCAGCTCGCGAGAGTGGTCGACGAGCTTGATGTCGATGTTTTTGCATTCGGACTCATCACCGACTTTCGCGGCTTGTTGTTCGACGGCACGAAGCGACTGCTCGAAATTGCCGATGAGCGCGTCGCGCTTCAGGTCGAGGCTCGTTGCTGGTGTGGTCGCCGCGCAACGCATAACGCGCGTCTCGTCAACGGCATCATCGTGTATGAAGGTGAGACGGTGGTCGTTGGCGATACATCGGCCGATGGTGAGTCGCCGTTGTTTGGTGATCTCGTGCGATACGAGCTGTTATGCCGTCGGCACTATTCCAGCGGCGATCTTGGTTCGCGCTGATCTTGGACCGCGGCGATCTTGGGCCCGCTCCGAGGGCGACGTGAGAACTACTTCCAGCTGCAGCGCAACCGCTTGATGCCGTTGATGAAGAAGCTCTCGAGATATTCGGGCTCGCTCACGATCTGCAGGTTGGGCATACGCGTGCGAATCTCGTCGAACATCACGCTGATCTCACGCCGGGCAAGGTTGGCCCCAAGACAGAAGTGTGGGCCACCCGCTCCAAAGCCGGCCTGAGCCGGAAGCAGACTGCGGCGAACGTCGAATGCAAACGGGTCGGCGAAGGTGCGCTCGTCGCGGTTGGCTGAGTTGTACCACAGCACTACTTTGTCGCCGGCTTTCAGATCGGTGCCACCGAGCGTGGTGTCCTCGGTAACGGTGCGACGGAAGTGGATCACCGGCGTTGCCCATCGCACAATCTCCTCCACGGCGGTCTTGGTGTGGGTCTCGAAGTCGTTGAACCAAATCTTGCGTTGATCGGGGAACATCGTGAGGGCGCGCATGCCGTGGCTGATCGCGTTACGGGTGGTTTCGTTGCCGGCCACCACCAGCAGGATGAAGAAGCTGCCGAACTCCTGCGCCGAGAGACGCTCGCCATCAACAACGGCGTTCATCATCGCGCTCGTCACGTCGTCCTGAGGGGTCTTCAGTCGACTCTCGCCGAGCTCTTGGGCATACATGAACATCTGCAGCGCGGTGCCCATGAGAGCTTCGAGCGTGCCGCCAAATTCAGGATCACCCGCGCCAAGGATGGTGTTGGTCCACGTGAAGATCTGCTTTTCGTCCTCCGGGGGAATGCCCATCATCTCGCAGATGATCTGCAAGGGCAGGGGAGCAGCGACCTCCTCGACGAAATCGCATTCGCCGTCGGGGTAGCGCTCGATGAGGCCATCGATAATCGACTTGGCTTTCACCTTGACGTACTCTTCGACGCGGCCGATCTCGCGAGGCGTGAAGCCCTTCGACACGATGCTGCGCAGACGGAAATGCTTCGGGTCGTCCATGTTGATCATCGAGCCGAAGAACTCGTTCATCTCTTGTGGGAGGTCGCCAATGTTGCTTCCCTTGCCACTGCAGAACAGTTGTGCGTTGCGGCTCGCGTGCCAGACGTCGTCGTAGCGAGTGAGCGCGTAGTAGCCGGGGCCCTTGGGGAACGGAACGCCCTCGATCTCGCGCTCTTCGTAAAACGGCAGACCGGGTGTGTCGCGCAGCGTCTTGAATGCACCATCGCGGTACTCGCGAGATTGTGACCAGAACAGCGGGTCGGACAAGTCGATGGAGTCCGCAGAAACGGAGGGCAAAGTCATGGATGCAATCTAGAGCGGCCGTAGTGTGCATCTCATGTTGGAGCCACACGAGGTGCAACGCGCGCTCGTCATCACCGCGCATCCTGACGACGTCGATTTCGGTGCTGCTGGAGCAGTCGCGAACATGACCGACGCGGGCATCGAGGTCACCTATTGCCTCGTTACCGACGGCGACGCGGGCGGTTTCGATCAGACAATCGCCAGACCGCAGATGGCGCTGTTGCGTCGTGAAGAGCAGACCCGCGCGGCAAAAGAAGTTGGTGTCGAGTGTCTGACCTTTCTCGGACTTCCAGACGGTCGCGTCGAATACAACCTTGCGTTGCGGTGCGCGTTGTCGCGAGTAATCCGTGAGGTTCGCCCGCAGCGTGTCATCACACAGTCGCCCGAATTGAACCTCGCTCGTATTTACGCGAGTCACCCTGATCACCTCGCCACCGGGCAGGCGGCGATCGCGGCGGTGTACCCCGATTCGCGCAATCCGTTCGCATATCCAGAGCTGCTCGACGAGGGTCTTGAACCGTGGAGCGTCACTGAATTGTGGATCATGGGCTTTGCGGCACCGGCCAACGCCACGATGCATGTCGAGGACATCACCAACAACGTTGATCGCAAGATCAGGGCACTGTTGCGCCACGAGACACAGCATCAAGACCCTGCTTCCATTGAGCAACGAGTTCGGTCCTGGACTCAGGCATCGGCGTTGCAATACGGGTTGGCTGAGGGTCGGGCCGCCGAGGTGTTCCAAGTCGTCGACACGCGCTAGCGGTGCCGTTGGGAGAACGCGAGACCCGATCGCTAGGCTCCTTTGTCTCCAATGTCTTGATAACAAACGTCCCCAGGGGGAACCATGCCTGAAGCAGTCATCGTCGCAACAGCCCGCAGCCCGATCGGGCGAGCCAACAAAGGCACGCTTACGACACTGCGCCCCGACGACATGTCGGCGCAGATCATCCGGGCGCTGATGGCCAAGGTGCCGTCGGTGAAGGCGAGCGACGTCGAAGACCTCATCATGGGCGTTGGTCAGCCAGCAGGTGAGGCGGGCTTCAACGTCGGGCGCATGGTTGCCATTCTTGCCGGTCTCGACAACGTGCCCGGCGTGACCGTGAACCGCTACTGCTCGTCGAGCCTGCAGACCATTCGCATGGCTGCGCATGCCATCAAATCAGGTGAGGGCGATTGCTTCATCTCGGCCGGCGTTGAGGCTGTGAGTCGCTATCAGTTCGGTGCCAGCGACACCGCCCCGAACCCCATTTTCAAGGGCCCCGGCGAGCGCACTCGCGAGCGGTCGGGTGGCGGCCAGCCGACGTGGACCCCACAAGCCGGGTTGCCCGATGCCTACATTGCGATGGGTCAGACCGCTGAGAACGTGCGCGAGGTCGAAGGCGTGAGCCGTGTCGACATGGATGAATTCGCCAAGCGTTCACAAGACCTCGCCAGCGCCAACGTCGCCAACGGCTGGTTCGAGCAGGAAATCACTCCGCTCACCCTGCCCGATGGCACGGTCGTAGCTACCGACGATTGCCCGCGTGCGGGCACCACACTCGAAGGCCTCGCCGGCCTCAAGCCTGCCTTCCGTCCTGACGGCGAAATCACTGCTGGCAACGCATGCCCACTCAACGACGGCGCTGCCGCAGTGATGGTGATGAGCCTCGACAAAGCCAAGGCGCTCGGCCTTACGCCTCTGGCCCGCGTCGTCGCCTCTGGCGTATCGGGCCTCAACCCAGAGATCATGGGCCTCGGTCCAGTCGAAGCCGTGCGCCAAGCGCTCAAACGTGCGGGCCTGACCATCGACGACATCGACCTCGTCGAAATCAATGAGGCTTTCGCAGCGCAGGTACTGCCGTCGGCTCGCCATCTCGGCATCCCGATGGACAAACTCAACGTGCACGGCGGCGCGATCGCGCTCGGCCATCCCTTCGGCATGACCGGCGCACGTATCATGACCACCCTTATTCACGGTCTGCAAAGCGCCGACAAGACCTTTGGTCTTGAAACGATGTGCGTCGGTGGTGGGCAGGGCATGGCGATGATCGTCGAGCGCCTCAGCTGACCAATCGCAGAACTCGTCGAGCGCGATTCTTCGTCGTTCTTACCGCTCTTGCGTGCCTGATTCCTCGCGCTGTGTCGGCGCGGGCTCTTTCGACGTTGGCCGTGGTCGTCGACGAACGAGTTCCGACCGGCCCGTGGCCCGCTCCCTCTCAGGGTCAGCTGAATTGGACGTTGACCGAACGCGGTATTCCGTTTTACGCGGGACGGCGCGCGTGTTCGGGCACTGACGCCGACACCATTGCCTATCGCTTCGCGCTCGATGGTGCCGACGTCTCTACGCAGCAGTGGGCCGTCTACGTCGCGTCTCGCGAAACCGGCTGTTCGTACAACCTTGTCACCGTCAACGCGGCCACCCGCGACGACTCGCATTGCGCCTTCCAGCTCAACGTGCGTTCAGGGATGTTCCTGCCTGATGGGCCACTCGGCAGGCGCGGATGGACGCCTGCCGCGGTGACGTTGTCGATGAACACCTGCGCGGATGCGGCGAGCGATCTGTGGGTCGCGTGCGGTCGTGGCCCATGGTCACCGCCATACACCTGCCGGCCTCCGGCGAGTCAGACGAGTCAGACGAGTCAGACGTGAAAGGTCTCCGTGCGTGGCTTACGCGGCGGAAACGACGGCGTCGCTGAACTCAGGCCACAGACGTAACGCGTCGTCGCGCCATTCGTCGAATGGCCGATCGGTGAGGGCAACCACACCAACCTCGATCAGTGGGTCGATCCACATCATCGTGCCCGCGCCGCCAAAGTGCCCGAACGTTGCCGCGCTATTCGTGACGCCCATCCAGTGAGGATGCTTGGCACCGTGGATCTCGACGCCGAGCCCCCACGGGCAGGGTCGAAAACTCCCGACGCCCGGCACCACTCCCGAAAGGCTCTCGAACTGAACCGACGTTGCCTCGCGCACTGTTTCGACGGCCAGCAACGTTGGTCGCATGATCTCGCCGATGAGGCGCACTACATCGGTGACAGTGCTCCACATTCCGTGCGCTGGTGAGCCGCGCAGTTCGGTATCGACCATGCCCAACGGCACCAAGATCGCCTCGTTGAGGTACTCGGTGAAGGGCACACCCGTGGCTTGGCACACCTCGTCTGCGGCGAGTTCGATACCAGTGTTTGAATAGATTCTGCTTCGGCCGGGCGTTGTGATGGGTTCCGTGCCGTCGAAGGCGTAGCCGCCAGCATGGCTGAGTAGATGACGCAACGTGCAGCCCGGTTGACCAACGGGATGGTCGAGCGAGATCGAACCCTCCTCAACGGCCACCAATATTGCCCAGGTGCTGATCACCTTGGCGAGCGACGCCAATCGGATTGGGTGACGAACATCGCCACGCGTCGTCACAGTGCCATCGTGAGCGACGATGGCCGCGGCAACGTTGTGTACCGGCCAACTGTCGATCAGCGACAGAGGCTCCACCGTGGAACTCAGGCGAGACCGTTGGTGCGGATGAGCTCCGCGACGCGGAACGCAAGGTCGAGACTCTGACGACCGTTGAGGCGAGGATCACACACGGTCTGATAGCGATCGTCGAGTTGTGAATCGAGAATCTTGTCTGCTCCACCGATGCACTCGGTGACGTCGTCGCCGGTGAGCTCAACGTGAATGCCGCCGGGCCAGGTGCCCTCCGCCGCGTGGGCCCTCACGAATCCGCCGATCTCGGCGCAGATGTCGTCGAAGTCACGCGTCTTGTGTCCGCTCGTGGCGGTGTAGGTGTTCGCGTGCATAGGGTCGCATGCCCACACCACGGGGTGATCCGCGTCGCGAACCGCACTGAGCAACGGCCGTAGCTTGTCCTCTACGTGTTGTGCGCCCATGCGGCTAATGAGTGTGAGGCGTCCTGGGATGCGTGCCGGGTTCAACGCCTGGCATAGTTCGAGCACGAAGTCAGCGTCGGTGGACGGTCCGACCTTGCAACCGAGGGGGTTGCCGACGCCGCGCAGAAACTCGATATGGGCACCGTCGAGTTGACGGGTGCGCTCGCCGATCCAGAGCATGTGTGCCGAACAGTCGTACCAACCGCCGGTGAGCGAGTCCTGCCGGGTGAGTGCTTCTTCGTAGCCGAGCAGCAGCGCTTCGTGGCTTGTGAACACGTCGACTTCGTGCAACCGACTATTCGATTCGGTGTCGACGCCACAGGCGCGCATGAAGCGCAGCGCACGATCGATCTCCGCGGCGAGCTGTTCGTACTTTTGACCTTCGGGACTGCTGGCCACGAACTCTTGGGTCCATGCGTGCACCCGATTGAGATCGGCAAAGCCGCCCTTGGCAAAAGCCCGCACCAGGTTCAGCGTCGATGCGCTCTGGTGATAGGCCTGCACGAGACGCTCCGGATCGGGGATACGAGCGGCGGCAGTTGGCGCCTCGCCATTGACGATGTGCCCCCGGAAACTGGGCAAGTCGACATCGCCAATTCGCTCAACTGGTGATGAGCGCGGCTTCGCAAATTGGCCGGCGATACGACCGACTTTCACCACGGGCACACCGAGCGAGTAGGTGAGCACGACTGCCATTTGCAGAATGACGCGCAGCTTCTCGCGGATGTTCACCGCGGAGAAGTCGTCGAAGCTTTCCGCACAGTCTCCCGCCTGCAACAAGAACGCGTTGCCAGCGGCCACATGGCCAAGCGAGGTCTGCAGACTGCGTGCCTCGCCGGCGAACACCAGCGGGGGATAGCTGGCGATCTGCTTGAGCGAGCGTTGTAGCGCGCCATCGTCAGGCCAGTCGGGCTGCTGCGCTGCTTGGAATGACTGCCAAGAGGATGGGGTCCATGCCTTGGCCATATTGGAATCAGGCCGCGAGAATGCGAACAGCGTCTTCGCGTAGACCGGCCACGGCGCGGCTTACGAGGCGACGGGCTGCTTCAGCGGTGACACCGAGATTCTCGCCGACCTCGCGGAAGCTCTTGCGCTCGCCATCGAGCAGACCAAAGCGGGCTTCGACGGCGTAACGGGCACGCTTGTCGAGGGTGCCGAGCAACTCGTCGAGCAGATCGCTGTCGACCATGGCCATCACGGCATCTTCAGGGGTGCCATCGCCATTGGCCATGAGGTCACCGAGTGTTGCATCGCCATCGTCGCCAATGGTCTTGTCGAGCGACACGGGCGTGGTGAGGCGGTGGAGCTCGGCATTGCCGAGGTCGAGAGTCTCACCGTCGCCGCTGGCCTGACGTAGTGCAGCGCGCAGGCTGGCCGAGCGATCACCAGGGATGCGGATAAGGCTGGCCTTCTGGTCAAGCGCGCGGCCGATGGCCTGACGGATCCAGAACGTGGCGTAGGTGCTGAACTTGAATCCACGGCGCCAGTCGAACTTGTCGACGGCGTGCTCGAGACCGAGGTTGCCCTCTTGGATGAGGTCGAGCAGATCCATGCCTTGGGGGAGTGGATAGCGACGAGCGATGCTCACCACAAGTCGGAGGTTAGAACGGATGAAGCGATCCTTTGCCTTGGCGGCGGCGCTCACCGCTGCTTTGAGCTGTACAGACTTCTCACCGTTGGAGATGCGTTCTGCAGCCTCACGGCCAGCCTCGATAGCGCGAGAAAGTTCGCGCTCTTCTTCGGCATTGAGGAGGGCAACTTTGCCGATGTCGTTCAAGTAGAGACCAATGGAGTCGTTCATATCGAGTTGTCTAACCGTTCTTGTTGGGTTCGTATTCCGCACTGTGACGTGGCGGTTGACACACGGCGGCGTGTTTCAACTGCCCCGTCTCCACCGTGTTCAAACATCACAGCGCCGCGCCATCCGGGCGCGGAAGAGTGAAATCTGATGTTCAGGGGAGGTGTATGGCAGATCTTGAAGAATTCTGATGACGGGGGGGAAGAACAGAGTACACCATCGGTCAAGCCATGTCATGTCAGAGAACAGCGCAGGACGCGCCGTGTGCCGCAGATTCGCGGTCGGCATCTTCTACACTGCTCGTTCGTGCCCCAACGTATCGGATTGTTCGGTGGCACGTTCGATCCTCCGCACGTCGGTCACCTCGTCACGGCCGTCAACGTGCGCCATGCTCTGCAACTCGATGTGGTGGTGTTGATGGTGGCCAACGTGCCTTGGCAAAAGGAAAGCAGCCGCCAGATCACACCTGCTGACGACCGTCTCGCGCTCGTTGAAGCCGCTGTTGCGCACGTGCCGGGCCTTGAGGCCGGCCACCTCGAAATCGACCATGGCGGGCCGAGCTATACAGCCGACACGCTGCGGGTTCTTGCCGAAAAGCACCCAGACGCCGAGTTCTTCACGATTATGGGTGACGACGCCGCGGCCGGCTTTACGACATGGGACCGCTATGAAGAAGTGGCGACGCGATCCTCGTTGGTCGTGGTTGATCGGCCGGGCAAGGCCGTGCAGTTGCCCAACCAATTCACGTGGCAGCATGTGGAAGTGCCCCATCTCGATGTCTCGAGCACCGACCTACGCGCCCGGTTCAGCGACGGCCGGCCGCTTGATTTTCTGATCACCGAGCCCGTGCTCGCGGTTGTTCGTGAACGCGATCTTTATGGGGGTGTGCGGTGACCGCATTGGTGTCGCATCGTCGCATGCGCACCGTCGCGGCAGCTATGGCGGGCGTGCTCGTGCTTGGCGTGGCGCCGTTGCTCGGGTATTACGGCGTCGATGTGCTGCGCAACTCAAAGGCGGGCACCGAGGCCAAAAAGACGCCCGAGGTGAAGTTTCCGTCGACCCCGACGGCGATGTTCGCAGTCGTGAACGATCAGCAGGTGGTCACCTCGCTCGCTGTGTTGGTGCTTGCCCCGGGAACGGGCAAGGGGGGCACTTTGGTGTCGATCCCGACGAACGTGTCGCGTGCCCAAACGGCCGACGAAGCCAACGTGCCGGTCGCCGAGAGCCTCATCAACGGCGGTGCCGACGGCTTGCTGAGTGATGTCGAGTCGTTGAGCAGTGTGACCCTCAACTTCAACGTGATCGCCACCGAGGCCAACGCGACCTCTCTGCTGACGCCGTTGGGTTCATTGTCCGCTGCGTTGCCAAACCCGGTTGTGGCGATAGGCGCCGACGGTGTTTCCAGAGCGGTGTTGCCGGCCGGTGCGGCAACCCTCACACCAGCGCAAGCCGCCAGCGTGCTTGGCGCGAACGACCCAACGAAACCCGAAACCGTTCGGCTGGCCAACGTGCGTTCGGTGTGGAACGGCCTTGCATTGGCTGTCGGCGTCGGCCAGCAAGCTGCCACGGTGTCGTCGCTCGCCCCGACAAGTTTCGACGATTTCCTTGCGCACTTCTTTGCCGGCCCGATTCAGGTCTACAACGATCTCAACACCGTGCCGATCACGGGCGCGACCAATCCTGACAAACGTGACGTCGGCTCGCTCGACAGGGCGACGGTAGTGCTGGTCATGGCGAACCTCGCGCCGGGGGCCATGATTGCTCCCTATCCCACGCTGAGTTTCCGCATTGAGAACGGTCTCACCGACGCGGATGTCCTGGCCGCCGGACTCACGGGCAAGACAAGCGCCGACCTCAGCCGCGACATCGTGAGTCGGTTGCTGTTCGTGCAAAGCAACGTGATCTCGGTCTCCGCCGAGGTCTTCACGCTCGGCACACATCAGGTGCCCGACAAGACGACCGTGTTCACGTCAAACGAGGTGCAGGCGAGCGAGTCGCAGGACTTTGCCACGCTCTTTGGACCCGTTGAGTTCTTGCGACCAACGATCTCGTTTCCGTTAGTTGACATCGTGATTGTGGTTGGTCGCAGCTACCTCGATCAGGTGAAGTCAGGATTGCAGAACGCACCCGTGACAACGGTGCCTGGTGCCACGGCCACAACGGTTGTTGGCGCGACCGGCGCTACCGTGTCGTCCTGACATGACAGCTGATCTGACTTCGCAAGAACTGGCGGTGGTTGCGGCGCGGGCCGCGGACGACAAGATGGCCACCGACACCTTGGTGATCGAGGTCGGGCCGATCTTGGCAATCACCGAATATTTTGTGATTACCAGCGCCTCGAACCGTCGCCTGGTGCGCGCCGTGGCCGACGAAGTCGAGGCCAAGGTTCGCGAGGCATCCGGCCGCTCGCCATTGCGTGTTGAAGGCGCACGTGAGCAGCAGTGGGTGCTCATCGATTACGGCGACATTGTTGTGCATGTCTTCAGCGACGAAACCCGTTCGTTCTACGAGATTGAGCGGCTGTACCGAGACGCCCCCATTGTTGAGTGGGTCGACCCCGAGATGGTGTCCCGCGCCGCACAGTGATGTCGGCGTGCTACGGCGCACAGTGACAATCGCCACTATCGGCACCAGTGATACGCGTGCTAGTCTCCATCACTGAAATGAATACTTTGCTCTCCGGACCGTTTGATACTGCACAACTTCCTCGCATCGCGCCGTCTCCGGTGACGGTGACCGTTTCTCGAACGGTTGCTGCTGGCCGGGAGGCCGAATTCGCAACGTGGGCTGAACAAATGGCAGAACGAGCACGATCGTTTCCCGGAAGTCTTGGTGCTGGCGTGTTGCAGCCCGGCCCGGACGGCGGCGATTACCAGATCGTGTTCCGCTTCGTCGATGGACTCGCGCTTCGTTTGTGGGAACGTTCCCCCCAACGCACCGTGCTCCTCGCTGAGGCAGACGAGTTCGTAACGAGCGCGCGTGTGCATCGCACAGTAGGTGTCGAGGAGTGGTTCGACCTTCCTTCGCGCTCCGAGCCGTCACGTCGTATGTGGCACCGTATTGTCACCGACGTGCTGTGGGTGTATCCCGTGGCGCTCTTGGCCTCAGTGTTCGTTGCTCCGTTGCTCGCTCGTTTGCCGGTGGAAGCCCGCACGCTGTTATCGGCTGGTCTGATCACATTCGTGATGCGACTTGCTGTCGGTCCGATGCGATCACGGTTGCGCTCGCGCCGCCAACTCTGAGGAAAGTCGTCTCGACGCGTTTGTAGCGCGTCGGTCGCGCTGGTATCTTCATGTTCCCGATTCGGGGCTGTAGCTCAGTTGGCAGAGCGCTTCCATGGCATGGAAGAGGTCAGGGGTTCGATTCCCCTCAGCTCCACCCTCAGCTCCACATGCGACCGTTTACAGATGGTCGACGGCGAACCAATTGCCCCCGGGGCTGGTGATAAACACCATTGGCGACAGGCATGGCGAGGGCAGCGACAGCATCGTTTCGATTTCGCCTGCGCCACCACCGGTGATCGCGGGACCTGTCGTCACTGGAAACAGCGCGGTTGATACGTTCACCGCGGCACCAGCGCTATTGAGGCACGACACGATCACCTTCATATTGGCGACGGTGTTCTTGCCGACGTTCGGCCCGGCTGCGAATACCAGGCCCTCGAACTCGACCTCGACCTTTCCGGAGGCACTCACTTCGGCGGATGCTTCACCGATGTTCCATGGGAGGCCTCCACCGTTGATACCCCGAATCTGCCCGGCAACTCCGGTGAGCCTGGCGGGTACGCCGATCATCGAATCGGCGTCGACCAACCGGTTACCTTTGGCCGTCGCGACTGTGGTGAGCCCGGCTACGGCCAGGGACGTGATGGCAACGGTGGTCGCCAAGATCTTCTTCGTGTTCGGCATCATGGTGTGTTCCTGTCGTCGGGCACCGGGCGGCGCGTGATGTGTAGATGTGTATACGAACGACATGCCCGGAGAGATTGCGGTCGGGCGCAATCCCTCCGAGGTGCTCGTTCGTACAATGAGGTGATGCGGCATCCAGCGCGACTTGATTTGCTCTCCGATGACGCGCTCCTCACCGCTGTTGCGCTCGATACCCGCGACGCCGCCGCGGTGTTTGTCCGCAGATTCCAGCGGCGCGTCTACGGCCTTGCTGTCACCGTCACGGGCGACGTCTCGTTGGCCGACGACATCGCCCAGATCACCTTCGAACGCGCGTGGCGACACGCGGGCACATACGACGCGCGGCGCGCCTCGGTGACCACCTGGCTGCTGACCATCACCCGGAACCTCGCCATTGACGCGATGCGTGTCAGGCGATCTGTCCCCTTGGACCCCGAGGCTGTGAGCCAGTTGCTCCTACCGTCGCCGGGCGTCGACCCGGAACAGGCCGCGGTAGACCGCGATCAACTCGGGCGTCTTGGCGTGGAGCTTGCCACCCTGCCCAACGAGCAGCGCCGGGCCGTGCTTCTCGCAACAGTGGCTTGCCGCACCGCACTCGAAATCGCGGAGATCGAAGGTGTTCCGCTTGGGACGGCCAAGACGAGAATTCGTAGTGGACTTCGTCGTCTACGCGCGGCCGTCGTCGAGGTGCCGTCATGAGCGACACCGCTCCAATGAGCGAGTGCGAGCAATTCGATCTGAAGGCCGAGGAACTCGCACTTGGCATGGTCGATGAGCCGATGCGCGGTCAGCTTCTCGCCCACGCTGCCAACTGCCCGACTTGCCAGTTGTTGCTTGACGGACTGGGCACGGTCATCGATCGCCTGTTGCTTGTGGCTCCGCAAGAGGAACCACCGGCTGGCTTCGAAAGCCGTGCACTCGACCGAATTGGCCCCCCGTCTGCGAAGGCGCTGCATCGGTTCCGGCTGCCGCTGTGGGCTGCTGGTTTCGTAGCAGTGATCGTTGGTGCCACAAGTTTCTTGGTGGTGCGTCAGCTCAAGGAGTCACCCTCACCAGCCGCCGCACCGGCCGTCGTCATTGTCACGCCTGCGGGTCTGCGACTCGGCACGGTGCAACTCGTTGCGAATCCTGCGCCTCACGTGCTCGTGATGATCGCTGCGCCACGCCCGGAGCCCGGCGTGCGCAACTGCGAACTCCAATTGAGCGACGGCACGTGGGTGAAGGTCGGATCCTGGCAAGTCGCGGACATCGCTCACGGCGTCTGGGCCGTTGGCGTCGACGCTGCGCTACTTCGAGCCACTGCGATGCGGATCACCAACGTCGACGGCAAGGTTCTTGCAACTGCAACTTTCATCTGACAGTGAGCTCGATCTGTTCCGGACCGAACACGGGACTTCCGTTGTTGTTGGAACCGTGGAGCGCGTACAGCGTCTGGAAGCCAGTTTCGCCTCCGTCGAAGATGACGTGCATCGCGTGGCGTCCGCCACGGCGTGTTCCGGGTCCGTTGAGAGGAGCTCCAGCTACGACGTGATGTGTCTCGGTCGCCGTTGGCACCTGTCATCCGAGCTCGAGACGGTGGCCTGGGCACACGCGGGCTGTGACCGGACGCGGCACATCTGTAGCTCAGAGCGAAAACGACGAAAGCCCGCCGCCGGGAGGGGGATCCCGTGGCGAGCTTTCGTCGAAGTTGCCGGGCAGGCTGGGGGCCCGACAACGTGTCAAGACCGATGCCTCACGGCTTGGTGTTGCCACCCTTGTTGGCGCCGCCGTGATCGTCCACGCTCGAGTGCGTGACTGCTGAATCGTCGCCGGGAACGGACACGCTCGGTGCTGTAGTGCTTTGCGTGGTGTCGTCGAGTCCGTTGCCGTGGGCGTCATTGGATGAGTCATCGGAAACGCTGCTGCTGCTGGTGTTGGTGGCGTCGTCCGAGTCGGTGCCGTGACCGTGATCATCGATGCTGGTCGACGTCGCGCTGTCATCTGCTTCGTGGTTGGAGTCATCGTTGGCGTCGTCGTTGTCGTCGTCGTTGGCGTCATGGTTGGCGTCGTCGCCGACGGCATCGTCACTTGAGGTCTGGCCGTTGTCCTCGATCGATGTAGTGGTGGCCGAGTCGTCATCGTTTGTGGCGGTGACAGACGAGTCGTCGCTGGTGTTCGAGGTGGTGGTGGCGTCCTCGGTGTGTTGCGCTGACTTGTCGGGATTTTCGAGATGGACACCGACGTGCTCGGCGGCACGGGCGACCGCCGACTGTGCGGCGTGAGGTAGCACGCCGCCGGCGGCTGCTGCGGTCGCCGTGAACAACACGACTCCGGAAATGATGACTGCTTTGGTAGCTGTCTTTGCGGTAGAGAATGACTGGCGCATTGGAATACTCCTCAGAGTGGTGAAGTTGATGGGGCTCGATCTCCGGCAGTTGCCGAGAGCATCGTTGTGGCGATGGTTTCCTCTGCAACAACTTCCATGTTCTTGTGTGTGACGTCACGTCGCACACGTTGAAGAGATCGTTCAACACCCCGATCGCGTTACAACAAACTTTCCGAAATCTTGAGATTCGATGAAAGTCAGCACTTACGCCTATTGCAGCGTCATCGACGCCCGAAGTGCGGTGCGGTCAGGCTTGCACGCCTTGTCCGAGCCGCTCAACGGTCTCGATGTACTCCTCGACCAGTTGGAACATGACGTCACGGACCGATCGCACCTCGTTCATACGGCCCACGATTTGGCCGACAGGTGCAAATGCAAGATCTTTGCGACCTGAACGAGCGATGCGCGAGTTGGCCTCTGACGTCAGAATATTTTGCAACGGCATGCCGAGGGGACCGGGACCGTTGGGGTCTGCCCATGCATCGGTCCACTGATTGCGCAGCATGCGCGCAGGCTTGCCGGTGTAACAACGCGAGCGCACCGTGTCGGCAGACGTCGCATCGAGGTAGGCCTGCAATACCGCAGGACTCGAATCGCTCTCAGCGGTAGTGAGCCAGAGCGAACCGAGCCACACGCCCTGCGCGCCGAGCGACAATGCGGCGGCGATCTGACGGCCGCTGCCGATGCCGCCTGCAGCAAGCACCGGCGCGGGGGCAACTGCATCGACAACTTCGGGAACGAGCACCATCGTGGCGATCTCACCGGTGTGTCCGCCGGCCTCGTAACCCTGCGCGATGACGATGTCGACACCGCTATTGATGTGACGTTGTGCGTGCACCGCCTTACCAGCAAGTGCGGCGACCTTCACGCCCTGTTCGTGCGCGCGATCAATGACGTCTTTCGGCGGCGAGCCGAGCGCATTTGCGATCAGCGAGATCGGATGAGCGAGGGCGATGTCGACGTGGCGTTGGGCGACATCGTCGGTCCACCCAAGCACGCCGCCCGGTTGCTCACCGTCGGCGAGTAGCGGCAGATCAAAACGATCCATCAGTTCGTCGACGTAGGCCCAATGGTTCGCGTCAATCATCGAGCGGATCTGCGCCAACATGTCGGCGGGGTTCGCACCGTGCACGTCTACTGCCTTCTGCGGCATCACGGTGTCGACGCCGTACGGCTTGCCGCCGACGTGTTCGTCAATCCAGTTGAGTTCGACATCGAGCTGTTCTGGGCTGAAGCCGACCGCACCGAGCACGCCGAGACCGCCGGCCTTGCTCACTGCTGCAACGACGTCGCGGCAATGGGTGAATGCAAAGATCGGATACTCGATTCCGAACATGTCGCAGAGTGGGGTTTGCATATCGCCCTCCAGGGTCGTCCGACGCGTTGGTGGCGTCGCGGCCAGATTACCCAGCACAAGTTGCGGCTAAGAATTGCCGCGAACGATTACTTTGCCGACGGCGTGGTTGCTGCCGACGCGATCGATTGCTGCAGGTGTTTGCTCAAAAGGAAAGACCTGATCGATCGGTGTATGGATGGCACCGGATGCCGCCAGCGTGCACAACGCCTCGTGATGCGCTTGGGTCTCTTCGAGCGATCGGGCTCCCGGGAACGCACCAATCAGCGAATAGCTGCGCAACACCGCATTCAGCGGATCGATTGCGGCCCACGTGCCACTGGAGTAACCAATCAGAATGATCCGCCCGTGCCGGGCAATGCACTTCACGGCCTGGTCGTACGCGCTGCCGCCGACCGGGTCGTAGATCATCTCTACACCTTTGCGACCCACGATTTCTTGCACTGCCACATTGATCGGTGTGTCTCGATAATTGATGACATGGTCGGCGCCCAGCGCGGTGCAGAACGCCGCCTTGTCCGCTGAGCTCACTGTGGCGATCACTGTTGCGCCGACTGCTTTGCCGAGTTGGATTGCTGCCGAGCCCGAACTGCCCGCCCCGCCCAAGACGAGCAGTGTTTCGCCGGACTGCAATTGACCCCGCTGGATCACGCCGACATAGCCGGTGTGAAACGGAATGAGAAAGCCCGCTGCGGCTTCGGTGGACATGCCAGGTGGTCGGCGCAACGTGCCGGCCTCGTAGACCTGACAGCGCTCGGCAAAGCCGCCCATACCTTCGGCGAATCGTGTGAACGTGACCACCTCGTCGCCGACCTGCAACGAGCATTTCGGACCGACTGCAACGACGGTGCCAGCGATCTCCTGGCCTGGCGTCACCGGTGGGGCTGACACCGCCGGGTATGTGCCGCGCAACATCAAGACGTCGGGCAGACCAACGCCGACAGCGTCGACGCGCAGTTCCACCATGCCGGCCCCAAGTTCGGGAAGCGCCTTGTCGGCCAGCTTGAGTACGTCCGTGGCCTCACCGAATTGTTCTGCTCTCCAGTACTGCATAACGGAGCAGCCTACATTGGGGCGATTGTCCGCTTGTCGCCCCCGCCCGGTCCGACCGCCGGGGCGCGCAGTCGTTTCCGGTACGAGTGTTCCGCCTTGAGTCCTACGCCGCAGTAGCATCGCGGCGCTGGGAACGAGAGAGAGCGCGAATGACGATCAGAGATTTCTCCATGGACTTGTTCGGTCTTGGTGGCAAGAACGCGATCGTGACTGGTGGCAACACCGGTCTCGGGCAGGCATTCACTTTGGCGCTCGCGAAGGCTGGTGCGAATGTGCTGGTGCCGAGCATCATCGACGACGATGCCACCGCTGACACCGCAGGCACCCGAGAAATGGTGGAGGCGGCGGGCGTTCGCTATGAGTTCATGCAGGCGGATATCACTGGGGCCGGTGTGCCAAAGCAGATTGTCGACGCCTGCGTTGAGCGACTCGGCTCGGTCGACATCCTCATCAACAGCGCTGGCATCTGTCCGCTTGCGGAGGTACTCGACTTCGGGCGTCCGCAATGGGATGCGACGGTGAATGTGAACCTCACTGCGGCGTTCGAGATGAGTCACGAAGTTGCCCAGCGGATGGTGCCGCAACGCAGCGGCAAGATCATCAACATTTGTTCCGTCTTCACCTTCCTCGGTGGGCGGCTCTCGCCGGCCTATGCGGCCACGAAGCACGGCATCGCCGGGTTGACGAAGGCGTACTGCGACGAACTCGCGCAGTACAACATTCAGGTCAACGGCGTCGCTCCCGGCTACTACGCGACGGCGATCACGGCGAACACTCGGGCCAACCCTGAGAGCAGCAAGCGGGTGCTCGATCACATCCCCGCTGCGCGTTGGGGCGAGCCGTCCGATCTCATGGGCGCGGTGGTGTTCTTGGCGGGCGACGCGTCGAACTATGTGAACGGTCACATCCTCTCTGTGGACGGCGGCTATCTCGTCCGCTAGGGCGAGATCAGCGACAGGACACCCACGATGGCTGGCCCATATCTCATCGGTGTCGACTGCGGCACGCAAAGCGCAAAGGTCGTCATCTATGACGCGACCGGAAACGCGGTGGCACGCGGTCAGCACGAACTGCGCCCGATGAGCCGACCAGCGCACGGCATTGCCGTTCACCCCGATGATGACCTGTGGGACTCGATTGGCGCGGCGAGTCAGCAAGCACTTGCAAACTTCGCGGGTGATCTCAGCGACATCGTGGGAGTTGGGGTGTGTCCGATTCGGTGTTGCAAGGCGTTCTTGCGGGCAGATGGTTCGCTCGCCGAGCCCGTGATCAGCTGGATGGATGACCGCGCCTATCAGCCCTACGTTCCAGACAATCCAGCAGTTGCATATGCAACAACGTCGTCGGGGTATCTCGCTCATCGTTTTACGGGTGAGTTCAAGGACACGGCGGCGAACAACATCGCGCTGCAATGGCCGATCGACACCGACACCTGGCAGTGGAGTGAGGACTCAGCTCTATACGTGCAGCTGGGAATGAAGCGCGAGATGCTCTTTGAGCTGCAGATGCCCGGCGACATCATTGGTCGCGTGACGCCGCAAGCCGCAGCGGCCACGGGCATTCCGGTTGGCATACCTGTGGTCGCGACCGCGAACGACAAGGCCGTGGAGATGCTCGGCTCGGGCTCGCTCGGTGAGGCGACGGCGCTTGTCTCACTCGGCACTTATATCGCGGCGATGGTACACGGGCACGAAAATCACAAGTCACCCACGAACTTCTGGACGAACTTCGCGTGCATGCCGAATCGGTACCTCTACGAGAGCAATGGTGTGCGCCGCGGCATGTGGACGCTCACCTGGTTCCTCGATCTCCTCGGTGTCGAAGTCGCCGAACGTGCTCTTGCGTTGGGGCTTTCGCGCGAGTCGTACATCGAACGCGAGGCGGCGCTCGTGCCCGCCGGTAGCGATGGTCTCATGACCGTGCTCGACTGGCTGGCACCCACTGACGCACCTTTCCGTAAAGGGAGCATCCTCGGCTTCGATGCGCGCCACTCCCGCGGTCACATCTATCGCTCGATACTCGAGGCCATCGCCCTCACGATGAAGTTCCACGTGGACGCAATGTGTGGCGAGTTGGGCATCGTGCTCGACGAGATTGTTGTGTCCGGTGGCGGCTCGAACAGCGAACTGTTCATGCAGATCTTTGCCAGCGTGTTTGGCATCTCCGCGTCGCGATGTGTTGACGGCGGTGGAGCGAGCCTCGGTGCAGCAATTTGCGCCGCAGCGGCCGTTGGCGTGCATCCTGACATTGAGACGGCGGCGGCGAGGATGACGAAGACTCGTCAGTCCTTCGCGCCCGACGCCGCACAGGGCGCCACCTATACACGGATGAGCGACACCGTGTATCACGACATCCGCGCAGCGACCGACGCGCTCTACCAGCGCGCGTATCCGATCTTCCACTGAACCATCACCTGTACTCAGCCAACGACTACTCAACCAACGAATACTCAGCCAACGAACTACGAGAAAGAACGTCACCATGTCCCTCTCACGAGCAGCCATCATCGAACAACTGCAGCAGATCCTGAGCGACGAACAGGTCGTCACCGATGCACAGGTGTTACGCGAACGCAGCATCGACAACTTCCGCAAGCTGCAGAACATCTTCGGCGTGTACACGATGCCGGTGCCCGCTGCGGTGGCGATGGTGCGCAGCACGCAGGACGCCTCGGCGGTGTTGGCCTTTGCTGACGAGCATGGAGTGAATGTGGTGGCGCGAACCGGTGGCACGGCAACCGAAGGTGGGTTGGAGACCCCGGTGGAGAACTCGATCGTCATGGACGGCTCGGAGATGAACCAGATCATCAGCATCGACGCCTACAACATGCAAGCAACGGTGCAGTGCGGTGTACCGCTGCAGATACTCGAGGATCAGGCTCGTGCTCAGGGTCTCACCACCGGACACTCGCCGCAGTCCAAGCCGATCGCGAGCATGGGCGGGCTGGTTGCCACCCGAAGTATTGGTCAATTTTCTACCCTCTACGGTGGAATTGAGGACATGGTGGTGGGCTGTGAAGTGGTGTTCCCCGGCGGTCACGTGTCGCGGATCAAGAACGTGCCGCGCCGCGCCGCCGGCCCCGACATCCGCCACATCGTGATCGGCAACGAAGGCGCGTTGTGCTTCATCAGTGAGGTCACGGTGAAGCTGTTTCCGTATATGCCTGAGAACAACATCTTCCTGGGATGGACACTGAAGGACATGAAGCTCGGTTTCGAGGTGCTGCGTGAGGTGATGGTGTCCGGTTACAAGCCATCGGTGGCGCGCCTCTACGACCCAGAGGATGGCCAACTGCACTTCTCGCATTTCGCCGCACCCGATGATTGCATCGTGCTGTTCATGGCCGAGGGCAACGCAGGCATCAGCAAGGCAACGGCCGATGGCATCGCCGCGATCGTGGCCCGTCATCCGGAGTGTGCACCTGTCGACAGCCAACTGATCTCGACGTGGTTCGATGATCTCGTGTGGGGCCCCGACAAGATGGCCCGCGAGGACGAACGCATCCGCACCACGCGCAACGTCAACCGAACGACCGAGATTTCCGCGGATTGGAGTTCGATCAACGACATTTATGAGAGTGCGCTGGCACGTATCCGCAAAGAAATCCGTGGCATCACGCTGCTCGGCGGACACTCGTCGCACAGCTACATCAACGGCACCAACATGTACTTCAACTACTTCTACGACCTGATCGACTGCGAGCCAGAGGAAGAGAATGACAAGTACTACTTCCCAATCATCGCGATCATTTGTGAGGAGACACTGCGCTTCGGTGGCTCGATCGTGCATCATCACGGCATCGGCAAGGCGCGGGCTCGATGGGTGAAGGACGAGTACGGCTCGTCGTATTCCATGCTGGAAGCGCTGAAGCGCGCGTTCGATCCCAACAGCATCATGAACATGGGCACGATCATTCCGCGTTGATACGGAAGCAACGCGTTCGGTCCGACCGGCGATGCTCTACGGGCAGGTTGCTGACATCATCTGATACCCATGCAGCGTCGCGTTGCCGAAGAACAGCAGCGGCTTCCATAGCACCGTTCGAATCTCGTAGCCGATGTTCGATTTGATAGGCGACGCAGTAACAACGACGCGAATGCGCGTCATTCCAGTGACCGATGTCCACCATGCAATCAGCGGGTCGATGATGGCCGGAGTCGCTGTGCTGTTCGGGACGCTGCAATGAGCACCGTTCCACTCCAGACCGCCATCGATCTCTGTGGCGGGGATCCATTCGACGAGCAGCGCAGCAGCCACCACTGTGCTGAGCGCAAGCAATCGCGGCGATAGTCCACGAACAGGTCAGCGTCGCCGCCACGAGACCACCACCAACGAGTCGATCTGTGCGGCGCATCGCTACGGACAGTACTGCCAGGCGTGGCCCCATGAGGGGGCCGCCTGGGTACGGCACCCCGGCGAATCAGACGAGCTTGTTACGATTCAGCCGCAACGACCCGCGGCCGCTTCGGGGACACTTTCCCGGATATCTGCGCACTCGCACTTTGCAGGGTGATAGCACCGAGAGACAGCAACATGATGGTGAACACGATCACGATGATCGCTTGGACGCCAATGCCTCCACTCGATGGCCGACCGTTCGAAGCTGTTGACGCAGCACTCGCTGCGGGTGTTCCTGCGGGCGAGGCAGCCGGTGGTGCCGCGCCGGACGCATCGGTGACGATGACCGTCGCGACCATCTGTGGATGCAAGGTGCAGAAATACTCGAAGCGGCCGACCGTGTCGAACACGTGCAGGTACTGATCGCGTTGTTGCAAGAGCTCAGACGTGAAGCTGCCATCGCGAGCCGTGACGGTGTGTGGCGCTTGCCCAGCGTTTGTCCAGGTGACGGTAGCGTGCTGACGCACCGTCACCTCGCGGGGATCGAAATCGAGGTCGACAATACGAATCGATGCTTTGCTGCCATCGCTGGTCGCTCCCGGAGCCAATGTGGCAACGTCGGCAACGACGGTGACCGATCCCTGAATCTCGGCGGTGAGCACGTCTCGGTAGGCATACGTGCCAGGCTCGTCGAATTGGAAGCGGAAGGTTTTGGATCCGGTGACGACGCCCTCGAACGTGTCGTCGTCGGCCTTGATGATGTGCGGACTCAGCGTCATCGCGGTCCACGTCACGGTGCCGCCCTCAGCGATACGAACATTGATTGGCGTGAGTGACGCAGTGAACACCTGCACGTCGGCAGTGAGCGGCGGCCCAGCCTCTGCGGCTGCGGCAGCTGCTGGTGGCGGGGCAGCACCATCGGCACCAACGACCAGCACTGTGCCGGTCATCTGCGGATGAATCGTGCAGAAGAACGCGAACGTGCCTGGCGAGGGGAACGACACTCTTCGAGAAGCGCCCGCGCTCACAAGGCCGGTGTCGAATGACTTGTCGCGAGCCGTGGCTGTGTGCGCGGCGACGCCATTGTTCACGAACGCAACCGATCCTCCGGCCGCCACGGTGGTTTGCGTCGGGGCAAATGAGAAATCAATCATCTGTACGCTGCCCGCGCTTGCGGCAACGACCGGTCGTTGTTTCGCAGGCGGTGGTGGTTCGCCATTCGCCCCCGTGACCAAGACGGTGCCAGTCATGTTCGAATGAATGATGCAGAAGTAGGGGTACGTGCCCGGTGTCGTGAAGATCTTCGTGGAGATGGCTCCACGCGTGAGGAGTCCGGTATCAAAAGAACCGTCGGTGGCTGTTGCACTGTGGCGCGAGGTGCCAGCGTTCACGAAGGTAAGCGCCCCGCCAACCGCAACGGTGATGGTGCTCGGCGTGAATGAGAAGTCGGCGATTTGAACGTCGCCCGACAGAGGAGCTGGCGGAAAATTGACGGGCGCCCCTGGAGCCGGGGCACCACCGGGTCCGGTGACGGCGATTGTCGCTTTCATTTCTGGGTGAATGTCGCAGTAGTACAAGTAGGTGCCCGGCACCGTGTAACTGCGCTGGTATGACGCACCCGACGCGATGTCGGGGCTGATCACAGACCCATCAGCCGCAGCAACGGTGTGGCGAGCTTGGCCAGCGTTCGACCAGACCACGGTTGTTCCCGCCGGCACGGTCAAGAGGGCCGGCTGAAACGCAAAGTCGATGATGCGTACGTTGTTAGCTCCCGTGGGAACGGCAATGGGCGGCGGTGGAGGGGTGGTGACCGGCGGAGGAGGTGGCGGTGCAAGCGTGCCACCGGTTGTTGGGTCCGAGACCGAGACGACGCCCACCATGCTCGGATGGATCTCACAGAAATACTGGAATGTTCCCGGCGCAGTGAACGTGCGACGGTAGGTCGCCCCTGAACCAAACGTGCCGCTAGCAAATGAACCAGCCCTGTCGGTGACCGTGTGCGGGTCCTTGTCGTTGTTGTTCCACACGACCGTCGACCCAGTGGCGATGCTGATCGATGATGGGGTGAACGCGCGGCCAGCGAGGTTGATGGTGGTCGTGGTGGGAGTCGGCGGAACGGGCGTACCGCCGCCTGTGCCGCCGCCAGCGGGCAGGCTGGCCACAACGATGACTTGGCCGTTGTAGGCGTCGGCATCTTTGTTCTCTTCGTCGCGATACAGCACTGTTCCGAGCGCGCCGAAGGTAAGCGAGAACGAGGCACCGGGATCGAGGCCGCCGGAATCAAACGATGTCGGACCCGATATCGATCTGATGCGGTGCTTGCCGCCATCGGCCAGCGTCCACGTCACCGCGGTGCCCACCTGCACGGTGAGGATCTTGGGACTGAGCCCACCATTCACCACGACCGTTGCCGAGGTTGCGGCGTCGGCGTTTCCAACGGCGGCGAGGGGAGCGAGCAGAAGTAGGGCGAAAGAAGACACGACCCACGATCGAAGGCGGGTTCGCTTTCGCGGGTTGTTGCGAGCGCAATGATTCATAGGACCAATTATCCGTGCTGGTGCGTCGGGCGACTAGGGCCAAAGGTCCCGAAGTCGGCCTTGAGAAGGGAACTCCCCTGACCGTACCGTGTACCCAAGTTACGACGATTCGCAACACGCGCGAGACGGGCCTGGTCGTGTTGACCGGACCCGTCTCGGATGTTTCCACACTCGCCGGAACGTGCGAGTGGGGTATACGTGCACCAGTGGGTTATACGTGCACCAGGATGTCTTGGGTCTTGTTGGCCGACACGGTGATGATCGTGGCGGCACCGATCGATCCGGTTCCGGTGGCTGCTGCACCCCACCACTGATTTGGGTATCCGGCCCTGTTTGGGCTGATGTAGAGCTTGAAGGTGCCAGCCGGCAGCGTGACGGTGTAGTTGCCATTGCTATCGGTGAGTACGGAGCTCACCGACGTTGCGCCGGTGTTGTAGACAGCCACTCTCGCGCCAACGACTGCTGCGCCGCCGGAGGTCAGCAACGTCATCTTGCCGCTGAGCACAAAGCTCGGTGTGCCCGCCAACGTAATGTTCTTCGTCGTGTCCGCGGTGATGGTGAACACCTCGGCACTGGCCTGCGAACTGACGTTTCCGTCAGTTCTGAACCACTGGTTGGCAAAGCCAGCAGGGGTGGCGGGAGGGGCGAGGAACAGCTTGTAGCTACCGGGCAACATGGACAAGTTGTAGAAACCCGAGCCGTTGGTGGTGTTCGACGTGACGTTGACGCCAGCCGCTGTGTACGCGGTAACCGTGACAGATGAACGGCTCGTGCTTCCAGGAGCGCTGGTGACGGTGCCCGACAAGGTGACCTTTACCGCAGGGTACGTGACCGAGACGATGTTCGACCGCGAATCGCCGGCCGCGTTGTATGCGGTCACCCGGTACTGATAGGTCTTGCCCGCGCCAGCCGTCGTGTCGGTGTAGGCCGTTTTGTTGGCGAGCACCGTGGCGATGGTGGAGTAGGCACCGATCACGTTGCCGACCTTCTCAGCACGCTCAAACTTGTATCCGATTTCGGCCGTCGGGTTACCCCATGTCTGACCGGGACCGGTGGCACGCGGGTTCGTGTAAACGATCGGGGTGCCATCCGTCCAGGTGAATCCAGCGGTAGAAAGCACCTGACTGAGCACTGGCGCGGTCGGCAAGGTTCTCGCGACATACACCGTGACTGGACGCATCATGTCCATCTCCTCATGGCTGAGGATGTGGCAATGGAAGACGTATTCCCAGTCGAAGTTCTCGACAGTGTTGACAATCGGAGTGGTCATCGGCTGACCGGCGGTGTCGGTGTTGTTGAACCCGGCTTCGTAGCCAAACGTGGCGTTCAGGTCGCCTCGCGCACCGACGGGCATCATTGGGTTGAGCGGTCGATAGCTGTCCGGTACCGCAAACGGTAGCGACGGCACGATCGGGCGAACCGCAACGATGGTGTCCTCAAGTGGGCTGACCCGGATCGTTTCCTTCCAACCAAGTTCGCTTGGCTCAGGCGGAATGATGATGCCGTCCCACGTGACGCGGTTGATGAGTTGTACGTCATAGAGGTGGAAGTGAATGGGGTGGGTATCCACCCCGTTGTGGGTGATCTTCCAGATTTGCGTGCCGTCCAGATTCGATTCGATCCTTGTCACGTTCAGGCTGGAGGGCTCGCTGGATGAATCCAAGACTTCCGTTGCAGGGTTGACGTACGGATAGAGGATGATGTTCTGCAGCAGGGGAGTTGCGCCCGGGGCTTCGAGGCCGAGGTTCGCGGTCATGCGTCCCCATTCGTCGAAGCTGGCTGAGTTCATCTCATCGTGCATTCCCTTACCCTCTACAGGAATGGTGAGTTTTTTACCCGACAGGGTGTCGAACTTGAACTCGGTCTGCTCTTGGATCCTCGCGTAACCGTCGCACTTGGTCGTTGCCGAATTTGGGCTGTTACACCAACCGGTGGTGACGAAGCTCGCTGGAGCATTCGCAGCGAAGTAGGCCGTGTTGTACGCGGCCTGGCCGACAATGATCGGGTTCTGGCTGGACTCGAAGACACCCGAGTTGTCGGTGTGATGGGCGAACGCCGTCATCAATGCGCCCATACGGTCGTTCGTGGTGTTCGGCCGATCGAAACGCACGTCGGGAACACCGGTGGAGACCTTCACCTGCATGATCGTGCGAGTGTTGGGGCCGTAACCGGGCAGCGTCGTGGGTGCACCGACGGGGGACAGATCCGGGCCACCGGTGTAATAGTCGTAGCTCGAGACGCGTGCCGGGTAAGCGGCGGGCGCGTCGTTGTACAAGATCAGCGTCTTGCCGCGGAACTGCGAGAAGTCGACGATCACGTCGGCACGCTCGCCAGGAGCGAGCATCAGCGAATGGAGATCCACGTTGCCGACGTCGAATCGCGTCGGGTCGGTGATCCAGGTGGTGGGATGTGCTGGCACGACGGTGGGTGTTGGCAGGAATCCGCCTTCAGTACCGATCTGGATCCAGTCGGGTCCAGCTGGGCTCTTCGTCGTGTCAGGTGTCGGCACCACGTTGGGGTCGGTCTGCGCTGCGGCAACTTCGGTTGGCTTCAGCGCAACTTCGCTGAGCGTGCCCGTGGTGGGATCAGCGACATACCACGACAGGTTCCAGAACCGGTCGTTCGATCCGTTCAGAACTCGGTAGCGGTAGGCCTTGGGGTCCACGGTGGTCGTTGGGTACGCAGTGCCGTTCACGATGGGAGTGTCGTTGAATGCCTCCATGCCGACCGACAGGTTTGGTGTCGACGGAATCAGTGGCGGTTCGCAGAACGGTTGCACGTTTGCGTCGCAGTTCGCGTCGTAGTACGGGTTGGCGATCGGTGGGTACTTGACGTCCTTGGCTGGAGGCCAGAACCATGGTCCGTACATCCAACGACCGAATGCGCTCATACCGGTTGGGTCACCGGGGTTCTGGGCGGGCATGTACACATGAGGTACCCAAAGGTTGCCGTAGCCACCCCACTTGAGGTAGTTCCAAGTCGGGTCTTGTGCAGCCATAGCGGCGACGCTGGGAACGAAGGTCTTATCTTGAATCACCAGCGGGGTGCCATAACCAAGACCGGCAAGCGCTCCACCGGCAGCAGTCAACGCCGTCTCGGTAGCGTCTGTAAGGAGGTATGGGGCGGCTTCGCCGGCCATCACGTTGAGGCGGGTGATACCCCATGCATGATCGTGATACCACATCAGTCGAGCGCTCTGCTGGTTGGTGTAGAAGAAGGTCTCGGCACCCGGGCCTGGATCTGGCATGTCGGGAACGTTGGAGACGCTGACACCCTTCGGATACGCGGTGCTGTCGCCGGCGGGAGTAATCCACTGGTGAGGTGTGCCGTCGCTGATCCATGGGGTGATGCCGCCGTGGAGATGCAGTGTTGCACGGTTCTCGGCGTAGCAGTCGGTCTTGCCGGAAACAGGGTTGACCGGCTTGGGCGACGCGTCGCACATCGGGTTGCGAACCTCATCTCGCACGGTGCCGTTGTCAGCTGTCGTGTCGACCGGCACTCCGGTGACGGGGTCGAGGGTGATCATGTTCGGGCCCATTCCGGAACCCATGAGGGTTGTGTCGACAGGAAGGAACAGATCGCCAGCAACACCGGTCGGCAGCAGGTTGCGGAAGAGGACACGTACTGGCCTGTCCTTCTGGGCGACCACGATCGGGCCGAGGTAGTGAGGGCTGTCGACGCCGTAGACCTGTTGGTTGTTGATCTTGATGGGCGTCGCCGCAATGTTGGGGTCAAGGTTGGCGTTCGTCAGCGGTAGTAGCGCGCCGGGCACCACGTTGGTGGACAGTTGGACATAGCCACGGAGCAGCGATGCGGGGAGCTGGCTACTGAACTGCTGGCGATATTGCACGACGGCGATCTCGTAGTAGTCGGTGCCCGGATACGTGGTCGTATCAGGCACAGCCTGGGGGATGTATTGACCGAGGTTGTTCTTCGCTGTTGCACCGATGCCGGCAAGTGCGTCGACGAACTTCTTGATGCCGGGGGTCAGATAGCCTGCGCCCGCTGCGGTCACGTTGACTGCCGTCACCGCTCCACGCCGCGCGATGGTGGCCGTGGCGCTGGAACCCTTGTCCGGGGTGCCGATGGTGTCGGAAATGGTGACGGTCGGCGACGCGTCGTAACCCTGGCCGCCCGAGGTGATGTCGACGTTTGAGATGCCAATTGTTGCGCCAACCGTGGCACCCGTCGGGTTAGTTTGGTTGCCGTCGAGAATCGTCACGTTTGGCGCGCTGGTGTAACCGGATCCGCCGTCAACAACCTCGACTCCGTTGACGACGCCATTGACGTTCATCGTCGCGGTGCCGGTGGCACGGGTACCGTTTGGCAGGTCGGGGAGGTCGAACCTCACGATTGGCTGCACCGTGTAACCGGTGCCACCGTTGGACACCGTGACTCTGTCAACACCACCGCTGGCAACAGCGGTCGCGTTGAAGCCCGGAGTCGGAGTGCCTCCGGTGATCGTCACCGTTGGCGCAGTGAAACCGAATCCCGATTCATCGACCGAGATGCTCTCGATGACGCCGAGCGAGATAACCGCGGTGGCCGTGGCAACTGCAGTCTGGGTGCTTCCGGGAGCAGTTACGGTCACCGTGGGCACCGACGTGTAGCCGCTGCCCGGGTCGGTGACGGTGATTGAGGCGATCGCACCAGTCTTCGGCTCGACGGTGGCCGTTGCGGCAGCTCCGCTGCCGCCGCCGTTGGTGATGGTCACTACGGCGTTGGACAGCACCTGCGGGCTATTGGCCCAGTTCGGGTACGGCCCGAAATAGTGAGGATAGATGGCATCGCAGTCAGGGGATTTGAGCGGCAGCGTGCCGGGTACGCACGCTGCGGCCTGCGTGGGGGTGGTTCTCAGTTGATCGACACCCACCACCAAGGTAAGTAGTCCAGCCAGTGCCAACTGGACTCTGATCATTCGTCTCATCATCCGCTCCTTCGCCGTTACCGATGTAGCTCCGGTCAGGCATACGCGTCCTGTGCCGTTCGGGCTATCGCTGGATTCAGCGTGCGCCTCTCAGAAATGCGGAGGAAGGGTCGTACGGCCCTATCGCCGATGACGGTTGGCCCTTGTCGTTAGTACCAGTGCGGCGAAGAGTTGAAGACAGCAAAGCGCGGTCTATTCGCGACAAGGAGAATCTGATGAAGCGACAGGCATTGTCCTCTGTTCCTCGCCGGTGGCAGGTAGCCGCGGCGGTTTTGAGCATGGGAGCTCTACTCGCGGCTGGTGTCGCGAGCGCGGCGCCGAGCGACTCGTCGACCGCCTCGAGCTATCACTCCTATACGCCAACTCGTGTACTCGATACTCGCGAAGGCATCGGTGCCGCGAATACACCTCTCGGACACGGCGAGACGCTGAATGTGGTCATACCGGGTCTTCCCGACGATGCCACCGCTGCCGCCGTGAACCTCACGGTCGTGAACGGCACACGCTCCGGGTTCTTGACTGCGTTCGCGAAGGGCGATGCCAAGCCGTGGACGTCAGCTGTCAACTGGTCGTCGTCATCGCCGGTAGCGAACACCATCGTGGTCTCGATTCACAGTGATCACGCGGTCAGCCTCTTCAACTCTGCCGGCACGGTTGATGTGGTGATGGACCTCGTCGGCTTCTATGCACCCAGCCCCGCTGGCGGTGCTGGAGCCAAGGGCGATCCTGGTGCTCCGGGCGCGGCAGGTGCCAATGGCGCGCCAGGCGCGCCGGGCGCTCAGGGTATCGAGGGGTCAATGGGCCTTGATGGCCCTGGCGGAATTGGTGTAGGAGGCCCGGCGGGACCGGCCGGCCCTCAGGGTGTCGCAGGTGCCCCCGGCGGCGGCGGTGCGGTGTCGAACTATGTGTACGCCTATCACACTGGCGCGACAACCGTCGCTGCTGGCTCGCCGATCGTGTTCAGCACGCTTGCTGAAAACGTGGGTGACATCGGGTTCGGAGCTGGCGTAACGCCAGTCGTTCCGGCGTCTACGTTCACCATTACAACCCCCGGCCATTACAAGGTTTCCTTTGGTGTGACGGCTTCGGCTGCAAATCAGATCGACATCCGGGTGAACGGTGGCACGCCCCTCGTGTTCGGCGCTGCGGTTGGGCAGAACCAGGGAACTGCGATCCTTCAAATCCCCGCGAACGCCATCGTCACGCTTGTAAATGCCAGTTCCACTGGTGAGGATCCTCCCGCTCCGATAGCGATCACGTTGCCCAACCTCGTCGGCGGTACCTCAGTGACAATCAATGCGTGGATTGTCATCGAGCAGATGAGCAACCCGTGACATAGATCTGTTTGGCGCAACAGGCGCGAGGGGACTCGTCTCATCGAGATGGGTCCCTTCGCCGCGTCTGAGGGCGGACGTAGCGGTGAGAGGCAGCAGTCGACGTGAACCGGTCTGAACGGCCCAATTTCTGGGTAATACGCAGCTCAACAACGACACCTGCCGAGCACAAATCATTTCGGCGAAAGCCTTGGTCTGATGTCCTGCTCCAAAGGGTCATTGGACCCTAGCGAAATTCTTACCGAGAAATTACTCTGTGGGTGTTGCCCAAACCATCCAGTCCAACGCAACGAAGCAACGAACTGGATCACCAAAGAGGAGTCATAACTCATGAAACGCAGAACGCTAGATATTGTATTTGCAATCGGTGGAATTCTGGTCGCCGGACTACTTGCTGTCCTCGGACTCGTGATGAAGAACAACGCCGATTTTGCCAAGACGTATGTGCATCGCGAGCTCACGGCGCAGAAGATTTCATTTAAGACGGCAGACACATTGACAGATGTTGAGAAGAAGGAAGCTTGCCTCATTACGTTCGCCGGCACGCCGCTCGACAGCGGCAAGAAGGCCGAATGTTACGCGAACCACTTCATCGCCTTGCACCTCGAAGAAGGTTCAAAGGCAGCGGGATTTGAAGGTGCAACGTACGCCACGCTCGGTGCCGAAGGCGCGAAGGCAACCAAGGCGGTAACCGACGCCAAGGCTGCTGGCAAGCCCACTGAAGAACTGCAGAAGGCTGCTGATGCAGTCAAGGGCCTGCGTGAGACAGCCTTCAAGGGTGAAACCCTTCGTGGTCTGCTACTCACCTCATACGGTTTCAGCGAGTTCGGTCGCAAGGGTGGCCAAGCAGAGACCGTCTGTTTCTTGGTGGCGCTGGTGCTGTTGCTGGCATCACTTGCCGGATTCATCCACGCACTCACAACTTCGAAGGACCAGATCGTCCTCGCAGTTGATCACCAGGCCTGACGGCTCACGCCCTCCAGGAGTCACAATGGCGAAGGGAGCGTCCTGTGGGACTCTCCCTTTCGCCGTATTCCATTCACGATCAGGGACGTGTATACCCACACTGGACGACAGGACGAGTCGCATGCGAACGAATTCGGGGGATACCCATTATCTAAGTCAAACAGACACGATCATGTGGATGATCGAATCTGATCCGTTACTGAGGTCGACGATTCTTGGTGTCGTGATGCTCAAGGAACCGCCTGATTGGACACAATTTACGGCACGAGTTCGGCACATGATTGACGAGGTGCCAAGCCTGCGACACAAGGTGGTGGCACCACCGTTGCACCCAACCACATTGCGCTGGATGGACGACTCCGATTTTGATCTGGCCTATCACACTCGTCGCATTGCGCTACCTGCGCCGGCCGGTCGAGCCGAGGTGCTGGAATTTGCTCATACTGCGGCAACGCAGGGCTTTGATCGCTCGCGGCCGCTGTGGGAGTTCACTCTCATCGAAGGCCTCGATAAGGGGCAGGCCGCGCTCGTTATGAAGGTGCATCACGTTCTCACCGATGGGGTCGGCTCGGTGCAATTGGCCGCGCACCTCTTCGATTTCGAACCTGGCATCACCGCCCAACCTGCCCCGACATCGACGTTGGCGAAGAGCGCGGGGCCGACACCCACGAAGAACGCGTTGCGCCTGTTGCGCGACGTGATGGAACACGACGTTGAAGGTTTCGTCGATTTTGCGCGTCGAAACGCGCCGTCGGTGCTACCGAGCCTGCTCAACGCGTTGCGTCATCCGCAACAAACACTTGTCGGCACCGTCGAAGCGGCGCGTTCGATCGGTCGCACGGTTGCCCCGGTCACCGCCACGCTCTCGCCGGTGATGGCCGGTCGCGACGCGAACTCGCGATTTCGAGTGATGGATGTATCACTTCAGCAATTGCGCGACGCAGCCAGGGCGGCTGGGGGAACGGTGAATGACGGGTTCCTGGCCGGTATCACCGGCGGCCTGCGCAAGTATCACGAACGACATGGCGCGGTCGTCGATGAGCTTCGGGTAGCGATGCCGATCAGTCTGCGTAAAGCTGTGGATGGGCCCGGCGGAAATCATGTGACCGTGATGCGCTTCAAAGTTCCGGTTGGCGCGGCCGATCCCGCCGAGCGCATTCGCGCGTTGCACGAGCGTGGCAAGGAAGTAAGGGCAGAACCATCGCTGGCGTATACCGGTGCGATTGCCGGTGCGCTGAACCTGTTGCCGCGCGGGGTCATTGGCTCGATGCTCAAGCGTGTGGACTTCCTGGCCAGCAACGTTCCTGGTGTACCGATCCCGATGTATCTTCTCGGTGCTGAGGTGCTGCAGTTTTATCCATTCGGACCCACCGCAGGCTCCGCGTTGAACATCACACTGATGTCATACCGACAACGTTGCTACATGGGCGTAAACATCGACGCAAAAGCAATCCCAGACGACGACGTGTTCATGAGGTGCTTGAAGGCGGGCTTTCGCGAGGTGCTCGATCTCGGCAAGCACAAGGTAGTCACTCGGGCGGATGAATGATCACAACTGGGCATCGGCCATACGTTGCACAGTAATTCGCGACCGACCCGAGTAGGAGTTCGCTCGCTGAGCCAGAGCCACGCGAGCCCACGACGAGCACATCGGCGTGGGCAGCTATCCGTACGAGATCGGCACCGGGACGACCCTCAGGTGCGACGATGGTGTAGTTGAGCCCGGAGACGTCGAGCTGCACTTCGTGGATGAGTCGTTCGGCTACGGCGACAACGTCAGGTGGGACGGTCCACACAATTTCGGTGGCAACAAGAGTAGGAAACTCCCAGCACGAAACAACGAGCAAACTCGCGTGACGCAACGTGGCCTCAGCAACTGCCCATTCGAGCGCGTATCTCGAGTTCTCCGATCCGTCAACGCCGACGACGATGGTGCCCATGGTCTCCTCAATTGTGTGTGCCGCACAAATCTACTGATCGTCACTCGGAAGCGTTCGCGAACAGCGTCAGGCTGGTGGACGGATGATCACAATGGGACACGTTGCGTGATGCACGCAGTAGTTCGACACGGAGCCCAGCAACAACTCGCGTGCCGAGCCCGCGCCGCGAGAACCCACCACCAACATGTCGGCATCCGTGGACAGCCGCACGAGCTCAGCGCCGGAGCGGCCCTCAGGGGTGATAACCGCGAACGAGACGTTTGTGTCGGAGAGATGCATCTCATCGATCAGCCGTTGTGCGCGTTCGGCTGCAGCAGCGACCAACATAGAGCTTTCAGGAGGCGTGGCCCACATGACCTCGGAGGCGATGAGCATCGGGAATTCCCACGTCGACACGATGTCGAGTCGCGATCCCCGAAGCGCCGCCTCCGCTGCAGCCCATTCGAGCGCGTGCCGAGAACTATCTGATCCGTCTACGCCGACGACGATGTTTGCCATGGATTCCTCACTTGTTCGTGCTCGAAGAGCAATGCTGGAAATGGCGGTTGGCGCATCGCCAAGGTCCGCGGTCGGATGTGGTGCCGCACTGTTCGATACCCACTGCGGCGCTCATTTCAAACCACCACGCGTTCGCCGAAACGCGGAATGACCGACGTCCACGCTGCGTTACGCAAACGAGTGCGCAGCGCCATGCTCGCTTCTGTCTCGCCGTGGATGACGAACGTGGTGCTCGGCGGTGTGCGGTGTACGTCGGCCCATGCGATGAGTTCGTCGCTGTCGGCATGACCGGAGAACGCATCGATCGCGACGACCTCCGCGCGGACAGGAACATAGGCACCATGAATCTTCACCTCTGTTGCGCCTTCGGCGAGCTGGCGACCCCGAGTGCCCTGCGACTGGAAGCCAGCGATGACAACGCTCGAGCGCGGATCGGGCAGATGTTTGGTGAGGTGATGCAGGACGCGGCCGCCGCTGGCCATACCGGACGCGGAGATGACGATCGTCGAATCGGCTCGTGCGGTCGCCGCCTTCGACTCCTCGACCGATGGCGTTTCCGTCAGAGAACCAGTCACGAATGGATCGTCGGTACCGAAGAGTTCAGGCCTGAGTTCGCTGTCGTGGCGCTCGCGAGCCTGGCGATACACAGCGAGGGCGGCGAGCGCCATCGGGCTATCGACGATCACTGGCACCACCGGAATGGCACCACTTCGTTCGAGTTGGCGGATGGCGTGAATCACCAGTTCGGTGCGGTCGACGGCGAACGCTGGAATCACCACCGTGCCCTTGCGCTCAACCGTGCGACGGATGACTTCGGCGAGGGGTTCGAGACCGTCGTCGGTGTGCGTGCGGTCGCCGTACGTGGACTCGATCAACAAGATGTCGCAATCGGGCCTTTGGGCTGGTGGAAGCAACAACGGATGGCTTGAACGACCGAGGTCACCGCTGAAAACGATCCGTCGCCCGGCAGCCGTCGTCATCGTGACGCTGGCAGCACCAAGGATGTGACCCGCAGTGCGAAGGTGCAATGTGAGGCCCTCAGCCACGGTGTAATCCTGACCGAACGGCACCGGCTGAAACAATGTGCCGACGTCGATTGCCTCTTGCTCGGTGAACAGCGCGAGCGCGGGATTGTGCTTCGACCAACCGTGCTTGTTGGCGTGATGCGCCTCTTCCTCTTGCAGTCGGCCAGCGTCAGGCAACACGATGTTCGCCAATGCGATCGTTCCCGGCGTTGCAAAGATCGGCCCTCTGAAGCCAGCGCGGTACAGCGCAGGTAGATAGCCACAGTGATCGAGGTGGGCGTGCGTGAGTACGACAGCGTCGAGTGCGGCTACGTCGAACGAGGGTGCCACCCAGTTCCGTTCGCGAAGCTCCTTCGGGCCCTGATAGAGACCGGCGTCGACGAGAACAGAGCGGCTGTCCTGCTCAAGCAAGAAGCGGCTACCGGTGACGGTGCCGACCGCGCCAAGGAACTGCAGCACGCTGTGCGTCATAACTCAACAATGCCCGATTTGATGTTGCTTTCCTAGAGCCACTCAGTGCAACATCAGCGGACTTTGGTCACTTTCCCACCCAGCACCGCTCGGATCGTCGAAGCCGCGCTCGCCTCACGTCGGCTTGATGTCCTGGCTGCGTAATTCGGCGATGCGTTCGTGGAGGAACTCGAATGCGGTGCGCCCCTCGGCAAGCAAAACATCGTCGGCCGGGTGCAGGAATAACGGAAGCGACATGCGCGATCGGCGTGCGGATTCGCCCACGGGATTGAGTACGCGGTGTGTCGTCGACGGGTAGTAGCCGCCGCTGGCCAACGCGAGCATGTCGCCGCAGTTCACGGCCAAACTGCCGTAGTCGCACGGCACGTCGTGCCAGTTACCGGCGAGGTCGCGCACTTGCAGTCCCGGCTCGTTCGCTGCCGGCAACAAGGTGAGCAGATTGATGTCCTCGTGCGCCGCGGCGCGCACGGCGCCATCGGGTTCGTCGCCGCGAAGCGGTGGGTAACGAAGGACACGCAGGAGCGTGCGCGTGCTGCCGTCGAGCATGTGTTCAAGCGGTCGCGAGAACCGCGTTGTCACGTCGTTGGGTGTGTTGGCTTGGACCCACCCCAGCAGTGTGCGCGCAAGGTCGGTTGCCTGCTCGGCGTAGCGCAATGCGGCATCGCTGACCGTGTCGGGATAGCGGCCCCACGGATACACATGGAAGAACTCCTTGAGATCGCGAACCGTGTGACCCTTTGCTGTCTCGGACACGTCGGGTCCGAAATAGCCGTTCTGGTTATCGTCGTCGTAGCGGTAGGCGTACTTGAGGTCACCATCAAAAAAGGCGAGCCACTCGTCGTAGATGCCTTGCACCAGCACGGCCGACAGTGGGTGATTGACCAACACGGCAAAGCCTGTCTCGCGCAACGATGTAGTGAAAGCCGCGGGTGCCTCTGCAGCACGAAAATCGACGACGTCAACCTGCATAAGCAAACACGCTAGCGGTGGTGCTCAGTCGGCATGGTTCTCGCGCTGAACTCAGTCGGTCGGGTTCAGTCGGTGGGGTTCAGTCGGTGGGGCGTACCAGAACCACTGGGCACGGACTGTGATGGGCGCAGTAATGCGACACCGATCCCAAAAGTAGTTCGCGGACCGAGCCGGCACCACGCGAGCCAACCACCATCAGGTCGGCATCCTCTGCCAGGCGAACCATCTCGGGGCCAGGTCGACCCTGCGGAGTCTCGATCGTGTAGTTCACGCCCGCTTCGACGAGGTGCGCGTCGTCGACCATTTTCTTGGCGGTCGAGGTTGCGCCTTCGATGATGAGTTCCTTGTCGGGGGGCGGCATGTAGATCGGCTCGGACGTCACGTAGAGCGGGTATTGCCAGCTGTACACGATCTGCAACGTGCTGCCACGGAGCTTGGCTTCATTGGCGGCCCACTTCAGTGCTGCCGCGGATCCCTCGGAGCCGTCGATACCTACAACAATTTTTCCCATGGCTTCATCGTCGTCGCGTGGGGCGATAACCGCAAGGGTCGAAGGTAACCAGTTCCGCTAGCGCGCCGGCACCAAACCGCCGTCGGCGATCACGACCTGTCCCGTCACATAGCTCGACGCATCTGAGGCCAAGAACAGCGCGGGCCCCACCATTTCGTCGGGATGCGCCATGCGCTTCATCGCGCACGCCTGAGCCATGCGCTGCTGAGCCTCAGGTGTGTTGTTGGTGACCATGTCAGTTTCGACAGTGCCGGGTGCGATCGCGTTGACACGAATGCCTCGGGTCGCGAAGTCGGCTGCCATGGTGCGGGTGAACGACAGAAGGCCCGACTTGGTGCTTGCGTACATCGCACTCGCGATCGAGGGCAGGTAGGCGCCTGCGGAAATGACGTTGATCACCGATGCATGAGGGCTCACGAGCAGGTGGGGGAGCGCAGCCTCGATGAGAAACACCGGGCCGCGCAGGTTGACATCGTTCACCTTGGCCCACGCCTCGGCCGTCAACGAACCGAGCGGTTGCGAGAGTGCTGTTGCGGCATTGTTCACGACGATGTCGATGCGCCCAAATTCGCCGATGGTTGTGTCCACGATCCGTCGCACGTCGCCGAGCTCGCCCAGATGCGCGGCAATGCCGAGCGCTCTGCCGCCTCGCGCATGCAAGGCACGCACCGTGTCGTCGACGGCATCAGCCTTTCGGCTGACGACGACCACAGTCGCGCCGGCATCAACGAAACCTTCGGCGATCGATCGGCCGATGCCACGCGTCGCTCCGGTGATAATGGCGACTCGCCCTTCGAGCCCAAACAATTGACTGATGCGGTTGGTGTCCACCAGGCCTCCGGCGCGGCATTGCCGCAGTGATGTGGGTGATCGGACTCTCAAAGCTAGTGGTGACCGCCGCCCCCGCTGGCGTCGTAACGCCGCATTTGTGACGCCGCCGTTGCGAGAGGGCTAGGTCGGGTTCGATCCGCCATCGATCGTGATCGTCTGGCCGGTGATCCACCCACCCTCGTCGCTGGCCAACCATACGCATGCAGCGCCGATGTCGTCCGGAGTACCCAGACGCCCGACCGGAATGGTCTTTGCCAGTCGTTCGGTATACGAACCACCATCGGTATTGGCCATGAGACCGAGCGCCAACGAATTCGCGGTCACGCCGCGGCGCGCGGACTCGATCGCAATATGGCGCATGAACGCAATCGCACCACCTTTAGCCGCGCCATACGCGGAGATTCCCATGCGGTTGCCGGTAGTGCCCGCGCCAGACGCAATGGTGATAATTCGTCCCCAGCCGCGGGTGTACATCGGTGCGAGCACCGCCCGCGTGCAGTGCATGACGCCGAGGAGGTTCACATCGAAAAACTGCGCGTAGTCACCTGGTTCCATATCGACGAATTGCGTC
The DNA here is from genome assembly GCA_031367435.1 of Actinomycetes bacterium. Classification (GTDB taxonomy): domain Bacteria; phylum Actinomycetota; class Acidimicrobiia; order Acidimicrobiales; family Ilumatobacteraceae; genus WLMZ01. Next base: position 33,740 of record JANLPV010000070.1, on the reverse strand, counting down.
GGCACGAACGAATGAGCTCCGGCATTGCCCGCATTGTTGACGAGCACATCGATGGGACCGACCGCGGTGATCGCTGAGTGAACAGCGAGCGCGTCGGTGACGTCGAAGGCCAGAGCGGTCGCCGCACCGCCCTCGGCACGAATCTGCGCGGCGACACGTTCGGCACGCTCGATCACGATGTCGTTGACGAATACGGCACTGCCCTGCGCGGCGAGGCACTGTGCGATTCCAGCGCCCACCGATTGGCCAGCTCCGGTCACCAACGACGTTTTTCCGGTGAGGTCGAACATTCCTACAGTGTGGTCGCTGCAAAGGCTCAGCAACGCACTAGCGGCCATATGCGACGATGGTGAGGTGAGACTCAGCACACTCGACCGGCGGATCGTTGCGCTGGCGATTCCGGCGTTAGGAACCTTGGCCATCGAGCCGCTGTACATCTTGGTCGACACCGCAATCGTTGGACGTCTCGGCACGTCGGCGCTTGCCGGCCTCGCAATCGCTGGAACTGTGCTGCTGACCATCACCGCGATCTTGGGGTTCATGCAATACGGCATCACTCCCGAGGTTGCATACGCACAAGGATCGGGAGATACCGAAGGCGCTCGCGTCGTCGCCAAGGATGCTGTCTGGCTCGCCGTGTTCCTCGGGTTTCCGGTTGCGGTTGCGGTGTCGCTGTTCGCGCAACCGCTTGCGCACGCACTCGGCGCGCAGGGTGATGTGTTGCATGCGGCCACGACCTACTTGCGTATCAGCGCGCTCGGTCTGCCGTTCGTGTTCATCGCCTTAGTCGGGCATGGCATCATGCGCGGTCACAACAATCTGCGCAAGCCGCTACTGATAGTTCTCGTCGCCAACGTCGCCAACGTGGTGGCAGAAATCGTGGCCGTGTACGGCCTGAAGCTCGGCATAGCGGGCTCGGCCTGGAGCACCGTTGTCGTGCAGATCGGTGCAGCTGTTGCATTTGCAATCATCCTCAGGCCGCACCTTGCTCGAGTGCGACCCGCGTGGCATCGGATCAAGCCGTTCTTGATTATCGGTAGCCACCTCGGTTTACGCAGCGTTGCCATGTTGGCGGTGTGGATCACGGTCACGCGAGTGGCCGCCCACGTCGATACGCCGACGTTGGCTGCACATCAGGTGTTGTTCCAGCTCTTTACGTTTCTCGCCTTGATTCTCGATGCATTAGCGATCCCAGCACAATCGCTCGTGGCCGGAGCCATGGGCGCGCTCGACCGCGAACAGGCAATGGCAGTTGGATGGTCGAGCACTCGGTTGTCGATATGGGTTGGTGCAGCCTTCTGCGTGATCGTGGGAGGCCTGAGCCCGTTCGTGCCGCACATCTTCACCAACGACGAAGCAGTCATCAGTCGGGTGAGTTCGGGACTTGTGTTTCTTGCGGTGATGCAGATTCCCGGGGCGATTGCCTTCGCACTCGACGGTGCGCTCATCGGTGGTCAGGACGGCAAGTTCCTCGGACGCGCAGCGTTGTTCAACCTGGTGTCGTACGTGCCGTTTCTCGTCGCCACCATGGTGCATCCCGCCCTGGGCATCGGTGGGCTGTGGGGTGGTCAATTGGCGTGGATGATCATGCGCGCAGTGGTCAACGAACGACGGTTCCGTTCGCTTCGGTGGATGCCCGCTGCGGTGGAACCCGCCTAACGGCGAAGAGATCGTCGCCGTTGGCTGTGTGTCAGGCAACGATGTTGATCGTGCGGCCAGGCACCACGATGATCTTCTTCGGTATGGCACCAGCTAAGGCGATGATCACTTTGTCGTCGGTAAGCGCGGCAGCACGCACGACGTCATCGGTGGCATTCGTGGGCACCACAATGCGGCTGCGGAATTTGCCGTTCACCTGCACAGGCAATTCGATGGTGTCGGAAACCAACAGCGCTGGATCTGCCGTGGGAAAAGGCGTGTTGGTGAGCGAGTCGGCGTGTCCCAACAATCGCCAGAGTTCTTCTGCTACGTGGGGACACAATGGTGCGAGCATCAGCACCAGCGGCTCGGCAACGTCGACAGGGCACGCACCGAGTTTGGTGAGCGCGTTGTTCAGTTCGATCATCTTGGCGATCGCGGTATTGAAATGCAGATCGTCCATGTCGGAGCGAACCTCGGCAATGGTGCGATGCACGAGCCGCAACGTCTCGGCGTCGGCGTTGCCACCTAATTGCAGTTGACCGGTGTCTTCGTTCACGAGGTTGCGCCACACGCGTTGCAGGAAGCGGTGCATGCCGACGACGTCTCTGGTTTCCCACGGACGCGACGCGTCCATCGGACCAGTGCTCATCTCATAGAGCCGAAGGGTGTCGGCGCCATATGCCTCATACATCTCGTCGGGCGACACTGCGTTCTTGAGGCTCTTTCCCATCTTGCCCCACTCGCGCGTGACGGGTTCGCCCTCGAATGTGAATCGGCCGTCAAGTTCTTCGACGCGCGCCGCGTCGACATAGACGTCGCGGTCGTCTTTGAATGCGGCGGCGAGGATCATCCCCTGGTTAAACAAACGGTGATACGGCTCCATCGAGCTCACGTGGCCGAGGTCGAACAAGACTTTGTGCCAAAAGCGCGAGTACAGAAGGTGCAGCACGGCGTGTTCAACGCCGCCAACGTACAGGTCGACGCCGCCCGGATGGCCCGGACCCTTCGGACCCATCCAGTAACGCTCGACGTCTTTGTCGACGAGCGCGTTTTCGTTGGTGGGGTCGAGATAGCGCAATTCGTACCAGCATGACCCAGCCCAGTTGGGCATCACGTTGGTGTCGCGGTGATACGTGCGATTGCCCTCGCCGAGATCGATGTCGACCTCGGTCCACCATTCGAGGCGATCGAGTGGAGACTCGGGATTGCTGAACTCGTCGTTCGCGTCGAAGGTACGCGGCGAGAACGATTCGGTTTCCGGTAACAGCACCGGCAACTCGGTGTCGGGTAGGGCGAGTGGGCCGAACTCGTCGTACACGATTGGGAACGGTTCGCCCCAGTACCGCTGGCGGCTGAACAGCCAATCGCGCAGCCGGAAGTTGACGGTGCCGTGGCCGCGATCGTGCGCCGACAACCATTCGTTCGTGATGCGTTTGCCGTCGGCTACCGACGTGAGTCCGTTGAGGTCGAGCCCGTCGGCGTTGGCCGAATTCACGTACGGTGCGTCGCCGACAAAGGCCTCGGGCCATGTGGATGTGTCGAGCGACGGCGCAATGGCCCGCTCGTGGAACCATGCCGTTGGCGGTTGCTGAATCGCAGGGATCGACAGCGCGAACTGGCGGGCGAACTCGAAGTCGCGATGGTCGCCACAGGGAACGGCCATGATCGCTCCAGTGCCGTAGCCCATGAGCACATAGTCGGCGATCCAAACAGGCACCTGTTCGCCGTTCACAGGATTTGTTGCGTACGAACCCGTGAACACACCTGTCTTGGCGCGCGTGAGGTCTTGCCGGTCGATGTCCTTTTTTGCATGGGCAATGCGTTGATACTCGGCAACGTCGTCGGCGTGTTCGCCAACTGTGAGCGCAGCGACGAACGGATGCTCGGGAGCGAGCACCATGAACGTCGCGCCGAACAGGGTGTCGGGCCGTGTGGTGAACACCTCGATGTCGCCGGCATCGCTAGCAAACCGGACGCGTGCGCCCTCGCTGCGACCGATCCAGTTGCGCTGCATCGTCTTGATCGCATCGGTCCAATCAAGCAGATCAAGATCGTCGATGAGGCGATCGGCATACGCGGTGATACGCATCATCCACTGACGCATGTTGCGCTTGAAGACCGGAAAGTTGCCGCGCTCGCTGCGGCCTTCGGACGTAACTTCCTCGTTCGCGACGACAGTTCCCAGCCCCGGGCACCAGTTCACCGGCGCCTCCGACACATAGGCCAGCCGGTAGCTGTCGATGAGGGCGCGTTGGTCCCCAGCCGACAACGACGCCCACTCGCGCCCGTTCGACGTTGGGCGCGCGCCAGACTCGAACTCGGCGACCAGTTCGCCAATGGGCCGGGCGGTGCCAATGCCATTGTTCTGTGTGGTGTCGTACCACGAGTTGAAGATCTGGAGGAAGATCCACTGCGTCCATTTGTAGTACTGCGGATCGGTGGTTTCGATACTGCGCCGCTTGTCGTGACTCAGCCCAAGGCGGCTGAGTTGGCGGCGCATCGTTGCGATGTTGGCCGCTGTGGTGATTGCCGGATGCTGGCCCGTTTGCACGGCGTACTGTTCCGCGGGGAGACCGAACGCGTCGAAGCCCATCGTGTAGCAGACGTTGTAACCGGCCATGCGCTTATAGCGGCTGAACACATCGGTTCCAATGAAGCCGAGTGGATGTCCTACATGCAGCCCTGCACCCGACGGGTACGGAAACATGTCGAGCACGAACATCTTCTCGCGGCCGGCAATTGCGGCTACGTCGGCGAGTGGACCGGCGGGATTCGGCGCCTCGAACGTGGCGTGTTCATCCCACCAACGCTGCCACCGCAACTCGATGTCTTGCGCGAGCGTGGATGAATAACGAAATGGGGGAGTGTCCGAGTCGGCGTGAGCCATAGACCTCACACTCTACGGGCCTGCCCGTAGCTGACCCACGACCCTTTCAGGTGCCGAGGGCCTTGACGATCATGTCGTGCAGCACGTTCATCTCGACCTCGCCGCTCGTGCGGAACAACACCTTGCCCTCCGCGTCGAGGAACACGAATGTGGGGAAGCCGGCAAGACCCATTGCGTCAGCGGCCTCCTGCTTGGCGCTATCGACGAGCACCGGCCATGCGAAACCTTCCTTGGTGAGCCACGCCGATGGTGGCCAGTTCGGGTTCTGAGCATTCGCCGAGGTGGAGATGCCAACGATCTGCACGCCTTCCGGCACGCCGCCATCCTCTTTCCACTGCACGAGGCGCGGCACCTCACGTTGGCAATGTGGGCACCAATGCGCGACGAGAACCACGAGCGTTGGCTCGCCAGGCTTGAGGCTGACGGCAGTGCCATCAAATGACGCTCCGTCGAGTTGGGGTGCCTGCAGACCGACCGCAGCGTCAGGCCCACTTTCGGTCATCTTCGGTAGCGCGGTACCGGTGACGTGTACCGGTCGGAATTCTTCGGCGTAGGGCGAGAGCGGCCCGACTTTGTTTGTGTCGTTGCCGCCAGTGATCGCGATGACTGCGGCAATCGCAATCACGACCACCAAGAGACCGCCGACCACGATCCACAGTGTCGTTGTGGGATTCTTCTTCTCGTGAGCTGGCACGGTTGGGGGAACCATGGTTGGACTCCTCAATGTTTTTTGATTGTTTGGGTCAATCGTGTGTGTTGGAAATCGTCTGCGCGCCACGTGGGGAACGAACACTCGTGAGCACGACGATCGCAATGAAGCCGGTAAGCGCCATGAACGGCAGTGTCACGAACCCGAACTTCTCGAACCACACGTACTCGCACGGAATTGTGGTGTTGCACACGCCGGTGTCGAGTTGTGGAAAGCGTTCGAGGAGATAGTGATAGCTGGAGATGACGATGCCGATGCCGGCTAGGGGCAATGCGTAGCGACGAATCGCGGTATCGCGCAGCACTGCTGCGATCGTGAGGATGACGGCCAGTGAGTACATCGCGATCCGTTGATACCAACACAGTGTGCACGGTAGGTAGTTCGCGATCTCGGAGAAGTACAGACTGCCGGCCATCGAAACTGCTGCGATGAGCGCCGACAATGGCACGCATGCAGGTGCCAAGGCGTCGAGGAATCCCAGGGCTGGTAGCGAGCGTAGGGCGACGAGCCTCAACACGATGAGTGCCACGGTTGCAACACCAACAGCCACCGTGAGAACGGCGAAGAACAGCTGCATTTGTAATGGTGTCACCAGGACCTCGTCCTGCAGAGCTGAGACAGAGTTCCCATCAGCACTAGCTTAGGTAGGTCTATGTCACTGAGCACTGGTTCCATCACCGATCGTTTGCAGCTCGCCGCCGATCGTCCAACGGGAGTTCGTTTTGTGGGTGCGTCTGTGACGCTGGCCGACGAACCGAGTTTCGTATCGTGGGGGCAGGTGCACGAGCAAGCCCGAGCGGTTGGGGCTGCTCTTCAGGCCCGAGGACTCGTGCCCGGCGATCATGTCGCCATTCTCGGCCCCACAAGCCGCGCCCTGATGACCGTCATCCAAGGTTGTTGGCTCAGCGGTATTGCGAGCATGGTGCTGCCATTGCCGATGCGCATGGCCTCGCTCGACGCGTTTGTCGAGAGCACCCGTGCGCGAATTCGCCATGGCGATGCCAAGCTCGTGCTGATCGATGATGCGCTCGCGCCGTTCTACGAATCGGGTCCTGGCGACCCGCCGCTCGAACCGATGGCCGCAGTGATGCCTCGCTCTGGTAATCCCTCTGGCGAGCGGCTGGAGATTCCGGCGAACGACCCTGAGCGACTCGTGATCCTGCAATACACCAGCGGCTCGACGAGTGAACCTAAAGGCGTGATGATCCCCGATCGGGTGCTCACCGCGAACATCGATGCCTCGTGCACGGCGGCGCAGCTCGGTCCCGATGAAGTCATGGTCTCGTGGTTGCCGCTGTATCACGACATGGGTCTCGTCGGCTTCTTGTCGATTCCGATGACCAACGGTTGCCAGCTCGTGCAGGCCGCACCGCAAGACTTCATGGCGCATCCCGGTAACTGGATGCAGTGGATCAGCGATCACCATGGCACCGCCACGGCAGGTCCCAACTTCTCGTGGGTTTTGGCAACTCGGGCTCTCAAGCGGATGGAGGGTCTCGATCTTTCGCAGCTCACTCTGGCGCTCAGCGGTGCCGAACCGGTCGATCCTTCGGCGGTCGAGGCGTTCGTTGTCGCTGCGGGCAGGTTCGGATTCAAGCCCGGCAGTGTGTTCCCAGCGTTCGGCATGGCCGAGGTGGCCATCGGTGGTGCCTTTCCGCCGCGGCATCGCGGCCTGCGTTGCGACGATGTCGATCGCGTCGTGCTCGAGCGCGATCGTGTCGCGAAGCCGATCGAAATCACTGCCGACACCGAGGCCGACTCGGTGCGCCGATTGCCGTTGCTCGGTCACGCCGTGCCCGATCTCGAGATGCGCATCGTGCACCCAGATACGCGTGAAGAACTCGCCGAGCGCCATGTTGGTGAGCTCCTCATCCGCGGCACCTCGGTGACGCCAGGCTATTACAAACGGCCGGATGCAACAGCGGCGATGTTCTACGACGGTTGGCTCTGCACCGGCGATCTCGGATACATGCTTGATGGCGAGTTGGTGCTGTGCGGCCGTATCAAAGACGTCATCATCGTTGGCGGTCGCAACGTGTTCCCTGAAGACATCGAGCGCGCGGTTGGTGGCCTCGACGATGTTCGCGCCGGCAACGTGATCGCGTTTGGCGTCGAGGGCTACAAGGGCAAAGAGACCGTGGTCGTGGTGGCGGAGGTTCGCACCGAAACTCCGAGCGCGGTTCGCGACGCGATCCATCATCGCACCATCGAAGTTTGCGGCCTACCACCGCGCGACGTCATGTTGGTGAAGGCCGGCACCTTGCCAAAGACGTCGTCGGGAAAGCTGCAACGCGCGAAGTGTCGCGAGCTTTACCTCAACGAGGAACTCGAACTGTTCGGCTGACTGCGTCGTCGCGATCGGTGAGCCCGAACGGTGTGCAGTCTGCAACGATGATCCGATGAAGGTTGTGTATACCGACGCACATCTGCTGCACGATCCCCAGACAAGCATCGAGCAATCACGCATGATGCCGCCGTGGGAACATGTTGGCCGCGGTACGGCGATTCACCAAACGCTTCAGTCCGATGCGCGTTTCGACCTCATTTCACCATCTTCGTGGGGAACGCGACCGATCGAGGCTGTGCACGATCCCGGCCTGCTTGATTTCTTGTCGACGGCGTGGGCCGAGTACCAAGAGGCGTGTGGCCCAACGGCTGATGTGATGCCCGACGTTTTCTATCGAGCCGCGTTGCGTAACGGGATGTCGGTGGGGCGCGAGCCTGAGTCGGTGCACGGCCGGCTCGGCTGGTGGTGTTTCGAAACAACGACCCCGCTCACGGTTGGCACATACACCGCAGCGCTCGGTGCGGTCGACACAGGGCTCACTGCCGCACAACTCGTACTCGACGGCGAGCGGTCGGCCTACGGACTATGTCGGCCACCCGGGCATCACGCGACGAGCACGCTCTACGGCGGTTATTGCTTTTTCAACAATGCCGCCATCGCGGCACATCATGTGGCGACGACAACGGGTACCAAGGTGACCGTGCTCGATGTCGATTATCACCACGGCAACGGCACCCAGGAGATCTTTTACAGTCGCGACGATGTGCAGTATGTGTCGCTGCACGGCGATCCGTCTCGCGCCTATCCGTACACCGTTGGCTACGAGGACGAAACTGGCGCGGGCAGGGGACTGAACCTCAACCTCAACATTGCGTTGCCCGAACGGACCGACGACGATGGCTATGTATCGGCGTTGCAACGGGCGTGCGACGCCGTTGCCGCCTTTGGCCCGAGCATGGTGATCGTCTCGCTCGGGCTGGACACGTTCATCACAGATCCCATCTGTGATCTGTCGGTGACTGCCGATGGTTTTGAGCGTTGCGGCGCGACTGTGGCAGCTCTCGATCTGCCGACGGTTGTGTTGCAGGAAGGTGGCTACGACCTCGCCGCGCTCGGCGACAACGTTCGACGCTGGCTGCTTGGCCTCGGTGTCTAATCACGAAATCAGACGCGACCCAGCGGGCTAAGAAGCTTTGACGTCGTCGAGCACCTTCTGCCACCGCGCCGGATCGGTCTTGTAGGGCGCGTAGAAGCTGATCCGCTGAATGACGTCTCCGTAACGCTTGTGCAGTTCGGGTGCGATCTGCTCGGGTTCGCCCACGACGGCAAACGTGTTGAGGATCTCATCGTCGATGAGATTGCCCATCTCCACCCACTTGCCTTGCTTGCTCAGCGTGTTGAGTTGCTCCTGGAGACCACCCCATCCGTGGATGTCGAGCACGTTGCGATAGGCAGGAGTAGAGCCATAAAAGGCGATCTGCTGGCGCGTGCCCGCGACGGCGGCGTCCATCTCGGCTTGGTCGGATCCGGTGACAACAAAGCTTGGACCGACGATCTCAAAGCCTTCCATCGTTTTTCCCACCTTGGCGCGACCGCGTGCAAGCGCCGGAATCGTGACCTCGCGTAGATACCTCTCGGTGGTGAAGCCGTGACAGATAAAGCCGTCGCAGACCTCGCCTGCCACCTCGGTCATCAACTGGCCAACGCCGGCGAGAAATACCTTGGGTACGCCGTATGCGCTGATGTCTGATGCCTCGGGCGCGAAGAACGGAGTCATGAGGGTGTGGGTGTAGAACTCGCCGCGAAATGCGAGCGGTGTTGCGTTCAGCCAGCAGTCCCAAATGGCGCGCATTGCCAGCACCATCTCGCGCATACGTGGTGCGGGGTGGCTCCACTCCATGCTAAACCGTTTGGTGATGTGCGGTTTGATCTGGCTGCCCAGACCCATCACGAAGCGCCCCTTCGAGAAGCTCTGCAGATCCCAGCCGATATTGGCCAACGTCATTGGGTTGCGCGCGAATGCAACGGCGATCGATGTGCCGAGCTCAAGCGTGGTGGTGTGCTCTGCAGCCAGCAACAGTGGGAAGAACGGATCATGGCTTGTCTCGGCTGTCCATGCGCCCGTGTAGCCCGCTGCTTCCACCTGTTTGGCCTGAGCGGCGACCTTGCTCAGGTCTGTACCAATGCCTCCGTCTACCTTCATTTGCGCGTTCCCTCCAACGATGTGTTGGTAGGCAACGTAGTGCGCGACGAGTAGACGCCCGAACTCGACCGGCGGGTCAGGTTTCGTTCTGGTCGCGGAGGTATTGCTCGAACTCGGCCGCGAGTTCGTCGCCAGTGGGGATCTCAGCGTCGGTGAACTGGCGACTCGGTTCGCCCTGGTTCTGGCTGTTGTCGTATGCCTCTTCGAGTTGGCGAACCATGGCGCCGTGCTCTTCGTTGCCGGCCACGAGTTCGTCGAGACGTTGGCGTTGGATGATGGTCTCTTGGCGAGCCGTGGCGCCGTCCACGCGGATGCCGCTTACTTGCATCAGCCCCGACAGCAGCGCGACGGTTGCGGCCGGATAGGCCATCGAGGCGATGTAGTGAGGTACCTGCACCCACAGACCGAGAGCCTCGATGCCGCGATCGTGGAACGAATGCTCGAGCACGGCGGCGACGCCGGCCGGAACATCGACCGAATTCTTGATGAGCGGCAATGAATCAACGAGCGCGGGCGACGGGGCGGACACCGACAGGCGCGCCACGCGTGTGTGTGGTGATGCAAACGGATACGCGCCGAGCGCGATCATTCGCCGAACACCGAGCCGTTCGCCGAGTTCGGCTACCTCGCGTCCGAAATGTCGCCACGCCATGTCGGGCTCGGGTCCGGTGAGCAACAGCACGTCTTTGCCGTCGAGGTCATGGCCGTGTTTCACCTCGATATCTGGCCACGCGAGCCTTGTGTTCACGCCATCGCGGAGCTCCATCGTTGGTCGGCGTGCCCGATAATCAATGAAGGTGTCACCGTCGAAAACTGCAATCGTGCGAACGTCGCATTCAGTTTCGAGTGTCGACATCGCCGATCCAGCGGCTCCGCTGGCGTCGATCCATCCGGTGAGCATCACGACGAGTGCCGGGTCGTGCAGTTCAGGAATCTGCCCGCCGATGAGCGTGTAAGCGTTGCTCATGGAAGGCGCTCGAGTGCCTCGGCGGCTTTGGCTGCCGCACCCTCCACCTGAAGTTTGAACGGCAACAATTCGAGCGGATCGCGCTCGCCAAGTGCGCCTCCGAGGTATCGCGAATACACGCCTTCGAGAATGCAGGCCAGCTTCCAATAGGCGAACGCCACATAGAAGTTGAGCTGTGAGATGTCGCGCCCCGTACCAGCGGCATAACGTTCGACGAGATCATCCCGGTTGAGAAAGCCCGGTGAGGTTGTCGATGAACCGGTCCACGCAGAGGCGTCGTCGTCGGGACCCGTCCAATACACCATCAGCAGGCCAAGGTCTGCGAGTGGATCGCCCAAGGTGCAGATCTCCCAATCGAGCACGGCGACGACATCGCCCGTGTCTGCCACCATGCAGTTGTCGAGCCGGTAGTCACCGTGCACGATCGTGGCCGGGCCCTGCTGCGGTATGCGTTGCAGTAGGGCGTCGTGCACCTGATCGACCGCGGGAAGCTCGCGTGTCTTTTGTGAGTTCCAGTTGCTGTACCAACGGCGAAGTTGGCGCGACACGTAATCCTCGTGCTTGCCGAGGTCGTCGAGACCCGCGGCGCGAAGATCGACAGCGTGGATTGCAGCCATCGTGTCGACAATCGATTCGCTCGCCCGTCGACGCGCGCCCGGAGTGAGCACAGCGGTCGCTGTTGCAGCGTCGCGAATGACGTGGCCTTCGACAAAGCCCATCACATAGAACGGCACTCCATTGACCGATGGGTCGTCGCAGTAGCCGAGCGCGGGGGCGACCGGAACGGCCGAGTGCTGCAGCCCCGAAATGATGCGATGCTCGCGACCCATATCGTGCGCGCTGGCGAGCACGTGTCCGAGTGGAGGCCGGCGAAGAACGTAGCGGCCACCGTTCGCGCCGACGACCTCGAACGTGAGATTCGAGTGGCCACCCGCGATGAACGTAAACGTGAATGGGCCGAGTGCTCCGGGCACATGCTGTTGCAGCCACGCGGTGACCGAGGGAACATCAATTCCGGCGACGTCGCTCATTGCTTGCCTACCGTATCTGCACTCTCAGCGGGTATGCACCTATCGAGTGGCATCCCCACGTCACCTCGCCTTCCGAGCGGGCCGAAGTCTGTCTGCCAACGAGCGAGCCGATATCGTTTCGGCATGGCTCTCGACGTCACCGACGCAACATTCCAGAACGATGTCATCGAGCGGTCGATGACCACTCCGGTCATCGTCGATCTGTGGGCACCATGGTGTGGCCCATGTAAGACCCTCGGCCCCATCATTGAGGCCGCCACCGATGCCACCGACGGCGCGGTAGTGCTCGTCAAAGTAAACGTCGATGAAAACCCCGTTATCTCGCAGGCATTTCAGGTGCAGTCCATACCCGCGGTCTACGCGCTCAAGGATGGTCAGGTGGTCGATGGCTTCGTCGGCGCGCAGCCCGAACACCTCGTGCAAGAATTCGTTCAATCGCTGATGCCGAGCGACGAGCAGCTACAACTTGATGCGCTCATCGATGCTGGCGATGAAGACAGCCTGCGCGCGGTGCTCGAAACCGAACCTGGCAACGAAGACGCGATCATTGCGCTCAGCGAACTCTTGATCGCGTCCGGTCGGCCTGACGAAGTGATCTTCCTGCTGGCGCGCATTCCGGAATCCGATCGCACCCGCAAGGTCGCCGCCGCAGCGCGTCTGAGCGAGCATCCCGTCGACGACTACGACGCCAAGCTCACGTCGCTGCTCGCGATCGTGAAGGACGATCTCGAGGCTCGACAGGAGTTTCTCGACATCCTCGAAGTGATGGGTGCCGAGGATCCACGAACTGCCAGTTTCCGCAAGCAACTCACCGCGCGCCTTTTCTAAGTCTTAACCCGCGCCGCCCCAACGGTGCGCGTGGTTGCGACTACTGTCCCTACATGCCGTTTGAACGCCGCGATGGATATCGCTTGTGGATCGGTGGGCCGGTGCCAAAGGGATCCGATGGGATCACCCTTGGTTCGGTCGTCATCGTGCGCGAAGGCAGCGAGCACTCAACGATGCTTCTTCGTCATGAACAGGTCCACGTCCGGCAGTGGCGTCGCCATGGTGTGATCGGCTTCGGTGTTCGTTACCTCGGTGCTTATGCGCTCTGGCGAGTTCGGCTCAAGGGTCACCACGGCGCGTACCTACGCATCCCTTTGGAGATTGAGGCCGAATGGGTGGCCCGCCGTTCGCTCGCAACGGCGGTGCGCGATCACGATCTCGAACCCGTTGCTCCGGGCTGATACCAATAGCTCGTGCTACGCGCCGAGATAGCCCTGAGTCGGTTGCTCCGCAATAATTCCTCGGTAGCGTTCCGGTTGGCTTCCCCCGAATCTTGACTGGCGCTCTGGCGCCTCGTTTCTGGAGGCCGCATGGATTCGTTGCCAACTCGTCCTCAGCCGTCGCGTCCTCTCAGCGAGGTCGTGCAGGCGTGGTTGCAGTGGTTTGGCCTAGCTCGCGTCGTCGTGAGCGCGTGCGCGATTCTCGCCGTCGGCGCTGGCGGATATTGGCTGTTGCGTGCCCCACCGACTCCAATCGAGAGCTCGCTACCGTACGCGCAGCCGTCGGTCTCGGCGGGCGTTGCGCCGACATCGCCAATCGGTTCGAACACCACCCCGGCCGCACCCAACGCAAGTTCCACAACGGTCGCAGAGTCGTCAATCACTGTCTATGTAGCTGGCGCAGTGTTCGCGCCGGGGGTCTATCGACTCTCGTTCGACGCGCGAGTGCAGCAAGCTATCGAGGCAGCGGGAGGCACGACCGCCGATGCGGTCATCGACGTCATGAACCTCGCCGCGTTTGTGCACGACGGTGATCGAATCTACGTGCCCCATGTTGGTCAACAGGTGCCCGAGGTCATCGGCGCAACAACGTCGAGTGGGGGATCACCGTCCGCTGCGGGTCAAGGTACCGCGGCGCAGCCGACGGGACCGATCGATCTGAATCGTGCCACCCCCGAGCAACTCGATGCGTTACCCGGTGTTGGGCCGGCGACGGCCGCAGCAATTGTGCGTTATCGCGATCAGAGTGGTCCGTTCTCGGCGGTCAATGATCTCCTCAAGGTCCCAGGTATCGGACCTTCCAAGGTGGACGCGATTCGGGCGTTGGTGAAGGTGTGATCTTCTTCGCCATGCGCAGTGACGCTGCGCTTAGAACAACGCGCGTCCTACCAGTAGTTCGGTTATGGCCAACCCCATGCCCACGCCGATCCAGATGCCAGCCGCGAGCCAGGCAAATTCGCGCCAGAAGTCGCGCCACATTGCCACCGGCGAACGCGTCGCGCGTCGCGCGGCCAACACTCCCACGGCGAACCACAGCGCGATGCTGGCAACAACACCAAAGAATTTTCGGTTCGATTCCGTGGCCAGTGGAACACCAGCGGCGAGCAGAGCCGGAGCGCCGAGCACCGCTGCTCCAAAGCCGGCGATGCCGCGAACAGTGCTTGTGTTGCCGTGCAACAACATCGCCGACACCACACCGAGCGCTGCCGCTGGCCCCATGGCAACGAACGGACCGCGATGGCGGATGTGAGATCGAAATTCGCGTGGGCCCTGTGGCACCGCCATGTTTGGGCGGGTACCGGTGCTCGTCATGACGCGATCGTATAGAAACGGCACAGCGTTCTGGTGGCAGACGATCACCACTGTGCAACTCGCCATCGTGGTCGCGAACATCGTTGTTGGCGTGTGGTCGCGCCGACCAGCGCTTGCTGTCCTCTGTGGTGTTTTGATCATCGTGCTTCATCGTTCACGGACGTTCGCACTCCTGTGCGTTGGGGCGGGGCTCTTCGGAGTCGCCGTGTCGGGTTATGCGTGGCGCGAGGTGCTACCCGAACACCTCGGTGAGTATCACGCTCGAGCGTGTCTCAAGGCCGATCCCGCTCCGGTGGGTGGTGCGACGTTGGCGGTCTTCGAAATTGAAGGTGAACGATTCGAAACGTGGGCGCGTGGCTCTGCGAGGCGTCGTCTTGCCAATCGGTTGGCTGGCGAGTGCGCGCAGGTTTCGGGCAAGCGCCGCGCGCTCAATGGTGTGACGGCGCACCGTGCTGCGATTCGTCACGTCGTCGGTGGTTTCCAGCTGCGAACGATCGGCGATTGGGATCCGGGCACTGCACTTGATGGAGCGTCGAATCGCGTGCGGCGCCTCTTTGCTCAAGGCGCAGCCGCCTTGCCGAGTCCCGATGATGCGCTCTTTGCAGGCTTGGTGATCGGCGACGACCGCAACGAACCTTCGGCGATGATCGATGCCTTCCGTGGTTCGGGCCTGTCGCATCTCACGGCCGTGTCCGGGCAGAACGTCGCGTTCATCCTCGCCGCAGCCGCGCCGCTCCTTCGGCGGTTGCGTGCTTGGGTTCGTTGGGCGGCCACCTTGGCCCTCATTGCATGGTTCGCGGCGCTGACACGATTCGAGCCGTCGGTGCTTCGCGCTGGGGTGATGGCCGCCATTGCGGCCACTGGCTATCTCATGGGGCGCGAGCGACCTGCAATTCGCGTGCTTGTGCTTGCCGTTGGACTTCTCATCCTCGTCGATCCGCTCTTGGTGTGGTCCGTTGGCTTCTGGCTCTCCATCGGCGCCACTGCGGGTGTGGCAGTGATCGGCACGGCCCTCACGCCCTACATACCCGGGCCGCGGTGGTTCGCCGAGCCCGCGGCCGTGACACTTGGCGCGCAGTGCGGTGTCGCACCGGTGAGCCTGCTCGTCTTTGGCACCTTGCCGCTCGTGTCGATTCCGGCCAATTTGCTTGCGGTGCCGGTCGCAGGCTTTGTGATGTTGTACGGATTGCCTGCTGGGTTGGTCGCCGGCGCGACGCAACACTTCGTCGGCGGAACCGTGTCGTCGATTGTGCAGATGCCGAGCGCGCTCGGTACTCGATGGGTTGCCACGGTCGCCGGCCTCGGGTACAAACTCGAACCCCCCGCCACATGGGTGATGTGCGGTTGGGTGGCTGTGGTCATTGCGGTTGCCTGCCGAATCGTTTCCGTCCGGTTCGGGCGAATGTGTCAAGGTGGGAGGTAATGGCATTGCACCTCATCACAGGAGACGACGAGTCGTTGGTGCTCGCCGCGGTCACCGAACTCGTGCATCGGCTCGTTGGCGACGGTGATCGCACAATGATGGTCGATGACTTCGCGGGCGACGACTACGAACTGCGCGCCGTCGTCGACGCTGCACAGACAATGCCGTTCCTCACCGACAAACGAGTTGTGGTCGCGCGAGACATCGGCAGGTTCACTGCCGACGATGTTGCCTCGCTCGTTGCGTACCTCGCCGACCCGCTGCCGAGCACCGACCTCGTAATGGTGGGCGGCGGTGGTCGCCTCGCAAAGTCGCTCACCGACGCGGCGAAGAAGGCAGGCGCAACCACTACGAGCACCTCGCCGCCGTCGTCCAAACGCGACCGTTCGCTGTGGATCGAAGAACAGGTGGCCGGGGCGGGCATGAAGCTCGATTCCTCGGCGTTCGCAATGATCGCGGGCTGGATGGGCGAACAGGCGGGCCGTCTCGCTGGAGTACTCGAGACGCTGCAGTCCACCTACGGCGTTGAGCAACGCTTGAGTGCCGCCGACGTCGAACCCTTTCTCGGCGACGCCGGTTCGGTACCGCCTTGGGATCTCACCGATGCCATCGACCGCGGCGACACCTCGGTGGCGCTCACGTTGCTCGTGCGCATCATCCAGACGCGTCATCCGTTGCAGGTGATGGCCACGCTCCACAATCACTACGTACGGCTTCTCAAGCTCGATGGTGCCGAAGCGAACACCGAACAAGCCGTTGCTGATGTGCTCGGGATCAAGACCGGCTTTCCGGCGCGCAAGGCAATGGATCAATACCGCCGTCTTGGCAGCGGGGGAGTCTCGCGTGCAATCGAGTTGCTTGCCCAAGCCGATCTCGACCTTCGTGGTCAGCGTGATCTTCCTGAAGAGCTGGTGATGGAAGTGCTCGTCGCTCGGCTCAGCCGACTTTCGCCGACGGGTGCCGCCTCGCGGCGAAACTAGACATCAGACATCAGACATCAGAAATCAGAAATCAGAAAAGGCAAATGGCCCGAAGCCGAAGCTCGGGCCATTGGAAAATGTTTGACTCGCCGTGACGCGAGGGCGGAGCTTGTGGAGCTCAGGCGCCGGTATTGACCCGCTTCATCAAGCGGCTCTTACGACGCGCGGCCTGATTGGGATGAATGATGCCCTTGGCAGCAGCCATATCGAGGCGCTTCACCGCGAGACGCACGTTCTCGTCGCTGTTCTCCGCGCCGACGGTCTTCACCGCGGTCTTCACGCGGGTGCGAAGCTCGCTCTTGGTGGCCTTGTTGCGCTCGGCCGCCTTGGCGTTGGTGAGAATGCGCTTCTTTTGACTCTTGATATTCGCCACGTGCGAAGTCCCTTTTCGTTGACAGTCGTGAAACTGATTCGTTGAGATTGACCGAATGTGTTGTGCCGGACGGGTCCAGAACAGGCTGCGTGAGCCTATCGGCGGAATGAAACATCTGCCACCCACCGGCCGAGATTCACGGCCGATAGCATCGAGGCACTGCTCATGGACCTTAGCCGCATCCGCAACTTCTCGATCATTGCTCACATCGATCACGGCAAGTCGACCCTGTCCGACCGAATACTCGAGATGACCGGTGCCGTTGACATGCGCGACATGCGCTCCCAGTACCTCGACAGCATGGATCTCGAGCGTGAGCGAGGCATCACGATCAAGGCGCAGAACGTTCGCGTTGGGTGGAAGGGGCACACGCTCCACCTCATCGACACGCCCGGTCATGTCGACTTCGGTTACGAGGTCAGCCGCAGTTTGGCAGCGTGTGAGGGTGTGGTGTTGGTGGTCGATGCTGCCCAGGGCATCGAGGCGCAAACGCTGGCGAACTGCTACCTGGCGCTTGAGCACGACCTCGAAATCGTGGCCGCGCTCAACAAGATCGACCTTCCCGCCGCCGACCCCGATCGCTACGCGCTAGAGATCGAGAATGTGCTCGGCATCAAAGCGAAGGACATCATTCGCATCTCCGCCAAGACCGGGGTCGGCGTGCCCGACCTGCTCGACGCGGTCATCGAGCACATCCCTGCGCCGAAAGGCGATCCCGATGCTCCGTTGCAGGCGCTCATCTTCGATAGCCAATACGACCAATACCGTGGGGTCGTCAGCTCGATTCGTGTGATGAATGGCCGCATCAGCGCGGGCGTCAAAGTGAAGTTCATGAACGCGGGCACCGTGCACGAGGCCGTCGAGGTCGGCGTGCGTAAGCCCGTCATCACGCCGATTGACGAGCTGGGTCCCGGCGAGGTCGGGTATCTGATTGCCGGTATCAAACACGTCGGCGATGCCCGAAGCGGCGAGACCGTCACCACGTTCATTCATCCGTCGGACGAGGCGCTGCACGGCTATCGCGATCCGAAGCCGATGGTGTTCTGCGGGTTGTATCCCATCGACGGCGACGACTTTGAGAACCTCCGCGAGAGCCTCGAGAAGTTGAAACTCAACGACGCTTCCATTTCCTACGAACCCGAAACCTCGGGAGCACTTGGGTTCGGGTTTCGTTGTGGCTTCCTGGGTTTGCTGCACATGGAGATCGTCAAAGAACGCCTCGAACGTGAATTCAACCTCGCGCTTATTGCAACGGCACCCAGCGTTGAGTATCGGGTCACGAAGACCGATGGCGAGTTGGTCATCGTCGATAACCCTGCCGACCTGCCACCACCGCAGAAGATCGACTTCATCGAAGAGCCCTACTTCCGGGTGAGCATCATCACGCCCAAGGAGTACACCGGCACGCTCATGGATCTCTGCCAAACGAGGCGCGGCGACATGACCAAGCTCGAGTACCTCTCTCCCGAGCGAGTCGAGTTGCATTACCGGGTGCCGCTGGCCGAGGTGGTGGTGGATTTCTTCGATCAGATGAAGAGCCGCACGCAGGGTTACGCGAGTCTTGACTACGAGCTCGATGGATATCAGCGCAGCAATCTGGTGCTCGTTGACTTATGGCTCAATGGTGAGCCCGCCGACGCATTCAGCACCATCGTGCATCGCGACAAGGCGTTCGAATACGGACGACGCATGTGCGAGAAGCTGCGCGAGCTCATCCCGCGCCAGATGTTCGATGTGCCGATCCAGGCAGCTATTGGCGGCAAGGTCATTGCCCGCGAGACGGTGAAAGCGCGGCGCAAGGACGTGCTTGCAAAGTGCTACGGCGGCGATATCACGCGTAAGCGCAAGCTGCTCGAGAAGCAGAAGGAAGGCAAGAAGAAAATGAAGGCGATTGGCCGTGTCGAGATCCCGGGCGACGTCTTCATCTCGGCGCTCAAACTCGACGACTGAACGCTGAGCTCGCGCTCTAGCCTTGCGAGGTGGCCTCGCAGACCTTTCGTTCACTTCGCGAACGCAACGCTCGGGTGTTCTTCTTGGGACTTCTGGTCTCAAACGTCGGCAGTTGGTTGCAGCTGACGGCAATGTCGCTGCTCGTGTATCGCCTCACCGGCAAGGCCACCGATGTCGGCCTGATTATTGCCACACAGTTCCTGCCAACCTTGCTGCTCGGCGCGTGGGCTGGGGCGGTTGCCGATCGGGTCAACCGTCGCAAGATGACGCTCATCACCCAGGCTCTGCTCACGGTGCAGGCCCTTGCGTTGGGCGTACTCGACCTCTCCGGGCACGTCAGCCTCGGTGCGCTCTACGCACTGTCGTTCGCGGTGGGCATTATCAACGCGCTTGATAACCCGGCGCGTCGCGGCTTCGTTACTGAGCTCGTCGATCCTGTCGACATTCCGAACGCGATGTCGTTGAACACTGCGGTGATGACCGGGTCGCGAATCTTCGGTCCGGCCCTCGCTGCGGTGCTCACGAAATCCATCGGCACCGGATGGTGCTTCATCATCAATGGTGGGTCGTTTCTGGCGATTCTCTTCGCGCTGTTCTCGATCAACGTGGCCACGTTGCGACCCGTGGTTACTGCGAAACGCGGCGGCACTCCCGTGCGCGATGCGCTGCGCTTTATTGGTCGCAACAATCGGCTGCTGTTGGTGTTCGTGGTGCTCGCGATCGTCTCCACCTTTGCCTTCAACTACAACGTCAGCCTCGTGCGCCTCGCCGACAAACGCTTCGGCGATAAGGAGCTGTTTGGTTGGCTACTCGCGTCGGTGAGCGTCGGCAGCCTGATCGGGTCATTGCGCACGGCGCGCTTGCAGGTGGTGTCGCTGCGCTACTTCTTGGTGAACACCGCCGTGCTCGGTGTGAGCGGCATCGCGTTGGCATGGGCACCGAACTTTGCGTGGGCCATGGTGCTCGCCGTTCCGATGGGTGTTGGCGGTGCGGGCTTCATTTCCGCCACGAACTCGATCGCGCAGCAGGAGTGCCCGGCCGAGATGCGCAGTCGCCTACTCGCACTGATGGCCGTGGCGTTTCTTGGCTCCACGCCGATCGGCTCACCGATCACCGGTCTGATCGGCGACCGCGTCAGTGCTGAGTGGAGTCTGGGCTACGGCGGCGTCATCACGCTTGCGTCCGTGTGTGTGGCCGGATTCATGCTTGTTCGATCGCGCAACGACGCCGTCGCTGGGTCACACTTCAACCGTGACGTCCAACCGTTCGATCATGTGGTTACGTCGTGACCTCCGCCTGAGCGACAATCCGGCACTCACGTTCGCCAGCCGCGAGCGCCGCGAGACGGTGCCGGTGTTCATCATCGACGCCAACCTTGTGCGTCACAGTGGGTTGCCGCGCCTCGCGTTCATGTACCGATCTCTTCGTGCGTTGAACGCGTCGATGAACGGCCAACTGGTCGTGCGTGAAGGCAACCCGGCGACGGTGCTCGCTGGTCTCGTCGCCGAGACAGGAGCAAGCGAGGTCGTTGTCAGCCGCGACTATGCACCGTACGGTCGTCAACGGGACGCAGCCGTGGCCGACACCCTGGCGATGGGAGCAGCGGCGAACTTCGTAGGTATGGGCTCGCCGTATGCCGTGCCGCCTGGCGAGGTGCGCAAGGGCGACGGCACTGCCTACGCAGTGTTCACGCCGTTTAAGCGCGCGTGGAGTCAACTCGGGTGGCAGCATCCAACCGACGCGCCAAACGTGACATGGCGCGGGGCCGATTCTTGGCCGTCGGACGGGATTCCTGCTGAACCAGAACTGGATTGTGTGTTACCCGCTGCTGGGGAAGATGCGGCGCATGCGCGTTGGTCCCACTTCGCTGAGACGATGCTTGATCGTTACGACAGCCAACGCGATCTGCCCGGCATCGCCGGAACAAGTGGGATGAGTCCGTACCTACGGTGGGGCCAGGTGCATCCCAGACAACTGCTCGACGAACTCGGCGATAGTCGTGCACACGAGGTGTTCCGCGCCGAGCTTGCGTGGCGCGACTTTTACGCCGACGTGCTGTTTCATTCCCCCGACAGCGCACGCCACAACCTGCAACAGAAGATGAATGCAATCGAGCTCGATGCGAGCGATGCCGCACATGAACGATTCGCGCTATGGACGTCAGGCCGAACCGGATATCCGATCGTCGACGCTGGCATGCGCCAACTACTCGCGACCGGGTGGATGCACAATCGAGTCCGAATGATCGTTGCAAGCTTTCTCGTCAAGGATCTGCACCTGCCGTGGCAGTGGGGAGCGCGACATTTCATGCGCCACCTGGTCGACGGTGATCTCGCCTCAAATCAGCACGGATGGCAATGGGTGGCCGGTACCGGTACCGACGCCGCGCCGTACTTTCGCGTGTTCAACCCGATCGGGCAGAGCCAACGATTCGATGCTGACGGTGACTACATCCGGCGGTGGGTACCGGAGCTCGGAGGCCTCTCGAACAAGGCCATTCACGCCCCCTGGATAGATGGCGCTGTGCTACCGCCTGGAGCGAATCCACCGATGGTCGATCACGCGGTCGAACGTGTCGAGTCGCTCAGGCGTTACCAAACCGCGATGGGCCGCTAACCTTTGCAAACTGATGCTCGACGAACGTAAGACCGCCATCCTCAGGGCCGTAGTAGAGGAATACGTCACTACGGCACAGCCGGTGGGTTCCACGCACGTCTCCAGCGCGCCTGGGGTGCAGGTGTCGTCGGCCACCGTTCGTCATGACATGGCTGTGCTTGAGCAGGAAGGCTTCCTCGTGCAGCCGCACACCTCTGCGGGTCGTATCCCAACGGATAAGGGCTATCGCTTCTTTGTCGATCACCTCGCTCCCAATGGCCCGCTCGACGAGCTCGCTGCGCAACAGGTCGGTAACTTCTTTGATCGCGCCCACGGCCGACTCGAGGAATTGCTGTCGCACACCAGCGACCTGCTCGCCAACCTCACTCACCATGCTGCGGTGGTCGTTGGCCCAAATGCGCAGGCGGCTGTGGTGAGGTCGGTTCAGCTCGTCGGTTTGTCGCCACGCGTCGCCATGGCAGTTGCGGTGCTGTCGAATGGTCAGGTCGAGAATCAGACCATCGAACTCGATGACGATTCGTCCGAGACGCGGCTTGCTACGGCTTCGGCGCTGCTGCAGGCCGCCATGATCGGCAAGACACTCGGTTCGGTCGTACTGCCCACAACGTCGGGTGATACCGATGTCGACGCGTTGTGCACCCATGCGCTTACTGCGTTGCGCAGCGTCGGTGACGACAACCCGGTCTTCGTCGGTGGTGCGGCATCGGTGGCGAACGCGTTCGATGCCGTCGATATTGTGCGCTCCGTACTCACCACGCTCGAACAGCAGTATGTAGTGGTGTCATTGGTTCGCGATGTCATCGACCGGGGCCTGTCCGTTGCTATCGGTGCCGAGCATGGTCTCGAGCCGTTGGTGTCGTGTTCTGTCGTGGTCAAGTCGGTCATCGTCGAGGGCGAACAGCTCGGCACCGTCGGCGTGCTTGGACCAACGCGGATGAACTATCCGCAGGCCCTTGCAACAGTTGATGTCGTCAGCGATCGCCTGGGTCGGCGTCTGGCTGAGGGTTAAGCACATGGCCGATTTCTACGAACTGCTTGGCGTGTCTCGGAACGCGAGTGCCGACGACATCAAGAAGGCATACCGCAAGAAGGCACGCGAGCTCCACCCCGATGCGCGCCCCGACGACGCAGCGGCAGAGGCGAAGTTCAAAGAGGTGGCCCGTGCGTACGAGACACTGAGCGACCCCGACAGTAGGGCTCGCTACGACCGCTTTGGTGAATCAGGTCTCGGTGGAGCTGGTTCGAACGACGGCTTTGCCGGCGGTGGACTCGGCGACCTTTTCGACGCCTTCTTCGGTGGTGGTGGTGGAGGTTCGCCATTTGGTGGCGGTCGTGGCGGTGGCACTGCGGGTCCACCTCGTGGACAAGACCTTGAAGTGGTCGCCGACCTGTCCTTCGAACAGGCGGTCTTTGGTGCCACAGTCCCCGTCACGCTGCGCACCGCGGTTGCCTGCACCGAATGCGGTGGCTCCGGTGCGGGCTCTGGCACGCAGCCCGTCACCTGTGCCGACTGCAATGGTCGAGGTCAGGTGCAACGCGTGCGCCAGAGCTTGCTCGGTCAGATGGTCACCTCATCGGCGTGTCCGCGGTGTAACGGCATGGGTCAGGTCATCGTCACGCCCTGTCCAGCGTGTAGCGGTGATGGTCGTGTGGTCACGGATAAGACCTATCAGGTCGATGTTCCCGCCGGCGTTGATACCGGTTCTACGTTACGTCTCACCGGTCGCGGCGCGGCTGGCCCGCGTGGCGGCGGTGCGGGCGACCTCTATGTGCATATCCGGGTCGCCCGTCACGAGCGATACCGGCGCGAGGACGTCAACCTCGTCACCGACCTTCCCATCTCGATCGCCCAGGCCGCGCTCGGCACTCGGTTCACCCTCGCCACGCTCGACGGTGATGAGGAGCTCGAGATCCCCGCAGGTACACAGCCTGGCCGCGAATTCGTGTTGCGCGGTCGTGGTGTACAACGACTGCAGGGCCGCGGCCGCGGCGACCTGTACGTGCGAGTGCAAGTGCAAGTACCCACCAAGCTCTCCGACGATGAAGCCGAACTGCTACGCCTCTATGCGCAGAGTCGCGGTGAGGAAGTCGAACCGCACGAGAAGGGCATCTTCTCGCGCATCAAGTCGGCATTTTCGTGAATCCGTCGGTGCGCGGATCAGCGGCGCACGTGTTCGTCGATTCGCTCGCCGCTCCAGTACTTAATCTCGATGATCAGCACCACCTCGGGCGCGTGCTCCGGTTACGCGCGGGGGAGGCGGTTTCGGTCAGTGACGGACGTGGTTCGTGGAGGATGTGCCGTTTCGTCAGCGCGGATGCCCTCGAACCAACCTCCGATATCGAATGCCCACCCCGCGCGACTCCTGAGCTCACCATCGGCTTTGCCCTGCCCAAAGCTGAACGGCCTGAATGGATCGTGCAGAAGCTCACCGAGATCGGTATCGATCGAATCGTCGTCTTGCATGCCGATCGAAGTGTCGTGCGCTGGGCGCCCGATCGAGCCGATCGCAATATGACCAAGCTGCGCAAAGTGGCGCGTGAGGCATCGATGCAGAGCCGCCGTTTATGGCTGCCCATCATTGATGGCCCCGCCCAACCGCGGTTTGTCGATCCGTTGGCCATGTTGGCCGAACCCGGTGGTGATCGTCTCACGCTTGCAGCATCGTGCCTGCTCATCGGCCCCGAGGGAGGGTGGACGCGCGATGAGTTGGCCCAGCAATCGCGACACGTGTCGCTTGGTTCGTCGATTCTGCGCGTGGAGACCGCTGCTCTCGTTGCCGCTGCGCAGCTGAGCGCGCTGCGTGAGAACGGCATCACAGCTTGAGAGCTTGCAGTGTGCCAGAGCAGCATTTCGCTACGAACAGTTGCAAAAAAACTCTGAGTGTGGTTGAATCGTCACAATCCTATCAATCGCGTCACGGCGGACGCTGCAGGATCACGAAGGACGTGCACGATGCGAGAGTTCGAAGATGACGACGTTTCGTCGTCGCCCTATAGCCGCAAGGTGGGTGAACGCCTGCGCGTCATCCGGCGTCAAAAGCGGCTCAGCCTGCAAGATGTCGAAGCGACCTCGCGCGACGAATTCAAAGCCAGCGTGCTCGGCGCCTATGAACGTGGCGAGCGAGCGATCTCGGTGCCCCGGCTCGAACGGCTTGCGTCGTTCTACAACGTGCCCGTCGAGCAGTTGCTCCCGCGCGACGAGCAGAGCATCGCCACGGAAGCCGCCGACGAGGGCATCGCCGGTCGCAAGTTGCCTGTCGATTTGGTGAAGCTCTCGCAGCTCAGCGGTCAGCCATTCGAGATGCTGGCGCGCTTCATGCGCATGATTCAGGTGCAGCGCCAAGACTTCAATGGCAAGGTGCTCACCGTTCGTGGCGACGACACGCGCGCGATTGCCGCGATGCTCGATGTGCCCGTCGATCAGGTGGGTCAGCGTCTCGATGCGCTCGATTTGCTCATGCATCCCAGCGGTGCCTGAGACCACTCTGCAACCGTCTGCTCGTTCCCGTGGCTGACGCGTTCGGCGCGTATGTCCATATCCCGTTCTGCGCGAAGCGATGCGATTATTGCGCGTTCGCGACATGGACCGACCGTCATCATCTCATCGACAGCTACGTCAATGCGCTGCTCGCCGACATTCGTCGCCATGTGTCCGCGGAGATGCCGACGGTCGACACGGTGTTCGTGGGCGGTGGCACGCCAACGTTGCTCGAACCAGCCAGCCTTGCCAAGGTCATTGCGGCGATCCCGGTTGCGGCGAATGCCGAAATCACGGTGGAGTGCAATCCCGATGACGTGACGCCAGAGATGATGCGCATCTTTGCCGACGTCGGTGTGAACCGCGTCAGCATCGGGGTGCAGTCGATGGTGCCCGAGGTGCTGGTGTCGCTTGGCCGCACCCACGTGCCGGCCAATGTCACCCGCGCTGTCGATGCCGTGAGGTCGGCAGGCATCGTGTCGTTCAATCTGGATCTCATCTACGGCGGGGCAGGGGAGCGGCTGGTCGATTGGGAACGCACGGTGACCGGTGCCCTCGCGCTGGACCCGCCTCATGTCTCGGCATATGCACTCACGATTGAGGCAGGCACGCCGTTGGCATCACAACCCGAGCGACACCCGGACGACGACGACCTCGCCGACAAGTATGAGATGGTCGACGACATGTTGTCTGCCCACGGGCTGGCCAACTACGAGGTCAGCAACTGGGCTCGCGACGGTTACGAGTGTCGCCACAACCTGCTGTACTGGCATCAACTCGACTACCAGGGTTTTGGATGCGCGGCCCATTCGCATCGCAATGGCCGACGATTTTGGAACGTGCGCACGCCCGATCGGTACATCGATCTCTTGGAGGCGAATGAAAGCGTTGAGGCAGCTGGCGAGGAACTCGATGCGGCGGCGAGACGCGCGGAGGGTTTGCAGCTGCAGCTTCGTCTTCGTGAAGGGGTTCCGCGTGAGGCGCTCGACGGCGAGGCACTGCCAGGCGTTGTTGAGTTGCACAACAATCGTTGGGTGCTCACACAGCGCGGCCGCTTGATGGCCAACGACGTGTCACTGCGCCTCAAGGACGCGTGACCCAGCGATCAAATCGCTTCGACGAGCATGATCGCGGCGAAGATGAAGAACGATGTCGCTGCACCAATGCGGATCGCGCGCTCGGGCAGGCGGGCACCCAACATCCGACCAACCACGATCGCCAACCCATCGGCCACAACCATCCCCAGGGTTGAGCCGATCCACGTGCCGATCACGCCGTAACGAGTTGCCAGAGTGATGGTGGCAAGCATCGTCTTGTCGCCCAGCTCAGCCAGGAAGAATACGAATCCGACGGTGAGGATCGTGTTGCGCGCCGGCCGAGCGGCGCGCTCTTCGTCGTCCTCGGTGAGTTTGTCGCCGCGCAACGTCCAAAGGCCGAACGCGATGAACGCAACAGCGGCGACAATCGTGATGGCCCGTGTGGGCAAAGCCGCGCCCACGACTGCACCGACGAAGACCGACACCGCGTGAACGAGCGCGGTCGAAACCGTAATGCCGATCATCACTGGCATCGTCTTGTACCGGGTGGCAAAGGCCAACGCCATGAGTTGTGATTTGTCGCCGAGTTCGGCGACGAAGATCACACCAAAGCTCACGAGGAACGCTGCCAACATCTACATCTCCTCGGTTCTGGTGGTGCGCCTCAGCGTAGACAGCAGGGCACGGCGTCACCACAAACAGCTGATATAGTTCTGCTCGCTGTAAGTGCGGAAGCGGCCGAAACGGTTGGCTTTCAAGTCTTGCGGGCGCGTAGCTCAGTTGGTTAGAGCGCCACCATGACACGGTGGAGGTCCCGGGTTCGAGCCCCGTCGTGCCCACTGATTGTTGCGATGCGACAACAATCGGGCGCCTTTGCCCTGTTCAGGGCTGGGTTTGAAAGAGAGGACGAAGGGTTCGCGGACTCGCTGTCTCCAGGACCCCGTATGTCGGCCTGATCACTGCGCCGATCGGTGGCTCACGCTGACGTGCCAGAGAGTTCGCTGAGCTCGATCTCGACGCGGTCGTCGCCGTACTCGGCAACGACCCGCAGTCGGCCGCCGGTTGCTTCGATGTATCGGGCGAGTGTTTGCAGCATCAGGTTCGGCCGTTGCTCCAGTTTGGAAACGTCGCCTTGCCCGATGCCGAGCGTTTCGGCGATCTGGACCTGGGTTAGCTCGCAAGCCTTGCGCAACGCAGCCAGCGTGTGGACACGACGGCTGGCGATCTCGTTCGCCAGTTGCGTCACCCGATCGGACGCCGCTTGCGCGGATGGATTCACTCGAAGCCGTTTCCTGGCTGTGGCCACGGTCTCGTTCGCGGTCGCGTAGTCGTCGGCGGTGTGGTCGGGTTCGGGAATGGTGGGGGTGGTTCGCTTGGTCATCGTGTTCTCCTGATCCGTGCCTGATGGGTGGGATGGGTTCGCTCCCAGTTCGGGATGGTCTGTGCTTCGATCCGGTTGATGATGGGTGGGTACCACTGGTTCGGGGTTGGGCTGAGCGACTTGTCGCCCATCTCGAACACGACCGGGAACTCCACGTTGTTGGCGGTGTCGGTGAACCAGGCGTAGAAGATCCGGATGACCGGTGGCTCGTCGGCGTAGGGACAGATCTCGTTCGGTGGTGTGCGGCGGAGAGTGTGGATGTCGTAGCGAGCGATGATGATCGGGTGACTGATGTCGGTGTGCTCGATCAGGTGCCCGTGCTCCTCGAGCGCGGCCACGAGTCCGGTCACTTCGCCGGCGACCTCGAGCGTGTCGGTGTCGTCGACAAGGCGGGCGAACTGGTCGGCGAAGGTGGGGTGGAACTCGATTCGGATGCGGTCACCCTACCCGCAATATTGTTTTGATGCAATATGGTAGTAAGTCATTATCCAGAGACGCGGCCGTCGGGGCTGTACTGGAGACGGGTAGCTGGGTCACGGGGCCTAGCCGCGTCGGGCGCGGATCGTCACGCCAACTCGGTGCAGCTCTCGGCGCACAGTCGTTGCGTCGACACCGAAGAAGGCGGCGACGAACCGCAGCGACCTGCCTGCCTTGTATTCGGCTGCCAATTTCTCGACCTTGGAGCGGCCGAGTCGGCGTTGTACCGGTCGGGGAGCTGGGTTTGAAAGCCGTCCCCTAAGGTCCACCAGATTGACGAAGAATTCCGTTCACCACGACAGATACGGTTGTCGGCGGACAGGTGAATCTGCCCACTGGCGGCCATCTGGACCTGCCTGCCCACTGATGGCCATTCGGCCGCTGAGAGTGGTCGCCTGACTGGGCTGTTGGGGTGGCCCACCAACGGCACTTCGGGGATACTGCGTTCACCCAGGTCGATTTGCGGCTACAATGCTGTCATGAGTGAAGCTACATCACGAGGTGGAGCCTCTGTCGGCGTGCGCGAGCTCAAGAACCATCTGAGTGGCTATCTCGATCGGGTCAAGGCGGGCGAGGAAATCACCATCACCGAACACGGCCGACCGATCGCCCGACTTGCGGCCACAGCCCCGGATGCCGATCGCCGAGCGGCGCTGATTGAGGCCGGGATCGTGCGCCCGGCGCCGGCCACTCGGCGCCGCCTCCCGTCGCGGCGAGTGAAGCTCACGCCGGGTGACCCGCTCGAGACACTCGTCGCACAGCAACGACAGTGATCACCTACATCGACACCTCGGTGCTGCTCAAGCTGCTCGTCGACGACGAAGTCGGTACGGAACCGGCGCAGCGATTGTGGCTCGAGTCCGACTTCGTGGTGTGCGCTGAGATCGGTTACGCCGAAGCGCGAGCAGCGCTCGCGTCGGCACGTCGCGGTGGCCGCCTCGACTCCGACGAACTGTCGACCGCTAAGGCGGAACTCGACACGCTCTGGTCTCAGCTCGACGTGGTACCGGTCACTACCGAACTTGTGCGAGTCGCCGGAGATCTGGCCGAACTCGAAGGACTGCGTGGCTACGACGCCGTTCACCTAGCGGCAGTGCTCGCCAGCAAAGCCACCGTGGTCGCCACCGCCGACTCCCATCTGCTGTCAGCCGCGCAACACCGCGGGCTCGATGTGTCCAACCCTCTCCAGCCCCACGACGACGCCTGAGTCAACAACCCCGGACTGCGGCAGGCCCATTCCGGCGCGTCCCCGAACGCCGGTTATACGGTGGAGGTCCCGGGTTCGCGCCCCGTCGTGCCCACCAGTTTCGCAAAGAATTCCGTTCACGGGGTCGGCATTGGGCGTGAACCCATCCGCAGTTGGGCGAATTCGGTGGTCAGGGGTTGTCGCCGAGCAACGAATCGAAGTAGGAATCGATCGTTGCTGGCTTTTGGTCGGCGTCGACCGGCGGGTCTTGTTCGCTGGTTACGGGCGATGCTTGTTCGTCAGCAGTAGCTGCCGCTTCTTGCGTTTCCGCCGTTGCTTCCGCTTCGGTGTCTGCTGTGGGGTATGCATCGTCGGTATTGTCAGCTGGTGGTTCGGTAGCTGGTGGTTCGCTGTCGGTGATCGCCGTAGCTTCGGGTACTTCATCGTCGGGACGGTTGTCGGGAGGGTCATCCACTCCTGCGCCGGCGTTCTCGTTGGCCAACAACGCCAACAGCGCTTCGGTTGCTTCGGCCGCGGCGAGGGACTCGGCCTCTTCGCGCGCCAACGCAGCTGCGGCCGCCTCGGCCCTTTCGGCCGCAGCGGAAGCTTCCTCCTCGGCCTTGATCGCCGCGTTTTCGGCTCGGGCTGCGGCTGCGGCTGCCTCGGCAGTGGCAAACAGGTGCCGGCGACGGCGAACTCGCGCCATCCATATCAAGTCGATGATCAAGATGATGAGGATCAAGAGCACCAGGAGATAGCCGGGGAACGTGGAGGTTTGCTCGGTGATCTCACCGCCAGCAGCGGGAGACGTAACGCGCGCCGTCATGTTGTAGGTGCCGAACGCAAACGAATCGACGGCGAACTTGGCCGCGACGCTGGTGCTCTCACCCGGATCGAGGGATTCGAAACTGATTGAAGCCGCGAACCCGGTAGCAGGCGAGTCCTTGCCCACGGTGACGTCGACAACGCCATCACCAGTGGGGTTGCCGCCCGTATTGGTGATGGTGATCGTCATGATGCGAGCTGGGGAGATGCCGACTGCGTCACGCCACCAGTCTCCTCGGACAAAACTCGACGTGAGATTCAGCGTCGTGAGACCCTTGTTTGGGTCGGCGGTAGGCGTGCCAACCAGCGTCGGATGATCCTTGATCGTGATCGGGATGATGACGACACGTTCGGCGAAATTTGATGCAACAAGGACAACGCAGGGACACGGAGTTGGTGGAGCGCCGACGACAATTTGGCCGGCAAACTTGCCGCTGCTTCCGATGCCGAAGCTTCGAGTGCCGGGGCCGTCGCAATCGACGGTCCCATTCACGCCGTTGTTGCCGCACACCTGCACGCTGACTTTACCCGAGGGCCATGCAGTGCCGCGTATGATGACCTTCTGGCCGATGGACACGTTGGAGGTCAAAAGAGTGGCCGCGGGATCGGCCGGTGGTGGCGGTGTTGTTGCTTGTGCACGTTGTACACCGACTCCCATAAAGAGAGAAGTTGCAACAAGCAACAGCCGAAACCAGATTTTCACGACCGGCCGACCACCGACGTCGGCCGTTCTGGCCTTGTGATCGCCTCAAGCGCAGCTAGATCGGCCGCGTCTCGGTTTCGGCGACGTCGCCGGATTCGCCAGCGGATAATGAAGAATGCTGCGACGATGATCGCTGGAGCCACAAAGGTGCGCCACGAAACGCTCCAGAAGTTGGCAGATCGCGAAACATTTATCGACGTGCCGGATCTGATATCGACCTTGACAGATCCCTTGATATAGGGAGTGTTGTCCCAAGATCGAGTGAGCGTCACTCGCGAACCGGGCAACAGATTGCCAAGCTTGATTTCGGGCTCTTGATGAATCAGGCCATTGAACATGTTGCGTTCGGTGAGGTGGATGACCGCATCGATACGTTGGTTGCCAACGTTAACCACCTCGAAGGTGACCTTGGTCGAGCCGTCGATAAATCCGGGAATGAGTTTCGGTACGGAGAAGACCCGGAGACTGCCCACGCGCACAATCGGGATGAGCGGTCCAGCGACGCGTAATTCAACCAACGATGCTGCGGCTTGCAAGATCTGAACTGTGTTCTTGCCGTCTGAAGGGGTGACCTCCACTGAATCTGGCGCAACGGCGATTCCGAACGCGTAGTCACCTGGTGGGGCATTTGGAGGAATCGTGATCAGGAACGGAATGGTGAGACTGGTGAGCGCCTTGAGCGTGAACTTGTTATTGGGCAACTGTGTAGTGAATTTCAACCATTCCACAGGACCGGATTTGGCTTGATCGTTTGATCTCACGCCGAGAAGCCCACCGGTTGTAGTGAACGCGTTGGCAATGTAGACCACGACGGTCTTGTCCTCATTGCTGAGGTTTGAAACGACTACTGCGTCTGCCTGCTTGGCACCAGGGTCAAGCTTGTACTGAAAGGTCGAGCGGTTGGTGACGCCGCCGGTGGGATTTGCTGATACTGGCGCGATGCTGAGCCCACCGCCCGAATCCGTCGCCGCAGCTGGTCGAATGGGACTGAGAATTGCCAGCGACGCGCAGATACTCAGGGCTGCAACGAGACGAGCTAGCAGGTTCCCCCCTGTTGCTGGCAAGGTTGAAGAGTCTTGGATCAAGCGCATATCTAGGCGTTACCTCGGTGAGGCACGAGAACGGGCACACGTACCCGTTTGCGTCGTGCGTTTCGTCGTCTATCGACTGTGGATTGAGTTGTCATCAGTTTCCGGTAATGGTGATAACTAGCAGGCCAGTGTAATCATCGACTGCTGTGATTGGTCTGCCAGCGACTTGGAGCGCGGCATTCAGCTTGAACATGCCACCAGCCTGCCCGGCCGCGTCCGGGGTCAACATGCAGAACTCCTGCGTGCCGTCAGTGAGGGGTGATGCCCCGGCGATGTTCGAATGCGGGTCAGATGTCAGACCAACGGAGAGATTTCCAACCGGTTGGCTGCCATCAGCGGCACCGAGGTACTTGTCGCAAAAGATGCTGTTCAGGGCAACGAACACATCGGCGGACGGAATACGGTTCGTCGCCGCTTTGGCACCAACGAGGTCGGCAGCCGAGCCAGTCACCACAAACCCTGTGTTGGCGCCGCGCATGTCGTTGATGATGACTTGGTTGATGGTGGCTGGTGGGCTGACCGGGTACCAGGTCAATGGGTCCTGGACGTCGATAGTGCTCAGATCTAGTGATGGAATGTTAACCACAGCGTCGCCCGTGAGCAGTTCGACGTTGCGAGTCGACACGGCTGCGGTCACGATTTGACCGGCGTTACAGGTTGAGGCGGCCAGACAGAAGGCAATGGCGGCCTGCCTGTTGATGACAACTGGGGCCGATGTAAACGTTGTCGCGCCGAACGCTGAATCAACAACGGTGATGACAACGTCGGTTACCGGAAGGTCGAGGGCCGCAGCTGCGAAGGTGAAGCTGAGGTTGCCAACACCGTCGGTCACGGTGGTCAGCGCGGGTCCGAACGGTTGGCCCGCGAGGTCGCGACGCTGAATTGTCACGAAGGCGCGAGGCTCGTAATCGCTACCGCTGAGGCCGCCGATGGTTCCTGGAGCTCCAGAGCCCGGCGTAAAGGTAGGGTCAGTTGGCGTGCCGAGCACTCTCAGCGCCGCGTACTGGATTTGCGTAGTGGCACAAACTCCTAGCGCCACGGCGGTATAGCCGGCGCCGCAGATGTCTCCTGTGAACACAAAATGGACGCTGGTAACTTGCAGGAACTGGTCGCCGGGCGCGATGCCACCTGAGGAAGCAATCGAGAGTGTCCCAACGAAGTTGCCGCTGGCATCGATCCGCGTTGGGTTTGCTGGGTCGGCGTCGGCAACACCGCCGAGGCATCCGACATCGGCAGCGCCCGGGCAAACCTTCTCGGTTATGGTGCTGAAGTTGTCTCCAACCAATGGAACTCCAGTCCCGATCTGCATCAGGGCGATGAGCTCAGCACTGTTCGAATTCGGTATGAATCCAGCTCCTGCGACAACAAATGGGTACGGCTCTGTTGGAGTCGAGATTCGCGCAGCCGGACAGGTACTCGGCGCTGCCGTCAGGCTTGACGGGTTGCAGACGCCGTTGCCTGTAAGAGGGTTATAGAGGCCCACCCGGCCGAGCACCGAAACTGATGCGACGTTCACCGCAGGTAGAGCCAAGGCCACCGTCTGGTCGGTGGATGCCACAATAATCAGACAAGGGATTACTGAGCTGGTGGCCACGCATTGCGTTCCCGGTGCTGCAGCGACCGCTGGAGTGCCGGCTACGAAGGTATCGGGCACGGCAGGAATATCGGCTGGCGGCACGGCGGCAACGGCAGGGGTTCCTGCCTGTATCGAGCCTTGAGCAACGAAGGGAGTGAAGATCGTGGCGGCAATGTCGGCTGGAGGGACGTCCGGTGAAGCGCTGATCGCCGGAGAAATCGAACCCGCCAAGATAGCTGGAGCGCCGTGCGTGCCCGTGTCGGGTGTTGCCGCGACTGCGGCCACGGGGGCTCGGGGCGTGAGGGGAAGTGTTGCCGTGATAGTCGGACCAGTTGGGCTG
>JANLPV010000039.1:0-6820 GCA_031367435.1 Actinomycetes bacterium | reverse complement strand
GCCGCGTCGGGCAAGGCCCTCGCAGAAGCCGCTGTCCCAGGCGAGCATCTGAGCGCCGAACCCGGCGATCAGCAGGATGGCCGGGTCGGCTGGCTCACCGAACGTCTCGTACTCGAGGGCGGTGCCGCCCGGAAGGAGTGCGTTTGGCATCCAGATCCTTTCGTCCTGATCGAGGACCGTACCGGTCGGCTTTCCTCCACCCTAATGAGTTCGGTGTGTCCCCGAACGGGCCCCCGAAGTATGCGTCGCTGCCGTCCCCGAACGCCGGGTATGTGCCGATCCGATGCGAGGATTCGGTGTCGTCCCGACGGCACCTGAAACGCGTCGTTATGTGCCGCGCGTTCTGTACGCGTTGATGGCCTTCAAGGGCAAGCCAGCTCTCACTTCGTGCCCGCGCAGCACTCGGCCGGCGGTCGGGCCGGGGATCGTGGCAATCCTGTACGTCCCTTTCTTGAAACGGCCGGGGGAGGCCGCAGAGCTAGAGATACGTGCCGAGTAACTTCATTTCAACGATGCGCGTTGCGCTCGTGCCCGGCACCGCGTTGGGGCCGTCGGTAATACTTCATGCTGATCTTGCCAACCAGTGCACCCACCGAACTCTCGCCAGCCCCTTTGGGCGGACACCGCAAGTGCAGATGCAGGCGCAGGACACTCAACTCATAGCAGCTCTGCTCTGGATGAAGTCTTGGAACGTGTGTCCTATTTCATCATGAGCCGGGCTGACGCGTCGAAATCCAGATTCGTGGTGACGCCTTGGTCGTGGCGGAGCGGCCGTCGGCTGGTATGTCAGATGGTCATTGGAAGCGGCTGGCTCGCACGCGGATGATCGCTGCGAGCTCTTCGGGGAGGGCGTCGAGTGCGCTGGTCACAGCATTGGCGGTTGCCGCAACCTCGCCCCGAGCGATGTCACCGTCGAGCGCCCAGCCGACTGCTTCGGCCACGATGTCGGCCATGGTGACCTTGCTGAGCACGGTCTGGCCGTTGACGTGCATAGCGGCGCGGTCCTTCAACTTGGGAAACAGCACGGTGGGGACCGTGTCATAGAGAGGGGCGAGTTCGACGGTGCCGGCCCGATGGTGGATGAGACTGATGTTCTTCGCATGTGCGTCGGCGTTGCCGATCACGGTGTTGAAAGTCACATACCGGACAAGTCGTCGTAGTTCGGTGACAGGGTCGGCGGCGTGTCGTTCGAGGAGGTCGGCGACTTTGGCTAGGCCGGGGCCGCCGCCTCGTTCGTACTTGGCGGCACCCTGGTTGGCTTCGTAGTTGTGATCGAGCGCTTGGCATACGTCCTCTTGGTGGACGCGGCTTACCTCGCCGTCGGTGCCGATGGTTCGGTCGTAGCGTTGGATGATGATGCAGTCGATTCCGGCGACGGTGATGACGTCGACGCCGACGGTGGTCAGTCCGATCTGGCGGGCGAGTTGCATCGCGGCGGCTTCGGCCGTGACGAGGCCTGGGAAGCGGCGATCCTCGACCTTGAGGATGTGGGTGGACGGGCGGCCGCCAGTCGGCCGGAACCATGCGCCCGCGTCGCGGATGAGCAGCAATTTGTTCTGGAGTCCGGGCAGGGAGAGTTCACTGTCGTCGTAGATGGCGAGTGGCGTCGTTTCGAGGCCTTCTACGTCGCCGGCGAGGCTGGCATCGTCGTAGGCGACTGCACCGCCGAGCCGACTGGCCGGGTCTTCGCCCTCGGGGAGGACTGTGACGGCACCGGCGACGTCGCGGCCGTAGCGGGCGAGGAGTCCGTGGAGGTCGGTGACGCTGATCCGGGCGAGTCCGGCGATGCGGCCGAGATGCGGTCCTTCGGGGAGCAGGCCTCGGAAGTACTCGCGGGGGTTGAGTGTCTGGGAAGACAGCGAGAGGGAACATGACAGCAGGGGCGTGTTGCCGGGCCATGTGTCGAGCGCCTCGGCGCTGTAGCGCAGGGCAAGGTTGTACGGCTTGCCGTTGGTGGTCAGGGTGCCGATCCGGATGCCGTGCAGCCAGACGGCGAGCGGTTCACGCTTCGCCATCGGTGGCCTTTGCGGGAATCACGACGAGTTCGCCACCGAGGCGGCGAATGAGACGGAGCATGATCGAGAACGATCGGCTCATCCGGCCCCGTTCGAGTTGGGCGATCCAGTCGCGGCTGGTGCCGGCGTGTGTCGCCATCTGCTCCTGGGTGAGTCCTTGGGCGCGTCGGAGCTCGCCGATGGCGCGGCCGAGGTCCTCAGGGGACCTGACGACGAAACGCTGATCATTGGACATCGCAACCTCCTTGTACTGTGACGATAATGTCACACCGGCGACATTCACCGTGCTGTGACAATATCGTCACGCAATCACGTTTGCCACGATTGTGACGATATTGTCACGCTCGGTTTGGTCTGGGTGTGAGGTGATGCGAGAATCCGCTCGTTCGGTCGCCGCCGAACAGAACGTCCCCGATCACCCGTGTAAGCGCGCATAGAACCGGCGTTCTGCTCGTGATGAGATGTCCCCGAAGTGCCTCTGCGGCGCTCGCGAACGTCCCGCTGGCGGATCACTGGCAGCCGTCGAATGGCCATCAGTGGACATGGCCGCCAGCGGGCGGCATCCGATGTCCGCCGACAGGGACGCAACTTCGGTCGGGAAGCACGCAGGTGAGCTTGGAGCGAAGGGTCCGAGAGGCGTTTCGGCGGTGTGGTGGTCGAAATGTCGTAGGGTGAGGCAAATTCGCGCCTTGAGCGAATCGTGTCTGACCCGAATATCTGTCATGGACAGCCTGTGATTGGCGGTCTGCGCTATCCCGTGGAGATGATCCTCGAACTCCTGGCTTCAGGTATGCCGAACGTGGAAGTTCTGGCGGACTACCCGGATCTCGAGCACGACGATCTTCTCGCCGCCCTTGAATGCGGTGCGTTGGCCGCCGGGGTTCGGCGTGAACCTCGCTCTCATCGAGGCGGCGCTCGATCAGAATTCGAACGTGGAGTTGTCCGCGACAACGGTGATCGTGCACGGTGGTGCCGCTGATCGGTAGGCCCATCAATCGGGCCCTCTCAGCCGGGCTGTTGCGGTTGCGCCGTGGGACGCGGTGGGACGGAACCCGAAAACTATCGACAATATCGTCGTGCCCGCAGTCGTCTGACCAGGGGATATGTGTCAAAAGTGGTCGTGTTTGACCCCTCTCGCGTACTTCTCATCCGATGGTCGCAGGTTCGAATCCTGCCGGGGGCACCGAAAAAGACCAGCTCAGAGCATACAAACTGACACTCATCATCTCCGACCGTGACAGTCCGTGGGACTTTCTCGTGGGACGATTCTGTTTGTGGCTTTGTGCAGTGCGCCCGATGGGCTATCGCGATGCTCGTAAATGGCTTGGTCGGGTAGTAATCCCGGTGGTGCCCGAATTGCTGGAACGGACCTGGAGCGCGGGTTTGTTGACTACCGGCCAGTTCGCATCAGCTCGCCTTGTGATTCACAACTGGTTCTGATCCGGCAGGCGCAGCCGCTTGAGGAGCAATGCGTTCATCGCAACGAGAAAGCTCGAGCCCGACATCGTGAGCGCGGCGATCTCCGGTCGAAGCATCAGGCCGAACGGAGCGACAAACACGCCGGCTGCTATCGGGAGCGCGATCGAGTTGTACCCCACTGCCCATGCGAGGTTCTGGCGCATTTTGCCCACTGTGGCTCGCCCGACGAGTAGGGCCGAGACGATATCGAGTGGGTCGGATCGCATGAGCACGACGTCGGCGGTTTCAATCGCAACGTCTGTGCCGGCACCGATGGCTATCCCTAGGTCGGCTTGGGCAAGGGCGGGCGCGTCGTTGACTCCGTCGCCAACCATCGCAACCTTCTGCCCGGCGGCCTGCAGTTCTACGATCTTGGCTGCTTTGTCGCCCGGGAGCACGTCCGCGATCACGCGATTGATTCCCATACCCGCAGCAATTCGACGGGCTGTCGCCTCGTTATCGCCTGTGAGCATCACGACATCGATACCCATCGCGCGAAGCTCATGCACCATCGCCGCGGACGACGGCCGCGGCGCGTCAGCGATGCCGATCACACCAGCAGCGCGCCCGTCGACCGCGACGAGTATTGCCGTACGGCCTTCATCAGCGATTCGTGCGCGGGCACTTTCGAGCGCACCAATGTTGACGTTGCGAGCGGCGAGAAGTCGATGATTGCCGACGAGTAGCTCGTGGCCGTCGACAATCCCCGACGCGCCCTGCCCGCGAACGTTCTGGAATCTTTCGGCGGTCATTGCTGCGAGGTGTTCGGTTTCGGCGGCGTTGACGACGGCTCGTGCGAGCGGGTGTTCCGACTCGCGTTCCAACCCCGCAACGAGAGTCAACAGCGCGTCGCGCTCGATGCCCTGGGTCACGATCTCGGTGACCTCCGGTGCGCCCTTAGTCAGGGTGCCTGTCTTGTCGCACACGACAACGTCGATTCGAGCCGAAGTTTCGAGCGCAGTAGCGTTCTTGAACAGCACACCGCGTTTGGCACCAAGGCCGGTGCCGACCATGATCGCAGTGGGGGTTGCAAGTCCGAGAGCATCGGGGCACGTGACAACCACGACGGTAATCGCGAACAG
This sequence comes from Actinomycetes bacterium, assembly GCA_031367435.1. Lineage (GTDB taxonomy): Bacteria > Actinomycetota > Acidimicrobiia > Acidimicrobiales > Ilumatobacteraceae > WLMZ01. The sequence goes on along the minus strand of JANLPV010000039.1, from coordinate 2,265 downwards.
CAGCGCTTCATCTGCAGGTCGGTCGCTGAATAGTGACCATGCTGCGAACGTCGCTGCCCCACCGAGTAGCGCAACGAAGACCAACCAGAAGGCTGCACGATCGGCGAGTCGCTGGCCCGGCGCCTTGGAGTTCTGCGCCTCCTGGACGAGTTGCACGATCTGGGCGAGTGCTGTGTCGGCCCCGACCCTGGTAGACCGAACTCGTAGCACGCCGTCAGTGTTGATCGTGGCCCCGATTACTTCGGAGCCGGGCTCTTTGTGTACCGGCAAGCTCTCGCCCGTCACCATCGACTCGTCAACATCGCTCTCGCCCTCTTCCACCACTCCATCTACGGCGATCTTCGTCCCGGGTCGCACCAGCAGCAGCTCGCCGACTGCGACGTCAGCGGTCGCTACCTCCACCTGCTCACCGCCGCGCAACACGATCGCCATTGGAGGCGCAAGGTCGAGCAGGCTGCGGATGGCGTCGTTTGCTCCGCCGCGTGCTCGCATTTCGAACCAGTGACCAAGCAGTACGAACGCTGCCAGCACACTCACCGCCTCGTAGAACACCTCCCCGCCTCCGGTCAAGGTGATTGCCACCGAGAACAGCCAGCCAGCGCCAATCGCCACGGCGACCAACACCATCATGTCGAGTGTTCGCGCCCGCAACGCCCGGTACGCCCCATCAAAAAAGATCGACGCTGCCCACAACACGACCGGCAAACTCAACAACAACGACCACACGTCGTCGCGAAGCCCGAATGGAGCGGGAGTTCTGAACCCGAACACGTCTCGTCCGATCGGCGACCACAACAGGATCGGGACGGAGAAGGCCGCTGCCACCAAGAAGCGTCGCCGCATGTCCGCAACCATTTCCGCCATCGATATCTCGCCATGACCTCCGTGGCCCATCGCGTCGTGCGTCGACATGACATGCGCGCCAGCCGACTGCTCCTGCGCAGGGTGCTCGTGTCGGTGCTGCTCGCCGTTCCCGACAGAAGGCGCATGATGGCGGAGGCCCACTTTGCCCGAGTCTGCGAGAGTTGGCATAGACATCGGATCGCAAACGTGGCCGGGCACAGACCGCCCGGAACAGTGATAGCCACAATCTCGCACCCAGTTCCGCAGATCGGCGAGCGACGTCACGGACGGATCGAATCGTACGGTGGCAGTCTGAGCCACAGGGTTGGCGTGAACCGATTCAACACCAGGCCGCTTGGCAAGGACGGACTCGACCCGGTTCTTCTGGGTGGCCCACTGCACGCCACCCATCTCGATCACTGCGATCACCGTGTTGGTCACTGTCGCCACCTCCGATCGATAGGTTAGCTACTACAATCTGTCGCAGATAGAGGACCATTGGCACCACCTATAAACTCCGTCGTCGATGACCACGAGTCTGTAAGCGGGTGCGTGGTGCAAGAACTCACTTCGCCATGAGCATTGCTTTCATCACAGTGATCTCTGACTGCTGGGCAGCAATGATCCGATCAGCGAGTGCGATCGCGTCGGCGTTTGATCCGGTGCCTTTCGCTGTCTGAGACATGGCGATGGCTCCCTGATGATGGCGTATCATCATCTGGACCCACATGGTGTCGAATGCGGGGCCCTTGACGGCGCGCAGGTTGACCATCTCCTGGTCGGACATCATTCCGTTCATCGAGGACGTGTTGTGTCCCATGGCGGTATCCATCTGCATTGGTTGACCCCAGGTCGTCAGCCAGCCGCTCATGAGCTTGATTTCCGGGTCCTGTGCACCCTTGATTTCGGTGGCCAAGGTGCGGACTTTCTCACTGGCACCCACAGCAGGGTCGAGTGCAAGATCGGCCATCTCGACGGCTTGCTGGTGGTGCGGCATCATGCCTTGGGCGAACGCAACGTCGGCAGAATTGAAACCGGGTGATGCCGACGTGGATCCATTGGTTACGTCATTCGCGGTCGTCTTCGATGCAGTTGTACCGGAACTGCTTGCGCATGCCGCCAATGCGATGGTGCCGACGGCGGCGAAAAGAGTCAGACGACGAAACTTCATGTTGAAGGGACCCTTCGAGGGATATTCAAAGGAAGGTGACGATCGGCAGGCTACTACGACATGTTGTAGATGCGGCCGCGCGGCGAGGGCCCTGCGCCACAGTGTGGAGCTACGCTGCGCCCGGAGGTAATCATGGCGAGGCGACCAGACGGTGCTTTGGAGCACGACATCATGACGGTGCTGTGGGCTGCAAAGGCTTCACTCCAACCCGGTGAGGTCAATGAGCGGCTGCCGACCCGGCTTGCCTACAC
>JANLPV010000016.1:0-17595 GCA_031367435.1 Actinomycetes bacterium | reverse complement strand
TGTTTGATCCGCCAGCGCCTCCGAATAGTCGCGCAGGTCGAGCGGCACAAAACCTGTGATCAGCAAGGTGTCGCGCGTGCTGCGCAGCGCTGGCTCGGTCATCGCGTCGGTCAACGCCAAACGCCACGCCTGCACACGCGCATGCACTGCGTGATCTTCGTTCTCATGTCGTGCGATGATCAGAGGAAGACACGGCACAGAAGGGCCACGCCCCACGACGATAAGTCCGTCAAGGCTGTGCGCGGCGATGCGCCACAGATACTCCCACGTGAGCGCATCGATCGAGGCGACCTCCGCGTGGCCCTCGCGTACGGCATCGATACTTGCCAGGTGTGAACCGGTAACGAGTACCTTGCCTGGCCATTGGTCCGCCGCCACGTCAGCCGCGGTTTGCAGGCTGAGGCATCCGGACAAGCTGTCGTGGGAATTGATCGCGACGCGCCCACTAACGAGATCGGACAGCGGGGCTGCTTCGCGGGCGACGATCACGCTGCGGTAGTGGTGGCTGTTCGCGCCGTCAATGAAATGAGCAAAGGTTCCGAGTACCGCAACACGATCTTTGAGCACCGTCACCAATGGCCAACCGCACGATTGGCTCAACGCAAGTCTCGGGCTCACCCAACTTTCATGGGCGCCGATCGTCCAGTCCAACTCGACGGGAACGTCGACGAACCGATGAGCAACGGACGCGGCCACCGACTCATACAAGGTGTTCCATGCCCCGCGCAGCTCCGCAAACGGGTACATCGGCAACGTGGAGAACTGCGAGTTCACCCGTCGATCGTGACAGAAAGTGGATGCACCGGTTGGTCAAATGGCTTGAACATGAACTGCCGCGCCACATCGCTGTAGCCGCGGTACACACCAGCGCCATTCGCCGCGACCGTTTCTGCGTTGAGGTCACGGGTGAGTTCGGGCAATCGGAACCACGCTGCGCCGGGTAACTGATGATGCGTGTAGTGCAGGTTGTTGTTGAGGAAGATCGCGCTGAAGAACCATCCACTGCGAACGATTGCCGAACGAGCGCCATCGTCAATGGCACGGTGCTCGACAAATGAACGAAGCGCCGTGAGTGACGAACCACCGAACACGAAGCCCAACATGTAGATCCACATCGGCACGCCTGCGATGCGTAGGACAGTAACCAGCGCGCCAACGGCGATGACGTGCAGCATCCATGCGGCACGAACGTCGCGGCGCGATCTGAGCAGAGAGACGTCGGCACGTAACGAGCGGGCGACGCCGAGGAATGGTCCGATGGTGAGTCGACCTACCATCGTGCGATTTGCGCGCAACAACATGCGATACGAGCCAGACGCCTCGGCCCACGCTTCAGGTGAGACGTAATGACTTTCGGGGTCGTCGGCGGGGTCGGTGAGGTCGGCAGCGTGATGTGCAAGATGCGTGTCGCGATAGCGCGCGATGGGCAGCACGACACCAAGCGGCGCACTGCTGAGTAACCAGTTCAACGAACGTGAGGGGGTTGGGTGCCCATGAATCGCTTCGTGTTGTATCGACATGTACAAGCCCCCCAACACCGCAAACGCCACGATCAGCAGAGCAGGAGGAAGGTGCGTCCCCGTGGTGATCAGCACGCCAAGCAGCACCCAGAAGACCATGATGACGCCAAGTGTCGGCCATTCAACCGCTACGACCTGCTGTGTCTGGCTGCTATTCACTGGACATCGGTCTACCCAACGATGTCTCGCCATGGCGACATCGTCATGTGGGATATACGCACATTCACGCCATTTGTGGTGAATTCGACATCACGATGGTGTGTAGTCGCATCATGTGTGGCGTTTACACTGCACCCATGCCCGACCGAAAGAGCATCCTCACTACCTTTCAGGAACGCCTCGACAAGGTGATCCATGACTCCAAGTTGAACCGCAGCCAGTTCGCCGAGGCCGTTGGACTTGATCGATCAACGCTGTCGCAATTGCTCTCGCCAGCCAACCGACGTCTGCCGCGCATCGAGACCTTGGCCGCGCTCGCACGCACGCAACAGGTCTCCATCGACTGGCTGGTGGGCTTGAGCAACACAGGTCCCATGCAGGCCGAAATGATGAACGAGCAGACCTCATTCGAGCGCGAGGCATTGGCGCACAACGACGAACGGCTCATCGCGTGGTTGCGCGAGGCAATTGGTTACAAGATCCGCTACGTGCCGTCGACCCTGCCAGATCTCCTCAAGACCGAGGCAGTGATCCGCTACGAGATGGGCGACTACGTCGCGAGCAGTCCTGAACAGAAAATTGAAACGGCCGCCGCCCGACTCGCGTGGACCAGGGCACCCGAGACCGATCTTGAATGCTGCAACTCGATGCAGGAGATCGAGACGTTTGCTCGTGGGGGTGGCATCTGGCGAAATCTTGAGCTGAGCAGCCGGCTCGCTCAACTCGACCACATGATCGACCTCTGCACCGAGTTGTACCCGACGTTGCGCTGGTTCTTGTTCGACGGTCGGCAACGCTTCGCGGCCCCAGTCACCATCTTTGGGCCGCTGCGAGCTGCGCTCTACCTCGGTCAGATGTACCTCGTGCTCACCTCGGCCGAACACGTGCGCACGCTCACCCGCCAGTTCGACGATCTAATTCGCGGTGCCGTCGTGCAACCGCCCGACGTGCCCAAGTTCCTCGAGCAGCAGCGTGCAATCGCGCACCGGCAACGTCGTTAGATCTCGACAGCGGAGTCCTTGGGCGCTGGGGCGATGAACCGACCGGTCAGCCACCTGTCGATCGTTCGTCGACCGACTGAGCAGGCGGTCAGCGCGCACGCGGCGCACACAACAACAACGGGTTCCATAGGGGCACGGAGCCGATGCGCACCATAAAACAATGCTGCCGTGGCGAAGACGCTGATCACTGGAGCGAGCATCACGTAGCCGCATCGGCGACGCAACCGCCACCACCCGACCACCGCGAACGGGGCAAGCAACCACCACGACACGATGCCGCTCCACGATGCAACACGTCCGCGTCTGTCACCAACATCGAGTGTCACCAAATCGTGCACGCCGTAGAGGTCGGCCGTACGCAAAAGCCGGGCACTGACCACGAGTGGGAGGCGACGCACATGATGTCGCATGTAGGAAACAGCCAGGCGATGCTCACGGCGGGACAACTCTGAGGCATCCTCACCCGGAGTAATTACAACATCGCTCAGACAACTCGTGAGCCAGCCGCCCATGACAGTTCCGGAATACGTCTGATCGCAATTCGCCCCGAGGATCGTGATGCCCTCGTTTGTGCTCAGTAGCACCGGTGAGTCGAAGCGCGTGAGGTTGTACAACATCCATGGCGCCACGACAGCGCCCGCCATCGCGATCAGTGTGACACCACGCTTGAACCACTCGCCGAGCGCGTGCGCGTGCCCGCGGAAACCCACGAATGCGAGCAGCGGTGCGAGCAGGATGAGTTCGCTTCGCGACAGCGCGGCCAAACCAACGACGGCGCCGGTACGCATCGCTGAGCGAAGATCGAACCGTTGTTGCAGACGATGAGCGCACAACAGCGCGACCACCACCAGCAACACCGATGTCGACTCGGACATGACGAGCGAATCGTTCATCCAGAGGTTGGGATACACCGCAGCCAGCATTGCGGCCACGACCGCAGCCCGTCGACCGGCGACGCGATACGCAAGTAACGCGATGAGTGGGATGACGACAATGCCAAGCGCGGTGTTCGTGGCTCGCTGCCAAAATACGGTGTGCGGCAGCAGGCTGGCCGGTGTCATGAGCAAGGAGGCAAACGGCGGGTGTTCGGCACCCGGGCCATTCGTGAAGACCATCCGAAACCAATGCCCGTGCGCGTTCTGTTGGGCTTGGAAGCTGTAGTACAGCGAATCGTTAAAGCCGAGGCCTTGGTTCCACTTGTTGATCAGCAGCGCGATGCGCCAGACCGCACCAACCGCGGTTGCTCCCAGCACGAGGGAACGAGTCGCACGATCGACGCCTGCCGACAACGGGGGGATTGTTTCGGTAGCGACGACAGCGGACACACCGGCAATCTAATCGCAGTGCCCAAATGGGCGCGGCCGCCGGCATTCGCGGTACGTCTGTGCCAACTTTGCGTGAGTAGTATGTGCCGATCGGCGTGTCGAAACCGGGGGCAATGGTGACCGAACTGCATATTGAAAACACCAGTGGTGGGTCACGCCGCAAGGGCAGATCGACAGCTGAGCGCAGCCGCCTACCCCTGCAGCGCCCGCTTGCGCAGCCGCGAATGCCGTACAAGCCCACCGATGTTGTCTCGGCCGACGAACTTGAAATGATCCACGACGCTTCCATGCAGATCCTTGAGGAGATCGGCATGGATTTCCTCGACGCAGAGGCCCGCTCGCTGTTGTCCGCGGCTGGCGCACGCATCGAGCCGGGCAGCACCCGCGTACGTTTCGACCGCGAAATGGTGATCGAAACCATCAAAACTGCGCCGGCTTCGTTCACCTTTCACAGCCGCAACCCGAACAACAGCTTGGTCATCGGCGGCGACTACATGGCGTTCGGTTCGGTCGCGAGCGCACCGAACGTGTTCGACATGGACAACGGGCGCCGAACCGGTAACCACGCCGACTACAAGAACCTCATCCGCCTCGCGCAGATGCTCAACAGCGTTCACTTTCTCGCCGGCTATCCCGTCGAGCCGATCGACCTCCACGCCTCGATTCGCCATCTCGATGCCACCTTCGATGCGCTCACCCTCAGCGACAAGCCCTTACACGCGTACAGCCTTGGTCGGCAACGCAACCGCGACTGCCTCGAGATGGTGCGCATCGCTCGCGGCATCGACGACGAGACTCTCGAGCGCGAGCCATCGATCTTCACCGTCATCAACTCCAGTTCGCCGCTGCGGCTCGACATCCCGATGCTGCATGGAATCATGGAGTATTCGTCGCGCAACCAGATCGTGGTGCTCACGCCATTCACGCTCGCCGGAGCGATGGCGCCGGTTACGTTGGCTGGTGCGCTCGCACTCCAAAACGCCGAGGCACTCGCAGGCATTGCCTTCACCCAGATCGTGCGCGCCGGTTCGCCCGTTGTGTACGGCGGCTTCACCTCGAACGTCGATATGCAATCGGGCGCACCAGCGTTCGGCACTCCTGAGTACATGAGAACCGCAATGATCGGCGGCCAACTCGCCCGGCGCTACAACCTCCCGTACCGAAGCTCCAACGTGTGCGCGGCAAATGCCGTCGACGCACAGGCTGCATACGAATCGGTGTTCTCGCTGTGGGGCGCAATCATGGGTGGAGTCAACATGCTGATGCACGGCGCCGGGTGGATGGAGGGTGGCCTGCACGCCGGCTACGAGAAGATGATCATCGACGCCGACCTGTTGCACATGGTGTCGGCGTTCACCGAGCCACCCGTTGTTGATGAGGCGTCACTTGGTCTCGAAGCCATCCGCGACGTCGGACCGGGTGGACACTTCTTCGGTACGCAACACACGCAAGATCGTTTCCGCACCGCGTTCCACAAACCCATGATCTCCGATTGGCGCAACTACGAGTCGTGGGAGGAGGCCGGCAGCCCGCAGGCACCCAACCGAGCGAACCTGATCTGGAAGGAAATGCTCGCCGCGTACGAGCCTCCGCCGATCGATGACGCTGTTCGCGAAGAGTTGCAAGCCTTCGTGGACCGCCGACACAGTGAGGGCGGAGTGCCCACCGATTTCTAGGCCGTTCTTGCGCGTTGCGCGCGGCACACCGTTAGCTCGTTTCGAAAGGATTCTCCGTGAAGTCTTCAGCTCAGGTCGTGGTCATCGGTGGCGGTGTCGTCGGTGCCAGCGTTCTCTACCACCTCACAAAGGCCGGTTGGACCGATGTGGTGCTGCTCGAACGCAAAGAGCTCACCGCTGGATCCACGTGGCACGCCGCGGGCGGCATGCACACCCTCAACGGCGACCCAAACGTGTCGAAGTTGCAGCAGTACACCATCGAGTTGTACGAGACCATCGAGCGTGAATCTGGTCAGAACTGCAGCATCCATCTGCCGGGCGGCCTGATGCTCGCCGACACCGAGGTGCGTATGGACTTTCTGCGTATGGCCCAGGCGCGAGGCCGTTATCTCGGTATGGACCTCGAACTGATCACGCCATCGGAAGCAAAGACCATCTTCCCGCTCATGGAGGATCAGTATTTCATCGGTGCGTTGTACGATCCGGTGGAAGGTCACGTCGACCCGTCAGGTGTGACACACGCCTATGCAATCTGCGCCCGCAACGCCGGTGCCGAGATCTATCGCAACACGTGGGTCAACGGACTCTCGCAGCGTCCGGATGGAACCTGGGACGTGCACACCGATGTCGGCGAGAGCATCCATGCCGAACACATCGTGAACGCCGGCGGCCTCTGGGCGCGCGAGGTGGGCCGCATGGTGGGCATCGAGTTGCCGGTGCTGGCCATGGAGCACATGTACTTGGTCACCGAAGACATGCCCGAGGTCGCCGCGCACATGGCCGCCACCGGTAAGGAAATGCCGATGGCTCTCGACTTCGCCGGCGAGATCTACATTCGCCAAGAGCAAGGCGGGATGCTGTTGGGAACCTACGAGCAGGCCTGCGTGCCGTGGTCGCCCAAGCAGACGCCATGGGACTTCGCCCAGCGTCTCCTCGAACCCGACCTCGATCGCATCGCGCCCGAACTCGAAGTTGCCTTCAAGCATTATCCGGCGATGGGTACCGCGGGCATCAAGCGCGTCATCAACGGCCCGTTCACGTTCTCACCCGACGGCAATCCGTTGGTCGGACCGATTCGCGGCATCCGTAACTGCTGGGTCGCATGCGCGGTCATGGCCGGCCTCTCACAGGGTGGTGGTGTCGGCCTCGCCCTCGCGAATTGGATGACCGAAGGTGACAGCGGCCTCGACATCTGGGGCATGGACGTCGCCCGTTATGGCGATTACGCCACCCTGCCGTATACCAACGCGAAGGTGCGTGAGAACTACGCACGGCGCTTCCGCATTACCTTCCCCAACGAAGAGCTTCCCGCGGCGCGGCCGTTGCACACCACCCCCATCTACGACCGACTCACCGCGGCCAATGCGGTGTGGGGCGCCTCGTTCGGCCTCGAGCACGCGCTCTGGTTCCAAGAGCCCGGCAAAGAACCAAGAGAAGATGTCACCTTCCGGCGCAGCAACGCATGGGATCAGGTCGCGGCCGAGTGCACTGCGGTGCGTGAGCGAGTTGGTCTCACCGAGATCTCCAACTTCGCGAAGTATCACGTCACCGGTTCTGGCGCTGCAGCGTGGTTGTCGAGCCTGCTCACCAACCGCATGCCCAACGTTGGCCGCATCGTTCTTACCGCGATGCTCAACCCACAGGGTCGCATCGTTGGCGAATTCACCGTTGCCCGCGCCGGCGACGACGACTTCTACCTGTTCGGCTCGCAGGCCGCAGAGGTGCACCACAGTCGCTGGTTCATCGATCACCTGCCATCCGATGGCAGCGTGTCATTCCAGGTGCTCGGCCTCGGCCTGGTTGGCCTGTCGCTCGCCGGTCCGCATGCGCGCGACGTCCTCGCCAAGATCACCGACTTCGACCTCTCCACTGCGTCGTTCAAGTTCATGGACTTCAAACACATCGATCTCGGCATGATTCCCGCGAAGGTCGGCCGGCTCACCTACTCGGGTGACCTTGGCTACGAACTGTGGATCGCCCCGGAATATCAGCGTGCCCTGTTCGATCAGATCATGGCCGCCGGTGAAGAATTCGGCATTCGACTCTTCGGGTTCCGCGCGTTGATGTCGTTGCGCATCGAGAAGAACTTCGGCACATGGTTCCGCGAGTACCGGCCGATCTACACACCGCTCGAAGCAGGCATCTTGTCGTACATCAAGCTCGATCACGACTTCATCGGACGATCCGCACACGAAGCCGAATTGGCCAAGGGGCCAGCGCGACGACTCGTGACCATGGTGGTCGAGCCCGATCCCGACGATCCCGCCGACGTCATCGGCGACGAGCCGATCTGGCACGATGGCGTCGTGGTTGGTTGGGTGACATCGGGTGGGTACGCCCACTACAGCAAGGCTTCCGTCGCGCTCGGCTACGTGCCTACCCATCTCGCCACCGCAGACGCGGGCGACTTCGAGATCGAGATCATCGGCCGTCGGCGTCCGGCGCGTTTGCAGCTCGCTCCACTTTTCGATCCGGCCGGTTCGAGGATGCGCCAGTGAGCGAGACTGGAACTGGCGCAACGGCCAGTCGCATCGTTGTCGATGGCCGACCCATACCCTTCGAAGAGGGTGACTCGGTCGCCACCGCGATCCTTCGCTGCGGCGATCACCCCAAGCACGGCGGCACGTTGTGTCTCGGCGGCGATTGCCCCAACTGCTCTGCCGATATCGACGGCGTGCCCTATGTACGCACCTGCCAGACGCCGGCCAGGCCCGGACTCGTAGTGCGCCGCCATCCTGCGGTTGGCAATCCTGCCTTCCCAACCGTCGCCCAGCCCGACATCACCGCATCGCCGCTCGCCGATCACGTAGCTGTTCGACGCGAAGAGGCCGACATAGTTGTCGTAGGTGCTGGCGCAAGCGGCATGGCAGCGGCCGACGACGCACGCTCGAACGGCCATCGTGTGATGGTGCTCGATGCACGCGATGGCAACGAAGTCGTTGCGATCTACGGCGGCCCCACGGTCATCGTGCGCCGCCCTGAAGGCATGGTGCACATCCATGCGCACGAAGTTGTCGTTGCGACCGGTGCAGCCGAGATCCACCCGGTGTGTCCCGGCAACAATCTGCGTGGCATCGTCACCACTCGCGCCGCCGAGCAGCTACACGACGCGGGTGTTGCACTACCGAACGCCGTGTGTGTGGGTACTGCACCAACCGGTGTGCCATGCACGGTTATCAATGGCCGCATCGTTGGTTTCGTGGGCGAAGGGACGGTTTCGGCGGTCATCACCATCGACGACAGCGGCGCTGAGCTCACCACACCGTGCGCCACCGTCATTGTGGGCCTCGGCTTCGCTCCTCGCGACATGCTCTCGCGAATGTCTGGCGACCTTCCGGTTCGCGTCGTTGGTCGGGCCGCTGAGAAGTTCCCCCTGCCGCCATGTCCAACGGCTGGAACCGTGTGCCCGTGTTCACGGGTCGACGTCGACGATCTCGAAGGTGTGTGGGCGCGCGGATTCCAAGAGCTCGAACTCGTCAAGCGTGCCAGCCTGTGCGGTACCGGCACATGTCAAGGTGGTGTGTGCGGCCCGCACCTTCGTGCCTTCGTCGCCGAGCACTCCGGGTCGATCCCCGAGCCGTTCACCGCGCGTCCTGCATCGCGTCAGATCACGTTGGCCGAAGCGTCAGCCGACACCTACACCGACGTGTTCCGTCGCTCGCCGCTGCACGACGAACACCTCGCACTCGGCGGCCAACTCGACCGCTTCGGCGGCTGGTGGCGACCGTGGAATTACGGCGACCATGTCGTTGAGTATTGGGCGGTGCGCGAAGCTGTCTCGCTTGGCGACGTCAGCACGCTCGGCAAATTGGTGGTGTCGGGACCCGACGCGGTCGAGCTACTCGAGCGTCTCTATCCCACAACCGTTGCCGACATCAAGCCCGGCAGATCGCGCTACGTGTTGCTGCTGAACGAACGCGGCCACCTCATCGACGACGGGATGATCTGTCGAGAAACCGACACCCGGTTCGTACTCACTTTCACTTCGGGCGGCGCAGCCAACGCCGAGATGTGGGTCCGCGATTGGGCCGAAACATGGGCGCTCAATGTGCACATCCTCGATCGCACGATGTCGCTTGCTGCCATCAACGTCACCGGGCCGCTAGCCAATGAGCTACTCCAACGTGTGGGGTTGTCGGAGCCACCGAAGTTCTTGCAGCATCGGCATGCCGACGTTGCGGGAGTGGCGTGCCATGTGATGCGGCTCAGCTTCACCGGCGAAGCGTCGTTCGAGTTACACCATGGCGTCGACCGCTCAGTGGAGTTGTGGCGAGCGCTAATGCTCGCCGGGCGCGACCTCGGTATCAAGCCGCACGGTTTGCAGGCACTGTTCGGACTTCGTCTCGAAAAGGGGCATGTCATCGTCGGCATGGACACCGAACTCGATTCCACCCCTCGCCGACTCGACATGGATTGGGCGGTGAAGATGGACAAGCCCGACTTCTTGGGTAAGGCCGCGTTAGAGCGAACGGCCACACTCCCCGATCACCGACGATTGTTCGGATTCACCATGGACGGCGCGGCACCCACGGAGGGCAGTCCCATCTGGTCTGATGGCAACGTGGTTGGACATGTCGCGAGCAGTTTCTCGTCGCCGTTGCTCGGGCACGCGGTGATGCTCGGCTGGCTGAAGCACACCCCGTTCCCCGAGCACGTACAGATTGATGGCCGTGACGCGACGGTTGCTCATCCGCCCTTCTACGATGCGCAGGGCCGCCGTGCTCGCGCTTGAGACTCTGCACGGCGTGCGTGTCGTTGCGTCACCAGCAACGCTCGACGCGACCACATGGCACGCGGACATCACCGCACTGCGGCTTGCTCCCGACGATGTGTTCGCGATCGGTGCGTCCACCGGTGACGCAGCGGCCATCGAGGCGCGCGATGCACACGCCATCGTCGTCGAGGAGAGCGGCTTCGTCGGTTGCTGGCTCACCATGGGCGAGCTTGCCGAGGTGGCCACACACATCGAATGGCATCTCCCCACCGAACGCCCCGCGCTCGCGCAGGGCTACGTGGCGGGTGTGCCGTGCAAACTTGTGCTCACTGATCACGGCACGTTGTTGATGTGTGCTGCCCCATACGCCCACGACCTCATGGAGCGACTGCAATGAACGAGTTCGTCGAGACGCTGCTGGAGATGCAGTGGCATGAGCCAAAGTCGTCGTATGACGTTGTCATCATCGGCGGAGGCGGTCATGGTTTGGCAACGGCGTATTACCTCGCCACGCGCCACGGAATCACAAACGTTGCGGTGATCGAGGCGAACTACATCGGTTCGGGCAACTCGGGACGCAACACCACCATCATCCGCGCCAATTACGGCATCCCCGAATCCGTTCGCTTCTATCAGCGCAGCCTCGAGCTGTATGCCGGCCTTGAAGACGAAACGGGCTGCTGGATCATGCACGCCACGAAAGGTTTGCTGTGGATGGCGCACACCGAGACTGGCATGCGCGCCGAACGTGCACGTGCGCTCATCAACACTGCCTGCGGTGCTGAGACACGCGTCGTCGGCCCACAAGAGATCAAGCAAATCTGCCCACAGATTGACCTCACGGGCAACGGTCGTTACCCCGTCCTCGGCGCGTCGTATCACGTCGGCGCGGCAACAGCGCGCCACGACCGGGTGGTGTGGGCGTACGCGCAGGGCGCGATGCAGCGCGGCGTTACCGTGGTGCAGCACACCAAGGTCACGGGCCTCATTCGCGATGGCGCGCGAGTCGTCGGTGTGGAAACGGATCGTGGTCCAATCTCGGCCGGCGTCGTGATGAGCGCGGTTGGTGGCAACGTCACCAAAATCGCGGCTCACGCCGATGTCCGTTTACCAGTGCGCACACACGCCCTGCAGGCCTTCGTCACAAATGCATACGCGCCAGGCTTTTCGGGAATCATCAGCGACTCAGAATTGTCGTGCTACGTCTCTCAAACACCGCGCGGCCAGATGTTGATTGGTGCCGAATTCGAACCGCAGCCAAGTTATTCGATGCAGTCCACCTTCAACTCGCTGGCCAGCTGCGCGAAGAAGATCACCAACTGTCTACCGTTTCTTCGCGATCTGCGCGTGCTACGACAATGGACGGGCATCTGCGACGTCTCGGCCGACTTCTCGCCGATCATGGGCTTCACCGGCGTCGACGGATTCGTGATCTCCACCGGCTGGGGAACATGGGGCTTCAAAGGCATTCCAGCCGGCGGTCAACAAATGGCAGAACTCATTGCCACGAGCAAGACCCCCGAACTCATTGCGCCGTTCGCTCTCGACCGATTCGCACGCGATCACGCAATGGCCGATCTCGGATCAGCAGGTACGCGCTGATGCTGTGGCTCACCTGCCCCCATTGCGGTAGCCGCCCCGTGGAAGAGTTTGGCTTCGGCGGCGAGTTGCCCACGATTCCCGATCGCATCACCGATCCGCTCGAACGCGACATCGACTACGCCTGGATGTTCGACAACCTCGAAGGTGTCACCACCGAACGCTGGTTTCATCAGGCAGGTTGTCGGCGTTGGCACACGGTGCAACGCAACACGATCAACGACACCCTGCAGAGCTAAGCAACCACAGAGCTAAGCAACCACAGAGCTAAGTAACGACACCCTGCAGAGCTCAGCAACCACAAGCAGGTCAGTCGTCGGCATACGCAAAATCTGCCAAGGGATAGGTGGAACGAACGGTGCGCTCAACGGTGTCGCTGAGCGGTCGCACCGACGCAAACGTTGGCGGGCGTCCGTGAGCAAGTCGGGTACCGGTGTGCATGATGACCATGCGGGTCACTACTAGCACGGGGGTGATCACCACAAGAACATCGAGTCCGTCACTGCTTTGGAGATACGCAGTGTCGTCGGTCGCAGACTTTTCGTTGAAGCCCACGAGCAGCGCGCAATGTCGCACGATGTCAAAGAGATCTTCACGACTGATCGATGTCGTCACGACAACTTTGTCGGCACGTCGACGGTTGCCTTTCGATCGCGGTGCTGCGGAAAACAGTGCCGCTGCAGCCGGGTGGGCTGCAGCGGCGAGTGCTACCGCGGGGGGAAGTGGAGCACTCAGACGTCGTGGGAACCGAAGGCGACCGACACGAATGCGATGTGTCGGCAGCTCCTCTAGCCTCCCATGTACATCGATCCTCGAGGCCACCTCTGGTTCCATTTACGGTCACCATAAGCCACTCTCGGTGTGCATGTAATGGCGTGGCCAACATGTCGCTTGGTACATGTACCTACATGCCTCGCGTCTTGGCTGGTCATAGATAAGACTGATGAACATGGCACGTACTGGCGGAGCGCAAACCGTGGACCGTGGCATTGCGTTGTTGGCTGGCCGCGACGCCTGGGCTGACGCAGAAGTACACACCTCAGCAATCACGCGCACCGCCGCAACGGTGGAAGTCGCCGCGTTCATGACGGCCGCGAGTTCAATTTGGATGTACCGGCTGACGCGGAACTATCAGTACGAATCGATTGCGATCAGGTTGGCACCTCTCGGATTCACGATTGTGTGCATGTTGCTCTCGGCGACGCCTGCACGGGTCGCCATCGGCAGAACGACACGTACCCCGGATCGCCACGTGTTCGTTCTGCCCCGCGCGGCGATGGCACTTGCTCTTGTGGCCACCGCATACGCCGTGGTGCCCGGCTGGTCATCGTTGATTGCTTGGCCAGTCGGCGTGGCGCTCGGCGCCGACGCAGCACTGACATCGTGGGCGCTCGGTTGGGAGCTGCTACCACTGCGGTGGTGGACAATGTTTCTCATCTCACCCGTGCATGTCGGGGTCATTGGCGGACTGATCGGTGCAGTTGTGTACCAAGGGTGGAGCACGGCGATGAGTACCGGCTTCCCGGTCTACATCTCGATGCACCTCTGGGTCATCCTCGCCTCGGGCACTGCATGGTGGCTCAGCAGGCTGCTCAGGCTTGAACGCCGCGACCAAAAACGCGCCGTTGCGGACGCCGCGAGTTTCGAACACCGGCGCAGCGCGCACTGGCTGCACGACGACCTCTGCGCACAGCTACGGCTTGTATCAATACGGGTCCAATCGGGTGGGGTGACTATGCCCGAAGTGGCAACGATGCTCGACGAGCTCGACCATCAGATGCGGCTGCGACAACTTGACGAGATCTTCGAATCCGGGTCCGCGCGAATCGCCGAAGTCCTGCAGCCATACGTGCGTCGGGCACAAAACCATGGTGTCGCAATCGACAGTACGCCGTCGTTCGACGACGCCGCTCTGGTGATATCAGCCCACGCCGGTCGCGAATTTTCGCACGCCGCAGCGATCTTGACATCGAATGCGTTGAACGCGGGCGCAACTCACGTGAGCTTCGAGGTGTGTCATTCACCTGGCTGCGTCTCCATCGCGGTGATCGACGATGCGGGGGGTATTCCTACGGGCGAGCTTCCCATCGGGCGTGGGCTCTGGCGACTTCGTCATCATCTGGGTCACGACCGTCTGACGTTCACGCCAACAGCCACCGGCACTCGGGTGCAAGCCACGATCGCCCTCACAGATCGGAGTCCCAATGACGCAGCTGCTGCTCGTTGACGACGCCAGCGCCCTCGCCGAACTATTTGCGGAGGCGATTCAGACCAAACTCGGCTACGCCGTGGCGGTAGCTGTATCGCTCGCCGACGTTGGTGATCGACTTACCGAAATCGATCAGCTCGATCTCGCAATTGTCGATCTCTCGTTCCCGCAGGAGAACGGCACCGGAATCGACGCACTCGCCCAGATCAATCAGGCGCGACCGGCCGCGAAGTTGGCGATCATCACTCAGGGCGACGCGTGGGTCGCGCACATTCTGCGTGATGCCTGGGAGCTCTTGCCGATCACGACCGTCATCTCGAAGAGTGCGCCGCTGTCATATCAGCTCGATGCAATTGCCTCGATCATCAACACTGGCGGCGCGCCGATGGATCCCGCCATCCAGACGCTGCTCCCGGCAAATCGCACGCCTCATCGCAACGCGGCGAGCTTCAGCTCGTTGGTACAACACGCGGGCCACGTCAAGTTATGGAGGGCGCTACTGCTCGCCCGCGAGTCAACCTACAAAGAGGTCGCCGATCTGTCCGGGCTCAAACTGAACACGGTCAAGAACTATCGGGCCCAGCTCTTACCCGACCTCACGATCCACGGTCTGAAGGATCCAACGCTGCGCCAGATGCGCGACTTTGCGATGCGTTGCCGGCCGTTCCTCACGCCCTTCCTCGAGGCGCGCGACCTGCCGTGAACAGACTGATCACTGGACTCTTTGCGCTCGGTCTCGGCTTCGGTGGTTCGCTCGCGGCGTTCGAGGCCAGCGAGCTCGCCAGGGGGCAAGGCCAGCAAGGAACCAAGCTCGGCAATCTCGACTTCGAGAAATACTGCGTGAAGGAATACGGATCTGGCTCAGTCGCGGTTCTCACCTCAGGCGATATTTATGGCTGGACGTGCGCCCTGCGCAAGAACGGCATCTACACCGCCCCGAGAGTCGATACGGACGCGGCGTGCAACCTGCTCTACGACGGCCTGTCGTATTCGAATGCGTACGACGTGCACTTCCCCGCGAGCTGGCAATGCTTTCGTGGGCATCATCCGTGAGTTGATCCGTCGTTAGGGCGTCGGCGTCGGCGTCTGTGATTGCTTCATGTCGTCATACGTTGCAATCACCTTGTTGGCGGTTCTGGTCGCGTCCGAGAGCGCTACCGAGGGGCTGACGTGCCGATCGAGAATCGCGTTCGTGAGGTCCCAGAACAGAGCGTCGATTTCGCTGCTCGGTCCATAGAGCGCCCCGGCCGCGGCGGCAGTTGCACTCATTGCGTGCAGTTGGTCGTAGCCCACCTTGAGTTGTGGATGCACGCGCCACGCCGCTGTGACCGCTGGCGTCCGCGCGACGGCTTCGCCTGGCGGGATATAACCGGTCGCAACATCGAAGCGGCCCATCTGGGCAGGGTCGCTCAACCATCGAATGAACTCAAACGCGGCACCTGCACGTTGTGAATCTTGATGATCGATCAGCCAGAAACCGTTGCCGCCCACCAATCCACCCGGCCCGGGACCTGGCATCGGCCCAACGCCCAGTTCAACGCCTGTCAGACCTCCCTTGCCCTGTAACGCGAGGATGTCGCCGATCGAACCCGAGGTGTGGATGGTCATCGCGGCACCGTTCGCTGGCGCAATGATCCGCCCAAGATCTTCGAGACCCGTCGGCACACCGCCGATCCAGGCCGCACCACCGTTGGCCACGACATCGACTATCCACTGCATTGCGGCGCGGTTCTCGGCGGTGTCGTACTCCACTCGTATCTGCTCGCCGTCGCGGCCATTATTCGGCATGGCCACGACCTCACCGCGCTGCGCGGCCCACTGATGCACGAAGAAGCCTGCATACCAGTCGTACACCACCAACCCGAATGGGCTGGCGCCCCGGTCGACGATCTGCTTCGAGGCGGCAAAGAGTTCGTCGGGAGTTGTCGGTGGATGGTCAGGGTCGAGTCCGGCGGCGCGGAGTTTGGTGGCGTCGAAGAGGAGTACGGGCGTCGACACGCCGTAGGGAACGGCCTGCAGGACGCCACCGATGCTGTAGGCCGCCGCGATGCCTGGCAACAGAGAAGACGCCAGCGTCTCGCCCGACGGGCATTCTCCGGGCGTGATCGTGCTCCCCGTGTCAGCCAAGCGCTTGAGGGAACTGGGAGGCGCAATGACGATGTCGGGCCAATCGGCTTGCGGTGTCTCGCGCAGCCGAGTCTGTAGGTCGTCGCCGCCGCCCACCTTTACCGCGTCGATCTTGAGCTGTGGGTGCGACGCGTTGAACTCTTCGACCAACGCCGCAAATGTGTCACCAGCGTTGACGTTGTCGGGCAGAATGTGCCACACCTTGACGGAGCCTGCGCTGACGGGATCCTTACAGCGCTGCGGTGCCGGCGAGGTCACGACAGTTGGCAACGATGCATCAGATGACACAGAAACAGTGTCAACGACTCGTGGCGCGGCACCGGCTTGCGGCACTCTGGTCGCTGCGGAGGAGCAACTCGCAAATACGGCAAGTGCTCCAACCACGCTCACGGCTCTTGCAATCGCGATACGCAGCATGCCCATGCGCATGGGATATCGGCTCCAGACGTGTGATGCGATCCAGTAGCTCGGGGTCTGTCCGCGTCACCTGGCAGACCGCTGTGGCACTTCTTCCGGTTTGGTACCCCGGTACAACTTGTTGCAAATGAAAGCTAAACCCGCATGGCCGCGGGCGCAAGGCAAACCTCGACAAACATCGCGGGAGTGCGCTCACTCGTCGCTCTCGGCTCCGCCCTTCGGTCGCATGGGCAGGGTGTTACGCCACTGCCCGTCGTACTCATAGAGCGCAGCTGCAACCGCCGGCGCAGTAGGCACGAGACCAATCTCACCAACGCCTTTGATGCCGTATGGCGATCGCGGTTGCGGCACCTCCACCAAGTGCACCTCGATCGGTGGCACGTCCTTTGCTCGCAAAATTCCGAGTGAACGCAACGTGGTGTTCGTCGGGAAGCCGGTCTCGGGATCGTGCGGAAATTGTTCGGTGAGCGCGTAGCCAAGGCCCATGTGCACACTGCCTTCGATCTGACCTTCACACAGCAACGGGTTCACGGCGCGTCCAACGTCGTGTACCGCCACGACTCGCTCCACGAGACCGGACCCGCGATCAATCACCGCCATCTGCGCGGCGTATCCGAATGCGGCATGAATGAGCGGTTGCGGATACTCGGGATCGCCGATCTTCTGCGTCCAGTCGACGAGATGTTCACCAACGTAATCAATGCCTGTCGCGCAGCCGCCAGCCACGGCCGCGAGCGCTGCCTGCTGCACTGATCCGGCGGCCATCAACGTGCCACGCGAGCCGGTTGTCTGGCCGAAGCCGAGCTGGCGTGTGGTATCGACGATCACCTCAATACGGTTCGGGTCGA
>JANLPV010000036.1:0-29799 GCA_031367435.1 Actinomycetes bacterium | reverse complement strand
ACGCTCAACCATCGCACCAGTCGAGGTGAACCGACGCCAACACTCACTGCCGCGCGAGAAGAGTTGGTCGGCATAGCTGAAGCGATCGGTCGCACCGGCGCAGGCGTGTTGCAGGTAGTGAGCGACCTCGTCGACTTCGATCACGAACTGGAAACCCTGCGGATGATGATGCAGGTATCGGGTCGGCCCTTGTCGATTTCGTTGGCCCAGGCCGGTCGTAGCGCGCAGCAGTATCGACGAATTCTTGAGGCGCTCACGCAGGCCAATGCCGAGGGATTACAGATGCGCGCTCAGGTGGCGGCCCGAGCAATTGGTGTGTTGGTGGGTTTGCAGGCAACCGTCAACCCGCTTCGCGGTTGCCCGACCTTCAAACGGCTCGGCGCGCTACAGCTTCCCGCTCTTGTGGAACGACTGGGCGAGGCCGACGTTCGCGCCGCGATCATCAGCGAGTACGCGCAGCACTGCCTGCCCATTGTTGGCGACGCTTCACGCATCTTCGTGCTCGGCAGCAATCCCGATTACGAGCCCGACGCGCAGGCGGCCGTCGCCGCATACGCCGCACGGGCAGGGTGCTCCGCCGAGGAGACGCTCTACGACCTGTTGCTCGCTGACAACGGCACGGCGCTGCTCTATGTGCCGGTGCTGAACTACGGCGAGGGCAATCTCGACGCTGTCGGCGAGATGCTTGCTCATCCCTTCGCCGTGCCGGGGCTCAGTGATGGCGGCGCGCATGTTGGCACCATCTGTGACGGCAGTTTTCCGACGTCGCTGTTGACGCATTGGGGCAGGGACAGAACCCGCGGTCCTCGCTTCGAGTTGCCATGGCTGGTGAATCGCCAAAGTCGCGCGACTGCCGAAGCGGTTGGTCTCCTCGACCGCGGGCTACTCGCCGAGGGCTACCGCGCCGACATCAACGTCATCGACTTCGATCAACTTCGGTTGCATGCTCCGCAGCTTGCGTTCGATCTGCCCGCTGGCGGGAAGCGCTTCCTGCAGAGCGTCGATGGTTACCGTCACACGTTTGTGGCGGGTATTGAAACCTACGCCGACGGACACGCAACCGGCGCACTACCAGGTCGTCTCGTGCGAGGGAGCACATCATGAACTCATTGGGTCTCATCGAACCAATCATCTCTGCCGATTCGCATATCACCGAGCCACCCGAAACCTACGTCGACTTCATCGACCCAGCGTTTCGCGATCGTGCCCCTCGGCTGGTGGATGGCGGCGAGAAGCTGGGTGAGGTGTTCATGGTCGATGGCATGTCTCGTCCATTGTCGCTGTCGACGGCCGCTGCGGCTGGTAAGCGTCCCGATGAGATCAAGGCAATGGGAGCCCGCTTCGACGATCTGCATCGTGGTGGTTGGGACCCCGTCGCGCGGATGGCCGATCAGGACCGCGACGGCGTGTCTGCCGAGGTGATCTATCCGAGCATCGGCATGGTGCTGTGCAACCACTCAGACCTCGATTACAAGCATGCGTGCTTTCAGGCGTACAACCGTTGGCTCGCCGGATTCTGCTCAGCTCGTCCGTACCGATTGCTCGGTCTCGGACAAACTGCGATGCGTACGCCCGACGAAGCCATCACCGATCTGGCGGCCATCAAAGATCTTGGTCTGCGTGGTGTCATGCTCCCGGGGGTGCCGGGGGTTGACGACTACGACTCGCCGATCTACGACGAGTTCTGGGAGGCAGCGATCGCGCTCAAGTTGCCCCTGTCGTTCCATATCCTCACGATGGCTTCGGGCAAGACCCGCGGTCCGAAGATGGCCCAGTTCCTTTCGATTGTGCGCGGCTGTCAGGACGTGATGGCGATGCTCGTCATGGGCGGGGTCTTCGAGCGTCACCCGAACCTGCGCATCGTGTGCGCCGAGGCCGATGCGGGTTGGGTCCCGCACTTCATGTATCGCATGGATCACGCGTACAAGCGCCATCGTTTTTGGTTGCCGCCTGGGCAAGAGCTGTCGAAACTGCCGAGCGAATACTTTGCCGACAACATCTACGTCACGTTCCAAGACGATTGGTCGGCCTTCAAACAGGCCAACGACATGAACTGGAAGCACCTGATGTGGGCGAACGATTTTCCGCACTCCGACTCCACATGGCCGTGGAGCCAAGACGTGTTGGCAGAACACACCAAGCAATTGAGTCACGACCAAAAGGTCGCGATCGTGTCGGGCAACGTGGCCGAGTTGTACGGCATCGACACTGCCGCGCTACAGATAATCCACGACGAAGGAAACGCACAATGAACGCACCCGCGAAACCCGCTGCATCGCATATTGGGCTGTGCGTCACCGACCTCGATCGTTCGGTGCGCTTTTACTGTGATGGACTCGGATTCGAGCGGGCGCAGACCTACACGCTCGACGACACAATGCTTGCCGATCTCGCCCGCTCCCTCGAGGTCGAGTCACCCGTCGCAGTAACGTCGCAGTTCATCGTGCTTGGCGACATGAAGATCGAGTTGCTCTCATACGCGCGGCCAGCCGTGTCGGGAACGCCGTCATCAAGTCGTGGTCACATCGGTTTCACGCACCTGTCGTTCTATGTCGACGACGTCGACGCGACCGCTGAGTCACTCGCGCTACTCGGTGGAACGATCATCCAGAGCACTCGTGCCAACCTCGGCATCGATCTCGTCTTCCTTGCCGACCCCGACGGAGCACGCGTCGAGCTGATGAGCCCGCGTCCGCGTTGGCGTCATGTGGCGGATCAACCGTCGTAGAAATACGGTTCGTGCAGACCAACGAGTTGTCGCTCGCGCGGTGTGTGGGCACGCTCGACGGCGGCGGGGGAGAGTTGGTTCGACACA
This sequence comes from Actinomycetes bacterium, assembly GCA_031367435.1. Lineage (GTDB taxonomy): Bacteria > Actinomycetota > Acidimicrobiia > Acidimicrobiales > Ilumatobacteraceae > WLMZ01. The sequence goes on along the minus strand of JANLPV010000036.1, from coordinate 26,984 downwards.
TCGGTGGTGACGATTCGTTGCGCGATGTCGCGCCGGGCGTAGTGCACCTGCAAGAACAGGCGTCCGGTGCCACCGTTGGCTGGCGTACCGCGGTGCCAAGCATCTGATGCGAAGAGCGCCACATCGCCCGCGCGACCCTCGAGCAGTACGGGTGGTCGGCCGTCGTAGGTGAGGTCGGCATCGTTGATGCCGCTCAGCGGTGCGAGGCGACCAGAGCGGTGGCTTCCAGGAACCACGGCAGTTGGCCCATCGGCGACGACGCAATCCTTCAGCAGGAGGTGCGCGCCAATCGCGAACACCGGATACGGAATGCGGTCGTCCCACGGCACGTCGATTGGCCTGGGTACGTGTGGACCGGCGTCGCAATGCCACGCGCCGCCGGCGAAGGTTGCAGGATTGCGCCACGCGGTGTTCGCAATCACGTGGCAGTCATCACCCAGTAATGGTTCGATCGCGGCCAAGATCAGCGGATGGCCGATAGCGGCTTGCGACACCGGGCCGTAGTTCAACATGGCGTACCGGAACTCGTCGCGGTCGGTGCGATTACGTTCCACCGGGAGATCATTGAATGCTTGGGCGATCTCGTCGGTGAGTGCCTTGATCTCATCAACAGACAACACGCCGCGGAGCACGGTGTACCCGTCGCGCTCGAGTTGCGTGCTCGATGGTGGTGCCTCGCCGTTGAAGAGGGCGAGGTTGCCGCGGACGCGCCGAATCACGATGTCTGTTCCGTGTGAGATGTCGGCGAAACGAATGGCATAGAGACCCCCTGCACGGCGTTGCTAGCGATGCTATATCGTCGGCTTTCGTTGCTCGCGGGCCCTTAGGGTCGGCGTTCTGGCCCAGGAAGAGGAATGAGATGGCAAGCGGACGTTGTGAGTGTGCGGGCGTGTCGTACCGAATCGACGGACCACTCCGTCCCGTCTACAACTGTCATTGCTCTCGCTGTCGACGGTTTACAGGTCATCACATGGCAGCGACCGCCGTACGACCCGAACAGATCACCTTCGACAGTGACAACACCTTGCGGTGGTATCGACCCGATGACACTGTGGAATATGGCTTCTGCGCGACCTGCGGTTCATCGCTGTTCTGGAGGGCACACGCCCAGCCCGACAAGCTGTGCATTGCGGCCGGCACGCTCGACCAGCCAACCGGACTCACGACACTGAAGGCGTGGTGGATTGCCGAAGCAGGTGACTACCACGTGCGCGCTCCGGGCGTGCAGGAGCATCAGTACGAGGACTGAGCGGATGCTCAGTGTTGTGTGGCGTGGTACGCAAATGCTTGGTTGAGCACCTGCTCGAATCGAGGCCACACCTGGCCGATCCATTCGGACCGATCGTCAGCAAACGCGGCGCGCACCTGAGCACGAATTGCTGGCGCTTCGGGTCCGGCCGGGTCACCATGCGAATGCAGCCACGCGTCGGCGCGCAGCGCCTGCAGCACCGTGATCGGATCGACGGTTCCGTATTCCAACGCGGCTGCTGCAATCTCGGCTCGGGGCGCGAGTTCAGACGCCACGGCGAGCCAATCGCCCGTGATCACGGCGGACACGCTGTCGCCGTCGAACATCGAACGAACATCGCCCCACACGTGTTGGGCGCGTTGGTGTGCGTTGCTGTCTGACGCCTCGCTGCCGATCAGCTCACCATGACCCGATTCTCCGAGCCCCGTGTGCAGGTCGATGATTGTGAGTCGATCGACCTGGGTGAGGCGAGCCGACGCCCACGATCGCAACCAGCGATGCGACCACACCGGTTCGCGTCCCCCGTAAAAGACGCCGGTCGGATCGCTGAACTGTCCGCCGCTCACGATTGCCTGCATGCGGTCAAGCCCGACGTCATTGACGTACTCGAGTAAGGCATTGAAGGTACGCGCCTGTTCGGCCTCGCTCCATTCCGTTGGCACGACAAGGTTGGCAATGTTGTCGTATTCGGGCGTCGTTGGAACGGGCTGTGACCACTCAATGAAGTTGCGGTTCAGATCGACGTTGTCCTCATTCACTCGCCGCACCCATGCAAAGCCGAATGGGTTGAGCGCGTGCACCATGATGAGGCAGACGCCTTCGGGACGTTCGCTGGCGTGTTGTTCGAGCCAATGGCGTTGCAGGGCCGACCCGCAGAATCCCTCGACGCCGTGCGTGGCCGAGAAGACAGTGACAACATCGCCCGAATCAGCGGGACCGAACTCGGCGACGTCGACGGCGAGGTCCTCCCCGTCGGGACCAACGCGCGGATGCCGATGGTGCTCAATACGCCCACCTGCTGCACGCGCGGCATCGAGGAACGCCGCGCGTGCCTGCGCATAGGTGGCGCTCATCGCCTTGATCGTTGTCATAGACGCCAATTATGCGTCATCCACCGCACGGAGTTGGCAGCACCGCGTATCGAGAAGCTGAACCACTAGCGTGTCCCGTCGTGGCGAGTTCAATGTGTGTGCTGGGTGACTTCGCATGGGATGTCCTCATCCAAACCAACACCGAGCTCAAAAAGGGAGGCGACACCTTTGGCGAGGTGATGCTCACCCCAGGGGGCAGCGCCGCCAACGTGGCGGTGTGGGCAAGTCGTAGCGGGATGGAAACGTCGTTCATCGGCAAGATCGGGCGCGACCGGTTCGGTCAACTCGCGCAAGAGAACCTCGAGCAGGAAAAGGTGACCGCCTATCTCGTCGAGACCGACGCGCACCTCACGGGCTCGGTCGCCGTGTTCGTCGATCACACGGGTGAGCGTTCGATGGTGTCGGGTCGGGGCGCCGACTTCTATCTGTTGTCGTCCGAGTTGCCGCGAGGCGTCGTTGCCAACGCCAAGCACCTCCATCTCACCGCGTGGTCGTTCTTCACCGATCCGCCTCGCTCTGCGGCGCGGACGGCGGCGCAAATTGCCAAGGTGTCGGGTGCCACGCTGTCGTTCGACCCCGGTTCGTTTCAGATGATCGAGCAGATGGGTGTTGAACAGTTTCTGAAGAACTCCCAGGACCTTGGTGTCGACATTCTCCTTCCGAACTACGAGGAAGGCTCGATTCTCACTGGGCTGACGGAACCAGCAGAAATCGCCAAGCGTCTCACCGAGTTGTATCCCGGTGCGCTCGTCGTGCTCAAGCTCGATGCCGATGGCTCCTTTGTGCATCAGGACGGCGTCGACACACACATCCCGCCGGCAACCAACAACCTTGTCGATGCCACCGGTGCCGGTGATTCCTTCGCCGGCGCCTTCCTCGCCCACTACCTCGAGAACGGATCGGCCCTTGACGCGGCTCGCTTTGCAACGCGCATCTCGGCGTGGGTCATTGAACAGATCGGTGCTCGACCGCAGCCCGACGCTCGTCTGAGAACGATCCTCGCCCAACGCTGACGTCACCCTTTGCGGGCACGATCGGCGGTCTCTCTGTAGAGTTCGGTGCGTGGGTCAAGCTCGTCGACTGTCGATTGCGGTGATACTCAACGTTGTCATCATCGCCGTGCAGGTGGTGTTCGGGTTGAGGGCGCACTCGTTAGGGCTACTCGCCGATGCCGGTCACAACCTCACCGACGTTGGTGCGCTCGGTCTGTCGTTGTGGGCGGTGCATCTCATGCGCCGTGCTCCGAACACGAAACAATCGTTCGGGTATCACCGTTCGGGCATCTTGGCGGCACAGGCGAACGCCGCCCTCATTCTCATCGCGTCCGCGTTCATCATTGTCGAAGGCGTTCGGCGCATGGCCCACCCTCATGCTGTCGAGGGCTTGGTCGTGATCATCGTGGCCGGCGTCGCGATGCTCACGAATGGAGTTGCCGCTTGGTTGCTGCACGATCACTCGGGCGACATCAACATGCACTCGGCGTTGCTGCACATGTTGGGCGACGCAGTGGCCTCAGCGGGCGTGATCGTGGCCGGCGCCGTCATGTATGCAACGGACGGTGCGTTCTGGCTCGACCCGTTGGTTTCGATCGTGATCGGCGCGGTGATCGGTTGGCGCGCCGTGCATCTGCTGATGCAGACCACCGACATCTTGATGGAGGCCACGCCTGCGTTCATCGACCTTGACGCAGTCTCGGCCACAGTGACGCAGGTTGATGGCGTCGAGAGTATCCACGACCTACACATCTGGAGTCTCTCCACAGTGGTCAGCGCCATGTCCGCGCACGTCGTGCTCGAGGGCCACCCGACGCTGGAGCAGGCGCAGGTAGTGGGGGAGCGGGTCAAGACTCGGCTCGCTCACGCTTTTGCCATCGGTCATGCCACTCTCGAACTCGAGTGTGAGCCGTGCGCCACGCATGACGATGATGACTGCCTCGCGAACTCCGCAGCCGCCCCGAAGCGCCGCCACGTTGGGCACTGAGTGCGCGGAACTGTGCTCGTGGTCACATCCATCTGCTTCCCGAAGCATCCTTCGTCGTCAGCGCCTGGCCTCGAACCATCGCACCGCCGTTCATTCGATACTTGTAGCTTTTCTGCGTGATGGCGTTGACACAACTGCCGTGCAGGCCTCCGCCGCGCGGCTGCGTCAAAGAGGAGTCGCGGTGAACACCGATATCCCCGACGACGACCAACTGCTGGTCAGCGATGAAGAATCGCGAGTGGCAATGCGCGCCTTTCTCCAACGAGCCGAGGTACGCCTTTCGACAGTACATCGCGTCGCGCAGGCACTCCTCGGTGGTTCCGCGCTGATCCTGCTGTTGCCACTGTTTCTGCGCGATGCCTTCCCGAAGATGATGACGGTCCTCATCGCGTCGTACGACGCGCACCAAAACTGGGTGCCCACGCTCGCTATCGGGGTCGCCGCAACCTTGGTCATCCTGCTGCCCGTACCCGTTGTGTACTTGCTCGTGGGCGATCTGCTCGGGTTCTATTTCACCAGCAACACCTTCGGCGCTCATCCCTCGGGAACCGAGGGCCCACGTCGAGTCGTGTTCAACCCGCGTTTCATCATTCCCGGCCTCGGCTTCAACAACGACGAACTCAGTCCGAACACCAAGCAACTGTTGTCCGAGGGTCGTGACGATGAATGGACCCGCGGTCTGTTGGTGCCAAACAGCGCCAACGACGATGGTTGGCGTGATCGATTCGACACGCGCACCTATGAGGTGTGGGGCACCATCGCCGATGAAGGCGCCGCAGGCGACAACGAACGCGTGCGCCAGGCATTTCGGCTCGCCGGACTGAACCGTGATCGCACATTGGCTCGCGACGTCGCCCGAACCGAGGCGCTGTTGGCGCGCCACGTTTTGGCGATCCGCACAGTGGTACTGCGTTACAGCAAGGCGCTGCTGCTCCTCATCGCGACCACCGTCGTCACCCTCGCCGCCTCCGGTTTGGTCGATCAGGCCATTCGTGAAGACCCCAGTGGCGGCAAGTTCGCCGATGGCTTTCCGTACCGATACATCTTTCTGGTTGCGCTCTTCTATGCGTTCTGGGCTGCGCTGGCGGCGCGCAGCGTCACATCGCCGCTGCGCATGATCCAACGCCACACGCCTGGTGTTGGCGAACACCGCGACGTATACCTCGACAAGCACACCACTCAGTTCGAGTCGGCCACGATCGTGGTCACGCTCATCGTGCTGATCGCGGCCAACACTGCCATGGTCTTTGCTGGTGAGAAGGCCAACGGTGGACGCGGCCTCGCGATCGGCATTGTCATTGCGTGCCTCAGCATCGGGGCATGGTTGTTCGCACTCAACGATTTCCGCGCCCGACCGCGCGACGCGGTCAGCGCCGTTCGGTTGTTCCTTCGTGGGCACGATGCCCCGGCACCGTCACCTCTTATCGGCCAAGCTCGTGCGCGCAGCCAAGATGAGTCGACGCTGCAGTGAGGCACGACCGCAGTGAGGCACGACCGCATGGCTAACGACCGCATGGCTAACGACCGTGGTGTGAGGATTCGAAGGGATACTCAATGAGCGAGACAGATATCGGCAACGGCGGAGTCCGGCGAACAGCGAGAGGCATCGAGTACGTGCGAACCGCCGACAATCGTTTTGTTGATCTCGTCGATTGGCCGTATGCGGCCCAGTACGTGGAGGTCGATGGATTGCGTATGGCCTACGTCGACGAACGTCCGGCGGGTGCTGGCGATCGCGATCGCGATCGCGATCAGAGCGTCACCACGCTGCTGTTGTTGCACGGTGAGCCAACGTGGGCGTACTTGTACAGGCGGATGATCCCAACGCTTGTGGCGGCGGGGTATCGCGTCGTAGCTCCCGACCTCATCGGGTTCGGTCGATCCGACAAACCAACAGATCGCCTCACGTACACCTATGCCGGCCACGTGGCGTGGATGACCGAGTTCGTCAACGCTGTGGGCCTGACCAACATCACCATGTTCTGCCAGGACTGGGGTGGGCTGATCGGTCTGCGCGTCGCGGCGGAGCATCCCGACCTGTTCAGCCGGCTGATCATCGCCAACACCGCGCTGCCAAACGGTGAGCCGATGAGCGAAGGATTCATGCGTTGGCAGCGCGCATCGCAGCAGATGGAACGGATGGATTGTGGGTTGCTCCTGCAGTTATCCACGCTCGCCCGTGAGCTCACCGACGCGGAGATGCAGGCGTATCGGGCGCCATTTCCAGATGAGACCTATATGGCTGGGCCTCGACAGTTTCCCTTGCTTGTACCGACGAGCATGAACGATCCGGCGGTGCCAGCCAACGTGGCTGCATGGAAGGTGCTTCAGGCCTGGACCAAGCCGGTGCTCACGCTGTGGGCTCCCGACGATCCAGTTCTCGGCACGTATCAGGCCGGTTTCTCCGACCGAATTCCGGGTGCTGCCGGCCAGCCCCACCAAACGTTCTCGCCAGCGGGTCACTTCATCCAAGACGACGCGGGTGAGTTGGTCGCCGACGCGATCGTGCAATGGATCGGTTGATTGCTTTCTCAAGGCGGCTCCGATGAGGCAGTCGTACAAGTTCGACCTTGAGTCAAGACATTCTCAAACCGATGAAGAAAGGTGAATCAATCCACCTTCTTCTCAGCAGACGACCTGTGGCCCCGTCTCGAAGGTGAGTTCTCCGAGTGGACCGACGTCGCGCCTCAGCCGCCGTCGGGCACGTTGCCATTCGCCGCGTGGGCGTCGCAGATGGGCCGCCCCGCTCCAGAATCCACTCGCTTGCGACGTCTCGCTCATGTCGGCGGGATCTCCGCAGTGTTTGCCCTCGCCGCATATCTGCTCTGGCGCATCACGTACACGCTGCCGGCCAGCGGTTGGAACCGATCGGTCGCGTTGGTGCTCGTCACCTTTGAGGCGTTACCGCTGGCGGGTTTGGTGGTCAAGGCGATCACGTTATGGAGCATCGATTCCGCCGCGCCATCGCCCGTCACCGAGGTGCCAGCGGGCACGCGCGTGGTTGTGCTCATTCCCACCTACAACGAACCAGCGGCGGTCATTGCGCCAACAATCGCAGCCGCGTGCGCACTGCAACCAGCGCACGAAACGTGGGTGCTCGATGATGGCTCGCGACCCTGGGTCGCTGACATGTGCACTGCGTATGGCGCACGGTACGTGGCGCGAATGTTGCACGATCACGCGAAGGCCGGGAACATGAACCACGCGCTCGATCTGATGGAGGCTGAGGAGTTCGAAGGCGGCGACGGTGTTGACGTGATCGCCGTCCTGGATTGCGATCACGTCCCGTTGCCGACCTTTCTCACCGCAACGCTGGGCTGGTTCGACGACGACGACGTTGCCGTGGTGCAAGGTCCACAGACGTACTACAACGCAGGGGCATTTGACGACGACGGCTATACAGGTGAGCAGGGTTTGTTCTTCAACGTGCTGATGCCCTCGCGGCACCACTCGGGCAGCGGTCCGTTCTGGTGCGGCTCCACTTCGCTACTGCGTGTGAGTGCGTTGCGCGAGGTGGGCGGTATTGCAACCGAGACGCTTACCGAAGACATGCACACCAGCCTGAAACTGATTCGCGCTGGATGGCGAACGGTGTATCACCACCAGACACTCGCGGTTGGTCTGGCGCCATCGACACCCGATCAGTATCTGATGCAGCGGCGCCGTTGGGGCATGGGCGCGATGCAGATTCTGGTGCAAGAAGGACTCTGGACAGCTAAGCGCTGGATGACGTGGCGCACGTGGTACGAATACGTCAGCGCGACGCTGTGGTGGCTTGAAGGCGTGCTGACATTGGTGGCTTTCGTGGTGCCGATTGCGGTGCTGGCTTCGGGTGCTGAGACCTCGACGGCCGGTCCGTTCGCGTTCGGCATTGCGTTCTCGGCAATGTTGACCACGAGACTTTGGGGCACGAAGCGGCTCCTGCGCAATCAGATTCATTGGCCGACCGCGTTTGCGCTGCGCATCTTTCGTCTGCCAGTTGGGGTGTCGTGCGTGTCGTGGTTGTGGTCGCGCCGAACGTTGCAGTTTGAAGTTGTGCCCAAAGGTGGGGCTGATGAGCGCGTCCTCGGACGCGCTCCACGCATTCTCTGGGCGCTTGCGACCGTGGTTGCCATTGTGCTCACGTACGCGCTTGCTGGCGTGGCTGGTGTTGTGCCATGGCATACGAGTACCGGCTCAACGATGGCGTCGGGTGTGTGGCTGGCGATTGCCGGATTCGTTCTGTACTGCGGAGCCCGCCGAATTCGTTCCAGTGCGTATGCAACGTCGCGGCGCAATGCCTACCGGGTCGCTGTGCACACGCCCGTCAGCATTGACTTCGTCGATGGCGAGCTCATCGACATTTCCGTTGGCGGTGCTGCCGTTCGGTTCCCTGCCGGCACCATGCCACCCGCCGGTCGCGTCGAGCTCAGGTTGCCCGGAACGCACGCTGTGCAGATGGAAATGGTCCGCATGCGTCAGACCAGCGTGCATGGCGAGTTGGCGTCGCTGCAGGTTGTCGATGGAGACTGGGCGGCGCTTCGCACGATGGCACTTTGGTTGTTCCACACTCCCGCTGGCGCGGTGGCAGGATTGCCCGCTGGCGTACCGGTGATTGCTACGTTGTCGCCAACGGTCGTTGCCGACTGATTCGTCGCTCAGTGAATCAGAGTGCGACTTCCACGAGTCGGCCATCCTCTACTTGATACACGAAGCCGCGGATGTGATCTTTGTGCGCGACGAACGGACTCACGTGCAGCCGACGGATTGATTGCCTAACGTCTTGAAATGGATCTTTGAAGCTCTCAAGCGACCACGACGGCCGAATGCCTGTCTCGGATTCGAGTTGCTCCATGAGGTCGTCACCAACAACGCGCTGTAACCCGCAATCGGTGTGATGCAAGAGAATGATCTCGCGGGTGTCAAGCAGCCGCTGCGAGAGCACAAGCGAACGGATGACATCGTCGGTCACGACACCGCCCGCATTGCGAATGATGTGCGCCTCGCCATGCGCGAGTCCCAGCATCTCAAAGATGTCCATTCGGCTGTCCATGCAGGCAACGATCGCCAGCTGTCGCCGAGGTTGGAGCGCGAGATCGTGATCGGCGAACGACTCGGTGTATCGGGCGTTGTTGGCCAGTAGCTCTTCCGCGTTGGGAGCGAACAACCGGCGGTGCTGCTCGCACGGGTGGTCGTCGTTGCTGTCAGCCATGGTGTCTGACGGTAGTGGAGGGATTCGAAATGTTGACCCACCGATGTCGGATCTGTCTGTCGAATGTCTCGACATTTGGCCGTGAGCCAGTCCGTTGCGTCACCCGAACGGAGCTGTCGATCCTGAAACAGTGTCGACGACGAGCACCGAACAGGTGGCGTTTCTCAGCACGAGTGCCGGTGGTTCCTTGGTGAATCGGCCGCGTCGGGTAAGGCCCTTGCTGCCAATCACAATGAGATCCGCGTTCTGTTCGCGGGCCACCATACCGATTGCCTGATGTGGCTTGCCGGGGATGACATGGATGGTCACCGGCAACGCCGACCCCAACTTCAATGACTCCAACAGTCCCTCGGCGTGACGCCGCGCGGTCGCTTCCGCGGAGGCGTCGTCTTTGGCGATGGCGTACACAAGGTGCAGCTGCGCGTCGGTCATACGCGCGAGAGTCATGGCGCGAGAACATGCGGCCAAGGCGGTGGCCTGATTGTTGACGCCGACGACGATGTTTGTTGTCACGGTGGATGTCGTTCCTTTGCTCTCGCTCGCGCTGCGGCGCTCTTGTTGAGACACAGCGACTGTCACCGACGGTAGCACGCTTGAGCTGGTGCGATCCGTGCTAGTGCGTCGCGGGAACGACCAAGCGCACGTCGTCGCCCACGTGGATCGTGCCTGGCGCGATGACGTCGGCATTCAACGCGAGGCGACCGCGAAATCGGCGGACGATATCGCGCAACACATCTGGATCGCGTTCGAGTGTGTCGGGATCGATCGTGGTCATCGGGCAGCGCGGCCGCAGCGAGTCGAGGCGAATGATCGCATCGCCGATGTGAAGCTCCGCGTCGGGCCACGTCGTTTCGTCCATGCCTTCGACGCCATCGATCAAGATGTTGGGTCGCAGGCGGCGCACATCTCGTCCAAAGGCTTGCACTGCGCCGTCAGTGGCGACGAGCAAAGGCAAGATGTCGAACCTATCGAGACCCGCGTTGGCCTCGAGCCATGCATCGTTGCCTGCAACCGCGCGAACAAGCTCAAGTGCTCGTGGCGAGTCCCACGGCTCGTCGTTGATGAAGGGCGTTCCCGATTGGTCGAGTGAGCCGTGCAGGCCGAGAAGGTTATGGTGCCGCCGCGATGTGCGCACACCCTCGGGTCCGCGTACCTGCACGATGCGATCACCGGGGATTCCGGTTCGCGTCAACATGGCGGTCGTGATCGGCTCACCCGCAAGTGTCTTAATCGGGTAACGCCAGAGGGCGGCGACGTGCATGGTCATTGTGTGATCTCCAAGAGTTGGGCCGCGGCGTGGCGGGCCGCAGTGATGGGCGCGTTCGTGTTGAACACTGCGGATTGGACGATCGCACCGTCGATCAGGACCGCGATCGCCTCGGGCAGCCACACGGCAGAACGATCATTCTTCGGAGTCGCGAGCCTGGCGAGGTGATCGATCAGCGAACGTTTGTGATCGGCAACGATGGCGCGGTGTGAGTCGTCGATTTCGGTGGTCTCAGCTATCGCATTCAAGAACGCACATCCGCGGTAGCCGGGCGACAACATCCACTCATCAAGTGCGTCGAACGTGGCCAGCAACGGTGCGGCTCCGGTGGCGACATGGGCGTCGACAGTCGCCGTGAACCAGGCCATCCAACGTAGATGTCTGTCCTTGAGCCACGCTGCAACGAGTTCACGTTTCGACGGGTACGTCACATACAGCCGCCGCAGCGAGACACCTGCCGCGTCGCGAACGTCGGCCATCCCGACTGCGGCGATACCTCGCGCGTAAAACAACGAATCTGCCGCATCGAGGATTCTGCGCTCGATGGTCTGGGTGATTGTTTGTGTCGAGTCGTGGGTCATTGCAGGGGGATTCCGCTGCTGTCGCCCTCGGCGCGAGCGCCCGAGATTCGACGCTCATGCTCCTGAATCGGTACATCGTTGATCGACGCCTCGCGGCGACTCATGTAGCCGTGCTCGTCGAATTCCCAGTTCTCGTTGCCGAACGAGCGGAACCATTGCCCCTGTGCATCGTGCCATTCGTACTGGAAGCGAACGGCGATGCGATTGTCGGTGTATGCCCAGAGGTCCTTGCGAAGTACGTAGTCGATCTCGCGATCCCACTTCGAGCGGAGAAATTCGACGATCTCTACTCGCCCGTGAATGAACTCACCGCGGTTACGCCACTGCGAATCTGGCGTATACGCCAGCGCAACCCGCTCGGGGTCGCGACTGTTCCAGGCCGCCTCGGCCATGGCAACTTTCTGCCGTGCAGTCGCTTCATCGAATGGAGGAAGTGGTGGTCGTGGTGTGGCGTTTGGCATCGAAGACTCCTTGAAGAATACTCGGACGAGAATGAGTGTTCTCACAATAGAGAATGCTCATTCTCATTGCAACCCCGCGCGCAAGATTTGCAGTCGCGCGACGTATCAACCCAGGGGTTCATCTCAGAGGCAGTACCTGGCCCGGCTCAGTCGAGGACGGTGACGGTGCCCGTTACGCCATCGACTCGCACGAGCGCACCATTCGGTATCCGCTCGGTGCCGTCAACGGTGCCCACAACGGTCGGAAAGCCCATCTCGCGACCCATTATCGCGGCGTGAGAGGCGAAGCTGCCGTGATTCGTAACGATCGCGCCGAGGATGTGTAAAAACGAGTTGAACGACTCACCGGTTGCCGAGGTCACGAGCACATCGCCTTCCTGTAGTCGCTCAAGGTCATCGAAGTTGCGCACGACGCGAGCGGTTCCTTCATACGTGCCCGCGCTGCCGGCGATACCGACGATGGTGGTGGCATCTCCTGCCGGTCCATCGCTTTCACCGCCGACACCGCCGAGAACGAAACCAAAGGCACTCATCAGACGCTGTAGCGATGACGGGAGGAGATCGAGTGACGGTGGCTCGGGCGGGGGAGGGCCGAGCAGGGCCGGCGCGCCCATCGCGCTTGCGGCCTTGCGCGCCGCGACGCGTGCCGTCAACGCGTGCGCTGTTGGGTGTGCCTCGCCGTTGAGGAGTGGATCGATTTCCGCGGCGCGCAAATCCAGGGTGTCGTACATGAATCCGATTCGACCCTGCGCATACAGACGTCGACCCAACTCAATCAACGCGAGCCTCATCAATCCGGCTCCCGCAGCGTCGCTGTACAAACCGCGCTCATCGCGAAGCCGATACACATGTCGAGCCTCAGCCAACATGTCGTCGAACGACTCGCGGTGCTCAGGTGGCACATCGCGCCGAATGCTCGTGGCGAGAGCGTCCGCACGTGCTCGCGAGTGCTCAGGGTCGTGGTCAAGCGCGGCGCGGAGCCGACCAAGCACCATGTCGGGACGCTCACGAATCGTTGGGTTGGTGATGTCGAAACCCGCTGCAAGCCGGTAGCCGACCGCCTGGATATATGACCCCACTCCCGGAGCGAGTTCGCACAGCTCAGCAACACGTTGATCGGCTGGAGTGTCGCCGTCGAGCAGGTTGCGTGCTGCCACGTTCGAACGAAGGTCCGCGATTGCCTCCTCCATCTCTGGCGGAAGCACACTCGACACGGGTGACCAGCCGTCGAACACCGCGAACAGCGATGTCGGGGGACGTCCACTCCACGCTGAGGCTTGCAGTGCAAAGTCACCTACCGGTACGAGGGCCATCGCGTTGAAGCGATGGTGTTGATACCACATGGCTCCGAGGTGATCAACGCAACGGTGCAGGTGAGCGCGCAGTTCCTCGGTGTTGAGCGCTGGGAGATCGACATCGCCAAGGGAGCGGTGTGTGGCAATCGATGCGGGCTTGAGCTCTTCGTCCCAGTAACGCAGCGTCTCGCGCCAAATTCGATTCTCGAAGGCCGTTGTGGCCACGTCGGCACGTCGAGCGATTTCGCCAACGATGTAGTCCTGATCCGGCGGACCATCAGCGGTTGGGGCGTCGAAGGGCACCGGTTGCGCGTACGGAAATCCATTGACGAAGGCCAAGTTCATGGTGTTGAACAGCACGCCCCACGCAGCAAAGGTTTCGCTGAATCCCTTCGCGAAGTTCGCAGGGTAGAACTCCTGCAACATCGGCGTGATCGACGCCGGAAAGTGCGCTCGATCTTGCCGCCATGGTCCCGGCCCCGGCGCGATCCATTCGGCGTCCAACATGTTGATGACTCCTTCGGTCGGCATCGCCCCAGGACGCCATGACCGACGGCGAATCTAGCAAACCGTGTACCCAACCCATTACGGACTCGGTGACGACACGAGGCAACGCGCAGTGGCTTCAGCCGCCAACAGCCGACGTCGTGGTCGCCGAGACAGTGGCAGCGGGGGTGGTCGTTGTTGGCGCGAGCGTCGTGTTCGTTGGCGCGGTCGTGGTCGTCACGAGTGTCGTCGTGGTCGTGCTCGAGGTCGTCGTGGTTGCGTTCGGATCTCGGCGGTTGAACGATGGCAGCGATTCATTCTTGCTGTACTGCTCCGGCTCCTTTCCGTCTTCGGCCCACACATACACGCGGTCGCCATTGGCAACGAGCGACGGAAAGGTTTTGGCGATGTTCTGATTGAGCCTGATGCACCCGTGCGACGCTGGCTCGAGCGGCACGTGGTCGGCGCCGTGCACCGCAATGCCGTAGTTGAAATAGACCGGGTTCATCATTCCGCCGAGCGGGCCGATGCGGTCGCCGGTATATCGGCGCGTGAACTTGAACACTCCACCCGGAGTTTTCGCCTCGGCGCAAACGGCTTTCTCAATGGGTACAGCGAGCGGCGCGCCATATTCGTCGGTGTCGTACGTGACGGTTTCGCACCATGTCTTTGGTGTGCGATCGGGATTCTCCTCGCCCGAGGAGATGTGGGCAATGAGGACGGCTCTGTCGTTGGTGAAGACAATGCCCACCTGTTCTGGCAGATAGATCTCCATATGGGTGAGACCGCTCCCGGAGGTTTGGTTGCGCCGCGGTGCAATCTCAATATTGCTCTGCATCAACTGCCACATGTCATTGGTGACTTTGCCGGTGGCTTGACCCCGTGGGGTCTTCATCACGAGCGTTTCGAAGGCCCAGACGGATTGTTGAGTGCCCGACCCGAAACGACCGTCGATTGGCCCAGGCGCGAATCCAAGATCGGTCAGGCGTTGCTGTACCAATTGCACGTCCGGGTTCGAAGAGCCGATACCGATGGTCTTGGCCAAGGTGGTCTTTGGGACTGTGGGTCCGGTCGCAATCACAACAGGATCGACCAGACTGGTCGGCACGGTCAACGACGGATCGTTGATCGCACCGAGCCCGGCGCGGCTCGGGTCGGAGTCTCCGCTGCCAAATGCGCCGACGACAATCACCACGGTGAGCAGCACAATGGCGGCGATTGCTGGCATCCAGCGACGGACGGTTTCATCGCGCGTGGAGTGTCCACCTCCGTTTGAACCTGCAGTTGTCGGCATGCCCATTTGTCGAAGCCTAGATGTCGACTCGGTGAAATTGGCTTCGGGCTAGGCCGTACCCGCGCGCGAACGCTTCGGGCTTGCGCGGGCAGATGTGTCGTCAGCCTGAGATCGTTGCCAGTCCAGCCGTCTGCCACGCGGCAATTCCGCCCTGTGGTTCGTAGAACGATGTGAAGCCATGCTGGTGCAGGTAGCTCACCGCGGTCGCGTTGCGATTACCCGAATGGCAGTACACGAAGTACGTCAACGTGGGGTCGAGCGCGGCGATTTCGGTGGCGAAGTTCGCAAGCTACTGGTAGCCCGGCAGCGTGGATTAGGCCGCTGGAGTTTGGGTAGCGGTGGCGGAAGTAAATTCCACAAATGCCGCATAGGCGCGCGGGCCGTAGATAGTGGCCGGGCCCCCGTTCATCAACATGGCGACGCCAATTGCCTCGGCTGCTTCCTGCGCGGTGGCACCTGCCTTGGCTGCGCCTTCCGCGTGCGAGGCAATGCAACCATCGCAACGCTGGATGACGCCGATGGCAAAGGCGATGAGTTCCTTCGTTTTGACATCGAGTTCGCCGGCTGCGAAGGCCGCGTGATGGAACTCGCCGAAGCCCTTGTACACGTCGGGGATGGCGTGGCGAAGTTCTCGGTGTAGTGGCCGAAGTTCCTCCAGGACCGCCTTGCCGTATCCGCTCTCACTCATCAATTGTTCCGATCTCTCGCGTTGCCTTCCACCCGTGAGGGTATACCCCCATAGGTATATGACGTTAGGGCCGAAAGTCCTCTTGTCGGTCGACGGCAACATCAGGGCGGCGGCAGAACGCGGGCTCTGGGGCTATTCGAACCGTCGACCAGCACTATCCGGTGACCTCGATGACGCCCATCATGCCGAGATCTTCGTGGTCGAGAATATGACAGTGATACACGGTGCGGCCGGCGAAATCGGCGAACCGAATTCTGATGTCGACCGAGCTCTTGGCTGGAACGTTTACCGTGTCCTTCCAACCCGCTGTCGCGGGACCGTCGACGATCTCGAATGGCCACACGTGAATGTGGAACGGATGGTCCATAGGTGAGGTGTTGCGGATCGTCCACTGCTCGGTGGTGCCGAGCGTGGCGGTGATGTCGGTGCGGGCACCGTCGAAGGTCTTGTCGTCGATGGTGAATCCCATCATCCCGCCGCCACCCATGCCGCCGCCACCACCAATGCCGCCGCCGGCACCGCCCATTGCGAGCGTGACAACGCGTGTTGAGGTGACTGGCTGGGTGACTGGTGCTGTTTGCGTTGCGAGTGCGCCAGGAAGCGTTGCCGCGGCTGCGTCACCAATGACAGACACCGTGGCGATGGTGACGTCAACCGAGCTGCTGGACCGACCACCGCCCATGCCTGCACCCATCGCTGGGCTGCCGCGATCGTAGGCCAGCGCGCGCATTCGGTACGACCCCGCCTTGGTCGGTGTAACCAGAAGTTCGGTTCGTTCGCCCGGTGCCAAGAGAACCTCCGCGGCGGGCACGGGCGCAGCGAGACGTCCACCATCGGAGGCGATCACGGAGAACTGATGGCCTTCGAGTGCGAGCCGGTAGTAGCGCGATGCGCTTGCGTTCACGAAGCGCCAACGTTCGAGCGATCCGGCCTTGGTCGTGAGCGTTGGTTTGGCCTCCCCGTTGATGAGCACGACGTCCCCCTCGCGCCCTTGCATCCGTTCCATCTTCGCGATCGCGAGGTCACTTGCGCGGGCACCGATCCTCGGATCGCTGAGTACCCACAAGCGTTCAGTTGACGACGCAATCTCGCTTGACTCATCGATCGCGTCGACGACGATGATGGCTCCGGCAAGACCTGCGGCCACTTGGTCGGCAACTGTGCCGTGCGCGTGCGGGTGATACCAGAACAACCCGCTCGGATGATCCGCAGGAATCTTGTAGGTGTAGGTGTGCTCGTCACCGGGGGCGACCATCACAAAGATGTTGTCGGCCTCGGCTGCTGGAGACACGTGTAGGCCATGCGTATGCAAGTTCGTCTCGACGTTCAGACGGTTCCGCAGTGTGACGGTCAGTTCGTCGCCCGGCCGCACTCGTAAGGTCGGACCTGGAACCGAGCCGTTGTAGGTGTTGGCAAAACGAGTGCCTGAGCCATACGGCACCGATTGCGCTTCTGCGGTCAGCGTCACAGCGAGCCGTCCGTTTGCGCTCACGAGTTCTTCCGGCTCGATGAACGCGGCACCTGGCGGAATGCTTGGCGAACTACTGCTCTGTCGACCGTTGCACGCCGTGATCGCCGCCATCGCGATGCCGGAACCCGCAAGAGCAAGAAAGTCCCGGCGGGTCGAAGAGTGACGTCTCATGCGCGCAAGTGTGTCGAGTCGCAAGCAATTCGCCAAGGGTCGAAGGTAACGAATCTTCCAGCACCCGAAGCCCCCGTTGCCCGAAGCCCCCGTTGCCCGAAGCCGCCGTTGCCCGTTGCCCGAAGCCCCCGTTGCCCGTTGCCCGTCGCCCGTCGCCCGTCGCCCGTCCCGTCCCGCCCGTTGCTCGTTGCCCGTTGCTCGTTGCCCGTCCTGCCCCGTCCTGCCCCGGTTTGTTGAAGCAAATAGGTTGGCGTGAATCATCCACCTGTTTACTTCAACAGATTCCGTAAGGTCGGGATTTCGTACCTGGCGGAATGCGGACTTTGTTGTACATTGCGATCTTTGTGATGAAAGGGAGTGCGGTGGGAGTACGAGTCGACCTCAACATTTCGTTGGACGGTTACGCCACAACCGAAGGTGGCACGCCGGAGAACCCGTTCGGGGATGACTGGAGCAGACTCACCGCGGCCTACGCCGCCACGCGCACCTTCCGTGAGCGGGTCTTCCACGACACTTCGGGGCAGGGCACAACGGGCGTCGACGACAAGTACGCCGCTGCCTATTTTGAAGGCATCGGTGCCGAGATTATGGGTGCGGGAATGTTCGGCTTCCACACCTTCCCTGACGAACCTGGGTGGAAGGGCTGGTGGGGTGACGAACCGCCGTTCCACGTGCCGGTGTTCGTCCTCACACACCGAGAGCTTGCACCCATCGAAATGTCCGGTGGCACCACGTTCCATTTCGTCGTTGCGACTCCGCGTGAGGTACTTCAACGGGCCACCGCCGCGGCCGACGGAACCGATGTGCGTGTGGGAGGAGGCGCCAGCACGGTGCGTGAATTCCTCCGCGCAGGGCTCGTTGATCAGTTGCACGTCGCAATCGCGCCCATTGTGCTCGGCCGCGGGATCAACTTGTGGGATGATCTCCGGGGGCTTGAGGACGGTTGCGACGTCATTTCGGAGACCGCCGAGAGCGGAACCCTGCACGTGACGTTCAGTCGCAGGCGCGTCTAGCTGGCCGGCGTTTTCGCGATGGGCTCGGCTCGTGTCGCCCGACCCTTCCCGGTTTGTTGAAGTAAACATGTCGGCGATCGGCGACATGTTTACTTCAACAAAGTTTCGAGGGGTCGCGATTGGGCGTCGGCGGAATCGCTCTCCGTGCTCGTTGCGGGCCGGCATGCACAGACGCGACGAAACCCCAGCTGAGCTGGGGTTTCACGGTGGAGCGGGTGACGGGAATCGAACCCGCATGGCCAGCTTGGAAGGCTGGAACTCTAACCATTGAGCTACACCCGCGTGTTGGCACAGGCTAGCGGTGTCTACCATCTCCCACTATGCCTTCCGGCCGATCGATCGAACGTCTTACATTCATTTACGACGCCGATGGGTCGCTCGCCGGTGAGCTGAGATATTGGCTCGGCTCGTGGGTCGGGGCCACGCACTGTGCTCTCTGTGATGTCACGCACACCAAGTTTCGTAAGCGGCCATCCTTTCAGGCGTGCGCGGGTCGGCTCGGGCTGCCGATCACGTACCTGCATCGTGATCAACTCGATCCGACACTTCGCTCGCTCACCGCACACGCCCTTCCATGCGTGGTCGGTCACGGCGCACAGGGAGATGTGATTCTGCTCGATCATGACGAACTTGAATTACTCGCGGGTGATGTCAGCAAGTTCGAGGCCCACATGCGCGAGGTGATCGCGACCTACTGATCGCGACCTACTGATCGCGAGATGAACGCGACGCGGCGCTGTCGCGCCCGCCAGACTATTGGCATGTACGTGCCAGACATTCTTAGCGCTCCAACCCTGCCGACCAAAGGCTCGACCAACGAGTGGTCGTTCCTCGACGATGGCATCGCGCGCATCGGCATCCGCGAGCGCAAACCTGGCAGCTCCGTCGACGAAGGTTCCGTGAACGACGAGATGATCTATTGCGCAGCGGGCCGCTACAGCGTCACGCGCGACGGTGAAACGTTCGATGTCGTCCCCGGCGCTTCGTGGGTGAAGCCTCGCGGCTGGGCCTCAACGTGCACCATTCATCAGTCCGTGCGTGAGATGTATGTGATCGATACCCGGCCCGGCAAGCCGCAGTCATCAAGCTTCTTGTCGAACGCGTACACGATTGATCTTGGTCAGCCCAACCCGCGGTCGAATCCGCGTGCGGGCGAGCCGAAGGACGCGTTGCACATTTTGTGGGAGCACAACGGCCTCGAGACAGGTGTGTGGGAATGCACGCCCGGCAGCTTCGGCATCTCGCGTGATGGATACGACGAAGTCATGGTGATCCTGTCGGGACGCGCCACCATGCACGCAACCAATGGTCAGATCTTCGCGTTGCAGGCCGGTTCAGTGTTGCTCACACCTGAGGGTTTCGTTGGGTACTGGATCATCGAAGAGACGATCCGCAAGGTGTATACCAAAGTCCTTCGACCCGCGTAAGAACTAGTGCGGCGCTGGCAATGGGCTGCTCTACGGTGCAGTGATCTGCGCCAGAATCGCGCCGGGATTGAAGTAGACACGTTCGTTCACCAGTCCCGCGCCGTCGAACATGAAGAACGCGGCCATCTGCACGCGAAACGTCTTGCCGGTGGGAGCGAGCCCATTGAGCGTTCCGAGATGTGTGCCCATCAGCCAGAACTCGGTGATGACGGCATCGTCGGCATGATGCATTGCGATCAGCTCGTTGTGCTGATCGGGAAACGGCAGACGACTGCGACGGAAATATTCGGCCACAGCTTCGGATCCCTCGAAAACTTGATTGGTGCCGATGAGGTCATAGCGCGGCCGCTCGAACGTGGCGAGCGCGGCATCGAAGTCGAGCCGATTTTCGGCATCCATATGCTCGCGCACTACAGCCTCGCGAGCGGCACGTAGTTCTGAGGAAATCGTCATGTGTTGTTCCTCTCAACCGATCTGTGTCAGTCCGCCGTCGACCACGATCGACTGCGCGGTGATGTAACTCGACTCGCCGCTCAACAAGAACGTCGTTGCATAGGCGATGTCCCACGCTGTGCCTTGTCGCCCGAGCGGCACACGCGTGTTGCCGCGCGATGGTCTGCCCGACGTTGCCCAGCGACCGAGTGGCGTGTCGATCAGGCCCGGCACCACGACATTGGCGCGCACTCCATGCCGGGCACCCTCGAGTGCAAGATGACGACACAGTCCAAACAGCGCCGCCTTTGATGCGTCGTACGCGGGTAGACGGCTGCCGGGTTTGAGTCCGGCAATCGAACTGATCAACACGATCGCGCCGTCGTTTGACATGAGCGGCAGCGCGGCGCGAGAGATCAGGAAGTGCGAGCGAATGTTCACGTCGAACACCTTGTCCCACTGCTCTGGCGTTGTGCCCTGCAACCCAGCGCCGGCACCAATGCCCACGTTGGCGACGAGGCCGTCGATACCGCCGAGCGCGGTAGCGGACTCGTCAACGAGACGAGCGCAATCGTCGGCGTTCGATACATCAGCCTGAATCACAACGGCAGCTGACCCCTCGGCGTGCACCAATCGAGCTGTATGTTCAGCCGCGTCGTGGTCGATATCTACGCACGCGACGGACGCGCCCTCCCGTGCGGCGAGGATTGCGATCGCACGCCCGTTGCCAACGGGCGCGTCGGGGTCGTCGATGTGTCGGGTGCCAGCGCCCACCACGACAATGCGTCGCCCGAGTAGTCGACCTCGCCCTGGCGCGAGACCCGCCGACTCAAACGACAGCGGTGGCTCGGCGTGGTCGTTGCTCACTGCGCCCTGTCCCGAGGGAGAGGAAACTTGCCGTTGACGAACAATGCCGCTGGAAACGCGGCTGTGTCGTGCTCAAGTTGCACGCCGAAGGTGTTGAGCGCCATCGACACCAAGGTGTATTGCCCAACGGCAAACACGATGTCGAGAAGCTGTTGCGAATTCCATCTCACACTCAGCTGCGTCCAGGTTGCGTCGCTGATGAACTTTGCGTCAGTCAGCTCATCGGTAGCGACGAGCAGAACGCGATCGTCGTCGCTCCAATCCGCTGAGGATGGCCCAACTGCGATGCGTGCAATCTCGACGTCGCTGAGACCCGATCGTCGCGCAATCTCGGCGTGCTGTGCCCACTCATAGCCCGAGCCGCACAGATAGCCAGTGCGCAAGATGATCAGTTCGCGTTCGCGTGGCGGCAGCGTAGATCCGTACAACACGTGATTGCCGAAGACGGTCCATCGCTTGAGAAGCTTCGGATGGTGGGCGAGCGTTCGAAAGATGTTGAGAATTCGTCCACTGTTACGTTCGATACCTTCCATGATCGGGCGCGAGTCGTCGTTCCAATCCGCAGACGTTGTGAGTGGCACTCGTGGTTGATCTAGGCGCATGGCCGAACAGTAGCGATCGAGCGAGCGGACAATCGCAGTACGTCAGCCTTTGGTCTTACCGTGGCGCTTTGTCGTCGTCGGCGGTGGAGTTTCCAAGATCGGGCCCGCGCTGACGCTCAGCGTCACGCGTGTTCCGTACGGCACGACTCCGCTCGGCTGCACGGCGACCACAAGTCCGCTCGCGACGGAGGGATCCGCAACCGACTTGCTCGCAACGAGGTATCCGGCCTTTGCGAGGATGGTCGAAACTTGCACCAGCGTCTTGCCAATCAACGCGGCGGCGTCGATCGTCGCGCCGGGTAACGCGATTCGCGTCGTAACGGTTGTTGTCGAAGTGGCATCGGCACCCGCTCCCGCGAGAGTGGTGCCACCGGGTGAGCTGCCGGCAACTCCGAGTCGATCCGTAGAGTGTCCGAGTTGGGCAACGACGACCATCGCGATTAGTGCGGCGAGGACGGTGCCAATCACCCACCGTCGTCGCCGACGCGGCGACAACTGGCGGCGGGTACCAATGAGTGGGTCGGACGCGATGGCCACGTCCGCGGCAGGCATCATCTCGGTCCTCGAGCCATCGCCGAGAGCGTCGGTCCGTCGCGTCCGTGCAAGGGCGGCGTCGAATTGGTGAGCTATTGGCATCGCAATGGTTTGCTCGCCGGCCTCGCCGGTCGGCTCGGTCGGCCCGGCGGGCTCGATCGGGTGCGTGCCGACCGGCGGAGGCATGTTGGCCAATTGCAGACGGCGCAGCCTGCCTGCAAACTCCTTCGCATCGCGTGGTCGGTCGGCAGGTTGCTTTGACAACGCCTCGGCGATGAGGCCGCGCACGGCTGCGGGTACCGACGATGGCAGTAGGGGTGGCGCTTGATGCACGTGCGCCATGGCCAACGCGCCCGCATTTTGCGCGGTGAACAGTGGGTGCCCGGCGAGCATTTCGTACCCAATCACGCCCAGCGCGTACACGTCGCTTGCCGGTGTTGCCTCGGCCCCCGACGCTTGCTCGGGCGACATGTACTTTGCGGTCCCGAGCACTTGGCCCACCTCGGTGATGGACACTGAGTTGGTCGCGCGAGCGATACCGAAGTCGGTCACCTTGATGCCGCCGTCATCGAGTACGAGGAGGTTGCCGGGCTTCACATCGCGGTGCACCACCCCTAGGGCGTGAGCGGCGTGCAATGCCTCGGCGGTTTGCGCCAGATACGACAGCACTGTGTTCAGCGGGAGCGCTCCACGTTCGTCCATCACCTTCGACAGAGGTTGTCCGTGCACAAGTTCCATCACGAGAAAGGCGAGCCGTTTGCCCTCTTGATGATCTTCGCCATAGTCGAAGACGCGTGCGATGCCTGGGTGCGACAATGCCGCGGTGTGTCGAGCCTCGGCTCGGAACCGTTCGAGGAAGACGTCGGAGTCGGCAAGGTCGTCGCGAAGAATCTTCACCGCGACCTCTCTATGCAACACGTTGTCGGTGGCGGCCCACACCTCGCCCATTCCGCCCACGGCGATGCGGCGGGTGAGCTCATACCGATCGCTCAACACCTTCATCTCAACACCGTCATCTCAACACCTTCATTGGAAACGACCGTACTCTGGATTCATTTGTCGTTCTCTGCGCGTCACCTTGAGTGATACCCAATGTTTGTCAAATTCATGCGGGATCCGCGTAGGTTTGCGAAGTCGTCGCGCCGAGAGACTGGGGCGGCATTGTGATGTCCGATCATTCCGCGGACACCGAATTATCGCCGAGCACAGGCTCGTGGATGATGAAGAACGCGAACCTGCAGACACCTGCAGTCGTTCCCGTCGACGAAATGGTTCCCAACACTCATGGAACCATTCGGCCCTCGTCGGTGTCTGAACTGCGACAAACTGAAGGGGTTTGAGATTAGGACACGGTGAAGAGTTCGACGCCCGCTGACGACGCTGAGTTGATTCAGCGCGCCCAGGCGGGAGACCGGGCGGCATTCGGCGCGATCGTGCAGACCTACCAGGCGCCGGCATTGCGGCTTGCGACGGCGATCTGTGGAGACTCTGCGGAGGCATACGACATTGTGCAAGAGGCATTCGTGAAGGCTTTTGTAGCGCTTCCCAACATTCGCAGTGGCGACTCGTTACGGCCGTGGTTGTTTCGGATCGTTGCAAATCAGGCCAAGAACGCGCGACGCAGCCGATGGCGTCGCGAAACGCGCCTGCAGCGTCAGTTCAATCTGCGTGTCGCAGAGCCGACTGCTGTTGACGACACCGTGCTGAGCGCAGTGGCCGCGCACGAGTTGGCGCACGCCGTCGAGAGGCTGTCTCGCTCGGATCGTGATGTCATCGCCTGCCGATACTTTGCCGAGTTGAACGAATCAGAAGCGGCGTCGGTGCTTGGCATCGCCAAAGGCACAGTCAAGTCGCGAACGGCGCGAGCACTGGTGCGCCTGCGCGCCGAGATGCCCGTGCAATGGAGCGATCAATGAACGAGCTACTCGAACGCCAACTGTCCGAACTCGCGAGTCGCCTCGACGTCGACATGGACCGGCGACTTGTGAACGATGTCCTTGCTCGACTCGACGGCGTCTCGAACCGGCATGTCGTTGAGGTACCGCGTCGAAGGCTGCTGATCTTGGGTGCGATGCTTGTCTCCGCAGCGGTCGCCCTGGTCGTCCTCATTCCAGGCCCACGCAGCACGATCGCCCACTGGTTCGGATTCGGAGGCACGCGCATCGACCCCGTTCCGACAACAACGCGGGATTCGATCACAACCCCATCGAACGCATCAACCGCGTCGATCGCAACGACGAACAGCGAAGCGGAGAGCACCACGGCGGTCACCTTTCCTGCGACATTGCAGCTTGGTTCGCCCCTCTCCGCGGAAGCTGCGTCTGCTCGCACCGGCCTTCAGGTTCCGCTCATCCCAGCGCTCGGCGCGCCCTCGGGGATCTTTGTAACGTCGCCGCCGGATACAGGTCAGATCGTGGTGGTGTACCCGCCGTCCACGAAGCTTGCGAGGTCTCCGGTAGCCGGTGTTGGCGCGTTGCTGTCGGCGATGCCGGGCACGATCAACGAAGGCCTCTTCGTCAAGACGCAGCGCCAGGGCACGACGTTGGAGTCATTTTCGTTCGTCAATGCTTCGGGCGTCTCAGTTGCTGCGGTATGGATCGGCGGCGCGCCGCACGACTATGCGTTCGAGGATCGAAGCGGCAATCCAGTCTTCGATACCCTGCGGCTCGCGACGAGCACGATGCTGTGGCAAGACGGTGACGTCACGTATCGCCTCGAAGCGACACTGACGCGGGAGCAAGCTGTCGCGATCGCGGCGACGGTGACTTCGGGGTGATTCGGAACCGTTCGCGATCGAGCGGTGTCTAGAGGCACATGAAAACCCGAACCTTGTTCGTCGTGGCGGTGGTGCTCAGTTCGTGCGGCGCGCAAGCCGTCGGAACGGCGCAGCCGACGCTCACCACACCCAACTCGATGGCTTCGCCATCCACCGGCTTGGCCGTAACAGCGTCACTGACAACAGCACCACTGACAACGGGAACCGCAAGTCAGATCGGCGACATGACCGATCTCGCGGTCATATCCGCAGACGGTCGCGTCGTCGTCGTACGCAACTCCGTGATGTCCGCACCAGTGAAAGGCTTGGTTGCTGCCGAGAACACCACACTGATCTCCACTGTGGCAGATCCTTCAGGAGACTCGACGTCGGTCGCTTGGCTTGGGTTGAGCGACGGGGTCGAGCGAGGCCGAGTATCGCTCGCCGGAGATCTGACTGCCATCGCGACGGACCAGACCGGCGATGTCGTTGCGCTGACCGAAGCGAACCCACCGAAAGGGATGCGTTCGCAAATCGTGATCGCGACTGCGGGCGGCGAAGTGTTCCGACGTAGCTACGCATCCGAGCTGTTGCCCGAGGGGTTCAGCAACTTCTTCACGGCGATTCCGAATGTTCCAGCTGGATTGTTTGTGGTCGAATATCTTGAACCGCGACCGTCGGCGAGCAATGCGCCTCGCCGCTATCAGGTACGAGTGCTTGACACATCGACAGGCGAGCTCGCACTTCCGTTCAACCTTCGCGACAAGGGCCAAACCGTTGATGAGCAGATGCTCGGCTTCGGCCGCAGCCACATCCTTTCGCCGCGCAATGGTCTGCTCTTCACGTTGTACCGAGGTGTCGACAAAGATGAGGCCAATTATGCATTCGTGCACACGCTCGGATTCTTCAATGGTGTGTGGTGCCTTGATCTTCCCGTCGAACTTGGGTTGGCCACCTTGCCCGGTGCCATCGCTCTCGCCGATGCCGAGAAACGGCTCGTTGTCTCGTCGGCCAACGGGTACATGACCGAGTTCGTCGTTGACGACATCACCAATCCTGAACAGAAACCAGCGCCGCGACGAACCAGCAAGGTTTGGACACCTGACAGCAACACATCGGCACCTGCCGTGTCGACCAATGCCACGCAGATCTTGGTCGGCCAAGACGCAACTCTGCGCTGGATCGACGCCGACACACTGGTCGTTCAGGCCGACACACGGGTCGTTCAGTCGGTGCAGCAATGGGATGTGCAAATCGAGGCGGTCGCCCTGCTGTCAAACGGTGACGCCGTCGCCGCGGGCACCCGGCGGATCTCACAAATCACGTCATCTGGCACACTCGTTGCCGAGATGGTCCTGCCACCGAGCTTTGGAACCGTGTGGCGAATCGTGCCGCTCAGCCACACCTGACGGCTTGGAGTTGCACTTGCTGTGTGGTCGACTTTCACCCCGTCGCGGTGGTAAATCCACCAAGACCTCACCCTCCGCCCAACTCGCGTCCCGCGATCGTTCAACTTCGCGTTTATCGACCGTTGGGAACCTCGGGGCCGGCTGTGGTGTCATTCTGATCATCATGGAGTCGCTCCGCCGCAGGATCACACAGCGCGTACTCTTCGCGCTCGTCACCAGTTCACTCGTGTTGTACGCCTGTTCGGACAACGCCAGCCGTACTGGGGAACACTTTGTCCAGCAGGACGCCGATGCGCCTACTTGATCGGTGCGCCTCGACTGCCCAAGACGGAGCGTCGTTCCGCGCCATTGTTATGCGTCCCGTCCCCGCACGGCGGAGAAGTCCTACGCTGCAGGTCGTAGCGTCAGCGGAATGGGTGAGTCGGAGAATCCGGATTGTGCGGTCGTAGTCGACAGACGAGCCGACGAGACGGAGCCCGGCGGTGAGAGATCACCAGTCATATTGTCCGACGATGCGGTCGTACTACGACCCTGGAGCTCCTCCGATGCGATCTTCATGGCTGAAGCGTCGAGGGACCCGGCGATCGAGCGCTACAACGGCCCGGTGCCAGCCTCGGTGGCTGACGCAATCACGGTCATCGAACGCATTGAGCAGAGCTGGCGTACATTCGAGGTCGACGGTGATCCGACAGGCGTCGCCTTCGCGATCGTTGATGCAGC
>JANLPV010000022.1:0-29226 GCA_031367435.1 Actinomycetes bacterium | reverse complement strand
CAGACACCCGTTGACTGAGGTAGCGGCCAGGTTACCTGCGGCACACAGACGGTACCGTTGAAGGCTGCTACCTTCCGGTCCTGACCTGGTTCCCGGACGGCTGTTGCACAGGACCCGACCGCCACCTCACCCAACGGGTATCGAACGGTGTGGTCAGACTAGCTCGGCGCTACCCTGCTCACACCTGTTCGGCGAATACGCCGGCACGGAGGGTTGCGAGAGCGGCCGAATCGGCACGCCTGGAAAGCGTGTGAGGGGCAACCCTCCGTGGGTTCAAATCCCACACCCTCCGCCATGTTGGGCCAAATGGTCTCCGATGATGCGGCTGCAATGGTTCTCGCCGTGCAGCAGGCCTCGCTTGCGCTTGCGCACGACGACGTACCGGTCGGCGCGGTCATCGTGCACAACGGCATCGTGATCGCCGCTCGACACAACGAGCGCGAACTCACCGGCGATCCCACCGCCCATGCCGAGGTCCTCGCGATTCGAGATGCGTCAGCACACATCGGCCATTGGCGACTCGAACATTGCACCCTGTACGTCACCCTTGAGCCGTGCACGATGTGCGCTGGCGCAGTGGTGAACTCGCGCCTCACCCGAGTGGTATTTGGCGCAATCGACCCGAAGGCCGGCGCCGGCGGAAGCCTCTATAACGTGCTCGCCGATCCGCGCCTGAACCATCGCTGTCTCATCACCACGAGCGTGATGGCCGATGAATGCGCCGCGCTCTTGAAGAACTTCTTTGGGTTGCGACGTCGCGCGAGCAACAGCTCAGCGCCTGCGAACTCCAGCGATCAGACGGCGTAGCGCGCCACGGCGCTGCTCGCTCGCAGGTGCCCGATTACCCCGCGGGGCGAGAGGCGGCAGCACTGGCAGCGGATACACCGCGCCTTCGCCACTCAATTCGCCGAAGGACAAAATCGCATTGCTCTTGCCACCGATCGCCTGCAGGGTGGGCTCCGTTTGGACCTGCGGAGTCACCACAGATCCGTTCGTGATCGGATGATCGTACGATTCCAGCGGGGCCACCTGGGCTTGGGCTTGCATCGGCGACGGTTGCCCTGGCGCTGTGACGTGCAGTGGACCAAAGGTGACCGAGCCCGCACTGCGTGGCTCTTGCATTGCGTTCTCAATGGCCTCGATTGCCCGACGCACGGCGGCCGCAACATCTTCGGGAACAGGAATCGACGAAAGATCTGGATCGCCAGGCTTTGACGACCGGGCCGTCATGTGCGCTGCTGGTGCCTGGCTCGTTGCTGACTTCGATGACTGGGGTGTCATCGACTGCAAATTCATTGGTTGCAACGGCGTCATTGGCTGACGGGTCATTGGCTGCAATGAGTTGGCCGAAGCTCGCTGGAGTGACACCGATGGTGCCGGCACAGGAACGGCCTCATCGCCGTTGGCAACAGCCGCGGTTGGCTGAGTCGGTGTTGGCTGAGTTGCGGTTGGCTGAGTTGGTGTTGGGCGGGTATCGGTCGGAGCGCTCGCGATCGGCATGAACGCCTTGAGACTGGTGAGCGGCGTCAGGCTATGCAATACCGAGCCGTTCTTGCTCGGCACCGACGCGTCGAGTTTGCCGACAACGTCAGCCAACGATTCGACGACGTACCCGTGAGCAACATGCTCGGCGACGGGCTCGGAGTCGGCTGGCTCGGAGTCGGCCGCATCAACAGTCTCGATCTCGGCAGTGACGTCGAGATCGAGCTCGATCTCAGACCCGGACTCGACGTCATACGCGGACTCGATCTCATACCCGGACTCGACGTCATACCCGGACTCGACGTCTGCCTCCGGTTCGATGGTAGGCACGACGACTTCCGATTCCACTTCGAGGTCGACGTCGACATCTGCCGTATCAGCGGCATCGGCATCGGCACCGACCACGTCATCAGCCAGAGCTTGCGCAATGACCTCTACATCGTGAACTTGAACTTCCTGTTCCACTTCGGCGACAGCGGGCGCTGGTGCTGCTTCGTCTGGAGTTTCAAGGACAAGCGTCAACGGCACCGCGACTGCCTGGGCCAGACGATTCATCGATGGCCGTTCAATAGAGCGGCTGACCGGCACGAGCGAAGCAGGAGGCAGCGTTGGCAACACGCGTGGCCCGGTCTGTTCGACAATGACGGGAATCTCCACTGCGATGGCGGCCACCTGCGTACTCACCGCCGGGCTCGACGGAGGCTGCCATGGACTCGGTTTCAGCCCGTTTGGTTCGTCGGTGCCGGCGCGCTGGGTGGCCTCGATCGGTGACATGAACCATCGCGCCACGCCCGTTGAATGCTGGCGGTACATCGTGATGTGCGACGACAGCACTTCCTGCTCGGCGACCTCGGTAAGCGTTTGCTCGGTCATCAGTTCGAGGGCAAGCTCAACCGCATCGCGCTCGACAGTTGCATCACGTTCGAAGAGACGCCCAAGATGCTCGACACCATTGAGGCGAAGTGAGCCACGGTGCAATTGATCGGGGTCGATGGCCCCGGCGAGCACCAGACGTGTTGCCAGCGTCTCATCTGTTTCGCGTTCTGCAAAGTAGACCCGACCTGAATCGAGGTACACCTTGGTCTTGGCGGGCGACGCAGTTGTCAATGCGAGTTCACCCGTAATGCGTGCCCGCCGGGCATCGTCGATAACTTCCCACGCTGTCTTCAGCGAGAGCAGTGCGGGCGCAGCCGCCCCTTCGCGCTCGGTTGCCGTACCGGTTTCATCAGATCGCGTCATGCTCATCGCAAGCCTCCTTGGCCGGTGAGTTCAAGATCAGTTGATTGCAGCAATGCCAACAGCACCTCAGCAATGACCTCGCGACCTGATGCGGGGTCAACTAGCTGGCACGGAATCACCTGCACGGTCGGCTCTGCGCCGAGTAGGCCAGCAACGGCGCGCGCCTGATTGAGGTCATTGCAGCGGTTGACCGCGATGACAATGGGTGCGTCCAGATCGGCCATCACAAACGTGAGCATCTCGCGTGCCTCATCGAAACTCTCCGGAGCTTCGGCATTGACGACAAAGGTGACGACATCGACGTCAGCCTTCAAGATGTTGGTCATGAATCGGAAACGGTCTTGGCCGGGCGTGCCGAACATCAAGAGGTGAATGGTCTCCTCGCTCTCATCCAGCCCGTCGAGCGCAAAGGTGCCGAAATCCATGGCGACCGTAGTGAGCGCCTTGACGTCAGCCTCGTCGCCAGAGGTTGCCACCTCGGTGGTAACGACGGGACTCTGCGAGATCGATTGGATCAACGAGGTCTTGCCCGCGGCAAACGGACCCGTAACGAGAATCTTGAAGGTGTGATCGGTGATATTCGACATGTTCAGCGACCGTTCCGAACAACGGTCCGCAGAATCTCGACCCGCGAGCGAACCTCGGTGTTGATGTGATGGAGGTTGGTGCTCGGCCTCGTGAGCACGGTGAGTACACCTTCTCGGCCGACCGCATACACGATCACGATGCCCATCTCCGAACGCACGATTACCTCTTCCAGTTCGCGGCCACCCACAACGCCAATCAACTGACCCGCCAGGCCCATCGTCGCCGCGATCATCGCTGAACGACTTGGGTCGTGCATCAGATGATCGGAATGCGCAACGCTTCGACCATCGGCACTTGCCAGCGCCGCACCGATCACACCAGCGACCGAACGCACAATGGCATTCAGAATTGCCTGCGGATCAAGGCGCTCATGCACCAAAGACGCGAGCGACGGCGCGGCGGCGAACGGGTTGGGGTTGATTACAGTGAGGTCCGCCACGGAGTTGATATCGGCACCAACGTGAGTGATCTTGAACCAAGAATTGACAGATTCTCGACACTTCTCGTGTCCGTTCGCCCCGAAAACCGAGCGCGCCAGTCAGCTTCGTTGACGGTAGTCTTGCGGGCGGAAGGGTGCCAGAGCGGACGAATGGGCCGGTCTCGAAAACCGTTGAGGCGTTCTGCGTCTCCGTGGGTTCAAATCCCACCCCTTCCGCCAAGCGACTCGGGCCGCCCTCATGGGCGGTCCGATCACGTTTTCGTCAAGAGCGCCACTCTGCGCGAAGCAACTGCTAACAGCGAGTGCCGAGCGCTGGCACGTCGAGCGCGAGCAGGTAGTTGTCCACGGTCTCCTGGGAACACTGATTCACGCCGTATCCGGTGTGTTGATCTGCCTTGACGGTGAGCAACACGCCACCCTCGAGTGCTTTGGCCATGTTCTCGGTACTCGACAACGGGGTGGCCGGATCACCCGTGGTACCAACGACAAGCACCTTGCCGGCGCCCTTTCCGGTGATCGCCACGCGTGGGTCGTCGGACGCAGGAAAGAACGTGCAGAAATACGAACCGGTGGTGCCCGGCGCGAAGCGGGGTGCGGCAGCGATGAACTGCGACGCTGTGGCGTCATCTTCTTGCACGGTTGGACGGTCGGGGGTATCCATGCAGCTGATCGTTTGAAAGGCTTCGAGTGAGTTGTCGTACGTGCCATCGGCCTGGCGTTGGTAGTACTCGTCGTACAGGCCAAGTAGCCCGGCACCGTCACCACTTTGTGCCGACGCCAACGCGGCTTGCAGCGTGGGCCACAGGCTTTCGCTGTACATGGCCTGTGCGACCGCGGTGAGTGCCACGCCGCGAGTGACATTGGGTCGGCCTTTCTCACTGGGAATCGGCGTGGCATCGAGTGACAACATCAGGTCGTCGAAGGCCTTCGCCGCGTTACCACCGTTGTTGAACACGCAGGCCGTGCTCGCACTGCACTTCTTCAGGAACGTGGCGATCGATTTCTCGAAGCCGGCACTCTGCTGCAGACCACCGGTAAGAAGGTCGGCGTTGGGATCGGCGGCGCCGTCGAGCACTGCGGCCCGAACCGTTTCGGGAAAGAGCGTGACCCAGGTTGCGCCGAGCTCACTGCCGTAGCTGAAGCCGAAGTACGAGATCTTCGGTTCGCCGAGCGCCTTGCGAATGGAATCCATGTCGCGAGCCGAATTGTTCGTGCCCACGTATTGCAAAATCTTGGCGTTCTTGGTTGCACATTTCGTCTCGAACTCTTTGGCAAGGTCGATGATCTGCTGCCGCTCGGCTGGAGTGTCGGGCGTGAGGTCGGTGCTCGCGAAATAGCGGTCGTAGTCGTCGACACAGTCGATCGCGGGTTTTGTCAGACCTGTACCGCGGGGATCCCACGCGACAATGTCGAAGCGTTCGAGTAACTGCGGGCTGTAGTTGCGATCGGCGTAGACGGCGAAGTCACTGCCGCCAAAGCCGGGGCCACCGGGATTCACGAGCAGGCTGCCGATGCGCTTGCTCGGATTGGTGGCCTTGTGGCGGGCGACGTAGAGATCGAACGAACCCTTGGCCGGATCCTTGTAGTCGATCGGCACCTCCAGGTGGCCGGTCTGCACAAAACCGGTGGTGCCGAATTCCTGCCAACCGAATGCGGCGGCAGTGGGATCGACCGTCGTCGGCCCTGAGTTGGTCGTCGGCCCTGAGTTGTCCGCGGACCCTGAGCTATTCGTGGACCCTGAATCGTTGGTTGACGCGGAGCTGTTCGAGGACACACTGCGCGTGGCCGTTACGCCATCGTTACGACCGTCACCGCACGAAACTGCCACGAGTGCCAGGCAGACCAACGAAGCGGTACGACGCAGAGAACGCATGGCCCGCATGGTACAAGCTGCACTCTGAGGTCACTTGGCACCCGTAGCTCGGTCTGCCATCGGTGTGCCTTGCCACTCCATCACCTAAGCAATCACCGCCGCCGTAGCCTTGACACCTATGCGAATGGGCCCCCACATGATGCTGCCAGGCGACGCCGAAGCCGTGAAGGGCGCGCGACTCAACCGTGGCGCGTTGCGACGAGTGTGGGTGTTTGCCCGCCCGTACCGAGCCAGCATCAACGGGTTTCTCGTCACGATCGTGATGGCCGCGTTGCTATCTTTGGTCGCCCCCTTCGCCTTCCGCCGCATCATCGACCAGTCGATCCCCAACAAAGATCGCGGTCAGCTCACGTTGCTCGCGATCATCGTTGTGCTCGCGGCGTTAGGCGATGCTGGCTTCGCGATTGTGCAGCGTTGGTACTCGGCACGCATCGGAGAAGGGCTTATCTACGACCTGCGCGTGGCGTTGTTCGACAAGGTGCAGCGCATGCCAATCGCGTTCTTCACCCGCACCCAAACGGGCGCAGTGATCAGCCGTTTGAACAACGACGTCATCGGCGCGCAGTCGGCGGTCACGAGCACGCTGGGCAGCGTCGTGAGCAACATTGTGGTGCTGATCACGTCACTGAGCGCCATGGCCTACTTTGAGTGGCGACTCACATTGCTGTCGCTCGTCGTTCTTCCAATCTTCATCATTCCCGCCAAGCGGGTGGGCAAACGATTGCAAGCAATTTCGCGGGAGCAGATGGAATACAACGCGCAGATGAACACGCAGATGACCGAGCGCTTCAACGTCAGCGGCGCGTTGCTCGTCAAACTGTTCGGCCGCCACGATCGTGAGGTCGCAACCTTCTCCAGCCGTGCTGGCGGTGTTCGCGACACGGGCATCAAGTCGGCGATGTATGGGCGCGTCTTCTTTGTTGCGCTCGGTCTCGTTGGGGCGCTCGGTGCTGCTGCCGTGTATGGGGTTGGCGGTCAACTCGCGATCAGCCGCACGCTCAGTGCCGGAACGCTGGTGCTGCTGGCCACGCTCGTCGCGCGGATCTACCAACCGCTCACGGGTCTCACCAATGCACGCGTCGATCTGATGACCGCGTTCGTGAGCTTCGAACGAGTCTTCGAGGTGCTCGATGCTCCAGTATCGATTGTCGATGCGCCCGGCGCGATCGATCTCGTGCAGCCCACTGGTTCGGTGGAGTTCGCCAACGTCACGTTTCGTTATCCGGCGGGATCGGCGGTGTCGATTCCATCGCTCGAGGCACCCGGACCGCAAGGTGCCGACCCCGACCGCGACGTGCTGCGCGGTCTGTCGCTCACCATCGCACCTGGCGAAACCGTTGCACTCGTTGGCTCATCCGGCGCCGGAAAGACCACACTCGCATCGCTCATCACCCGCTTGTACGACGTGACTGGCGGCGCGGTGCTCGTCGACGGCCACGACGTACGCACGCTCACCGGTGAATCGTTGCGCGCCGCCATCGGCGTCGTCTCACAAGACCCGCACCTCTTTCACGAGACCATCGAATCGAACCTCCGATACGCCAAACCAGACGCCACAGCGGCCGAGCTCGACGAAGCCTGCCGCGCCGCGCGCATTTACGACACCATCGCGACGCTGCCAGACGGCTACGCCACCGTCGTGGGCGAGCGCGGCTATCGACTCAGTGGTGGCGAGAAGCAACGCCTCGCGATTGCGCGCATGCTGCTGAAGAACCCGGCGGTGATGATCCTCGACGAAGCCACCAGCCACCTCGACAACGAAAACGAGGCCCTCGTGCAGGCGGCACTCGACAACGCCCTACGGGGACGCACCGCTTTGGTGATTGCCCACCGACTCTCCACCATTCGCGATGCCGATCGGATTGTCGTGCTTGATGACGGCCAAGTCGTCGAACAGGGTACGCACGACGAACTCATGGCCCTCGGCGGTTTCTATGCCCGCCAAGAACTGGTCACCCAGTCACCCGCAGATTGATCATGCGCGGCGTCCCTCGTCGCGCATCTCTGTCACACCCATTCGACATGATCGGCGAATGAAATCTGCCGAGATATTCAGCGTTGTAGTTGTGGTGGTTCTCCTGCTGGTCGTCGTGGGTCTTGGCATCGCTCATGTCACGAAATCCAACCGCAACTCGCAGTCGGGCCTTTACACGGCCGGCGACATGCAGCAGGCATTGCAAGCAGCAATCGCTGCATTGCAGGTGCAGGCCGGCCACGAGCGTGACGCAACAATCGGTACCGCGCTGCAACAGATGACGTTGATGGGGCGCGAGCAACTGGGTGCGCAATCGGCTGCGGCCGCGGCCGACCTCTCCGCGAAGAAGGACATCATCGATGCCCGGCTCGGACAGATCCAGGCAGACGTACGCACCGACCTCGACCGGCTTGTCGCCGTCGTTGGTCAACTTGGCGAGTCCACGTCACAACGATTCGGCCAGGTAGATCAGTCGCTGCGTGATCACGTCGAGATCACGCAACGACTGAGCAGCACCACGCAGAGCCTGCGCGAGGCCCTCGCGAGCCCGAACAGCCGCGGCCAATGGGGAGAGCGCATGGCCGAAGACATCATTCGTTCCGCTGGCCTCATTGAGCACAAGCAATACCTCAAGCGAACGGCCGTGGCCGGTGACGAGCACGGCATCCCCGACTTCACGTTCCTGCTGCCAAAGGGGCACGTACTTTTTATGGACGTCAAGTTCCCCATGGCGGCATATCTGCGCTATCTCGACGCCACCAACGATGCTGACCGCTCCACGCAGCGCGCCACGTTTCTGCGCGACGTGCGCTTACGGGTTAAAGAGTTGGCCAAGCGCGAGTACGCCCAGGCCGACGAACGACCAGCCATCGACAACGTGTTGCTGTTCGTCCCCAACGAAACGCTGAGCGCGTTCATACACGAGACCGACCCTGACCTGATCGATGAAGCGATGCAACAACACGTGGTGATCTGTTCGCCGCTCACGTTGTTCGCGTTTCTCGGTGTCATTCGTCAGGCGTTCGACAACTTCATGATCGAGCAAACCAGCCATGAGATGCTGCACATGCTCGGCAAGTTCGCTCAGCAGTGGGGTAAGTACACGCAATCGGTCGACAAAGTGAAGCGCCAGTTCGACTCAGTGGCGAACTCGTTCCAAGAATTGGCCACCACGCGACGCCGCGCCCTCGAGCGACCGCTCAAAGACCTCGAGGCCCTACGTCTGGATCGAGGCGTGATGGTCGATGGTGAACTCTTCGACACCGAAACACTCGAACTCGAGGGATATCGCGAGCACAACGCCACCGTTATGTAACGCAATCGGGCGCTGTGAGACAGATGTAAAGGTAGACCGTTCGACAGAACTGTCGGCGGCTCCGACGGCAGTCGTTCGCGGCATCCGGAATGAATCGCCTGCCAAATGGTTCACTTACCGAGTTCTTTCGTCTCTCAAGGAAAATCGACATGGATGATTCAGCGAACGCAGAGGCGTCAAACGTGGTGGCCACGGCCACCCCAACCGCAACGCCGATGGCTCGACCCCATCGAATTCGCGCATGGTGGGGCATCGTCGTCGGACTTCTCGCGGCGGGTGCCGGATTAGCCGTTGCACAGTTTGTTGCGGGCCTATCGCGGGTGCTTCGTTCGCCGATCGTCAGCGTCGGCGATCGGGTGATCGATCGGGTCCCCAAGAGCCTGAAGCAATGGGCGATCCGATCATTCGGCACCAGCGATAAGACGGTACTGATCTGGACCATCGTCATTGTGGTTGGCATCGTCGCCAGCGTTGTCGGCATCGTCACGGTCCGCGGTCGCACCGATATAGGTGTTGCCTTCGCAGTGTTGTTTGGTTTGTTGGGTGCATGGGCCGGTGGAGTTGGTCGCAATACTCGATTCGTCGGGGTTCTGCCATCGCTCGTCGCGGGTGCCGTGGCAGCGGGCGTGCTATTGATCGGTCACCAGCTCACGCAACCACGAGCGCCCTCGCCGGGGCTGGCCCGCAGGCCACAACTCATGACGGCGATGCCGGCAACGACCGCCACGATCGATCGTCGTCGATTCCTCATTTCCGCCGGTGGGATCGCCGTCGCTTCCGTAGCGATTGGTGCGATCGGTCGCGGCTTACAAGATCGTTTCAACACCGCGCTCGAGCGCGCGGGCGTCCGTTTGCCCACCCCCGCACAGCCCTTACCCGCACCACCCATCGATCCAGCGATTGACAACGCCGGACTCTCGCCGCTCATCACGCCCATTGCGAACTTCTACCGCATCGATACGGCGTTGTCGTTTCCATCGGTCTCACTCAAGACATGGCGACTGAAGATCACGGGCATGGTCGACAAGGAACTCACCTTTACCTACGATCAGCTGCTCGATCGCGAGTTGATAGAACGCGACATCACCATCTCTTGCGTGTCCAACGAAGTCGGCGGCGATCTGGTGGGCAACGCGCGCTGGATCGGGTGCCGCCTCGATGACCTCCTCAAGGAGGCAGGCATCAAGGCCGACGCCGATCAGATCATGGGCATCTCCGTCGATGACTTCACTGCGGGGTTTCCCGTGGCCACGCTTGACGGTCGCGATTGCATCGTGGCGTTCGGCATGAACGGTGAAGCACTACCGATCAAGAACGGGTTTCCGGCACGACTCATCGTGCCTGGCCTATACGGATACGTGTCGGCCACGAAGTGGCTCAGCGAAATCCGGCTCACCCGCTTCGACAAGGAGCAGGGTTTTTGGGTGCCGCGCGGCTGGTCGGCACTCGCCCCGGTGAAGACCGAATCGCGCATCGATCGCCCCGGATCGAAGCTCGCTGCCGGCACGGTGGCAATAGCTGGCGTCGCGTGGGCACCAAACCGAGGGATCAAGCAGGTCGAGGTCCAAGTCGATGACGGACCGTGGACAATGAGCACACTCGGGCCTGCACTCAGCGACGACTCATGGCGGCAATGGTGGCTCAAGTGGGATGCCACGCCGGGCAAGCATCAAATCCGTTGCCGTGCCACCGACGGAACAGGCGACACGCAAACCGAAGATCGCGCCGACGTCGCGCCTAACGGGGCAACCGGATGGCACACCATCCGGGTGACCGTTGCTGGGTGACGCGCCGATCGTGGCCCCGCTCGGGCAGAATCGAGGTGTGAGCCAGCCCGCCTTCGAACTCGACATCGCCGGAAAGATCGACGACAAGATCGAACTCGACATCGCCAGCAAGATCAAACTCGACATCGACATCGCCGGCCAGATCGACGACGGCATCGAGCACACCTATTCGGTGGGCGAACTCGCGGATGCGGTGAACGCCACGTTGAAGGGCCGCTTCGGCAACGGTGTCTGGGTGCGTGGTGAAATACAGGGGTATAGCGAGCGGGGTCCGCATGCGTACTTCCGCATTGTGGAGGCGGGAGACAACGGCAAGGCCGTGCTCGACGTGTCGCTCTTTGCGAATATCAGAGTGCGGTTGCGTCCGCTGTTACTCAAGCATCGCCTCCAACTCGCAGAGGGCATGAAGGTGCGTGTGTTCGGTTCGCTCGACTTCTATGCGCCGAGCGGACGACTGAGTCTGAAGATGTCAGGGATCGACCCGCGCTACACCTTGGGCGAGATGGCCCTGCAACGTGACGAGATCGTGCGCCGCCTGGTCGCCTCTGGCGACTACGACGCAAATCGTCGCCACCAGCTGGCACTCGTTCCGCTCAGAGTCGGCGTGATCACCAGCGTGGGCAGCGCAGCGTGGCACGACTTCAGCCATCAGCTTGAGCACAGTGGTTGTGGTTTTTCGTTACACGTCGTAGACGTACGGGTGCAGGGTGAGCTCGCCGCTGAGATGATCACGACGGCAATCAATGAGCTCAGCCGCCATGAGATCGACGTGTTGGTCATCGTGCGCGGCGGGGGCTCACGGTCCGAACTCGCCGTGTTCGACGCCGAGTCGATTGCGCGTGCCATCGCCGCGTGCGCCGTACCCGTGTTCACAGGTATCGGGCACGAGATCGATCGAAGTGTTGCCGACGAAGTGGCCCACTGCGCACTCAAGACTCCCACCGCATGCGCGGCATTTCTCATCGATCGGGTGAAGGCGTTCTCGCAGCGAATCGAGATGGCGTGGGCGACGATTGCGTCGCGTTCGGCCCGAAATATCGAGCAGGCGGGCATCGGTCTCGTCGACACCGCGCGACGCATCGAGCAGCGCACGGTTGCGGCGGTGGAGCGAGGCGATCAGCGCCTAACCGACCGAGCGAACCGCGTTGCGACGTCGTGCGCGCGAGCGCTCGACACAGCCGAGGCCCAGCTGCAGCACGCGAGTGCTCGTGTTGGCCGACGTGCGCTTCAGTTCGCCGCGCAAGAGCTACAAACCCTGATCCAAATCGAGGCCCGGGTACGCCTGCTCGATCCTGTACATACGCTGGCCCGCGGTTGGAGCCTCACCCGTACCGCCGATGGACGCGCCGTGCGCAACCCAGCAGATCTGACCATCGGCACCCAGATCATCACAACATTCGCCACGGGTGAGGCACACAGCACGATCAGCGCCGTGCACCCAACCCCACGGCTGAACGATGTAGATACCAATGCACATAGCGATGCAGACAAGGAATACAACGATGACTGACGACCTTGGTTACGCCGCGGCGCTTGCCGAACTCGAAACGATCCTGGCCGAACTCGAGCACGACAACGTCGACGTCGACCGGTTGGCGAGTCAAGTGCAACGCGCCGCAGACCTCATCCGACTGTGTCGAGAGCGCATCGGTAACGCTCGCACCCAAATCGAATACGTCGTTGCCGAACTGGGCAGCTGAGGTGGGCAGCCGAGTTGGGCAGCTGAGTTGGGCGGCCGAGGTGGACAGCTGAGGTGGGCGGCCGAGGTGGACAGCTGAGTTGCTACCTGAATCTGGTGCCTGAGTTCTCAACGGCGTGCGTTCGGCGGCGAGCGGTAGCCTGACCGCGTGGTACCTGTCGCTCCCGCGTCGCTCGCTCACATTGCTGCCCGCGTCGACGCACGCCTGCGCAAGGTCATCGACGCAGAAGATGCTCGATGGTCGAGCTTTGACGAAACGTTGGCCGACCCGTTCATTGCGATCAGAGGTCTGGTGCTTGGGGGCGGTAAGCGACTGCGGCCCGCCTTCTGCTACTGGGGTTTTGTGGGCGCTGGCGGCGACCCAGAGCATCAACAAGTGGTCGATGCAGGGGCCGCCCTCGAATTACTGCACGCGTTCGCGCTCTTCCACGACGATGTGATGGACGGCTCGTCCACTCGACGCGGCGAGCCCACGGTGCACACCGTGCATGAACAACGCCACGGAGGTAATTGGGCCGGCGAGGCCCGCCGCTACGGCGAGGGAGTGGCCATCTTGGTTGGCGACCTCACCTTTGTGTACGCCGATCAGCTGATGCGCGGTGCCCCCGCTGCGGCCTGGGACATCTGGAACGAACTGCGCATCGAGCTCAACATCGGCCAATATCTCGACATCGTCGGCTCTGCGCACCGAGAACGGCGATGGGCAAAAGCCGCGCAGATCTGTCGCTACAAAAGCGGCAAGTACACCATTGAACGACCGCTTCATCTTGGCGCGTTGCTCGCCGCGCCCGAACGCGCCGGCGAACTTCTCGGCCCCTTGTCGGCATATGGCCTACCGCTCGGCGACGCCTTCCAGATGCGCGACGACGTACTCGGCGTTTACGGTGACACCTTGATCACCGGCAAGCCCGTTGCCGACGACATCCGCGAAGGTAAGCCCACGCCACTCATGGCCTTGGCCTGCGCAGCGGCAACGCCCGCGCAAGCAGCGGTGCTCGACCTCGTTGGCGAACCGGGGCTCAGCGACGACGAAATCGCACAGGTGCAACAGGCCATCATCGACACCGGTGCCCTCGCCGAACTTGAGGCGCACATCGTCGCCCTCACCGACGTGGCGCTCACTGCGCTCGAAACCATGCCGATCACCAGCGAGGCGCGTCACGAGTTGGCGCAACTTGCCCATTACGTGAGTTGGCGCAACATCTGACACGCCAGCGGCGCTATACGACCAACTGATAGTCACCGATCGCGGATCGAATCGGTGCCTGTGCCACCCCGACTTCGTCGGCCACGGCTGCCAACCACAGTGGCCGAACGATCGCGGCAACGGTGATCGGCTCGTCGAGCCCCGAGCCGTCAACCGCCATTCGCACGAACAACGTTGCGTAGTCCGGCGGGCGTAGATCGCGCGACAATTCGAACAACGCGTACGGGTCGGGTGGCGTGTCTCGCGGCTCGAGCGCGAGAAAGCTCGACGACGTGGGCACCACCGCACCGCCGGCGAGCCCCGGACCATCGGCGAGTACGGCCCCACGAACCACCGCGGCTCGGGCACCAGCTAGCTGTAAGGCAACATAGGCGCCCAGCCCTCGCCCAACGACGGTGACCTCGCCAAGTGCAGCTACTGCTGCGTCGGCATCAGCAAGGAGCATCTCAGCGCTGTAGCCACCACCACGTGGAACTGTCGATTGACCATGTCCCGTGAAGTCGAGCGCTGCAACCGGTCCGCTCCAATCGACACACCACGCAGGAACCTCCTCGGGTGCGTGTTCGCCAAGACCATGCAAGAGCAACAGGGGCCGTGCGTCGCCTTCGCGGAGATGATGCAGCGCGAGCGACACCTTCCCATGACGAAGCATCGAGATTCGGCTCATGACGTGCCCGCGAGAAAGTCGAGCACCATCGTCGACACCAGCTCGGGCTTTTCGATGTGGACGAAATGCCCGACGTCTTCGAGCACCTCGCAGCGGCCACCGTCGGGGAGGAACGGAGCAACATGATGGGGCAGGGTGCCCCAACCCATTTCCTCGAGCTCCCGACCGAGAATCCCAAAAAAGGGCATCGGCAGACCCGGCAGACGCGAGATGGTCCACTCCGGACGCCATGGTCCGAACCCACCAAAACGCATTGCCGGGTCTATCTTCCACCGCCATCCGTCGTCGTCGTGGCGCGCTCCGACAGTGACGAGATGACACAACCATTCGTGCGAGAGTCGCGGATTCATTCGACCTCGTCGCCGGGCCAGATCTTCGAGCGTGCCAGGCTTACGCGATGCCTGACTCACTTTGCGGCGATCGTCGAGCCATCGTTCAACATCGCCGGTCATCATCCGCGTGCGCTCATGATCGGACACGTCGGGGATGCGCCGCTTATATGGGATGCCATCGATGTTGACGAGGTGACTGAAGCGATAGGGCTGCGCATCGGCGAGTTGAATCATCAGCGCGCCACCCTTCGAGTGACCGATCACCGGCGATGGCTTGGTGGTGACGTGATCCATGACTGCCATCGCGTCGCGCATGTCGCCATCCCACGAATACAACTCGGTGTGATCGCTATCACCATGACCACGCTGGTCCCAGCTCACCACTCGCCAACCAGCCGCTGCCAACAGTGGCGCAAAGACGTCGTAGGTGCGGGCGAAGTCGAAACCGCCAT
This sequence comes from Actinomycetes bacterium, assembly GCA_031367435.1. Lineage (GTDB taxonomy): Bacteria > Actinomycetota > Acidimicrobiia > Acidimicrobiales > Ilumatobacteraceae > WLMZ01. The sequence goes on along the minus strand of JANLPV010000022.1, from coordinate 14,171 downwards.
GCACCACGAACAACGGATCGGCGCGTTCGTCTCCCCATTCGTGTACGGCGATCTTCACCTGGCCCGCGTCGATGAAGTAATCGCGGTCTGGTGCCCGCGCACCCGGGTAATCGCCAAGGAGCGCGTCTGAAGAAGGTGTGAACTCCACTGCGATGAATCTACGCGTAGCATGACCGCGATGAGGTATTACACGCGCGTCGCGGTCATCTTCACCGTCATCTCGGTCGGCGCGATCTTGGCCGCATGCACCTCGAGCACAGGCTCGGCGAACGACACCCTGCCGCCGATCATCACCACGACAACCACCACCACAGTGGCACCGACGACGACCACGATTCCCAAGACCTACATCGTGCAGCGCGGCGACTCGTTGTCGGGTATCGCCAAGCAGTTTGGCGTGAGCTCTGTGGCTCTCGCTGCGTTCAACAACATCACCGATCCCGACAAAATTCAGGCTGGACAAAAGCTCAAGCTGCCCCAACCCGGAGATGTTGTGGTGACCTTGGCCCCAACAACCGTTGCGCCCGCACCAACCACGACGCGACCAAAGACGACAATCGCTCCCACCACCACCGCCCCAACTCCAACGGGAACTTCGTGACAACGGTGCAGAGTAATACGCTGAGACCATGACAACGTTTTGGCCCACACAGGAGCATTGGTCGGTCAGTATTGCGCTGCAGACCCCGCATCCGCGGATGCCGATTCTCGATGCCACTGGCTTCGTTCAGCTCAGTCCTGCCCGCTTCGAGGTACCCAGCGTCGAGTTCGAGCCGCTGACGTATCTCGACTGGAAAAGTGGTGGCGACACCAACTTTGCGCCGCTCGCATCGGCCGATGGTGAACTCGATTGTCGCGGGTTTTGGGACAAGGGCAAGACCGACAAGGACGCTCTGTGGACATCCAACGCCGATCTCGCCCCGACCTTGAAGCGATACGTCGCAAACGTCGGTGCCAACTTTGGCCGCGTTCGCATCATCAAGTTGCAGCCCCAAGACCGCGAGCAAGCGATGCACAGCATCCACCGTGACGACAACAATCGCTTCAATCCCGACAACGAGGGTTGGGTGGTGCGGTCATGGGTCGAACTCACCGACAATCCCGACAGCTACATGCTGCTCATGGACAACGGTCCCGACGGTCTTCCCGATCCATCTACAGAGTTGCGCGTTCCACTCCACCGCGGCGCACGGTTCGTTGTCGACACACAACGGTTGTGGCACGTGGTCGTGCACCCCGGCACCGGTCCCCGCTATGCCCTGATTACGAGCTTCGAGGGTGGACCCACGCTCGAGCGATGGATAGACGGCGAGCTACCCGTTTCGGTGTGAACACTCGTGGTCAGGTTGCGCCGAGGGCGCGGAGCAGTTCACGCTGCGGTCCGGCCTCAGGACCAGCCATCGGACGATGTTGGGCAACGACATCGAGGGCCTCTTGTTCACCAAGTCCCAGAGTTATCAGCAGCGCAGCGGCCATCGTGCCAGCGCGACCGATGCCTGCACCACAGTGCATGAGTAACGAGTCACCACTTTGAACTCGCTCGGCGAGATCGTTCAGCAGCAACACCACGGGCTCGAGCGGCGGAGCTCCAAGATCGGGGATCGGGAACCACACAACACGCGTCGATTGTTGCGTTTGCAACCACTCGACATACTGCGGATAGTGGTGCGCGAGCTCAGCTTTCTGAGTGAGACACACCACGACCGTTGCGTGCACGTGTTCCATCGCGCGTTCTGCGTCGGGAGCAATGAAGTGCTTACCGCACAGCCAAAGCGCGCCAGCATCGCCTGGCAGGGGAATGTTGTCGACACCGCCATGGCGTGAGCGACTTTCGAACCACGAGCTCACTCGCCGCTAGCTCTTGGCTCGGTGATGCACTGCCAATTCAGCAATGTCGCGCATGATGCGGCTGAGCTCGTAGTCCTTTGGCGTGTACACCCGAGCGATGCCGAGGGCTCCGAGTCGAACGCGATCTGCCTCAGGGATGATGCCGCCCACCACCACTGGAATCTCGACGCCGAGTGCGGCCAGACACGCGAGCACATCGGGTACCAGCGCAAGGTGCGAACCGCTCAGGATCGAGAGTCCGATCACGTCCGGATCTTCGTCGCGCGCCGAGGCTGCAATCTGTTCGGGGGTCAGCCGAATACCGCTGTACACCACCTCCATGCCGGCGTCACGCGCAGCCACTGCGATTTGCTCGGCACCGTTGGAATGGCCATCGAGGCCCGGCTTGGCGACGAGAATCTTTGGTGGTCCTCCCGAGATCGAACGAACGAACTCGGCAACGGCGGCCAACTCGTGGGTGCGGCGCCCGACCGCAGCGCTCACCCCGGTGGGCGCTCGATATTCACCAAACACAGCGCGCAACGTGTTGGCCCATTCGCCGGTGGTGCCACCGGCGCGTGCCAACTGAATGGACGCCAGCATGATGTTCTCATCACCCTGCGCTGCCGACTGCAAGGCTGAGAGGGCAAGCGTGACAGCGGCGTTGTCGCGGCCGGTCCTCCACGCTCGAACATCGTCGATCGCTTCCTGCTCGACTGCCGGGTCGACCACCATGATGTTGCCTTCGCCTCCGAGGGGGCTCGTCGCCGTTTCGGTGAAGTCGTTGACGCCAACGACTCGTTGTGCACCGGACTCGATGCGCCGGGTTCGTTCCGCCATGGAGCGCACAAGACGACCCTTCAGCTCGTCGACCGCCTCGAACGCACCGCCCAGAGCGAGCACATCTTGCAGTTCGGCCCACGCCGCATCGCGCAGTTCAGCCGTCTTGGCCTCGATGACGGTGGAACCGTCGAAGATGTCGTCGTACTCGAGCAGATCGGTCTCGAACGCCAACACCTGTTGCATTCGTAACGACCACTGCTGATCCCAAGGTCGCGGCAGCCCGAGCGCTTCGTTCCAAGCGGGGAGCTGAACGCTTCTGGCCCGAGCGTCTTTCGAGAGCGTGACCGCAAGCATCTCGAGCACGATTCGCTGCACGTTGTTTTCTGGTTGCGCCTCGGTGAGGCCGAGCGAGTTCACCTGTACGCCATAGCGAAACCGCCGCGCCTTGGCATCGGTGACCCCGTAACGCTCGAGACCAATACGATCCCAGAGTTGCGTGAACGCGCGCATCTTGCAGATCTCCTCCACGAAGCGGATACCTGCGTTGACGAAGAACGAGATCGAGCCGAACACCTGCGTGAATTGGTCGGGCGCTACCTGACCGCTCTCGCGCACTGCGTCGAGCACACCGATCGCGGTTGCCAACGAGTAGGCAAGCTCTTGGATCGGGGTCGCCCCTGCCTCTTGCAGGTGGTACGAGCACACGTTCATGGGGTTCCACTTCGGTGCGTGTTGCGCGCACCACGCGACCATGTCAACAATCAGCCGGCGCGATGCCTCAGGAGGAAAAATGAAGGTGCCGCGGCTGAGGTATTCCTTGACGATGTCGTTCTGCGTGGTGCCGCGTAACGCCTCTGGCGCAACGCCTTGCTCCTCCGCATTCGCGACGTAGAGCGCCAACATCCATGCGGCAGGAGCGTTGATCGTCATCGACGTGTTCATCTTCGCCGGCGGGATCGACTCGAGCAGCGTTCGCATGTGGCCGAGGTGAGCAACAGGCACGCCCACCTTGCCGACCTCGCCGCGCGCCAGTTTGTGGTCAGGGTCATATCCGGTCTGCGTCGGCAAATCGAACGCGATCGAGAGCCCGGTCTGACCCTTCGCGAGGTTGGTGCGATACAACTCGTTCGACGCCCGTGCCGTTGAATGGCCAGAATACGTACGCATCAGCCATGGTTCGTCGCGTGAAGCGGCGGGCCTGTTGTCAGTCATTCCGCCAGTGTTACCCGTCAGCGGGGCGAACTTCCACCTGCATTGTCGATCCGGGTGTGCCAACAGTGATCGTCCAACCGTTCAGCTGCCATGAGTCGCCGTTCGTTGCCAGCAGTTGTAGGTGCGGCGCTGCACTTCCAAGTGTCTCCTGCACCCTTTGCACACCTATACATGACTCCGCTGGTTCGCTGCCGGCGTCGTCACCGTGGGTGCACGCAGCGGCTCCTTGATCGATGCGGTGCACCGCCACGCCAGCGGTTGGCAGGAACTCATTGAATCCATCTGCAGTGAGGTATTCGACGGTCAGAAATGAGCCATCGCGCACGGGCAACACCACCATTCGCAAACCGGTCGAGCCAGTCGACGGCGACAGCACAAACGTAGCCCCGCCCGGCGCTGCAACGGTGATGGCGCTGACCGGCAACCACCCGAGTACGACACGGTTGATCGCCAACGTGTCGGGCCCGTTGCGCGAGTCTGGACGCGTGGTGCGCGGTGCGGCACTGTTGCTCATCAGATCGATGTCGCTCGCGTGTTGATTCGCGCTGTCGGGATCACCGCTGTGCGGGAGCCCGAGGGTGTGCCCGATCTCATGCTCGGTGAGGTCAACCGCCGGAGTCGCGCCCCAGCTCGGATGAAAGTCCGATGCCCCGACGTATAACGCGCGCCGAGTCTTCAACGCCGAGCAGAACCTGGCAGAGCAGGGCAGACCCACCCGCCCCCATCCACCAGATTGGTCGGCAAGATGCTCAGCGTTGCCGACGACCATGACCACCGACGTCTGCTGTGCACTGGTGTCGATCGCGCGCTCAACGCAGTGGTCATGCGTTTCTTCTGACGACATTTCCAGCGTCGCGCCGGCGATGAACGTGGGGTGATAGAGACCATGCGACAGCGCCTCGAAATAGGCGGTGACGGTGGTGTTGAGCTTGCTGGCCAGATCCGCCGGCGTCAGCGTCAGACGCAATGGGAGTTGCCCGTAGATCGGATCCGTGGTGGAGAGGGGAACCTTGCAGACCGCGACCTCGATCACGTCCGCCGTCGGCGCGAGCTGGGTGCCGAGCAGCAGGCGAAGTGCGCGCGGCCATCCGGTCTGCGCCACAGTGCCATCTGGCGGCAGCAGTCGAGTCGATACACCACCACAACCCACCACGAAGAGTAGGCAGATAGGCACGGAAAAGAATTTCAAGAAATACTTCAAGAATTCCTCAAGTTGCTCACTCCACCCGCCGATACCTCTCTTGCAACGATGCACGGACGGGATGTGTATCGATGAGATGGTGGACTGGTCTCCCCTCTCAGCGGGTTCACCGGTGTCGGTTGTGGCGGAACGCACCGACACCGGTGCAACCACCCCCCTCGCTGCGATGTCGGTTTGCGAACGACGCTGCATCAGTCTTGGATCGCCTTGTGCAGTACGCCGAGATACGTCGCCCGAGGAACGTCGACCGCACCCAGCGAGACGAGGTGAGGCGTCGTCCATTGCACGTCGAGCAACAACGTGCGCGCAACGATGAGCTCACCAACCAACGCAACAAGCGCCACCTTCGATGCATCGCGAGCCGTCGAAAACATGCTTTCGCCCGCAAAGAAGCGGTTGATCTGCACGCCATAGAGCCCACCGACGAGCAGCCCATCGTCGTCGAACGCCTCGACGCTGTGCGCCCAACCCAACGTGTGTAACAGCACGTACGCGTCGACAAAGTGTTGATTGATCCAGCCGTTGGGCCGTCTCGGATCGCCACAGCGCACCATCACATCGCGAAAGCACGTGTCGAACCGAATCTCATATCGTCGGCAGCTCTGTCGGAGCGACTTCGACACGTGCAACGCGTCGAGAGGCAGAATGCCCCTCGGGTTCGGCGACCACCACCCCACCCCGCGCCGACCCATCGGCATCGGGAAGAGCCCAGTGGAATACGCAGCCAAGAGCGTGGCGGGTTCAAGGTCGGCACCCACACCGACCAAACCATGTTCGTCGGCCGTGTCAGGTGAAGGTAGCTGCCACCGCGTGCGCTGCTGTGGAACGGGCACGGCGTCGAAGGCAGGCACCGCACCAGCATGCCCGACACCGACACGTGGATCAGCGCGCGTAGTCGAAGAACCCGCGTCCGCTCTTACGACCCAGGCGACCAGCAGCCACCATTCGTCGCAGCGTGGGCACGGCGGCATAGTTCGGGTCGCGGAACTCGGCATACAAGGCGTCGAGGATGGCCAGCGATGTATCTAGACCGACAAGATCGAGCAACGCAAACGGACCCATCGGGAAATTGCATCCACCCTTCATGGCCGTGTCGATGTCGGCAATCGTCGCGGTGCCCTGCTCGGACAGACGCACTGCGTTGTTGAGGTAGGGGAACAGCAAGGCGTTGACAATGAAGCCCGCCTGGTCTTTGACTTCGACGGCGTCCTTGCCGCACGCGATTGCAAAGGTCGTCGCCGCAGCAATCGTTTCATCGCTCGCCGTCAACGGACGAACCACTTCCACGAGCTTCATGGCAGGTGCCGGATTGAAGAAGTGGATGCCGCACACTTTGTCTGGACGTTGCGTGACCATTGCGAGATCGATGACGGCGAGCGTGCTCGTGTTCGTGGCCAGAATCGCGCTCGGCTGCACCACCTGCTCGAGTTCGGCAAACAGTTCCTTCTTCACGGCGAGATCTTCGACGACGCTCTCGATGACGAGGTCGCATTCGCGCAGGGCACCGAGGTGATCGGTGGCACTGACGCGACCGAGGATTGCCACGCGCTCGTCGTCGGCGAGCTTGCCGCGCTCCACCTGCTTGGCCAAGCTCTTCGTCAGCGACGCGACCATTGCATCGGCGCTGGCCTGCGTTCGCGAACGCACGATCACCGTGTATCCGGCCCGCGCTGCAACTTCGGCAAGCCCCGATCCCATGATTCCCGAACCAAGAATGCCGACTGTTGTGATTTCGCTCATTTCGGAGACGCTACCTACCCGCGGGTAACCAGCCAAAGCCGAAAGGAGTCGCCGGTCACGACCTAGGCTCGCCCGATGTCGCAGCGTCAGATATTTCGGCCACTGCGCGCCTTTCTGGCAACGGAGGCTGCGGGTGGCATCCTCGCGTTGGGCGGGGCCATCGCCGCTCTGGTGTGGGCCAACGCCGCGCCGAACAACTACCAGTCGCTGTGGTCCACCGACGTCGCACTCTCGGTTGGTCATCACATACTTGAACTCGACCTCAAGCACTGGGTAAACGACGGTTTGATGGCCATCTTCTTCTTCGTGGTCGGCCTCGAGATCAAGCGCGAGCTTGTGCAAGGCGAACTCCGAGTGCCGCGCCGCGCGGCACTGCCGATTGCCGCAGCGTTCGGCGGCATGATCGTGCCTGCAGCTCTCTTTGCCATCATCAACGCAGGTCGTTCCACGAGCCACGGTTGGGGCGTACCGATGGCCACTGATATCGCGTTGGCGCTCGGCGTGATTGCTCTCGTCGGCCGACACATCGTCCCGGCGTCACTTTCACTGTTTCTGCTCGCGATCGCGATCGTCGACGACATCGGCGCGATCGTGGTCATCGCCGTGTTCTACAGCAACGGCATCAGCGTCAAGTGGCTGGTGACGGCCGGCGCCATGGTGCTGCTGACGGTGCTGATGCAACGGGTCGGCATCAGCGCGATGTGGCCGTACGTGTTCGTCGGTGTCACCCTGTGGTTCGCACTGCACGAGGCTGGCGTACACGCAACCATCGCGGGCGTCATCATGGGTCTGCTCGCGCCCACGACACCGCTGCTGTCACCCGGCACAATCGATGAAGCCGAACTACTCGACGTCTCCACGGCGCATTCGGCTCAGACAACGATCTCGCTCGCACGGCATTCCGTGAGTGTGGTCGAACGGCTCGAGCACCTCTTGCACCCCGTCACGAGCTTCATCATCGTGCCGTTGTTCGCCTTGTCGAACGCTGGCATTCGCTTCAACCACGACCTGTTCTCGGGTGTGTTCAGCTCGCACGTCTTTTGGGGTGTCGTCATCGGACTCGTCATCGGTAAACCAGTCGGCATCACCTTGGCTTCGTGGTTGGCAGTACGCGCAGGCGTGGCCGAACTGCCCATCGGTGTCCGCTTCACGCAGATCGCGGCAATCGGGGCCGTAGCCGGCATCGGATTCACTGTCAGTCTCTTCGTAGCTGAACTCGCGTTTGATCACGCACACGATCTCGGTCAATCGAAGTTCGCGATCCTCATTGCCTCGATTTCAGCCGGTGTTATCGGTGTGGCCGCACTACGTTCATCGGCTCGCCGATACCGTCAGCAGGCGTGACAACCCCAACCAGTTTGGCTGAGCTCAACGACCCGCGCCGCGTCGTTGCGCTTGACGGCGTCCACAACTTCCGCGATCTCGGTGGCTATCCAGCCGATGGCGGCGCCACGCGATGGGGCCTGATCTATCGAGCCGATGGCCTATTCCGGCTCACCCCGGCTGACATCGACGAGCTGCGCGCCCGCGGGCTCGGCATGGTCATCGATCTGCGTACGGCACAAGAACTCAGCGAGCGCGGACGCTATCCGGTCGATCAACATGACCTCGCGTTTCACCATCTACCCGTGCTCGACAAGACCTGGCAACACATGGACATTCCCGAATTCGACAACGACCACGACTTCTTGATGTGGGCCTATCGAGACATGCTTCGTGTCGGCGGACTCGAGTTTGCCGCAGCGCTCAACCTCATCGCCGGTGCCGGATCAACGGCGTTGGTGTTTCACTGCGCGGCAGGCAAGGACCGCACCGGACTGCTCGCCGCGCTCTTGCTGTCGCTCCTCGGTGTGCCCGATGAGTACATCGCCGCGGACTACGCACTGACCGCGGTCGGCATGAAGCGGCTACGGGCGTGGGCCGTTGCTCAATCACCTGAAGCGGCAGCGATGATGGCCGAATCGCCGTCGCGGTATTTCGCGTCACCACCCGAGGTGATGCTCACTCTTCTCGACGAACTTCGCAGTGAACACGGCAGTGCGACCGACTTCGTGCGCGGCCTCGGGGTCACCGACGAAACAGTTGCTGCGCTTCGCTCGCGCCTCATCGACCACACCGCCTGAGCCAACGGTCGCGTACAGTGGATGGTCATGACCGGAACACTTGCGCTACTCGGTGGCGGACCCTTTGAGGCCAACGACGAACTCGACCGACGACTGATCGCAGCCGCCGGCGCTACCGAAGTTCTGGTCCTACCAACGGCCGATGCGTTCGAGCACCCGAGCCGAATGATCGACACTGCACGCCAATGGGGTGAGCGGCTCGGGGTGAGCATCGACGGTCGACTCGTGCTGCGACGCGCCGACGCCAACGATTCCGCGCACGTTCACGCTGTTGAGCATGCCCGCATGGTCTATCTCGCCGGCGACTCTCCACTTCATCTGCGATCTGTGTTAAAGAACACCGCGCTGTTCGACGCGCTGCGCTCGGTAATCGCCAACGGCGGAGTGGTGGCTGCGGTCGGCGCAAGTGCGGCCTGCCTGTGTGATCCAATGACAGATCCTCGCGGTGGTGCCTTCACGCTCGGCTTGGGTCTTGTCGACGGGCTCGCCTTGCTCACGGAATCAGAAGGCTGGTCGCCCGAGCGGTTGCATCGCACGTTGAAGCTGGCGAAAGGTTTCGCCGTCGCTGTGCTGCCGACCGGTAGCGCGCTGCTGCATTCGCAATCGACCTGGGAGCGCGTCGGCTCCGTGGATGTTCACGGCGAGCTCAGCATCTGACTCCCTCGCCGGCGATCCGCCGACGGATTACTTTTCGGTGATCGTGACCTTGGTGATCAGCAGTTGCTCGAGCGGTGGTACACCGTTTGATGCGTTCGGGTCGGCGGCCGCCTCGAGCGCTTTGACGGTGGTATCGAAACCGTCGGTGACCTTGCCGAGCAAGCTGTAGTCGGCCGGCAGCCCGACGCCTTGAGCGCCGGTTACGACGAAGAATTGGCTGTCGTTGGTTTTCGCTCCGGAGACCTTGGCCATCGCGACGCTGCCCAGTTCGTATTTGCCGCTCTTCGGTGACTCGACAGGTACCTCAATGCCTGCACCCCCACTGCCGGTTCCTGTTGGATCGCCGCACTGCACCATGAAGTCCTTGATGGCGCGGTGACATGGTGTGCTGTCGTAGAAGTGATACCGGGCGAGATACACGAACAGGTTGACGTTCTGCGGTGAGTTCGTGGAGTCGAGAGCGATGGTGTAGTTGCCCTTATTGGTCTCCACGAGCGCGGAATACGTCTTGCCTGCAGTGAGACACGACGGCGGCGCTTTGGGGAAGACGACGACGCGCTCAGCGGAGCCATCGGCTGGCGGACACGGATACGCGCCCGACGCGTCCTTGGCGGGAGCGTTACCGATAGTGGTCACCACTGGAGTCGTGCTGGCCGTCGTGCTCGTGCCGAGGTCGCTGGCCACCGACGTCGTTGAGGCCGCTGTCACGGCTGGCGAATCGCTGTTGCCAAAGAGCCGCACAAGCCCGAACACCGCAGCGATCGCCAACGGTATGCCGATGCCGATCTGAAGCGCTCGCTTCTTGGTCTTGGCCTTGCGCGCGTCGCGCGCCATCTCTTGCAGCTTCAGCTGTCGGTTTGCCTTTTGACGTTCACGCTTGTCGGTACCCACAAGGACGAGAGGCTAGTGGCTAACTCGCCCCCAACACCGGTCGGCTCGACGCTCTTCGTCAAGACACCGACAAGGTCTGCAACTGCGCCGCCATGCGAATCGACAAGAACTGCTCAAGGACGTGACGTTGCGTGTCGATATCAACCGTGCAGCGTTCTACGCGGCGGGACATCACACACCAGACACCAGACACCAGAACAGGCAGAGCGGGACAGTCAGATCATGCAGGTCGGAACACTATGAGTCGCGGGACCAACCCAGACGAATTCGTTGGCCAGAAGGCACAGATCCACGCGCTCCGTCCCGCGTATGTGCATCGCATCGGACGCCAACTTGGTGTCGTCGGGCTGATTGCCGGCGTCGCATACCTCGTGTGGCGCGCCGGTTGGTCGTGGCACGGGCACGGCGCCTCGGTGGCCTGGTGGCTTGCCGTGCCGGCACTGGCGCTCGAAACGAGCGGCTTTCTCTGCGTTTCGGTGCTCATGTGGGCACTTTGGAAACGACCAACGACTTCTGCGTCAGATTCCCTCACGACCGCACACTCCCTCACGACGACAACAGATCAGCCCACCAGCGACCAATCGGCACGCTTTGATTACGACGTCGCGATCATCGCGACGAACAAGACCGCCCAAGATCTGCGTTCGACGCTCGTCGCTCTGCAACTCGACCCATCACGACCCAACGCCTTGGTCATCGATCATTCCGGGAACAGCGACATTGTTCACCTCGCTGCGGAATTCAACGCCAACTACCGAGTGCCTGACACGAGCGACACGTCGGGATTGGCAGCGATCTCCGCTGCGTCCGACCGCGCGTTCTTCTTGCTGCTTGGTGCCGGTGATATTCCGGCAATCGGCGCAGCGCAGTCGTTGCTGCGACGGGTCACCGATGATTCCGTCGCCGTCGTGCAAGGCGTCGTTGGCCCAACGCCAGGCACATCTGCCGAGGATGGACCGAACGCACTCCACGAACTCACCTTCGAACGCGTTGCGCTGAACCCGGGGCTCGGCGCGCGAGGTACGGGTATCGTCACTGGCAGCGGCGCTCTCCTTCGACGAAGCGCGCTGCTCGAGCTCGACCTTTGCGTTGGCACCCGACACACGGTGCTGTTCGAGTTGATGCCACGACTGGCCGCGAACGGCCTGCGCGTCATTGCCGCCGACGGCCCCGTCGTTGTTGCTGAGAAGCCACTCACGACATCTGCGTTGGTCGCCGCCAACCGTCGATCGATTGCTGCGGCGGGGTGGCAACTCTTAGTTGGCAAGAATGGGGCGCTACGTGCGCGTCACGTGCGCCGAAACGATCGACTCGCCCTTGCCGCTTGGGCCGTGAGATCGGTTGATGGTGTGCGTCGCGTCGCTCTGGCTGCCGTCGTGTTGGGCGCGCTGCTCGCCGGCCGCGCGCCATTTACCCCGAGCCCTGCGGCACTGTGGTTTCTGTGGGCGCCTGCCTTCGCTCTGGCATCAGTTTCACTTGGCCTCCTGTCGGGCGGCGCACTGCGTCCCGGCGATCGGCTTCGCGGTTCGGTCAGGGCGTTGAGTCTGTCGGTGGGAATGGTCATCGCGATCAACTCCGTGCTCGTCATTCGTGGCGTGTCCGACCGATTCACCCACGCCCTTCGACCGCTCGATCACAACACTCAGATCGGCCTCACCGCTGTTGCTCTCTGGTTGCTGGCCGGCTCGCTTGATTCACTTCGACTCCTTGCATGGCGGCGTCAGAGCCGAAGGGCTTTTCGCCTCTCTGCGTCGGGCACTGCTCACCTCGACGACTTCGGCGTGTACGTGTCCGACATCACGATGTTGGGCGCTGGCCTTCTCGTGGATCACAGCGTGAGTGTGCGTCCGGGTTCAACACACCGGTTGTCCTTCTCCGTTCCGAGCGAGTCGGGCATCACATCGCTCGACATTCCATGCGCAGTGCGAAATGTTCGCCCAGATCTCGCGGGTGCTTGGCGCGTGGGCGTTGAGTTCTTCGATGCCGACTCGTGGGCGTTGAACACGCTCGCTGAAAGTTGCGCAGTGTTGCCAGCGCGGTCGTCGATCATGGGCACGCTCGCTCGCTCGAGCGAGATCGACGACACCACTCCGGTGACACCAGGTCAGAGCCGGATCGGGCTGAGGTTCGCGACACTGCTAGCGCTCGCAGCTGTAGTTTCGTCGATCGCTCCGATCTATGCCGAAGCCGGCGCTCCAACGACGCGCCACGTTGTTGGCACCGTCGTCAGTGACGGCGACCCCCCTACTGCGCCTACGACAACAGCAACGCCAACTACTTCTGATTCCCTCGACACGACGACGAACACGGTCGCCACCGACTCGCCCCCCCACGAGTCAGCGACGCCGACCAGTTCGGTCGTGACCGACCCCACATCTGCGGGGACCCCCCCTAACTCCGCAGATGTGGGACGAGCCGATGTCAAGGGAGTCACTGTGATCGCGGTGTGCTCTACTGACGCTGGTCCTGACGCAACATTTGGGACCAACGACGATACGTACGGGCCAAGCGTGAGCACCATCACTGACGCACACGGCAACTACGGATTGTCCGTCGACGGCAAAGCATGCTGGCTGTCAATCGAGCCGCCAATGCCACCCGCACGAGATGGACAGGGCACACCGTCAAACGCCGATGAGCGACCCAACGATCCGATGCTCGTCGATCTCAGCGCACGCGGCACCATCACCATGCAGGCTGCACATGTGAACAGCTTCTTAGTGGAACTGCCAGACAAGAAGCCGGCGCCAACCAACGAAGCAACCGCAACCATCGGTGACCGCGTCTGGAACGACGTCAACGCTGACGGTGTACAACAATCAGACGAGCGCGGTGTGGCCGGTGCAACCGTCACCCTCTACAACGATCTGGGGCGCACGATTGCCTCAACGATCACTCGCAACGAAGGCGCGTTCAGCTTCACGCACCTCGACGACGGCAAGTACAGCCTTGGCGTGTCGAATCTGCCCCGCGGTCTTCGCGTACCGGGAGTCGATCCGCTCACGTCACGAACCTCGTTCGTTGCGGTGAAGGTTGGACAGCACCTCTCAACATTCGACGTCGGCGTCGTGCGTTCCACGATCGCACGCCCTGCCGATGACACCAATCTTCCAACACCGTCGGCGCAGCAGGTGAACTCGCGTGCGCCAACAAATTCGTCTGCACTACCGACGCTGATGATTCTGCTGAGTGCAGCGCTTCTTGCTGGCAGCGTCTTGTTCTCGTCGGCGCAACCTATTCGTGTTCGTCGCCCGACTTCGCAATGAGATAGCCAATCGCTCGCTCGGACTTCGGATAGCGATGGACGAGTCGCCAGAACTCGGCGGAGTGATCACTGACCTCGAGATGGGCCAACTCATGCACGAGGACGTAATCGATCACCCAATCCGGGAACCGCGCGAGACGCGTGCTGATGCGCAGAGTTCCTGTGCTTGGCGTACACGAACCCCAACGCGACACCATGTTGTCCGACCATGAGACCTCGCGGGCGCGGGGTAGGTCGTAGCGACGGGCCAACGTCAGCGCGCGCTCGATGAGATCGATTCGATCCGTTGAGAGCTTGCGTTCGAACCGACCGCTCATCACGTCGATCCAGTGATCCTGCTCGGCTCGACTCATCCACGACGGCACAACGATCTTGAGGACATCACCAACGAGTTGCGCGCCCACCGTGCGTTTGCGCCGTGTTGAGCGTTCAAGCTCAACGACAAACGGTCGTCCTCCCTCGGCGAGCGGCA
>JANLPV010000040.1:0-119473 GCA_031367435.1 Actinomycetes bacterium | reverse complement strand
AGGTCCTTGACCATGGTTGTACTGACCACGCGGTAGCCGAGTGACGTGTAGAGGTCCTGCGCTCGTTCGTTGAACCCGAAGACGTTGAGCCCGATCTCGGAGCGACCGTTGTTCGCAGCGAGTTCTTCAGCTGCGAGCATCGCGGCTCGACCGAGGCCCTGTCCTTGACGTGGCTTGTCGATCTTGATGTCCCACACGAAGGCTGAGCGCTCGTGGGTTGGATGCGGCCCGATCCAGATCGTGCCAACGCGCTCCCCCGCCGTATCCTCGATGACCATCACCCACGTGTCAGCGGTGTTGACGCCGTTGGGGAGCAGCTGCGGGAACTGCTCGTTCGCCTGTGCGAGGGCGAGGACGAGCGGCGCGCCGGTAGCGACGCTGACGTCAGTTGCGTACGTTTCGATCGCCTCGCTGGCCCAGGTGCCGAACTCGTCGGCTGTCATCGGTCTGAGCGAAACCTGACTCACGTTCGTACCTCGCGATGACATGCGAGCATGTTCGCACGTCCGGGGCGAGCGCAGAAACGCGATGCCGAACGACGGACCAGCGAGTCGACGGATACGCGCCATAACGGCGCGTATCCGCGCTTCCGGCGCGTCACATAGCCGGCGATAGGGGGCAGCGGGTTGCCCCGAATAGGACCGGCCAGCAGGACGAAGTTCGGGTTGGTGAGCGTGAGCCGGAGCGATCAGCCGCTGTTCAACCCCAGGTCCTTCTCCTGCTGGACGAGGGAGCGCAACACGCAGAACTCGTTGCCCTCCGGGTCGGCCATGACCACCCATGTGACGTCGGCTTGCCCAATGTCGATGCGTCGCGCCCCGAGACCCTCCAATCGCCGGACTTCTGCTTGCTGGTCGTGGTCGGGACGAAGATCAAAGTGAACTCTGTTCTTGGCGGCTTTCCTGCTGTGGGAGGGCATCAGGGCGAGCCGACGCCCAGATCCATCCGTCGCTGCGAGCAGATGTCCGCCAGAGGGTCCGGTCCAAACATGTTCGAGGTCGAGCGCCTGGCACCAGAACGCGGTCATGGCGTCAAGGTCAAGACAGTCGATCAGAACGCAGTCGATGACAAGCGACATGCGGTCATCCTTGCAGCGCAAGCAGGCGCTGCTCATGGCATGGAAGAGGTGAGGCGGCGCGGCGATGGTGAGTTGTGCGGTCACCTCGAGTTGAGCGATGGCTCGTGGTGTGCACTCGTCGTGTTCGGTGCCTTGTTCGACTACCGCTCGAGCATCGGCGCGCCTCCGGCGTGCGTCCGGTGACACCCCGGCCGGGACGGGGCCCGCTCGGGTGCGCACAGATCGCAGAGCCTCTGATCGACAACGCCAGGTCGGCGCGATAGTCACTGACCGCAACGCTGCCGTCAGCACCGCATCGCCCACGGATAGCCGTCGAACTGCAAGAGTTCGTCGAGGCGCATCGCGATATCATGATGTCATGCCGAAGCAGACGACCGTGCGGTTGCCCGACGACCTCGCCGACGACGCAGAAGCTGTCGCCAGAGTCCGAGGCGACAGCGTCAACCAAGTCATCGTCGACGCGCTCGCCGCCGAAATCGAACGCGTCCGCTCAGACGCCGACTTCACCGCCCGGGCCAAGAAGCTGCTCGAGCGCGACCGGGAGATCCTCGACCGCCTCGCGAAGTGACCCGATACCTTAGCCTCGCTGAGTTCTGGTATCTCGCAGAGCACGTCACGGGCATCGACGCCGCAACGTTCATCAAGGCCAGCCGCGTCGAACTCGCCGACTCTGCACTCCACGCACCGCAAGCCGGATTCGGCGACACCGACTTCTACCCAGACCCATAGGACAAGGCAGCGGTGCTCGCCTGTCGGATCGCGTGGAACCATCCGCTGCCTGACGGCAACAAGCGAGCGGCATGGGCATGCCTCGTGCTGTTCATCGACCTCAACAGCGGGTCATGGCACGACGAGAATCCCGAGCCTGACGACGCCGTCGAAGCGATGCTCGCGGTTGCGGCACGGGAGATCGACGAGGCGTGGCTCGCGATCTGGCTTCGCGCACGGGTCACCTTCCGAACCTGAGTCCGGATCCCGCTCGGTAATGACCGATCGAAACCGCTCGCGCGAGCGCGCTTGCGACTATGCGAAGCCGAACGCAATGTCGACTTCGTACGGCAGGAGCCACGGCCGGTCGGTGTCGAAGTCGACCCACCCGACGACCTCTCCCGACACGAGAATGCAGAACGCAGGGCTTGGCTCAGAGGCGCCGTCCCCGAGGAACCGCCGTGACTCGATGTCCCTGCCGGAGATGAGAGCGGTCCCGGCGGCCGGTGTCGATGGCCGAACCGAAACAGAGGGATCCCAGCTTGTCGCGGCCCTTCAGAAGTGTCTGCACCCGGGCCAGAGCTGGCGTCCACCGAGTCCGTCGATCTTCGCTGCGAACCACCCTCGTCCGTCCGGGTAGTGCTAGATCGTGCCGCTCCGTGCGTTTCGGTGTCGCCAAATGACGGCCGATCCGAAATGACTCCTGTGCACCTGGTGCGCACTTGGAGCAGTTCGGTAAAGACCAAGCCCGCACAGATCGTCTCTAAACAGGGCTTTCGCGGTGGGGTGTTCAGGTAAGTCGTCGCCGCAGGTCATGGCCACCGAACTTGGCGCCGGCGCGTAGCTGCCCACAAAACGCGAGGGGTGTCTCCCACAAAACGCGTCATGCGAGGTCCTGACCTGCATGTATGAACTTCAAGGCAGATCTGGACGGGACCGTCAACGCTCATTCCGGAGTTGCGGCTCCACGTGCTGCGGAGATTGGTGACGACCCTGGAGAGACAAGCTGAAGGAGGCCGTTCGGCGCTGAGCGTCATTTCTGCGGGAGAGTCGACTCCGGTCAGGGAGTTGGCTTCTTTCCGCGCTTCGCGATGAACTGCTGGTGTACGCGGTCCAGCTTCGGTTGCGTCTCAGCGGGGAGGCGCCCCAGTCGCTTGGATGCGAGGAGGTACACATAGCCTTCATCACGGGCCTCCACGGCTACGACAGCCACAACTTCAACCGTCGCGGTATCTGCTGCTTCGACGACTTGGTAGACGAGGCGATGAGTTGCGCCATTTCCAGTTGCACTGAAGTAGATCTTGCGGCAGTCGGAGAGGTCCCCGTAGGACGGCAGCAGCTTGAGCGGCTCGCCGGTTACAACGCCGTCTTCGACAAGAGCAATGAGTGCGCGTGCTCTGACATCGAGTTCTGGTGCATCCTTTGGAAGACGAGCGATGTCCTTGCTCGCAGCCTCCGAGACAGTGACGGATCGCCGGGCTCCACCCTTTGGATGCTCCCGTTTCAGGAGATCAGTCCAAGGTCACGCCGCAACTGATCCTTGGCAGCCTCGACGTCTGCCTGATCGAACCCGTGAACCTCATCAAGTTCGGCAAGTGTGTGGCGCACACCAGTGTCCTCAGCCCGCCGCTGCCTCAGTGTTTCTGCCAGGGCAACGTCCTCCAAGTACGGTGCCAGCGCCTCGAGCAAGGCGACCGGAATGATCGCCGCCTCCGCCCGCCGTTGCGGACCATAGAACACGATGCCTGCATCGATGCCCTCGTCGTGGCAACGTTGGGCGATGCTGGGAATGGCCTCACGCGCCTCGGTGGTCGTGAGAACTCTGGTGGGAGTGAAGGAAAGTACCGGAGCGGCCATGCCGTTCACTGTACCGGTCGAGCAGCAAGATGTCCAGAAATCTGTACAGGTACTCGTACGTCAGGGAATCGTCGTCGACTCGCTGAGATCATCGCGGTGGTTCTGACCGGCGTCGATCCGGTGACCCCACGCTTTTCAGGCGTGTGCTCTGCCAACTGAGCTACAGAACCAGGCTTTGAGCGTCCAGATCGCCCCCGGCGGCCCTGGCGGGCCGGCATCGGGGACTTACCTGAACGTGAAACAGCCACATATCTGAACGGCTGGCGGTGGGCGATACCGGTCTCGAACCGATGACCTCTACGGTGTGAACGTAGCGCTCTACCAACTGAGCTAATCGCCCCAGGGCGCTCGTATGGTAGCAGCGCGACCGCACGTCGCCTACCCGCCGAGCAGCTCGACCGCGCGACCGAAGAGATGGGGAATGCTCGGAGCGATGAGGTCCCACTCGGCGTCCGGGCGCTTACCGCTGCGATGCAACATCACGTTGAAACACGCGATCACACCGAAGCGGTAGCCCGATAGGGCCCGATACCACGCCACGTCGGCAAGCGTCACGTTGCGGCCCGAGAGCAGAGCGTAGTGATCGACCAGCTCAGCCATTGGGGGCACAACAGACAGCCCGTCACGGTCGAACCAACTTGCGGTGTCGTTCATCATCAGCAACCAGCCGAGGTCAAGCATCTGAGCGCCAATGCCACTTATCTCCCAATCGAGGATCGCGACCAATCGACCAGCATGAAACAACAAGTTGTTCGTCTGAAAGTCGCCGTGGAAGATTCCTACGGTCGGATTCTCAGGAACAGTCGCGAGCAACAGGTCACGGGTACGTTCGCCAAGTGCGACCCAGCTCGGGTCGGCTGCCTTGGCGAGCAGCGGATCCCAAAAACTCACTTCGTTGGTGAGTTTGATCGGCCGCTGCCAATCGGGCAATTCCTCGCGCCAGTCGACCGCGTGCACGAGCGCCAAACCCTCGACCGCCTGCTTGAACACGCCATCGACATCCGTTCCTGATGTCGCGAACACAGGATCGGGGTCGCGTACGGCATACGTGGCACCGTCGAGCAAACCAACCATGAAGTACGGCACGTCGAACCACTGTTCATCGGCGTCGAACCATCGCAGCTCTGCCACCGGCACGCCGCGACGGCGCAGTGCCTGCAACAACGGAACCTGGCGCAACACGTCGGTATTACCGGATCGTCGCACACCTTTCGGCGGCATTCGCACGACGAGCCGATCGAGCATGCGGGAGTTGTCGTTGACGTTGAACCCGAACGACAGGCCGGCGTGACCCGGCATCGCGCGCAGGTCGGAGATCGTTGTGTCTTGGTGATAGTGCACACCACTCCAACGCTCAAGTTGGGCGTGCAACGTAACGAGATCGACAGCCATGCGGTGTCACCGTAGTAATGCGTGGCTGATCAACTGGAGTTGGTCAACTGGAGTTGGTCAACCGGAGCTGATCAACTGGAGTTGGTCAGCCGGAGCTCGTCAACGCGACGCACGCCTGCGCAAGACCCTGCCGATCGCGGTGTCCCTCCGTGCCTTCGCTACACACCGAGTCGAATGGGATCAGAGCGACGACCACGCCGTCGTTCTGACCGTTGCACAGCACCTCGAAGGCGTCGCCATTGGTGTCGAGATCGACACACGACCCGTTGGCCAGAAGGTTGTCGGGCACCGCTGGCCTCGCTGGCTTGGTGAAGGCAGCATTGACCAAAATGAACGCAATGGCAAGACCGCCCACCACAAGCAGGAAACGCCATGGAAAGCGGGCCGGCGATACGTACGGCTCCTCAACATCACTAGGCAGCTCAGAGCGAGGGCTCGGCGTCGACGATCTCGGCGGCGGGTTCGCGTGCACAACCGTCGACGATCGAAGGAGCGCGTCGTACGCAGCACGTCGACTCGCATCTGACAAGACTCTCCACGCTTCGTTGATCTCGGTCATCCGCGTCGCGGATGCATCGGCCGTCGAGTCGGGGTGATACCGACGCGCAAGATTTCGATAGGCCACGCGGATGTCGTCACGTGTCGCTGTCGGCGATACCCCTAGGCATGTGTAGTGATCGGCAATGACGCAACGCTATGCGCGCTGAGTGACGGTTAGTAACCGCGGTCTGGATATACCTGACCCGCCAGCGTTCCGCCTTCGGCAAACACACGAACATTGTGCGTAATCCTGGCGGAGAGCAGCGGCACGCCCATCTCGGGTGTGTTGCCGACGTGCGGGGTGATGATGCAGTTCGACAGCGACCACAGCGGATGGCCTTCGGGTAACGGCTCAGGATGGGTGACGTCGAGTCCAGCACCACCGATGATGTTGTTTTGAAGCGCCCACACGAGGTCGTCGGTGACGATGTGGCGACCGCGGGCCACGTTGACCAACCACGCATGTGGTTCCATCATCTCGAGCTCGCTGCGCGAGATCATGCCTTCGGTATCGGGTGTGAGCGCGAGCGCCAAGACCACAAGATCGGCACCGGGCAAACAATGCGCGTACTGCTCAGGTTCGACGACAACATCGGCGCCGTCCATGTCTTGCACGGTATTGCGCACCACGGTGACGTGGCAATCGAATGGCTTGAGCATGCGCAGCAATGCTTGGCTGATGCCGCCACCACCGAGGATGGTGATTCGTGCGCCGATGAGATTCGTACCCTGAGGACCGCTCCACGCCGACGATCGCGCATAGTTGTTGAGGCCACGCATCCCTGCGAGCGCAAGCGAAAGCGCGAGCTCGGCGCATGGCTCGGCATACACGCCTTTGCCACACGTCCACACACGAACACCGTCGATGAGATGGGCAAGGGTCTCGATGCCGGCAAAGGGCAGTTGCACCCACTTGATGTGGTCGGCTTCGGTCAGCACCTCGGCGAGTGCATTTGCATCTTGCCCATCGGCCCAGACCAACGCATCGGCGTCCGCGAGGGCGACAACTTCACCACCGCCGGCCGTGATGGCATCGGCCATCCATGAGGGAGCGGATGAGGGCCCGAGCGCGACACGGGGCGCGTTGGTACTTGGCATGATCCTGAAACGCTAGCCGCTGGGGCGAAGGAGGGGTACAAGAGTTTCGACCACACGAACGCGCAGGCGAGCCGCGCCGACCAGCTTCGACCGACTCAGTTGCCGGTGAAGGTCGCCGCGATCTCTGAACCCGATTGCCCCCCACGGCGAAGCACGACCGCCACAATCGCGACCGCAAGCAGGGTGACACCGATGAACAGCGTGGCCATGGCAGCAACTTCGGGGCGAATGATGCCACCGGACAATCCGAACACATAGTTCGGGAAGGTGGTCACGCCAGCAGGACTGACGAAGCTGGTGGACACGACGTTGTCGAGGCTGAGCGTGAATGCCAACATGCCGCCCGAGAGCACCGCTGGCATGACCAACGGCAAAGTGATTTGAAAAAACGCTCGAATTGGCGGGGCGAACAGATCGGCGGCGGCCTCTTCAAGCCGTGCGTCGAGACCCGCAACGCGGGCCCTGACGATGAGGGTGACGACCGCCGAACTGAACACTGTGTGCACGAGCACGATCGGGGTGAGCCCTTCGCGAAACGACCCACCGAGGCGCACGAACCAGCTCAGCTGACCAGCGCCATCGACGATCTCGGGGGTGACCAGTATCAGAAGAATGATGCCGACGAACCCGGCCGTCCACTTACCGGGACGCCGTGCGAGGGCGAGGCCTGCGAACGTGCCAAGCACAAGTGCGAGCAACGTACTGATGACCGCAACCTCAACCGACACCCGCACGGAACTCGTCAGGCTGGTGTTGTCGAGCATGTGGCCCCACCACCGCGTGGAAAACTTTGTCCACTTGAAGATGCTCTTGAAATCGTTGAATGACATCGCCATCAGAAACAAGATGGGCGTGAACAAGAAGATGATGACGCCGGCCGTCCACACGCCGAGCGCGTTGGTGATGGTGAGGTACTTCTTCATCGGGCCACCACGACGACGGCCCGATTACGTTTCATCAGCTTCGACATGAACCAAAAGCAACTCGCCAGCACGCCGAGCACGAGCAGAATCGAGATGATCAGCGACACGGCGATGGCCGAACCCGATGCCGCGTCTTGAGCCTTGAAATACTGGTTGGCGACCTCGGCGCCGATCATGTTGCCTTTCGCCCCACCGAGGAGAGCGGCGGTCACGTAGTCGCCGGACAATGGCACGAACACCAGGATGAGGCCGGCCACAATGCCCGGACCGGCGAGCGGCAGCGTCACTTGCGTGAAGGTGCGCAACCGATTGGCCCCGAGGTCCTTCGAGGCCTCACGAAGGTGCAGTTCGACGCGGTCGAGCGCGACCCACAACGGGAAGATCATCAATGGCAAGTAGTTGTACACAATGGCGATCTGCACCGCGGTGCGCGTGTCGAGGATTTCGATCGGTCCACTGCGTAATGACTGCCCCAACGTGAACCAATGACCCGACTGCAAGAAGTTCGACACGAACCCCTCCGGTTGCAGCACGATGCGCCAGGCAAGGGTGCGCAGCAAGAAGTTGGCGAAGAACGGAACCATCAACAACGCAAGCACTGCGGTCTTGGCTTTCGGCCCCACCTTGAACGCGAGCAGATAGGCCACGGGAAGGCTGATGGTGAGGCATAGCACCGTGCCCAGAATCGAGGTGAACATCGTCTGTTTGAGAAGCGAACGAAATGATCCACTGACTACCTCGCGATAGCGTTCGAGGTTGGGAGAGCTGAGATCAACCTTGCCAGGCGTACCGGGAATCTTCTTGCCGAAACTGTTGACGATCACTAACGCCACGGGAACGATGAACAAGAACACGTACCACACGAACGATGGAATCGCGAGTAGGAACTTTGGGGCGCGCAACCGTGTTCGGCGTGGTGCTTGTTGCGTCTCCAACGTCGCCGCCATGAATCAGCCGCCGGCCTTGGCTTTCACGTTGCTATAGATCTTGACCAGACGTTCCTGAGCCGAGTTCACAGCGCCGGACTTCATCGTTGCCAACTGTGCGTCGGACGTGTAGAACACCATGTCCTTGAAATCGATATCGCCGGCAAGGGTCTCGATATTTTTGATACCCGTGTTGTAACCGTGGTAGTTCAAGTCCGTGACGCTGTTCTTGGGATCGAGAATGAAGTTGATGAAGTCATAGGCAGAGTCGACGTTCTTCGCGCCCTTGAGGATGCACCAGTTGTCCATCCAGAACTCCGTCTCCGGCGCGCCGATGCCCCACTTGTACCGTGCCGGATCGTCGCCGGCTTGCTTCACACCCAACAGCCCGGCGCGCGCATCGCCGACAAACACCTGTGACAGCGCAAAGCTGCCCGAGGTGAGGTCGACGCCTGGATACGAGTTGAACGCCTTGATGTGTGACGCGAATTCGTCGACGAGGAATTTCTCGCAGGCGTCGAGATCTTCGGTCTTCTCGGTCGTCCAATCGATGCCGTTCGCCCAAAAGTAGATGCCACACAGGTCAGGCGGGGCGTCGAGAACGGTGGTCTTGCCGCTCGCCTCAGTTTGTGCGACCTTGATGAAATCGGCCCAGGTCTTGATCTCGGTGGTGACCACCTTGGTGTCGTAGAACCAGCCCGTCGTGCCCCAGTTCTTGCACACGCTGTACTTGTTGCCTTGGTCCCATGGCTGATTGATGTAGCGCGCATCGAGATTCGAGAAGTTCGGGATCTTGCTCTTGTCGAGCTCTGCCAACAACCCCGCCTTCGCCAACTGTGGGATGTAGGGACCAGTCGGTACGACCATGTCAAAACCAGATGATCCGCCGCCCTGCACCAGCTTCTGCACTGCTTGTTCGTTCGAGTCGAAAATCGTCAGTGTGATGTTGCCCCAGCTCTTGAGGAGATCAGGGTCGTCGTATTCAGCCCATGTGAACATGTTCAGGTTCTTCGAGCCCGTTCCGGCGGCGACAGGAGTGCCCCCACTTGGGCTGGTGCTCTTCGAATCAGAACTGCTGCTGCCGCATGCGGCAAGCGCTGCTGCTGCCGCGACTCCGCCGCCAAGCGCGAGGAAGCGCCGGCGACTGATGGAATCAGCAAGACGCTGCGCCGCCTGTTGGGAGATCAGGATTCGTGTGGTGTCGTCTCGACGAGTCATTGCTGTGGGCCCTTTCTGAAGACCTATCGGTTCGTGAGAACCGGAACGGATACCTGACATTTTCGAACGGAATGTTGCTGCGCGTGCTGTCGGGCTATTCGACCGCGACCTCTTCGGCGGGGTCTTGTAGAACGAGATCGGCCTGCTCGGCGGAGAACTGATACACCTCGTCGGCCGGCCAATGGCACCAAACCGCATCGCCAGGCGCGAGGCGCAGCGCGCCTTGGCGGGGAAGCAACGACAGCACATCGCGCTCTTGTGTGCGCACGACGTATTGCAAGACGTCGCCGTAATGCGACACACCGGCCACTGTGCCAGCAATGACGTTGTTGGCGCGACCAGGGTCGGTGCTGCTGAGCTGGATGCATTCGGGCCGGATAGCGGCAAGCGCCGGTTGTCCCTGGGCGACACGCTCTTCGGGATTTGATGACACAAATATGGTGCCGTCATTGGCGCGTACGCCCTGACCAGTGGAGATGCCACGCCAAAAATTGTTGCGGCCAATGAAGCCAGCAACAAACGCGGAAGCGGGTCGCTCGTAAACGGTCTCGGGGTCGGCCAATTGTTCGACGTGACCATCGAGCATGATGGCGATGCGGTCGCTCATGCCCATCGCTTCTTCTTGGTCGTGCGTCACGAACACAAAGGTGATGCCAAGTTGACTTTGCAACAACTTGAGTTCGATTTGCATCTCTTCGCGAAGTTTGCGATCGAGAGCGCCCAGAGGTTCGTCGAGCAACAACACGCTCGGGCGGTTCACGAGAGCACGAGCCAACGCCACGCGTTGCTGCTGGCCGCCCGACATCTGGCGGGGCTTACGATCGGCGAGCTTGCTCATCTTCACCATGTCGAGTGCCTCGGCAACGCGTACTGCTATGTCGCTCTTGGGCACGTGGCGTTGCCGGAGGCCATAGGCCACATTCTCGGACACCGACATGTGTGGAAACAGTGCGTATTGCTGGAACACGGTGTTGACATCACGCTTGTAGGGCGCAACGCCTTGCACGAACTCACCGCTGATACGGATGAATCCCTCGTCGGGCTGTTCAAAGCCAGCCAACATGCGCAGTGTCGTGGTTTTGCCACATCCGCTCGGACCAAGGAGCGACAAAAACTCACCGGCGTTGATGTCGAGATTGAGCTTGTCGACGGCGACCATCGAGCCGAAACGTTTGGTGACGTCGACGAGTTCGACGCTGCCGCGGTCTTGACTCATACTTTCAACTCCCCCTGCCTGTCGGTGTCCACAGTGTATGCACGCGCTGAAGAGACAAAGAAACCATGCCCCCTTCATTTGCTGAAACACACCAACAGGAGCAGTATCGGGACTGTATGGATCGCAAAGTTCCCAATGTCGATGACACCGACCGTGCCATCATCGAACAACTGCAAACCGACGGACGTATTTCGTACACGAAACTGGGCACCGCGATCGGGTTGTCTGAAGCTGCCGCCCGCCAGCGTGTGCAACGGCTGATGGATGGCGGCGTGCTGCAAGTCGTTGGCGTCACCAACCCGTTGTCACTCGGGTATCGCCGTATGGCCATGATCGGAGTTCGCACTGAGGGACCGACCGAGGGAATCGCGACGGCGCTCGAACGGTTCCCCGACATCGAATATCTCGTGGTCACTGCCGGCTCGTTCGACCTGATGTGCGAGGTGGTTGTGCCGGACGATTCGGCGTTGCTCAACTTGACCAATCGCATTCGTGCCGTGCAAGGCGTAACCAACACGGAGACCTTCATCTATCTCTCACTGGTCAAACAAACGTATGCATGGGGTGCGCATTGAGCAACGAACCAACTATCGACGGAGAGACCGAATTCGATATTCAGGCCGCTGCGCGTCGTCACCTCTGGGGACATTTCACGCAGCTCAGTGGCTTCCAGCGCGGGCCGATGCCAATCATCACCCGCGGCGAGGGCAACTTTGTCTTCGACCAGAATGGGCATCGGTTGCTCGACGGACTCTCGGGACTGTTCACCGTGCAGGTGGGCCACGGCCGCCGCGAATTAGCCGAAGTGGCCACACAACAAGCGGCCACGTTGGCGTACTTTCCGTTGTGGAGCTTCGGTCATGAACCTGCTATCCGACTGGCGTCACGACTCGCCGATCTCGCGCCAGGCGATCTGAACCGCGTCTTCTTCACCACTGGTGGCAGCGAAGCGGTGGAGAGCTCTTGGAAGTTGGCGATCCAGTACTTCGCCGCGATCGGCCAGCCGATGCGACGCAAGATCATCAGCCGTCATCACGCCTACCACGGCACCACGCTCGGAGCGCTGTCGATCACAGGTATCCCGGCAATCAAGAACCCGTGGGAACCGCTGATGCCCGGCACGGTCAAGGTGGTGAACACCAATCAATACCGGTGCGGCTTGTGCGCCGGCGCTGGCGCGTGCACGCTCAGCTGTGCCGACGACATCGAGCGTCGCATCCTCATGGAAGGCCCCGACTCCGTGGCCTGTGTCATCCTCGAACCCGTTCAGAACAGTGGGGGTGCTCTGGTGCCGCCAGCCGGCTACTGGCAGCGCGTACGAGAGATCTGCGACCGTTACGGGGTTCTGCTCATCAGCGATGAGGTCATCTGCGCGTTTGGTCGACTTGGCCACTGGTTCGGTTGCGATCGCTTCGGCTTTCAGCCCGACATGATCGTCTTCGCGAAAGGTGTCACGAGTGGCTATGCACCGCTCGGCGGAGTGATCGTCAGCGACCGGATGGCAGCACCGTTCCTGGAGGGCAAACGAACATTTCTGCATGGACTCACGTTCGGGGGTCACCCCGTGAGTTGTGCAGTTGCACTTGCAAACATCGACATCATCGAACGCGAAGACCTTCTCGGCAATGTGCTGCGTAACGAGCCGTTGTTCGATGACGTGATGGCACGAATCGCCTCCTTGCCGATCGTGGGCGAGGTTCGTGGGTGTGGTTACTTCCGCGTCGCCGAACTCGTGAAGGACAAAGACAACAAGACGACCTTCACCGACGAGGAGTGCGACTGGCTGCTTCGTGGCGTGCTATCACCCGCGCTGTACAAAGCAGGCCTGTTCTGTCGGGCCGACGATCGCGCCGATCCGGTCGTCGTGCTTTCCCCGCCGCTCACATGCGGTGTCGAAGAACTCCGGTTCATCGGTGACACACTGGTGGATGTGTTCACCAACGCTTGGAACGACTTTCAATCGCGATGACAGCGCAGAAACCCACGGTTCAAGAACATGCGTGGGGCTTACCGTCGTCGGGCGAGACGAGATGGCCCGCCTCGGTTGCCGTCGTTGCCGTGATGCTCCTACAACTCCGGCTACCCGACAAACTCACCGTCGGCCCAACGTGGTTATTGCCTGCGGTAGAGGCGCTCGTGCTGATCACGTTGCTCATCGTCAGCCCGACCAAGCTCGACGAAACGTCGCGCGATTTACGCTTTGTCTCGCTTGCACTCATCGCCGTGGTCATCGGCACGAATGCAACAACACTCGGCCTGCTACTCAGTCACTTACTCCGAACCGGTAGCGACATCCAGGGAAGAACGCTGATCTCATCGGGTGTCTCGGTGTGGTCCACCGGTGTGCTCGCATTTGGCCTTTGGTTCTGGGAGATAGACCGGGGCGGGCCGATCCAACGCTGTCGGGCCGATCACGCCGCCCCAGACTTCTGGTTCAGTCAGATGGAGAACCCCGGAAGCACAGACAAGCCTTGGGCACCGAGGTTTGTCGACTATCTCTACGTGTCGCTCACAAATTCGTCGGCCTTCAGTCCCACCGATGCACTGCCATTGACAACGCGCGCGAAAGCGTTGATGTCGTTGCAGGCACTCTCCTCGCTGGCAACCATCGTGCTCGTCGGTGCGCGTGCAGTGAACATCTTGAAGTAGTCAGTCGGCGCTCCGGCGCTTCAATAGTCAATGGGGGTTTTATGGAAGACGCACAGCAGACACCGATCCTCGACGCCAATTGCGAGGC
The DNA here is from genome assembly GCA_031367435.1 of Actinomycetes bacterium. Taxonomy (GTDB): domain Bacteria; phylum Actinomycetota; class Acidimicrobiia; order Acidimicrobiales; family Ilumatobacteraceae; genus WLMZ01. The sequence goes on along the minus strand of JANLPV010000040.1, from coordinate 105,780 downwards.
GTGTCGAGTAATTGACCGCTTCGACGGCGTGGAGGATGGCCAGATCGGAAAGCCTGGGCACTTCCGAGTCTTGGACGAACGCAAGCTTTTCTCGGTGCTGCGTCGAGCCGAGGGCTCTGTTGCCGATGGCGTCACGGCATTCGCAGGTTCGATGAAATTCGTGTACATCCACTCCATCTGGTTTGGCGTTTGGGTCGCCGGAAACATCGGCCTCGCCGGCCTGCACTATCAGTTCGACAAGTTCCCGTTCGGCTTGCTCACGATGATCGTGTCGCTCGAAGCAATCTTCCTCGCCACGTTCGTGATGATCAGTCAGAACCGTCAGGCAGCGCGGTCTGATATCCGCAGTCGTCTCGACTTCGAGAACAATCTGCGTTCGGAAATCTGGTCGATACACGTGGGCCAGGCATTGGGCATCGACGTGGGGCACGTGGAGGATCTGGTGCAGCGCGCCATCGCTGCGGCAGAAGAGCAGTTGCTCCGCGACACGGCCTGACGGATGCAACCGCGGTTGTCAGCGCTTGTTGTCAGCTCTTGTTGTCAGCTATTGATGTTCGCCATCACGTGCTTGATACGCGTGTAGTCCTCCAGCGCATACGCGGATAGATCCTTGCCGTAGCCGCTCTTCTTGTATCCGCCGTGGGGCATTTCAGCGACGAGTGGGATGTGTGTGTTGATCCACACGCAACCGAAGTCGAGCCGCTTTGACATCCGCATCGCACGACCGAAGTCGCGCGTCCAAACGGATGACGCCAATCCGTACTCAACACCATTGGCCCAACGAACCGCTTCGTCCTCGTCGGAAAACTTCTGCACGGTGATCACTGGTCCGAACACCTCGTTCTGAATCATCTCGTCTGTCTGGCGAAGGTCGGCCACAACCGTCGGCGCATAGAAGTACCCAGACGTGCCAACGCGGCTACCGCCGGCGACGACACTCGCGTGATCGGGTGCTCGGTCGAGGAACCCACTGACGCGGGCGAGTTGGTTCGCATTGTTCACCGGGCCGTAGAGCACATCGGCGTCATCGGGCATTCCGGTCTTGATGCCAGCGGCGGCCTCGCCAAGCGCGGCGACGAAGTCGTCGTACACGCCGGGACCGACCAACACGCGCGTTGCGGCGGTGCAATCTTGGCCGGCGTTGAAGAAGCCTGCGGTTGAAATGCCTTCGACCGCAGCGGCAATATCTGCGTCGTCGAACACGACCACGGGTGCCTTACCACCAAGTTCGAGATGGAGTCGCTTGAGACTGTGCGATGCCGCCTCAGCGACTTCCATGCCGGCCCGCACTGAACCGGTGATGCTCACCATCGACGGCACGTCGTGCAGCACCATGGCGCGGCCCGTATCGCGGTCGCCGCAAATGACGTTGAATACGCCTGCCGGTAGGAACTCAGCAGCAATCTCAGCGAGCAGCGTGGCAGTTGCCGGAGTGGTGTCGCTCGGCTTCAGCACAACGGTGTTGCCCGCGGCGAGGGCAGGGGCGAACTTCCACACTGCCATCATCATCGGGTTGTTCCACGGTGCTACCTGTGCGCACACCCCCACCGGCTCACGGCGGATGTAGCTCGTCATGCCACGCATGTACTCGCCCGCCGACTTGCCCTCGAGGTTGCGCGCGGCCGCCGCAAAAAAGCGAATCTGATCGACCATCGGTGGGATTTCTTCGCTGTTCGTGAGCGCGATTGGCTTGCCGGTGTTTTCGACTTCGAGCGCAACGAGTTCATCGGCACGTGCCTCGACCGCATCAGCGATGCGAAAGAGAGCTAACGACCGCTCCGACGGTGTGCTGTCCTTCCAACCCTCAAACGCGGCGGCGGCAACCGTCATCGCTGCATGCACATCGGTGTCGCCGGACAGCGCCGCCGTTGCGTACTGCTCGCCGGTAGCGGGATTGATGATCGCAGTGGTGCGACCATCGGCCGCGTCGACGTGTTGGCCATTGATGAAGTTTTGAAAACCCTGCATGGGCTCGGTCCTCTCGTGCAACTGATGGACCCAACAGTGCTCAGATCCAGCAGAAATCTAGATCACTGCCCGCAGAGGCTCAACACGACCCCCTTCGAACTTGGCAGTATGTGGCCATGACTACAACTCATAGCTCCACGACTGCACTGCGAACGGTGGGCGTTCCCCGAGAAGTCAAGACGGCTGAGCATCGCGTGGCGATGACGCCCGATGGTGTGCGCGAGTTCGAGCGACACGGCATTGAGGTGTTCGTTGAAACCCATGCCGGCGAGGGCGCAAGCATCGCCGACTCCGACTATGTCGCGGCGGGTGCAACCATCGTGCCGACTGCTGCCGATGCGTGGGCGCAACAGATGGTGGTGAAGGTGAAAGAGCCCAAAGCTGAAGAGTTTGGCTTCCTTCGCGCAGACCTCACCTTGTTCACCTATCTCCATCTCGCCGCGTATCCGGAGGTTGCAACCGCATTGCTGACGTCGGGAGCTACGGGCATTGCCTACGAGACGGTGCAGACCGACAACGGTGCCTTGCCGTTGCTCGCCCCCATGAGTGAGGTGGCCGGTCGACTCGCCCCGCAGATGGGGGCTCATTACCTCGAGCGCCATAACGGAGGTCGCGGCGTGTTGATGGGCGGTGCTCCCGGTGTGCGGCCCGCCAAGGTCGTGGTGCTTGGTGCAGGCAACGTTGGGTGGAATGCGGCGTGGATCGCGGCGGGCATGGAAGCCGAGGTAGTGCTGTTCGACAAGAACATCGACCGTTTGCGCTGGGTCGATCAGATCCAGAAGGGTCGCGTCGTCACGTTGGCCTCAAACCGCGGCGCGATCGAACGCAACGTTGCCGATGCCGACTTGGTGATCGGCGCGGTGCTCGTTGCCGGCGGCCGTGCACCGGTGGTGGTGAGCGAGGACATGGTGCGCAGCATGAAGCAGGGCGCGGTAATCGTTGATGTCGCGATCGACCAGGGCGGCTGCATCGAGACCATCCACGAGACCACTCACAACGAACCCGTGTACAGCCTGCATGGAGTGATTCATTACGGCGTTGGGAACATGCCGGGCGCTGTGCCGCACACGAGTACTTACGCGCTCACCAACGCGACGCTCCCCTACCAACTTGAAGTTGCGCTCTACGGTGCAGGCGGCGCAGCGCGACGTGACGCGTCGTTGGTGCACGGAATCAATACAGTCGCCGGACATGTCACGAACACACCCGTGGCCGACGCACTTGGCCTCAGCGCCGCCGATCCGCTGGCGCTGCTCCTCGCATAGACGAGCGGGGAGTCGTCACTACTTCGGGTCGCGCCACATCAGCCACTGCTGTGGACCGGCTTTATGTGTGATGACCTTTGTCGTCTCGAATCCGAACCGGCCGTAGAAGGCAACATTGGACTCCTTCGACGATTCGAGGTAGGCGCCAACACCTTCTCGATCACATTGGTCGATCATCGGCTGCATGAGCGCCGCCCCATGGCCTTTGCCCTGGTGAACAGGATTGGTGCCGATGAACTCGAGGTAATAGTGCGGCTCGGTTGGGTGATTCTTCTCGAGCACGTTGAGAACGCCAAGGGTGCCCACGAGGTGACGACCGAACACGCCGATCAGTGCCGGTGTACGTTTCGCGATCTGCATCGGCGGGATTCTCCATGCCCCGGGAGGTGCCCAAATCGCGGCTGCTTCGTTCCCGGGGGTGTTGTACACGTGGCCGTGCGCATGTTGCATCTGCGCCATGACTTCGAAGAAGCGAGTCGCCTTTGCAAGCGACGGCGGCCCCCCGAACAACACGGCGAACACTGGGTCATCGGCAAATGCGCGCGCTAAAGCGAGCGAAATTGCCGGAACGTCTGCGAGAGCGGTGCGCTCCATCGAGGGATTCATCCGGGTGACCCTACACATGAGCGATCGTTACGGAGACACACTCGGTAGGCCGAGTGCAGCACGAGCTCGATCGAGCTCTGCTTGGTTCGCCGGAACTCGCGCAGTGATTGCATGCTGCTCGACAAGCCACGGCACCCACCGCACCGAAACGTCCGAGCTGAGCAGTTCCGGAATGTGCCCGGCGTCCGCCTGAGCGATGAGTCCTGATCCAGCGATGAGCTCGAACGTACCTTTTTCGTGTTGCGACTCCGCGGCAAATTTGTCACCGTTGTTTACGAGCCAACCCAGGTTGACCAACACCGCAAACGCCAGCACGATGCGCCCGGCCCACAGCGCGACGGTGGCAACTCGCGCAAGTTGCTCAACGGCAATCGCGAACGCTGGCGCAACCAGCATCGCGGTCATGTACTGATAGCGAGATGTGGTCGCATAATCGACGCCGAAGCCCACCCGTTCGATGCCGATACCGATCAGCATCACCGCAGCAGTGGCCCATAGCGCGAGCAGAGTGCTTTGCACCTTCCAGCCGGTTCCCCTCCACAGTGCGATGCCGATCGTGGCGAGGAGCGCGACGCCGGCGAGTCCGGGGAGCACCACCATGCTGTGCAGCGTGGTGCCAAGACCTTGCGCCACAAATGATGGCACCAGGGCCTTTGACCCGTGCGGCACCCCGCTCGTGCTGCCGCTTTGCCAGAACACGTACCACCACAGATACACGATGCCCTGAGGTAACACGGCCACGGCCAACGCAGCCCATCGTCGACGAAACGCGAGGAAGATCGCGATGCCCGTGATGAACACCGGCGCGAATCCGGAGGACATCGCGCCGATTACGGCAAGACCGGCACCGGCGACGTCTCGCCGATCCACTGGGCCGTCATGGTCGGCGAGTACAAGTTGGGCCAAGAACGCAACCAGCGAGAGGTTGTACGTAACTTGCACGGCGAACACGATATTTTCCCAACCTGCGCCGAACAGCAACAAGAGGGTGCAGACGATTGTTGTGGTCCACGGCGAAACGCCGCAGCGCCGGCACACGATGCGCACAAGCAGCACCGCCGCGATATGCGTGACAACCGCCAGCGCCAGAAATGGAACATATGAGTCGAGGCCGAGTGCATTCTGCAAGCCGCGATACAACAGAACGGGCACCGTCAGCCAATGACCGTCTTGCGGAACGAACAACCAATCTTTCCATCCGAGCGTGTCGCGGACAGTGTTACGCGTGATGACAAGCGCCCAGTCGTCGCGCACAAACCACTGATTGCGACCGACGATGATCAACACGGCGACACCAAATGCCATGGCGACACGGAATGCCCATGCTGCACCGCGATCGGTGATCAGAAACGACCTTGCGGAACGCAGCTTGACCGAATGGGTCGTCATCGCACGACCATACGCCACCACAGCTGCAACAGCTGTTGGGCGCTACGCGCAATGGCAGGCAGGCGGAAGAACTGAGACTTGCCTGAGGGTCGGAAATAGTGATGGACCCCGGTCTCGACGAAACGTGCGTCGAGGTCGCGAAAGTTGCGCATCATCTCTACGCAAATGACGCCACTCGTAGAGGTGAGCGGACGATCGATGATGAGTTGGCGCCGAAACAAACGGAAATCACAATCAGTGTCTCGGCCGACGAGTCCGAAGAGCACCTTCACGACGTGGTGATAGCAACGACCGATGACCTTGCGATGCCAACCGTCACCTCGGCCGATCTTGTAGCCCTGCACAATGTCGACGTCGTCGGTGGCGAGCGGCACAAGCAAGGCAGCTTCGCGAGCGTCGTACTGCGCGTCACCATCTGTGTAGAAGATCCATTCATGACGGGCTGCAGCGAATCCGCTCATGAGTGCACCGCCGTAGCCGCGGTTGACGTCGTGATGAATCACCCTCAACCACGAACGCGTGGCGGCGAGATGATCGAGCACCTGTCGTGAGTCGTCGCTCGAGCCGTCGTTGACCACAATGACTTCGACTGTGGCGACCAGCGGTTCGAGCACCTCGTACACGTCGTCGACCAAGCCACCAATCGTTGTGGCGTCGTTGTAGCACGGAAACATTGCGGACACGCTGCCGATCGTCATGAGCCAACCGCGGCTATTGCGTTTGCAACATGTTCGACTTCAGCGTCGGCGAGCTCAGGAAAGCACGGCAGGCTCACGCATTCTGCTGCCCACGCCTCAGCCTGCGGGCATGCGACTCGAGCCAGGTGACGATAGGCGGGCTGTTGCGTGACAGCGAGCGGATAGTGAATAGCTGTAGCAACCCCAAGCTCCGCCAGACGCGCACGCGTCGCCTCGCGATCCGAAAAACGAACAACGCATTGGTGATAGACGTGGTCGACGTGTTCGTCCTGCCAGGCGAGATGAGGGGCGGCTGCGCGATAACGCGCGGCGATGCCGCGACGTCTTTCGTTGTCCATACGAACGTCCACAAGCGCGAGGCGTAACCATGCCGCTTCAAGCTCTGACATGCGAAAGTTCTGTGAGATGTGATCGTGCACGTACATCTCCGACATGCCATGCACACGAAGGCTGCGAAGGAGAGCGATCAGGTCGGGGTTGCGTGACACAACAGCACCACCGTCACCGATGCCACCGAGGTTCTTGGTGGGGTAAAAGCTGTACGTGACTGCGTCGGAATGCCCGTGATCAAGGATTGCGCCGTGCGCCTGCGCTGCATCCTCGATCACGAGCAGATCGGTACGCACCCGGTCGGCAGGTCGGCCGTACAAGTGCACGACAATGACCGCTTTCGTGCGCGCGGTGCGCGCTGGCTCAATGAGGGACGTGTCAAGGGTGCCGGTGTCTCGCCCGACATCGACGAGTACCGGTACCGCGCCGACTGCACAGACCGCAGACGCAGTAGGCACGGCCGTGAACGCTGGGACGATGACTTCATCGCCAGGTCCGACACCGAGGCCAGCCAGTGCAAGCTGCAGCGCCGCTGCACCCGAGGCGACGGTGACGACGGATGACACACTCAGCCATTCGGCAAATTCGCGCTCGAATGCGGACGTCTCGGACCCGAGCAAGAGAGTTCCGCTTCGAGCGATTCTCTCGGCAACGGCACCGAATGCCTCTGCCATCCGTTGTCCGCGCCGGCTCAGGTCGACGACAGGTACCACGGGTCACCACGATAGAACCTGACCGTGTCCGCCACCCCATCCGCAAGGGACACCGCTGCTGTCCAGCCCAGCTCAGCCGCGATACGACGGCTATCAGTATGAAATGAACCGATGTCGATGCGTTGATGATCGTTCGGCCATGGCACCAGTTCGACACCGCCGCTGCTCTGAGCCGCGTCGACGATGATCGCCGCGATCTCGGCAAGTGAGTAGTCGCTGGAGTGCCCTACGTTGTAGACCCGGCCCGCGGCTAGATCGGCCGTCGCAGCGACGAGGCACGAGACAACATCTGCGACGTGAACGCAGTCTCGACGCTGGGTGCCATCACCGAAGATCGTGATGCATTCGTTCTGCAACGCTTTACGGACGAACACGGGGAGGAATCCCAGTTCGTCACTCGTCAAACGCTGGCGCGGACCATAGACATTTGTGAGCCGTAGCGATGTTGTGGCGAGACCGTACGCCTGCCCGTACACCATATGCAGCTGTTCACCAGCGAGCTTCGAGACACCGTTGACATCCACTGGGTTAGCCGCCGTCGTCTCGTCGACCGGTTGGCGGAGCACGCGGCCATACACCTGTCGTGTGGATGCGTGTACGACTCGCACGTGCGGAGCCGCTCGTCGCAACGTGTCGAGAAAGCCAGCATGATCGAGTGCGTTGAGCCGCAGATCCTGTTGTGGATCGAGCATCGACGCCGTATGGCTTACTTGTCCGGCGAGATTGAACACGATGTCGGCACCGGTTAGCACCTCGGCAACACGAGCGTCGGCGATGTTGGCCACCATGACCTCGGCCCCAAGCCCTTCTACGTTGTGCACAGTGCCACCGTGCGAAGGAACCAGGTCGTCGACCACGCGTACCGTGGCGCCCATTCCGATGAGCGACCCGACAAGATTCGACCCAATGAAACCCAAGCCGCCAGTCACGACGCAGATAGCGCCAGAGAGCTGTGCCGACGGGGGCATTGATGCTGGGTCTGACACAGCCGCGAAGCTAGTTCATCTCGAAACGGAACGAGTGGCGCTCGAAGAGTTCGATGCCCAGGCGTGTCGAACGGGGCGGAACGTCTACGTCGCGTCTGTTCGCGTCAGACGAGACCCGCAGCGAGCGCGAGACTCACCGCGTGAGTGCGCCGACGCACGTCGAGCTTGTCGTAGATGTTGTTCAAGTGGCTCTTCACCGTTTCCTGGCCAATGAGCAAACGCTTGCTGATCTCGAGGTTGGTGCGGCCCGTGACAAGCTCGACAAGCACTTCACGCTCGCGAGACGTGAGATCGAACCGAGGCTTCGCAACAGGGGTTGCCTTCTCCGCAAACATTGCACCAAGCAGTTCTGGCGCGACATAACGACGGCCCTTTACGACCGAGTCGATCGCCTCACCAAGCTCTGCGTCTGAAGCCTCGCGGGCCACGACTGCGTGGGCACCGGCCGAACAGAGTTCCATCACCGCGGCGGGCGAAATGCTGGAGGTCATCACAATGACACTGACTCCTGCAGCCGTTGCGCGCCTGATTGCAGCGATCTGAGTCATGTCCGCGATCGCGCCGATGACCGCAATGTCGAGTTGATCGGTCTCGCGGTCGAGTTCTCGTTGGATCGGGCTCGTTGTACCCGTGTGCGATGCGAAGAACTCGGTTGCCGTCGAAACCGACTGCACCGTGTTCACGCCGCTGCGTCGCAACGTCGTCTCCACGCCGACCCTCATGATTGCCCACCCGTCAATGACTGCCGCTCGCTTCACGAATATGTTCTTCGGCAGAGCGTTCAAGAACTGAAGCTATTTCTTGCGGAAGTCTTGACGATTCGCCCGCGATGTCTCAGGCTCAGGCTCAGGCTCAGAATATATGAACCCTCGTTCTCGAAATTGATGAAATCAATGACTAGGCAATGGATTCATGCTTATTCATCGGCAAGTAGCCCTCCCGGCGGGCTATCGATACCGCTTCGAGCTTCGAATGGGCACCCAGGCGACGTATCGCGCTCTGCACGTGATTACGGACGGTGTGCACGCTGAGGGCCAATTCGCGTGAAATGCGCTCCGTTGAGGCGCCTTCGGCCAGTCTGCCAAGAACATCGATCTCTCGTCGGGTCAGATTATATTCAGCACGATTCGAGCTGCCGACGCGGGCCATAAGGGCGCTCACCAGCTGCGCCGCCAGAGCGCGACCACCGGCGTGCACGGTACGAACGGCATCGGCCAGGTCGCTTGAGCGCTGGTTCTTTAGCAGATACCCCTTAACTCCAGCCTCGAAAGACCGAACAACGGAGTTGTAATCGGCGCTCGCGTTGAGCACCACAACATTACATGTCGGTGCAGCGTCTAGGAATCCTCGAACGGAGTCTGGTGCCTCGCCGTCAGGTAACGCGAAGTCGAGAATGACGACATCGGGTTGCCCGGTTCGCGCCAATTCAATGCCGTCCAAGATAGTGAGAGCCACGCCGATGACCGAGATGTCAGCGTGGGCGTCGAGTAAAACTCGAAGACCTTCGGCCACCATCGCGTGGTCTTCTACGATGAGAACCTTGAGTACGCCGTCGTTCTTGAGAACAGCAGTGCCGATCATGTCCATCCGTCCACAGATATGCCCCCAATAAGCAACAACGAGATGCAGGTCTCACGAGCAAGAACTCGAGGCACCCGCCCTTGAAGCGTCCGGGCGCCATCATCACACGAACTTGACTACTCCGTATAGTCGAAGCTGCTTCTCGACCGGAATTATTCTTCCGTTCATCTCCGGAACGGTCTAATGCATTTGCATCACTCATCCTAATTGATTTGCAATCATTCGCGATCAATATGTATCTCTTAGGCACAGCCGTTTCGCGTTACCACACTTGGGTGAGGCTGACAGCACACATCCCCTGACTCGGGTGGATGCTTCACGCCCGACCGTCCCGATGACCATTACATGCGGGACATCACAGTTCAAGAGACACTCATAGATCGCCCATTCTCGGCGTCGCACAAGGGGCATTCGCAAGAAATCGAAGCGTCGCAGTGCGCGGCTACGGCCACGATCGCCCGACGCGAAGACCTCATCGGAATGATTCGACTTTCGCGGATGCTGAACAGCGAGCCAATCGAGGCCGAGGGAGCCGTCGTTGATCTACCGCGGGTGATTGTCACCGGCGTCGAAATCTTCGACATTGTTCTGATGGACACCTGCGCCATTTTACGCGAAGGCGTGCACACCTTCGACGCAACGATTGCCGTCGGCCCACTCAAAGTCGTCGGACAGTTTCAGGTCGGCGTCGGCGAGTTCGACGTTGCTCACTCTACGTGGAGTGCGCACCGAGTCGTGGGTGGCGCAGCGCAGCCGATCCCATCAGACATCGCCGCTCATCTTCCCAACTCGTTCACGGTGCCGCTGTTGACCGGGCGCGCGCTCGTGGCCGCCGTGCGGCGTACGCACCTCGCCGCCGAGCGGGCGCGTCATGAACTCATCGAGACAAACCGCGGGCTGGTCCTCTCAGTCGTGAATCGGTATCGCTCCGTTGTGCGCTCTGAATCATCTGCACTTGATATGAGTGACCTCATCGTCGTTGCCGAGCATCAGGTGCTCAGTGTCGTCGAGCGCCACTTCAGCAATCCCCAGTCAGCACCAGTGCGCGATGTTGCGTGGTCGAAGTTGGTGCAACGAGCCATTGGCAACGCCGTTCGTGGCGAGATCGCCCGTGCAACTGGAGTGTCGGTTGAGTTTCGCCAGCTCCTCACATGGTTTCAGGCGCACCCTGAGGACCGACCAGAGGTGCCGGCCGTCGTCGCTCAGAGGATGGCATTCGCCGCAGGCGTGACCCGCTTGATGGCGAAGCGAAATCTTCGCGATCGATTCGCCGGGATTGCACAACTCGAGTTCATGCTCGCGAACGGTGAGGCACGATACGTCGCACCGGCACGCGGCGCGGCTGCGACAACGCGCGAGTTGATCGCGCAGGGAATCTTCGTCATCTCGTCGCGTTCGTCGCTCGCGGAGATCGAGCGGGCGCAGCACTTCTCGGCCACGTCGATGGTCTGGCTCGATGCCGACACCGACAACATGGGCAACGATCGATCGAGCCATCTCGCAATGAGCGACAGCGGCTACGACAAGGCCGATTGGACCGACACGATCAAGCACATCATCGAGGACTCGGGCATGACCGAGGTGGAGGCGCTCGTCTGGCTCCACCGCACCGGGGCGCTCGATCCGGGCGGGTTCGGCACCGAGTTGCCCGACATCGCCGAAGATCTCGGCCTCAGTGGGCGAAGCGAGGCGCGTGCCGCTCTGCGGCGTGCCCGACGCAAGCTCGACGCCTGGGCCGCAGACAGCACATCACTGGCCAAGGTCAGCTGATGCAGGGCGCGGGTTGTGAGGCGCCAAAAGAAATTTCTGAGATCGTCCTAGAACGATTGAAGAAGCGACCGAAACGAACATCGCCGGGCAAGGACGTCCGGAAAATCACCACACGGAGGTAACAGAAATGCGTATCAATGCAAACATCGCGGCTCTCAACGCAAGCCGCAACCTAGCCACAACCCAAGGCCAACTGGGCAAAAGCCTGGAGAAACTGTCGTCAGGTTTCCGTATCAACCGGGCGGCCGATGACGCCGCTGGGTTGGCCATTTCGGAAGGCCTCCGTTCGGAGATCCGCGGTTCAGCTCAGGCACAGCGCAATGCGCAGGACGGCATCAGCTTCCTGCAGACCGCTGAAGGCGGATTGACCGAAGTGCACTCCATGCTTCAGCGCATGCGTGAGCTCGCCGTTCAGGCCGCTAACAGCACTTCAGACGGCACGGCGGAGCAGTCGGAGATCAACCAACTCACATCTGAAATCACTGCAATTGGCACACGTACCCGTTTCTCGGGCATCACCGTGTTCGCTAACTTCAGCGGTGCGGGTGCGGGCCTCAACTTCCAGGTCAGCGCGAACGCAAACGCCGCGGAGCAGGTCACCGTTGGCAATGACCTCACGCTCAACGGCAACGCCGCCACCGGCATCATCGGCACCAACCTCACAACTGGTGTCGACGTGTCGACCAGCAACACAACGGCCCAGACGGCCATCACCAACATCGACACCGCCATCAAGAACGTGTCGACCGCCCGGGCAACGCTCGGTTCTGTCCAGAACCGTTTGGAGCACACGGTTGCCAACCTCGGCGTCGCGGTGGAGAACCTCACCGCTTCGGAGAGCCGCATCCGTGACGCCGACATGGCGTCGGAAATGGTGAACTACACCCGCAACAGCATCCTGAGCCAGGCCGGCACAGCGATGTTGGCGCAGGCCAACCAGGTTCCGCAGAGCATTCTGCAGTTGCTGCGCTGAGCGCAGTGGATATACCCCCAAACAGATAGACGACGTGTACACCCTCCGTTCCTCACTGGGACGGAGGGTGTCACCCGTTGTGCTGACGAATTCCCAACTCGAGTACTGACGCACGGCCGGCAGCGGCACGGCAAGCAAGGAGGTCGACGTGGTAGGCGCCATCGACACCGAATCGATCATCACCCAACTGATGGCAGTGGAACGCAGGCCTCAGGATCTGCTGAACACCCGCATCTCCGCGCTCCAGAAAGCGCAAACCGCGTGGCAGTCGATCGCGGACAAACTCACCGCGCTCAAAACGGCCTCAGACGCGATGGCCGGCCTCGACACGCTCGCCAGCCTGCGTACCGTCTCATCGACCGACCCAACAGCGATCGCTGTTCGCTCCACCGGATCGGCGCCGGCAACGACGGCGTCCGTTGAGGTGGTGTCGCTCGCCGCAGCCCAGTCAGTGCTCGTGAGCGACACGTTCACCTCCGCCACCGCCACGATCGCTGGCCGCACCGTCGATCTCACGATTGGGACTAGCGCGACGCAAACTTTCACCTCAGCCGACGGGACGATTGGTGGCCTCGCCGCTGCAATCAACGCGGCCAGCATCGGCGTCTCGGCGCGGGTGCTGCAGACATCGCCAGGCACCTTTCAGCTCGCACTCAGCTCAACCACGTCGGGCACTGCCGCCGCGTTCACCGCAGCAGGAGTTGGTTGGGGCGCGTTCACCACAGCACGCGCCCCGGCAAACGCGCAGCTCCGTGTTGATGGTGTGACGGTGACGCGATCCACGAACGTGATCACCGACGTCATCGATGGCGTCGAACTGTCGTTGCAGAAGCCAACAACGTCTGCCGTAGCTGTTTCATCTGCTCGAGACGATGCTGCGATTGTCGCGAAGGTGAAGGCGCTCGTCGATGCCGCCAACACTCTTGGAAGTACTGTTGCAAGTGCAACAAAGACAAGCACAGAGGCCGCTGCCCGTGGCGCATTGGCCGGCGACTTTGGCGCACGTCGTCTTACCGACGCGGTGAGAAGTGCGATCGCTTCGCCATTGGTAACCGCCTCTGGAGCAACAATGACTTCGGCCGCCCTCGGCGTATCTCTCAACCGCGACGGCACGATTGCCTTTGATGCTGCCAAGCTGACCGCGACGTTGGCCAGCAATCCGACTGGCGCGTTTGCGGGTCTCGGACGCAGTGCAGTGTCGACCGCGACGGGAGTTTCGATCGTCGGAGCGACCTCGACGTCAACCTCTTCCTCCCGAACCATCATCGTCACGCAGGCAGCAAGTCAAGCGGGGATGGTGGGTCTACCAACGCCGCTACCAGCCCCTGGCACGTCGGTGGCCATGCAAATCGTCACGCCCTCGGGCTCGGTGAACGTGTCGTTCACAACGGCCGCTACGTGGGCCCAAACTGCCGGCAACCTCAATGCGGCGTTGCGTGCTGCAGGGGTGAAGATCACCGTGATCCCGCAGACTGTTGGTGGCGTGGATCAGGGTCTGAACCTCACCGACGACAAATTCGGGTCGAGCCAGAGCTTCACGATTTCGGGAGCGGCAGCCGTTGGAATCGACGGCACATCGACGAAGGGACTCGATGCCGCGGGCACTGTCGACGGCACAGCCTTCGTGGCAACTGGCCGTTCGTACACGGTGGGCGGGATGGTGTTGTCGATCACTGCGACGGCTGCACAACTCACGGCGCTCGGCGGCAGTTCAACCGGAGCGATAACCCTCCGCCAGGGCCTCGCCGGGGCACTGTCGGGTATTGGCGCGCAAGGTGGCTCGGCGGGCGCCGCACTGGCCTCGAAAGACACCTTGGCGACGCAGATCAGCGACCTGCAGAAGCGCGTCGGCCGCTACGACGACATCCTCAAGCAACGAGAGGCCGTGATGCGCCGAAAGTACTCGAACATGCAGGTGACGCTCGATCGGCTCAACTCGATCACCAGTTCTCTCGGCTCCCTCGGAAACTTGTCGACCGGATAACAACATTGCTTTGCTCGCGGCCATAGAACCGGCCGCCGTGCACCCGACATTGCTCTCCACACCCTGCAGTTCCCTCGTTCGCCCATTCACTCGCCCAGTCACTCGCTCAATCGTTCACCCAGTCGTTCGCCACCTCCACCGTCCTCGCATTCGCCACCTCCACCGTCCTTGCATTCGATCCGCTCCCCTACCCCACCGCCAGCTTCCCGCCGCTCACGCGTCACGAAAGGACCACCGATGTCTGCAGTTGCGGCCCTCGCCACATATGCAAATGCGTCCGCAGTAACAGCGAGTCCGCAAGAGGTGGTGCGCATGGCATACGAGCGTGTCATCACGTCGTGCAACCGCGCCGAGCAAGCCGAGTTGCACCAGCCACACAACTGGTTACAGGTGTTCCACGACGAGACGGTGCGAGGGCAAGCGATTCTGCTGGAGCTCACGAGCGGACTCGCCACGAGTCATCCGGACCCAGTGGTCACCGATCTCGCCAATCACCTTGAGCAGCTCTACCGATTCGCGATCGATCAACTCATCGATGCCAACCTCGGCAAGGACACTCGTCCACTCGATGCGGTTCGTATGGTGATTGGCGGCTTGCTCGACGCCTGGGTTCGGGCACGATGAGCGGACTCGGCTCGTGGCTCGAAACGGCCGACGATGTGTTTGGAAATTCGACGAGCTCCGAGGACGCAGTTGATGAAGTGCTCGAAGACGGCCTGCGCATCGACATCGCGTCGCTGCCAGGAAGCGTCGCTGCGAGCCAAATCGACGCCGTGATTCTGCAGCGGGTAATCGCCGCTCTGACAGCACGGCGAGCCGCTGTCGCCGTCGAGCTCGCCGACCTCGGCCGACGACGCGCCGAACTCGCGCGCACCGGACGCGGCGTGTCCGGCTACACCACGAGCCAGCTCAATAGCTGAGTAAAGGTGCCGACGTGGGTCTACCGCGTCACCAGCTTCAATGGGCGCGATCCTGGCCACACGCTGGCCACACGCTGGCTCACACCGCACCCATTCATGGGGGACGACGGGCGAGACGTGGACGGGAACCTAGAACGATCGTCGTGGCGTGCCGATAGGGCTGGCGTAGTTCAAGGCGGGCCCACGGACGGGTTCATGATTTGCACGGATGCCGCGTACATCGAGGTTTCCCCATGGACCCACTTCTCAACACAGTTGAATACACGCTCGGCGGACTGCAGCTGCGACTTGACACCGTTGCGCACAACATCGCCAACGCCAACTCTCCGCTGTATCGCTCGCAACGAGTGAACTTCGAACGGAACCTGGCCGATGCACTTCGCAGCGGCAAGGCAGCACCCGGCGAGAGTCCCACGCTCGCAGGCGGCGAGGATCTCGTCGACAAGACCGGCAACAGCGTCAGCATCGAGAACGAGCTGACCGACATGACGAAGTCGTCGCTCGAGCGGCAAGTGATGGTGTCGGGGTTCAACTACAAGATCGATCTACTCAAGGCAGCAGCTGGGGTCGGACGATGAATCACGGACCATTTTCCGGCATTGACATCGCTCGTACAGGGCTCGGCTACAACAAATATTGGCTCGACACGATCGCCCACAACATTGCAAACGTGAATACTCAGACAACGCCGGGCCAGGAGCCGTTCCGGGCACGCATGGTCGTAGCTATGCCACTCGCAACCGACACATCACAAGGCGGTGGGGTCATCGTTGGGCAAGTGCTCGATTCGCAAGGCGATCCGGCCATGGCCTATGACCCCGAAAATCCACTGGCCGACGATCAGGGCTACGTGCAAGGTGCCGTCGTTGATCTTGCCGGCCAGCTTGGCGACATGATCATCGCTAGCCGCACGTATCAGGCGAACATGACCGTCTTCAAGGAAACCCGCGACGCACTGCAGGTCACGACGACGCTGGGCCGAGGCTGACGTGAGCGCTCTCCCACCGATCGGCGGAGTCGGCAGCATCGCCTCGACCTCTGCAACATCCGGAGCTTCCAAGCCTGCGCCAGCCGGATTCGGCGACGCCATCGCCAAGAGTCTCGACTCGGTCGGCAACATGGAGAAAAAGGCAGACAACCTCGTCTCCTCGATGGCCGCCGGCGGCAACGTGCAGATCTCCGACGTCATGGCGGCTACAAGCAAAGCCAACCTTGGAATGTCCATCGTCAATGAGATCCGCACCCGCGGTCTCGAGGCGTATCAGTCGATCATCAACGTGCAGGTCTAAGGACATTCGATGAAGAATCAACAGCTCGACGGTCTCGCGACCTCTTGGAAGGGCCTCACCGTTGGCCAACGAGCTGGACTCGTCACGGCCGTCTTGGGCCTCTCGCTCGGCGCGTACTTCGTGTACGGCAAAGTCACCGAGATCAAGTACTCGGTGCTGTACGCGAATGTCGACGACAAGACCGCTTCGGATGTGTTGACCAAACTCGACGCCAAGGGTGTGCCTCATAAGCTCGACGGCAACGGCAGCCGCATCATGGTGCCAACCGATCAGCTGGCGTCGGTTCGCCTCGCGCTCGCCGGAGAAGGCGTGACTGGTCAAGCAGTACCGAAGGGCTTCGACGAGATCTTTGCCAATCAGGGCCTTGCCAGCAGCGACTTCGAGCAGCGTGTGAATTACGAGCGGGCGCTGGAAGGCGAACTTGCCCGCACGCTGCTCGCCATGGAGCCTGTCGCCGGCGCGAACGTGCAGCTGAGCATTCCTGAGCAATCGATCTTCATCGGCAATGGTGCCGGCAAGACCAAGGTGCCGACGGCTTCTGTGATGCTCTCGCTCCGGCACGAACTCACGAAAAAGCAAATCGACACTGTTGCGAACATGATCGCATCATCTGTAGAAGGTCTCAGCGCCGATCAAGTGACGATCGCCTCGTCGGATGGCGCGTTGTTACGGGCACCGGGTCAGGACGCTGCCTCTGGTGGATCGACCAAGAACATCGAGATCACTCGCGACTTCGAGTCGCAGCTGTCGGGCCGCCTCACCGAACTCGCGCGCACGCTCTCAGGTGAGGCGGGTGCAACCGTGGAGGTTCGCGCCGTACTGGACTTCACAGAGTCGACCGTTGAGAAGGAAGTGATCGATCCGAACAAGAACACCCAAGTTGCCGCGCACGAATCAACCGAGACGTGGACTGGAACGGGTGCACCCGCAGGTGGCGTGACAGGTGTTGATGGCGGTCCCGTTGGTGCATCTGGTTCGGGCAACGGCACCTACAACAAATCGGACAAGACGACCACCTTCACGCCTGGCGATCGCACGATTACGAAATCGACGACGAGTACGCCGTCAGTGACCAAGCTTTCCATCGCAGTCGTTGTACCCGTGCCGAACGGGCCTGCGGCCGCAGGCAGCGCAGCCGCCGGAGCCAACGACGCGGCCGCCGCAAATACCACAAAGGTTGATGATGCAATGCTGTCACGCCTCATCGGTTCAGCGGCCGGCATCGACACCAAACGCGGCGACACGATCGAGGTTGCGATGGTTCCGGTGGCAGCCACTGCCGCCGGCAATCTGATCACTGATCCTGGTACTGGTGGCGTTGCGACCGCTGCCGCAAAGCCACAGACAAACCTGCTCGCCGCGGCGGCGGGTGGTGGGGCGTTCGTCATGCTGATCATTGCGTTGTACATGCGCCGTCGCCGCAAGAAGAAGGATCGTCAGCGAGCCATGATGGCGGGCGTCGCGACCGGCAAAGGCGCAAAGCAGAAGAAGGGTGGCAAGAACGAACCCATCGCTCCGACAGCAGCAATGCCGGTAGCGAATGCCTGGAACGCTCACGCGCCAGATCCGGAGCGTGCCGCTGTCGATGAGATCAAAGGTGACCTCGAGCGAATGATGGCCGAAAGTCCTGAGTCGCTCGCAGCCCTGCTGAGTTCTTGGATGGCGCAATGAGCCGCCGCCGAAGCGGAGGCGCAGCAGTCGCCGAACGCACTGAGGTAGAGGAGGCTCCAACTCCGTCGACAGTGGCGAGCTACGAACGCGGTTTCCCCGGCGCGCGACGCGTCGCCATCGTTGTCGCCTCGCTCGGTACCGAGATGGGTGCAAAGGTGCTCAGTCACTTCTCCGCACCTGAAGTCGAGGCAATCATTCGTGAAGTCAAAGACATGCCACGCGTGCCGCTTGCACAGGTAAAAGAAGTAGTAACACGACTTCGCGACGAAGCCGTCGCCCAGTCATACGCAGTGGCCGGCGGCGTGGATAAGGCCCGTGATCTGCTTCGTCGCAGTCACGGCGCGGACGCCGATGCCATTCTCGAACAGATCATGGCCGCTTCATCGAGCGTGCCTTTTCAGTTCCTTCGCGGCCGATCGACCGCACAGATCGTGTCGTATCTCGAACCCGAGCATCCTCAAGTGATCGCACTCGTGCTCGCGCACTTGCCCGTTGGTACGTCGGCACAGATCATCGAGGGCCTTCCGTCAGATCTTCGTTCAGATGTCGCGTCTCGTTACGCAAAGATGGACGCGAGCGATCCAGATGTCGTCGCCGAAGTCGAGCTCGCCCTGTTGCGCCGCGCGGGTGCGGGCACATCGAGCGAACCCTCTCACTCGCGTGGTGGGATCAAGCCGTTGGCGCAACTCTTGAACAATGTCGGTCGCGACACCGAAAAAGTTGTGCTCGGGGATCTTGAACGATCGGACCCCGCACTGGCGATTGCCGTACGCGATCTGATGTTTGTGTTCGAAGACATCACCCATCTCGACGACAGAGGTCTACAGGAGGTCCTTCGAGTGGCCGACACGCGAACTATCGCATTGGCACTCAAGGACGCTGCTCTGCCGGTTCGCGAGAAGATCGAACAGAACCTTTCCAAGCGCGCCGCCGAAGATGTCACTGAATACGCGTCAACACTGGGCATGGTGCGCCGCACCGATGTCGAAGGCGCACAGCAAGAGATCGTTCGTGGCGCCCGCAAGCTCGAAGAAGAAGGCCGAATCGTGCTCATGCGCGGCGGTGGCGGCGGGGACTTCATCTCGTGACACGAGTACTCCAGCGACCCACCTTTGGCCACGCGCCGATCGATGTCCCAGCTCCCCCCGGCTGGGACTCGGTCGCGCTCGCGGCATACGAGCAGGGCTACGAACTGGGCGACAAGACCGGACGCGACGCGGGCCGGCGAGACCTCATGGTGATCGACGGGCACATCGATCGGTGTCTCGCAGCTATCGCCGACGCGTCTCGCGCCATGACACAACGTGTCATCGAGGTGGCCGAGCTCTTGGTCACAACCACGCTGCGCCACATTCCTGAGGCACGCACTGCGGGCCTTCTGGTACGTATCGGCGAGGTACTCGCGACATTTGATCCAGGTCCAATCTGCCTGTCGGTGCATCCAAACGACTTCGGCACAGCAAGCGATGCCATCGCCAATCGCCCTCCCAACGGCCAAACACTCACCCTTGCGAACGATCACAGTCTTGCGCCGGGCGAGTTTCGGTTGAGTAGCGAATGGGCCGACGCCGAAGGCACGTTCGAGCGTTACATGGAGGCAGCACGCGAGGCCCTCGAAATGCATCTCGCGGTAGATCCCCGATGAGCCAACCGTCGATCCCAGACGCGTCCGGCACGGTGGCCACAACGTCGCCCTTTTCTGGTTCGCGCCCGCGTTCGGGCACTTGGGCTTCGCCACGAAACAGATCGCTCGCGTGGGCTGGTCGCGACCCTGACGAACTCGGCCCCGATCTCGACCGCATCGATCTCGAACCTGCGGGGCTACCGATTGCGTTACCGGTGTGCGGCACGGTCACCGTCATTCGAGGGATGGAAGTCGGCATTCGCGGTGTGCGCCTTTCGATGGGCACCGCCGTAGCCGTGGATGGCACGACTGGATCACTTGACGCCGAAGTGGTGGCTGCCGGAGACGGCGAAGTTCGTCTGGCGATGCTCGGCGAACCCACGGGTCTCACGTGTGGCGATCGGGCCCGACCAACGCTTGCGAGCGGGCAACCGCTTGGCACCGGTTTGCTCGGACGCGTCGTGGACGCGCTCGGCCGACCGATAGACGCAAAGGGCCCTGTGCTCGCGGCGCGAGGGCTCATCGACCGTCCCGTACCTGCGCCGCTGTCGCGTCAACGCATCACAAAACCCATGCCGGTCGGCGTGCGCGTCCTCGACGCATTCACGACCTTGGCTCGCGGGCAACGCGTGGGACTCTTCGCCGGATCGGGTGTCGGTAAATCAACGTTGCTCGGCATGATTGCTCGCGGTGCCGACGCTGACTGCGTTGTCATCTGCCTGGTGGGCGAACGCGGACGTGAAGTTCGCGAGTTTCTTGAGGACGATCTCGGACACGAAGCAGCCAAACGCGCAGCCGTCGTTGTCGCTACATCTGACCAACCCGCACTCGTGCGCGTACGTGCGCTGCGATACGCCACAGCAATCGCCGAACAACTTGCCGACGAAGGTCGCGACGTTCTGTTTCTCTGTGACTCGCTGACACGCTTTGCGCTCGCGCAACGCGAGGTCGGCCTCGCTGCTGGTGAGCCACCAACTGCTCGCGGGTTTACGCCGTCGGTGTTTGCGGCGCTGCCGCGGTTACTCGAACGAACGGGCCCGCGTGAGCACGGCTCAATCACCGCTATCTACACAGTGCTCGTCGATGGCGACGACCACAACGATCCAATAGCCGACACCGTACGAGGCATCCTCGACGGTCACATCGTGTTGGATCGTCGTCTGGCTCATGCCGGTCGCTATCCAGCTGTCGATCCACTCCTGTCAATCTCTCGACTTGCCTCAAAGGTTCTTGACCCGGCACAACTGGCTATTGCCGATCGCGCCCGGCGTGCGCTTGCAGCGGCCGACGCGGTTCGCGACCTTGTGGAGGTGGGTGCCTACGCGCCGGGAAGTAATCCCGAGGCCGATGAAGGTCTTGCGATGAGCCCGGCGATCATTGAACTCTGCAGGCAACGAACCAACGATGTCTCTTCCATCGATGAAA
Organism: Actinomycetes bacterium; assembly: GCA_031367435.1. Lineage (GTDB taxonomy): Bacteria > Actinomycetota > Acidimicrobiia > Acidimicrobiales > Ilumatobacteraceae > WLMZ01. Next base: position 84,588 of record JANLPV010000040.1, on the reverse strand, counting down.
CGTTTGCGACTCTTGCCCGCATCGCCGAACAGATGGAGCCATCGTGAGTCGCCAACGTGGAGATGTCGTGGTGCGCGTGCGAACCATTGTCGAAAACCTAGCGGGTAGCGCAGCGGCTGCTGCGGCCGTGACTGCACATGCAGCGGCTGAGGCTGCCGCACATGCTCATCATCGTGCTGGTAAACATCCTCTCTCGTCGAACACTGGGCCTTTGGCCGCTATCGACCTGATGACTGCGGTGGGGACGGCCAGCGCGTTGCGCGAGACCGCGCTCACTGCCTCGCGACGTTCGGTCCTCGCTCACCAAACGCTCGACGACACACGCCGCGACGCCATGGCTGCCACCGCAGATCGCAAAGCGGCAGAACGGCTCGTGGGTCGGCGCATCGCGGCCGTCAACCTCGAGTATCAGCGCACGCAACAGCGCACGCTCGATGAGAATGCTGCTGCCGCCAGGAAGCCTCGATGAACGCTCCGGCCGCCGTGAGTTTGATCATGTCGCGGGTCGCGTCGATGACCCAACCTCCTGCGGCGCTCGCCGATCTTCGCGACCGGTTCGGCGCCCAACTTGCTGATTCGGCGAGCATCACCAACAACACCAGCATCGACACCAACACCAGCATCGCCACCAACACCAGCATCGCCACCGCGACGGGGTCAATGCCGTCTACGCCGACAACGCAACCAGCTCGGATCACCCGATTTTCAACCCGCTCTGCAACGTACGATCCAACGACATATAGCTCACTAGCAGGAACTTCTGGTACCACGACGCCAGAAGGCGTGTGGGTCGATCGGGTGCCAAACGAGCGCGGTAAGGCTCTCGCACCAGCGATTCAAGCCGCTGCCGACAGGTACAACCTCGATCCGGCATTCTTGGCAGCTGTGTTCTGGACCGAGTCGTCCTATCACCCGGACGCCGTGTCACGTACCGGAGCGATAGGCCTCGGCCAACTCATGCCGGAAACAGCCGAGTGGCTACATGTCGATCCGCGCGATCCGATGCAGAACATTGATGGTTCGGCGCGGTTGTATCGCTATCTCATCGACCGCAACGACGGCAACATGCCACTGGCGATTGCCTCATACGCGGCGGGTCAAGGTGCGGTGAAACGCGCGGGCGGAGTGCCCGATCAATTCACCGCGAACTACATCACCAAACTTCTCGGTCGTCGCGACTATCTCAACGGAGATCGCTCGACCGCGCCTTAGGAACACGTCAGACCGGATATCGACCGGTCCTTGAATGAAATCGGCGAGAGCCGATCAGCGGAATGCACGGAGCATCCGAACGAAGTGCTGCCACGGACGGCAGGTCCAACGACCGGTCAACGACCGGTCCGACTGTTGTAGTGGGATTCCAGTGATCGAGAAACTGTCCGTGCGAACCGAGGAAACGCTGACCGAGAGGGCGAACAACGCTGACCCCGTTGGCTTTTCGAACGCGCTCGTGGCAATGCTCGCCGCTGCCGCTGCCGGCACCGCCTCTGACGGCGTCCCAACAGCTGATGGCGAGCCTGCCGCCACGACGATCACGACTGCCCCGACCCTCACACCAACCATGCTCGTTACGTATGCCACCGCCGCGTCGACCTCAGTCGTTGAGATGACGACCGCCCCTCAGGTCGCAGTAGGCGATCAACCACGTTCGAACGACAACAACGACGGCCCCACCCAAGTGAACGCGCCTGCGCAAGCACCGAGGGCCGCATCTCCCTTGTCGCCATCGTTGTCGATACTCGAGCAAGCAACAGCCAGTGCCGTTCAGGCGTCGCAAGCGCAATCGGCAGCAACTCAGCCGATCGTCGCGATCCAGAAACCGCCGACGGCGACGCGAATTGCGGCGGCTGCATCGGTAGCCCAGGCACCAATCACGCAGGCACCAAACTCGCCAGCACCAAACTCGCTGACACCAAACGCGCCAGCACCAAACGCGCCAGCACCAAACGCGCTGGCACCGGGCGATGCAACGTCGGCTTCGATCGCCATATCCGCCACTCCGCCAGCCACTCCGCCAGCCGGTCCGCAAGTCACTACGCCAGTCGTTCAAGATGGGCACGACGAGACCTCACGCGCGGCGACATCTACGGCATTATCAACCTCGGTCGACAACGCGAGTCAGGCCGATGCCACAGCGGCTTCGGCGACAGTGGTGGCATCGAGCGCTCGCGCGAGTTCGAAGAAGGTCAGCGCGATGGCCAATGAAACCACTGCCCCCGTTTCGAACACCGCCACCACCGGGCTGAACGACGCGACGAGCGCTGCGCCCCGCAGCGCGATTGGCGACAACGTCGGCGCAAGCACGCACACGCAACCACTCGTGCCGAACAGCACGGGCGTGTACAACGTTGACCGTATTCGTTACGTGCAGGCGATGGCACCAAACCGCGAGGTGCAGCGGCTCGCGCTCGACCTCGATGGCGCTCGCGTCGCGGTGCGTTTCGAAGGAGGCCGCGCGTCGCTCGCTGTTGTATCCGATCCAACCGGCTCGCTGGGTAAAGGCTGGGTGCGGCAAGTAGAACGAACGATCGATCAGACCGTACGGGCGAACAATGCCGCAGCCACGGCTGATGCCGGCACGGACGGGCGCCACGGGCAACCGTCGTCGAACCTTGCTGGCGATCAGCAACAACGCCGTCAGCAACACGCGTCGGCACTCACCGACACCGCGAGCGAGGCCGAGCGTGGACAACGTTGGGCTGAGGCAACACGATCGCTCGTCCAACAATTCGCCGAGACCTCGCAAGGAAAGGGCTTCTAACATGGCCGGAGCAATCAACGCGCTCGCACCTTCCAGAGCGGCGACAACTTCCACGACTGCGACAACTGCGACCACCAAGTCCGCCGACATTTTCGGCGGGATGGGTCCCGACGCATTCCTGAAACTTCTCGTGGCTCAACTGCGCTATCAGAACCCGATGAACCCCTCGGACCCAACGGCGATGATGGGACAGGTCGCCCAATTCGCCCAGGTCGAGGCGCTCACGAAAATGCAGAAGGGCCAGGCCACAGAACAATCACTTTCGGAGGCCCGAATGGCTACCGACATGGTGGGCAAAGTGGTGTCTGCAAGCGACGGCGCGACACATGAAACCGGCCGAGTGCTCTCCGCGCGGTTCACCGCGACGGGGCCTGTGCTCATCCTCGATAGCGGCGCCGAAGTCACACTGAGCGCCGTTGTCTCCGTCACCGAACGCGCCGCGGCGGTGCCGGCGAATGCGCCAAACCCGATCGCACCGGCCACCCAACCTGCGGCCGTCCAACCTGCGGCCGTTCAAGCTCCAGCGGCAGTCGCCGTACCGGCGGTCGACCCCGTCTCTGTTCCAAGGGTCGACCCCGTGATCGATCCGAGTACGACGACGCCGTAACTCCCCAATCCCGAAGTCCGACACCTCCAACACCTCTAACTCCTCCAACACCTCCAACACCTCCAACACCACCAACACCACCAAAGCATCCAACCTCAACCAAACCATCCAACCTCAACGACTACCAACCCCCAGATTCACCCTCACTCTCCAAGACAGGATCATCAACATGCTTCGTTCCCTTTACTCCTCAATCAGCGGCTTGCGTGCTCATCAGACGATGATGGACGTGACCGCCAACAACATCGCGAACGTGAACACGCAAGGTTTCAAGGCCGGCCGTGCAGTGTTCGCCGATGCGTTGTCGCAAACCGTTCGCGGTGGCGGCATCCCAACTGATGCCAGCGGCAGCACGAACCCGATGCAGATCGGCCTCGGTAGCCGCGTTGCATCGGTGAGCACCAGCTTCTCGCAGGGCCCACTCCAACTCACCGGCCGCGTCACCGACCTTGCCATTCAGGGCAACGGCTTCTTCGTCGTCGAGCGCTCGGGAGAGCAACTGCTCACCCGTGACGGCTCGTTCAACTGGGACGCCTCCGGTCAGCTCGTCACCGGCGGCGGTGCCCGCGTGTTGGGCTGGAGCGCCGATCCCACCACCGGCGCGATCAACCCGTCGACGTCACCGGGTTACATCGCGGTGCCGACCACAGTGCTGCCGCCCGCGGCGACCGGCAACATCGTGCTCGGTGGAAACATCTCAGCCGGCACCGCGGTTGGCGACTTTGTCGCCACGTCCGGCACGGTACACAACTCGCTCGGTACCGCATTCGACCTCACGCTGAAAATGACCAAGACATCAGCAGGCAACTGGACGGCCAACATCACGGCGAAGGATCCGAACGGCGTCATCACCGACATCACCCCGGCCCCTGCGCCGACGTTGAACTTCGACGCCTCGGGCAACCTCACCTCCGCCGGCAACATCACCCTCACTGGCGTGAACCTCGGCGCGGGTGGCGCTCCACAGAACATCACGATTGCGCTCGGCAACGCCCAGCACGGTCTGACCCAGTACAACCAGGTCAGCTCGATGGACATGCCCGTCAAGGACGGTTCGTCCGGTGCCGAGCTCAGCTCGGTCAGCTTCGGCACTGATGGCTCTGTCACTGCTCAATACACGAACGGCGACTCGAAGATGATTGCCAAGGTTGCATTGGCCGCGGTCACCAACCCTGAAGGCATGATGAAAGCCGCCGACAACCTCTTCCAGACCACGCTCACGTCGGGTGATCCGGTGTTCGGCCAGGCCGGCACAGAGCAGTTCGGCTCGGTGGCTCCTGGAGCACTCGAGGGTTCGAACGTCGATCTCGCGGCCGAGTTCACCAACCTCGTGCTCGCACAGCGTGGATTCCAGGCCAACACCCGAGTGATCACCACATCCGACGAAATGCTGTCCGACTTGGTGAACGTCAAGCGCTAACGCCGCTGCAGTCACCACACAGTGGTGACAAACGGCCGTCACGTTCGGGCGCTCTTGAAAGTGCGGCGTGACGGCCGATCAACCAACGACAGGAAACAAACAACGAGAAGGATCTCATGATTTGCTTACACCGACTGCGCGGCGATGAACTCTGGATCAACCCAGACCTCATCGTCTTTGCGGAAAACAACGGCCACGACACCGTGGTCACACTTGCTGACGGCAACCGTGTCACGATCAGCGAACCAGTCGAAGAGATCGCCTCAGCAGTGATGCAGTTCCGCTCGTCGGTCCTTGCCGCCGCGGAGAACCTCTCGACGATCTTTACCCACGCAGAGCGTTCCGTGTCAAGCGGTCGCCGTCGAAACGGGGGGTAGGCCATGTTGATGCCAATTGGCATGGTCCTGGCGTTGGTCTTCATGCTGGGCAGCAATGTCATGGAGGGCGGCGACCCAATGGCGCTGTTCGCCATCCCTTCAATCATTCTCGTGTTCGGCGGGACGTTGGCCGCAACGGCAACCTCATTCACGGTGGGCGAAGTCATGCGCATGCCCAAGCTCGCCATCAAAGGATTCGGCAAACCGGCTGAACTGAGCGGCACCATCTCACAGATGTGCGAGCTCGCTGAGGTCGCCCGAAAAGACGGTGCTCTTGCGCTCGAGGCGCGCATGAACGATGTGGAGGATCCGTTCCTTCGTCACGGCATGACGCTGCTCGTCGACGGCGCAGACGAGCACCGCATCCAAGACGAAATGGAGGCATCGCTCGGAGCGACGGTCGACCGTCATCAACGCAACATCTCGATTTGGACCAAAGCCGCGGGGTTCGCACCGATCTTCGGCCTGATGGGCACAACGATGGGACTCATCAACATGCTTGGTCATCTCGACAAACCGGATGAGATCGGACATAGCTTGGCGGTCGCGATGACGGCCACCTTGTACGGCCTTGTTGCGTCGAACGTGCTGTTCACCCCGATCTCCGACAAGCTGACGCGACTGCATGAGAGCGAAATGCTGGCCAAGGAGATGATGATCGACGGTGTGTGTTCGATCCTGCACGGCTTCTCGAGCCGGGCAATGACGGAACGCCTTGAGGTCTGGCTCGAGCCGGCGGCACGGGCCAAGAAGGCAGCATGACCAGGTCACGGCGGGGTCGTCGAGGCGGCCACGGCGGCGGAGGCGGAGGCGGAGGCGGCCACGGTGGCGGTGACTCGCGGTGGCTCGTCACCTATGCCGACCTGCTCACACTGCTGATGGTGCTGTTCTTGGTGTTGTGGGTCATCTCCACCATCGACCTGAAGAAGTTCGAGAAGTTCAAGTCGGGTCTCGGCGACTTCGGCAACAAGGCCGCGTCGGCTGCGAAGCCAGTCGAACCAACCCCGGATCCAAATGGCCTACCCGAATCATCGACATCGACATCCACGTCGTCGACAACGAGTACGACTACGGCGGCGGGCACCGCGACGTCGGGCACCGATGTCGGCGGGGGTACGGGCACCAAGCCACTCGACGCACAGGCACTGTCGGGAATGGTCGACGGCCTCAACAGTTCGATCAACAGCAAGGGGTTCGGCGACGTCGTTAATGTGCATGTCGAACAACGGGGTCTCGTGGTCTCGATCACAACCGACAACGTGTTGTTCGATTCCGGCCAAGGTGTGCTGACATCGGCCGGAGCGCAAATCATCAGCAGCGTCGGCCCTGAGTTGGCCGGACTCGCCAACGACATGATGATCGAGGGCTACACAGACAAACGCCCACTGAAGAAGCAGGGCTACGACAACTGGGATCTGTCGGTGGATCGTGCTGTGTCGGTGTTGAAGGTGCTGCGCGATGATTTCGGCGTGGCCCCATCGCGACTTGCCGCAACCGGCTATGGCGATCAACACCCGATTGCCGCCGGCGACGACAACGCCTCAATGGCCAGAAACCGACGGATCGAAATCGTGGTGCTCGCCGGGCCGGCGTCCTGAGCCAGCCAACACGGTCCTCCCCAGGAGCCGCGCCGATCGGTGAGCTCGGGCTGAAGGATCGTGATGGAATCGCAGAACAATCAGGACCGCCAATGGGAACAATGTGATCTTCGCCGACCAACGAAGTTGTCGCGCGAGCAACTCCGCTCGCTCGACTTGTTCCACGACACCTTCTCGCGCAAACTCTCCACGGGCATCGGTCGCCTGTCGCGTGCGTCGGCCACGATTGAAATCGTTCGCACATCCCAGCTGAGCTGGGATGAATACCTCCGCACGCTTCCTGCGGTGACCACGTTGATCACCGCGTCGGCCAGCCCGCTGCCGGGCGACATCTTGATCGAGATGGACACCTCGCTGTCGCTCGCGCTCGCGAGTCGCCTCCTCGGTGGCTCAGGACGCGTCGAGGCACCCCGCCGTCCGGGCGAGCTCGAACTTCCTGCGTTGCGTCGTATCGCCGTTGCGGCAGTCGAGGCCCTTGGCGACGCCCTCTCACAGTTTGTCGACGTCGAGTCGAACCTCGAAGCCATCGACCTCAGTCCACAACTCGTGGGCCTCGCCGCTCCATCACAAATGGTGCTCGTGCTGGGCTACAGCCTGATGGTGCCGGGCTGCGGTTTGACTGGCGATCTCTCCGTGGTGCTGTCGCTGTCGACGCTGACACCCATGCTCGAGCAGATCATGTCGCATACCGCGGAACGTACCGGCGGCGAGATCGATCCAATTCTCATGCGTGGTGTTGCCGAACGAGTGCCGATCGTGCTCGAAGCCACGCTCGCCAAAACGGTGATGTCGGCAGGCGCAGTTGCGGCGCTCGTCGCTGGTGATGTTGTCGTGCTCGACCATCGCGTGGGCCAACCCGCAACCGTCAGCATCGGCGATCACATGGTGCTGCGCGGTCATCTCGGTCGTCGCGGATCACGGCTCGCGATTGCCGTCTCGGAGCATCCATTCGACTCATCGGTATCTGTCCCCAATCACGTCCGGTCCGCCGGGCCAGCTGGCGCGATGGGCCAACACGGTTACTCCCAGGTGGCATACGACGTGTCCATCTCCGAACAAGAAGCGAGGCAGCACGATGCTCGAGACGCCGACACCAGCAACAGCCCAGTTCACAGCCTTCGGTGACGGTACCCCTCCGGGGACCACCGCCAGCCTGGACGTGATCGCAGGGGTTCAACTCGAAATTGTGGTCGCTCTCGGCCGAGCCAAGATGAGCGTGCAGGATCTGCTTCAGCTCCGTTCCGGTTCTGTCGTTGAGATTGGCCAGGCCGGTGGACTCGTAGAGGTCCTCGCGAACGGTTCACTCGTCGCTCGCGGCGAAGTGGTCGTGGTCGGAGACGATCTCGGCGTTCGTATCGTCGAAGTTCTCTCGGTTCGACCGTCATGACACGATTGATCGTGGTGACGCTGCTTCTCGCAGCAGTCGCGGTCGTGCTCAAGTTGCGCACGCGAACCACCACGATTACTCGCACCATCAAGGTGACTTCTCGCGTCAGCCTCAACCGCGGCTCGATGGTCGCCGTGGTCGAAGTAGACGGACGCCGGCTGCTCGTTGGCGCGGCGGCGAACAACGTCACGCTGCTCACCGAACTCAATGAGTCCGCTGCCATCGACGACCTACCAGTACCCGACACGTCGCTGCTGACGCCTACCGCGATATTCAGGTCGACCTCGACCGCCAAGCCCGCAACGGTTCTCATCGAAAAGGCCCGCCAGATCACAACTCGCACGGCCGATGCGAAGCTTCGTCTGCCACACCGCCAGTCCGGTGCAGCATGACAACCAAGCGCCGCCTGATCATTGCGTGCACGCTCCTGTTCGTGCTCATCGTCGGCGGTGCGTCGCGCGCTCTCGCGCAATCGTCGTCAAGCGGCGCAGGTACGGCACCAACCGCCACGACTACGCCCGTCGGATCTACGACGCCCACCACACAGCCCAACGACGCGGCAAGCACGTTTGCCGGCATCGTCGATGGCGGGGCCGACACACCGAAGATCGTGGTCAAGTCTCCCGATGGCATCGCTACGCCGTCGGTGTCTGACACGTCGAGCTCGAGTCAGAGCACGGTGTCGATCAACACGCCCAAAGGCGCCAGCAACGCAGTGCTGCTCGTACTTCTGGTCTCGCTTGTCGCGATCTTGCCCGGGTTGTTGCTGCTCACCACGACCTTTCCGCGCTTTCTCATCGTTCTCGGCCTGACCCGTCAAGGGCTCGGCCTCAACACCACGCCGCCCAATCAGGTGCTTGCCGGCCTCGCCGCGTTCCTCACGCTGTTCGTGATGGGCCCGGTGTTTTCCAAGATCAACGACACGGCAATACAGCCGGCCATTAAGGGCGAACTCACGCAAGGCGAAGCGATCAAGAAGGGTTGGGAACCGCTGCGCGACTTCATGCTCGACCACACCCGCACGTCCGACCTCGCGATGTTGTACGACCTCACCGACAGCAAGCGTCCTGCGGATGTCACCAAGGTAAGCCCGCGTTTCGTGATCCCGGCCTTCATCTTGAGCGAACTCCGTGCCGCCTTCATGATCGGCTTTTTGATCTGGGTGCCGTTCCTGCTCATCGACCTGATCGTGTCGACGGTACTCGCCTCACTGGGGATGCTGATGATGCCGCCCGTTGTCGTGTCGTTACCCGTGAAGTTGGCGCTGTTCGTGCTGGTCGACGGGTGGGCGCTCCTCGCCGGGTCCCTGTTGAAATCGGCGATGCATCATGGATGACCTCGAGATCGTCCACGTCCTCAAACTCATGGCGATAACCGGATTGAAGGTGGCCGGACCGATTCTGTTGATCGTGCTCGCCGTCGGCATCATCGTCAGCCTGATCCAGACCGTCACCCAGATCCAAGAGCAAGCCGTCGTGTATGTCTTCAAGTTCGCCGCCGTTGGCGCGTTCATGATCATCGCCGGACCGTGGATGTTGCAGGTGCTCACCGGTTTCGTTCACACGTTGTGGGCCCGCGTACCGGACGTGAACTAGGTGGCACTCGACTTTTCAGTGGTCTGGTTCCTTGGCCTCGCCCTCGCCGTAGCTCGGTCGGCCGCGCTCGTTTCGTTCTGCGCGTTCGTACCGCGCACCATCCCCCGATCAGGCCGCATCGCGTTGGCCTTGGCCATCGGCATCGTGATCACCCAACCGGTTCTCAACGCGAACATGAGCTCCGTCGATCTCGTCATCGCCGCCGTCACGAACATCGTCATCGGATCAGTGATCGGGTGGTTCCTTGGTCTGCTGGCGTCTGTGTTCCAGGTGGCCGGCACCGTCGTCGACATGACAAGCGGTGTCAGTCTTGGCTCCGTGTTCGATCCAGATGCCGGCAACACACCCGGGCCATTTTCGCGTTTCTACACACTGTCCGGCCAAACGTTGATCATCGCCGGAGGTGGCCTGACCGTGCTCTTTCAAGTGGCGTGGGGTAGCACGAAAGCGATTGCCCTCGACGGCCACCTCGCCAGCCTCAAAGTTTTGGGACCTGCGGCGACTGACAAGGTCGACATGATGTTCCGCAAAGGTGTCGAACTCGCCCTCCCCGTCGCAGCTGTGCTGTTCGTGAGCGAACTTGCCTTCGGCCTGTTGAGCCGACTTGCGCCACAGATCAACATGTTCCTCATTGCGCTGCCCGTGAAGACACTGATGGCATTGTCCATGCTCGGCACCGCATGCGTCGTTTTCCCGCGTTACTCGGACCAGGCAATCACCGGCGGTCTCGAGACCGTGACCCGACTGTTGGGTAGCTGACGATGGGCAAGCGCGACGGAAAAACAGAACTCGCGACAGCCAAACGTCGCAAGGACGCGCGACGCAAAGGTCAACTGCCGCGCTCGCAGGAAACGACGACGATGCTCGTCACCGCGGTTGCCGCGATGACGTTGGTCTCCACGGCGCCGAACGCGCTCAAGGTGACGGGTCGAGTCATGCACGACTGGCTCAGTTCCGCAGATCCCGCAGTGGGCTTACGCAAGGCTCCATTGGTGAGTTCCGTGCTGGAGTTGGGCGGGGTGTGGTGCCCAGCGGTACTTGCGGCCATCGCCACCGGCGTTGCGGTCACGCTTGCCCAAGGTGGTTTGGTGATCAGCCCGAAGAGCAGCCACCCGTCGTTCAGCCAGCTGTCATGGAAGCGCGGTCTCAGCCAACTCAGTCCGGCCAAGGCCTCGTACACACTCTTTCGAAACGTGGTCAAATTTGCTGTAGTCGGAGGAGCTCTCGTCGCGCCGATCCAGAAGCTGACAGATGTCCTTCCCCGCGCTGCGGGCCTACTGCCCGCGGCAGCAATGGTGGGAGGTGCGATCAAACAGATACTTACGCGCGTCATCATCGGCGCACTCTTGATCGCCGTCATCGATCAGGTGGTCACACGCCGGCGCTGGCGCAAGGACCTGATGATGAGCAAGCAAGAAATCATCGACGAATCAAAGATGAGCGAAGGTGACCCACATGCCAAGGCTGCGCGTAAACGCCGCGGCATGGAGTTGCGCCGACGCCGTTCGATGATGGGCATCTCGATGGCCGACGTGATCGTCACCAACCCCACGCACTTCGCCGTTGCCCTTGCTTATGCCGAAGGGTCGATGGCCCCCCAGGTGATCACCAAGGGCACGGAACGAATCGCTAAGAAGATTCGTCGCGAGGCATCTCGCCATGGCGTGCCCATCATCGAGAATCGACCATTGGCGCGGGCGTTGTATCGCCAGGTGCCAATCGGCGGATACGTGCCCGAAAAATTCTTTGACGACGTCGTGAAAGTCCTGGTGGCGGCATATTGGCGCCGCGGCAACGTACCGAGTCACGTCAATACCCGTCCGATCCCATCTGGAGCAGTCGCATGAGCCGAAACAACACCCGTCTGGCTCTGCCATTGATGATTATCTGCATGGTGCTGTGCCTTGTGGTGCCGATGCCGCTGACGCTGCTCGACATCTTGTTGTCGATCAACATCGTTGCCGGCATTGTCACCTTGGCATCGGTGCTCAACTTGGCCGACCCTGTCGAGTTCTCGTCGTATCCGTCTCTGTTGCTCGTCACCACGACGGCGCGCATCACCCTCACTGTGTCGACCACCCGCGCGATCCTGTTGCACGGCGACGCCGGCGAGGTCGTGCGCACCTTTGGCAAGGTGGTGGTTGGCAATAATGTCGTCGTTGGTCTCGTTATCTTCCTCGTGCTCACTGTCGTGAACTTGATGGTCATCACAAAAGGTTCCGAGCGTGCTGCTGAAGTAGCAGCCCGATTCAGCCTCGACGCCATGCCAGGCAAGCAAATGGCAGTCGACGCCGACCTCGCAGCGGGACTCCTCGACGAGGACGGTGCCCGTGCGGCACGGCGGCGCATCGCTCGTGAATCTGACTTCTACGGCGCGATGGACGGTGCGGTGAAGTTCGTCAAGGGCGACGCGATCGCCGGTGTGATCGTGGTGTTCGTGAACCTCCTCGGTGGCTTCGCTGTCGGAGTTCTGCAACGCGGCATGCCCGTTGGCGAAGCGCTGCAGACCTATGCGCTACTCACCGTCGGCGACGGCCTAGTCGCACAGATTCCAGCGTTGCTGTATGCATTGGCCACCGGCATGTTGGTGAACCGAGTGAAGGGTGAGAACCCGCACCTCGGTGGCGAGTTCTTCGAGCACCTCACCGCAAACCCAGCAACACTTCGCACCGCCGCTGGTGGCGCTGTGCTCATCGGCCTCATTCCCGGCATGCCCAAGTTGCCGTTCATCGCGCTCGCGACCGGCCTGTGGGTGATCGGCGGACGGGCGCCAAAGGTGGCCACTGCCGACACATCCGACGCAGACGTCAACATCTCCACCAACCCAGATGATCCCGAAGTGCTCATGTCACGGATGCGCAGTGAGCCACTCGAGCTTCGTCTCGCGTACGACCTCGTCGATCTCGCCAACGGCGGCGATCTGCTCCCCAGAATCCGCGAACTGCGCCGCCAGTTGGCCAACGAGCTCGGCATCGTCATGCCGCAGGTGAATACATCCGACGACGCAACGCTGCCTGCGGGCGAGTACCGCATCTCAGTGTTCGGTGTGGATGTCGGCAGCGGCCGCGCCCCTGCAAACTCTGTGCTTGCATTGCCGGATCCGACGGCCGGCGACGATCTGAGCCTCGCGCATCTCGGCGAGCGCGTAGTTGAGCCGGTGTTCGGGCTCATCGGCTATTGGCTGCCAGAATCCGAACGCGCTGCCGCTGCCGCGTCGGGAGCCACGATCGTTCCTCGATCGGCCGCGTTGGTCACGCACCTCGCGGAGATCGCCCGTCGGTACGCGCCCGAACTGCTCTCGCGTCAACAGGTGGCCGATCTTGTCGACATGATGCGTACCGATCAGCCGCTGCTCGCCAACGAGGTGGGTAACGATCGCGTTCCGATGCTGCTCCTTCATCAGGTGATGCGCGCGCTGCTCGCCGAGCGCGTGTCCGTACGCGACTTGCCGCGCATCATCGAGACCCTTTCTGTGATGGTCGGCCAAGTGCACGGCATCGAGGCGCTCGCCGATGAATGCCGTGCAGTGCTGGGAGCACAGATCGCCGCAACGGTGGCACCCGCCCAACGCATCTCCGCAATCCTGTTGGTGCCCGAGCTCGAGGGTCGACTCATGTCGGCGCTGCGCGAAGTCGACGGCACGACGCATCTTGCCATCGAACCCGAATTGCTCGACGCCGTGCGCGAATCCGTTCGCGGTGCCTGGGAGCGCCTCGCCGGTGGCGACCCGGTGGTGCTCACCTGTGCACCGAACCTACGCCGCCCACTCGCAAGAGTGCTCACCGCGGCCGGCATGGAGCTACCAACGTTTGCCTACCGCGAACTTCCCCGCCATCTCACCATCGACGTCAGTGAAGTCGTCGGTGTCTGATGGGCCGTTCTCGAACCTCAGCCAACACAGTCGCGGATGGAGGTCGATTCACCATGACCAAGACATACCCGATCATCGAGATTCTCGCCGACGGCGTCGTCGTTACTGCCCGCAGTACGGTCGAAGCCCAACAAGCTGCAGGAGACGCGCTCGGCGGTGATTGCACCGTTGTCAGCGTCGAACGCGTTCGCGAGGGCGGCATCGCCGGCTTCTTCGCGACCGAACTCGTGCGTGTAAATGCTCGGCCATCACGGTTCCATGTCGCCACTCGCGAGCTTGACGCGGCGATGTCATCCGCTGAAGAACTCGTCTCATCGATGCGCGCCAACTCCCCCCAGTTTGCGGATCGTTTAATGAGCGAGCTGCAACTCTCCGACACAACTGCTCATCGTGGCGAACCCGCTGCGCCAACCGCAGTCGAGTCATCGCCGATATCACCGTGGCGATCTGAAACGCAAACGTCTGACGCCCCAATCGTCGAGACCGACGACTCCGGCGCGTTCGACAGCGACCGCTTCATGTCGGAACGCTTTGTTTCCGAGCGATACGAGTCTACGAGCGATGCCTACGTGGCCCCTCGCGCCGCGGTCCCCGCGGCCACGACTCCGAGCACACCCGCACCAGTGGCACGCCCAGTCACGGCCGTCGAACGCCCGCCAATTCGGCCGGTATCAATGACGGAGTTGACGCACGACCCACGATGGTCACATCAGTCATTGCGCGCGCTTGGTCTTCCCGATCGCATTGTTGATCATGCGCTGTGCGATCAACCCAAGGAGGGTCCCGAGTGGATCGTTGCGTTGATGGGCGCATTCCGCACCATCTGCGCGTCAGCTCCGGCGGGCCCGACCGTGATGGCTGGACCATCGTGCGCAAACCTTGCACGCCAGCTCCGTTTAGTCAGCGTTGATGCCGAAGAACTGTCAGAGTCGTTCTCGTCCGTCGCAATTCCCAATGTGACCGCGAAGACCGCTCGGGCCGCGATCAACAATCGTTACATGCACGTGATGGTTGGGGGTCGATGGCAACATCTCGCCAGCATTCAGACCCACGTCGTGAGCGCCGCAACCCCAGCGGACCTGCTCGAAGCGGTGCGCGTGTGCTGCGCTTGGGATGCAACGCTCGGATGGTCGCCCGTCGGTGATCGCTACGAACGCATCGACGAGTTCACGCTTGTCGCTCATGTGCGATCGGTTCTGTACGGCATGGAACAAACCAACGCAGAACTCACGGCGGGCTCAAGCGAGCACATGATGGGAGCGTTCTCGTGACCACCGCGACGGTCGGTCCAGAAACGGAACCAGACGAATCGTTGCCGGACGAGCCTCTGGAGGCCGCCCCGGTAGCAGCGATGTATGTCTGGATACCTGCGGCACGACTTCCGGTGCTCACCGCGATGGAGTCCGCAGGCATTGGCGTCGTAGATGAGCCCGATGGCGCAACGTACGCAGTGGTGTCCACTCGTCTCGCACGGCATCGCATTGGCGAGTACACCGCGCAGGCGACAGAGGCCGGCCTCTCGGTGGTGATTCTTGTGCACCCTGGCGGCGAGGCAATCGCAGTCGATGCGTTGCGCTCCGGCGGTCATCTCGCAATCGCCGAGGGAGACGCGGCGGCGTTGCGATCGTTGTACGGCACGAACGAACCAAACGACGAGCGCACGAACTCGTTCCTCGACGCATACGAAGCACGACTCGGCCGAACGCAAGCAGCCGCGAAGACAAACGTGGCGATGTTCGATCCGACGTCGGGACTGCCGGCCTCGGGCGCGTTGTCTGCTCGTTTGACCACCGCGACATACGACCCCGACCAAAGTCTGCGGATGGTGGCGATCAATGTTGCCGGACTCGGCGACAGCCTGCGCATGCGACTCGGCGCCGAGGCCCACGTGCTCTTGCATCGGCGTATTGCCATGGGCATCCGCCTGTTGTGCCAACCACTCGGAGAGCTCTTCGACAATGGGGGTGGCACATTCGTGCTCCTCGCACCACGCCTTTCCATCGAGGCAGCCGAGCGGCTCGGTCGCTCGCTGGCCGAGGTGGTTGGCGGCTATTCACCCGATGGCCACGCTCCACTCACTGTGGCCGTTGGTCACGCCGGACCAGAGTGCTCGAGCGATCTCTCGACACTTCGCGAGCTCGCCGGCCGAGCCGAGTCGGCTGCATGCCAAGAGGACCATTCTGCGGTACTCGGCGCTGGCGAACTTGTCGGCCCGCTCGCAACCGCGACTGAACTCGAGGTAACCCTTCGACTTGCCGAACTCGCCGGTGAAAGGGTCGACGGAGTTCCACGTCAGGAGATCGCCGCGGTCGCAAGCGAAATCGCGATACGGCTGGGGTTCGAGGGCCGCGAACGCGTGCTCGTCCGCTTCTGCGCCGAGGTTGCCGATATCGGCGCTGCGCTCTCTACCGATCCGGCCGCATACGGCGAACTTGGCGCACGCGTGCTCGACGCAACCGCCGGCCCAGCCGTCGCAACGATTCTGCGTTCCATCGGCGAATACTGGGATGGCACTGGCCAACCAGGCGAGCTGCAAGGTGCCCAGATTCCCGTGGCCGCACGCATCATTGCCGTGGCTGAGGCACTGGTCGCCGCCAAGTTCAAAGTTGATGACGTCGAATCGTGGTCGGGCACTCGCTACGACCCAACAGTCGTGGCTGCGGCAACCGACGTGGCTCGTCAGCGATGAGCACCGCCGTGATCGAGACGTCGCCTATGCAACATCTCCAACACCTCCTGGCGGCGACGACAGAGGTGCTGAACAGTTTGCAGTTGCTCGAGTCGTGCCGTTTTGGGCCGTCGCAGGTGATCGATGCGGCCGTCGCCGATCTCACGGCCAGCATGGAGGCGCTCGACCGTCTCGGGCCGAGCGGAGGGCACCCGTCGTTGGGTCAGCTCGATGCCACTGCCGACGATGCAGGCCACGCCGTGTGCACGCTCATCCGTAACAACGTCGCGAAGATTCGCGAGGAAAGCTTGGGAGTGTCCCTAGAACTGCGTCGCCTCGTGGCCGATAACCGCGACGTGATATCCATCGCGACCGGAAGTGCCGGCACGTACGACGCCCTCGGGCGCACGACGAGCGGACAGGTCCGACGTACCCGCGGCGCCATGTGAGGAGCTCCCAGCAATGAGTAGTTCGGCACTGTCGATCGCCGTGAGCGCCCTGCGCGCCCACACCTACGCCATCGAGACCACCAGCCACAACATCGCGAACGTGTCGACACCGGGATATCGGCGTCAGCGTGTCGATCTCCGCGCCGCGTTTCCCCGCGAGGGCGCGTTGGGTCCAATGGGTGCCGGCGTGGAAGCGAAGTCGATCACCCGCGCGACCGACCGACTCGCTGATCTCCGCGTACGCGGATCGTCGGCACAGGCCGCCTACTTCGGTACGCGCGGCACGATCATGCGCCAAGCTGAAGACATCTTTGGCGAACCCGATCAGGGTATTTCCAAAGAACTCACAGCCACCTGGGCAGCGCTTTCGACGCTCGGTGTTCAACCAAGCGACGACGCGGCGCGCTATGAGGTGCTGTCATCGTTGCAAGGCTTCGCGTCGCGCGTCAATCAGGTTCGCACCGGCCTCGATCAGCTGACGGCCGACGCAACGCAGCGACTCAGCACCGATATCACAGAGGCCAATGCCATCACTGCGCGCCTCGCGGAGATCAACCGCTTCGCACGCATCCCAGGTGGACTACCCGCCGATCTTGCCGACGAGCGCGACCGTGCCATCGACACCCTGTCGGCCTCTATTGGTGCAACGGCGACGATCAACGACGATGGTCGGGTACGTGTGACCCTTTCGGGCATGGCGATCGTGGATGAGGAGCGAGCGATACCGCTGTCTGTGTCATCGACGCCACCTGGACAGGTGATCCACCCGTCAGGTCCGGTGAAGTTGTCGGGCACCATCGGTGGCCTCGAGACGGCGATCAACACGGACATCGCCTCAGCGCGCACGCAGCTCGACACCTTCGTCGCCGGCTTCGTGACGGCGATGAATACTGCCCACGCTGCGGGTTTCACCCCATCGGGCGCGCCGGGCGGGCCATTGTTCACCGACGTTGGTGGCCAACTCACCGTCGCCGTCACCCAGACCACAGACCTCGCCGCATCCGATGTTCTCGGGCAGGCGCAAAACGGTAAGAACGCCGATGCCTTGAGCCAACTGCGCGCAACGCAGGGCGAGGCGTTCAGGGCAACCATGACCGCCTTATCCGGCCAAGTGGCGGGTATCGGCCGTTCGGCAGACACCGCTCAGTCAGTAGCCGACTCAGCCTCGGCACAACGCGAGTCAGATGTCGGCGTGAACATCGACGAAGAAATGACCAACCTCGTTGGCCAGCAACGCTCGTACGACGCCGCCGCTCGTCTCGTCAAAGTCATCGATGAGATGCTGCAGACATTGATCCAGATGTGACCCGATGAGCAACGTACCCCGCATCTCTTTCCTCGGCGCCAACCAGGGTGCACAGCTTCGTCTGCGCCAGGCATACGCGCGACTCGACAAGGCCAACCAACAAGTTGCGACGGGTCGCGCATACAGCAGACCATCGGAGAACGCCTCGGCTGCGTCGCGCGCCGCGAGTGTGCAAGATCAACTCGAGCAGTTGAACACATTCGACCGTGCGATCGACGACTCGCGTTCTCGGCTGGCTGTAGCCGACACCAAGATCAGCCAGGCGATGGACCTGTACCAACGTGCCAACGAGTTGGCCACACAAGGCGCAAACTCGATCAACAGTCCCGAGTCGCGCAAGTCGATTCGCGAAGAGGTGCTTCAGCTCCGCAGCGAACTTGAGGCAATCGCCAACACCACCTACCTCGGTGCCCCGATCTTTGCTGGACTCGGATCGGGCAGTGCGGTCACCTTCAACGCGGCGACGACAGCGTGGAGCTTCAACGGCGCGCCGACTGAACGACTCTCGCGCCGCATCGGTTCGGCAGAAGTTGTTGATGCATCGATCACAGCTGGAGAGCTCTTTTCGAACGGCACCGGAAACATCTTTGGTGTTCTCGATCAGCTAGCCGCGGACCTTGGCGCGGACAACACCGTCGGCATTCGCAGCTCACTCACGGGGATCACCTCGTTGCGTTCGACGTTGTCGTCAGGTCAGGCACGCCTCGGCGCGGTGCTCAACAGAGTCGAACAAGCTTCATCGAGAAACTCTGCGCTCAAGATCAGCTTCTCAACAGAGCTGGCCAGCCTCCAAGACGTCGACCTATCGGTGGCGATCACCGATCAGAATCGGTTGAACGTTGCCTACCAGACCGCGCTTGGCGTGACAGCCAAGGCGAGCCAACAGACCTTGCTCGATTGGCTGCGATAGCCCAATCATCACGGGAGGTGAGCACCCGGATCTCATCGTGGGCCAGTCGTGAGATTGGGCACACACAGTTATCAGTGACTACACGACGTGGTCCCGAACAACTCATCGTTGTACGACAGGCAGGAGACGCCGAATGCACGAAGCAACAACCTCATCCACGGCCACGCTGGACACCAGCACCCCGGTGGCACCAGAACCGACCGTCATCCATACGCCCGACGGCCTTCCCGGCTTCGGCGCGGCCCGCCGCTGGGCGTTCGAACGCGGTCCTGACGACGCGATCTTCGGATTGCTCAACAACCTCGATCAGCCCGGTATCGGGTTGATGGTGACTGAGCCATGGGATCTCGCTCCCGGCTACGAACCCGATCTACCCGACGACGAGCTTGCGAGAATCGGCGTGCGCGATGCACGCGACATCACGCTGTTGGTCGTGGCAACTATTCCGTCGAATGGGGCAATGGACGGCTCGGCAGAGGGTCAGCAAGACGGAGTCATTTGGCTCAACCTCGCCGCACCGATCACCATCAACTCCCGTACCAACATCGCCCGTCAGGTGATCCTCGATCGTCAGGGTTGGCCGCTGCGTCACCCTGTCTCCACGAGGAGTTGAGTCATGCTTGTACTCACACGCCGTGAAGGCGAAATCTTCACGCTCGGAGATGACATCGAGATCGAGATCCTCGACATCAAGCCTGGCGTTGTTCGCGTTGGTATCCGCGCACCACGTAGCGTTCGGGTCTTGCGTTCTGAGCTCATCGAGGCGGTCGCTGCAGCCAACGCCGCAGCCGCCGTGAGTACGACGATCGACACCTCGAAGATCGTCGTCGAAGCATCACCTGTCAGCCGCGGCTGATCAACGCCTGGGCGCTTCCCCGCAAGGGTGAGGATTCGACCGCGACACTGCGCTTGACCGCACGAGTGCGATGGCCGTCAGGTTGTTCCGCGGAACTCCCAATGCCATGGTTCGCGTGGCGTTGTCTCGGCGAAACCGAAACTCGCGCCGTTCGCGCGTAACCACGCCAGACCTTTCGGGTCGACGTCCACGTCGAGCGCCAGCCCCCATCCGTGCGGGCTGGTGCCCGGCACCGCCCCCAGGCCGCCGTTCTTGTAGAGGCCCTTATTGGCCGCCAGCTCCACCTGTTGGTCATACGCGCGATAACTGTCAGTTACACCAATGTCGACCCCGTCCGCGGCCGCAGCGGCACGCAGCGATACAAACGCGCCGGCCGCAACCGACCAGAGTCGATGCTGACCGATCCCGATGGGGGTGAGCATCTCCTTGGGGATTCTGCCGTTGCCGTATGTCTGTAGCACTTCTGGGACATCGAGCGAGCCCGGTGACGAGGCGAGAGCAACGGTGCCCGATCCGCGGGTGATGCCGGGAACCTGATCGCTTCCAAGTCCGCCAGAGGCGCGTGTGGCCGTGCCACTGGAGCCGTTGATCCTGTTCGCGATCATCTGACCAAGCGTCACGGTCGCAAAGCCGCCCGCCTGCACCATTGCCTGCTGGAGCGAGGTACCGAAGCCTGATGGTGTGCCGCCGGCCGCGCCCCCAAGATTTGCCTTTACGACTCCGTCGTCCACCGCTGTCGCCAGCGACGAGGGCGCGTCGAGGGGCGCTATCGCGTTGATTGCTGCCACCTCTACTGCCGTCATGTTTGGTTCTCCGTTCTTGTCGCCGATCGCAGTGCGCGACGGGCCTGTCGCCCAAGTGGCCGTGGGCCGAATCGAGCTCTCGGCATACAAGGTCGTACATCGAGACCGATATTCAAGGAGACGTCAGTTCGTGAGCAAACACAACGAAGAAGTGGTGTCGATCACTCGAGCAATTCGTGCCAACCGAATCGCCCGCGCGAACGCGATGAGCGGGCCACGTCCCGACACCTTGGCAGCCGTCATCGACCTACCCACCGGCGCGAACGCCGTCGACCGTAATGTCGATGGTGATGGCAATGTCAGTGGCAATGTTGATCGTGACGTCGATCGTGATCACGACGTCGATCGCACCAACGGAGCCAGCAACGGAGCCATCAACGACGGTGACGCTCTGCAGCGCGCCGTTGACGGCGATAGCGAATCCACCAAGCAACTGGTCGAGGACAATCTGTGGCTGGTCGATCGGCTCGCGAGCCAAGCAGCGCGTCGCTTTCCGCGATACGTCGAGCGCAACGAACTGTGGTCTGCCGGCGTGCTCGGTCTCGTCGAAGCCGCCCGTCGCTACAACCCCGAATACAACGTGCCCTTCGCTGCCTACGCCTCGGCGCGAGTTCGCGGCGAGATGCTCGAGACCGCGCGCAGCGCAGACCTCGCACCACGTCGGCTTCGGCGTAGTTTGCGCGAACTTGCCGAAGTCGTTGAAGGATTGACCCAGCAGCTCGGACGCGTGCCATCGCTCGCCGAGGTTGCCGAGGCCGCGCAGATCGATGTGGCCGTCGTGCGTGGCCGACTCCAGACCGCGGCCAACCTGGTGTCATCGTCGCTCGACGACACAGCGTCCACCTCGCAGAGCGATCAAGCCCTCGCCACACTCACCACCGAACCATCCGAACGTCTGTCGCAACGCGAGATGCTCGGCGCGCTACGCGAAGCGGTCGGCGAATTGCCAGAGCCACTCAAGTCCGTGCTGGTGCGTTCCCATTGGAACAACGAGCGCCTCGTCGACATCGCCGAGGACATGGGCATCAGCTTTCAACGCGTTGCTCAGTACAAGGTCGAAGCTGTCACTGCGTTGGCGGCGTGGTTCGCGACATTGTACGAAGCGGTGCCGGTACCCGACGCCGGGTTGCCGGGAGCCGTACGACGTGCGGCGTTCTGCTCTGCTCTCGCGGCCCGTTCAACCTGGCGCACGCGCCTCGAGGCGGGCGAGACCCAACAGACGCTGATCGATGCACTCAGCGGCGGCGGCGGCGATTCGGCGTATGACAGTTGAAGTCGAAGGTGTGCCGATTGTGGTGAACTTCGCCGGCTGAATCGAGTTGCCGCGGCGTCGATCGCTCAGATCCGGCAAGCGCATCCATGAGACGCTCAATCTTGACGACTCCCGTGCATGCACCCAGCTGATCGACGCACACAAGCGGTTCGAAACGTGTCGTGTTCGGTCGACGCATTGCAACTCGGGCAGCCTGCTGCAGGCTCGCCGAGTCGTCGACCATCGTCAGCGAGAGGCTCTCGATGCGGCGACCGTTGCGGCGCAGCAGCGCAAGGGGCTCGCGAAGTTCGCTCACCAGTACCTCGAACTCGATGCCGTTACCCGCGCTCGGTAGTGGAAGGTCGAGTTCGTCCTCCGTCAACTCGCAAGCAGCCTCGATCAGGCGGCCGACAGAGGTGACCGCGGTCGCGGAGCGAGGCGTATCCGCGCCGACGGCACTGGGCATCATCGACGTGAATCGACGATCAGTGGACGGGCGCGCCAGCAAGTATCCCTGACCGAAACCAACACCGATTCGCTCGAGCGAACGAAGGTCGGCGACCTGCTCAATGCCCTGTGCAATCAGCCCGACTCCGAGACGCTCGGACAAGTAGCGGACCGAGTCGATCACAGCGAGCTTGGTGTTGTTCTCCGAGATACCGGCGACCAACTGACGGTCGAGCTTGAAGTAGGTAGGTCCAATCAGCATCATTCGATCGAGGCGATCAGGGTCGAGCAACGGATCAACAACGGCAATCGTGGAGCCACGATCGCGACACAGATCGATCAGCTCACGCGCCGCAAGGAGTTGTTCGTCGGTTGGTTCTTTCAACTCGAGCACCACTCCGGACAGATCACCCTGGGCACGAAGCACCTGCTCGACGCGTTCATCGGCGAGAGCTTCGAGACCGACGTTGAGGAACAGCAAGCAATCACGGGGCAATTGGTCACGTGCGCCAAGCGCAGCGGTCAACGCTGCAGCTTCGACCTCGGCGACGCGGCCCACCCGCCGGGCCATTGCAAATATCTCACTCGCGGAGAAGAGATTCGACTGTTCGCCCTGAGCATTTTGATGCCGTAGGAGGGCCTCGTAACCGAGCACACCACCGCGGTTCAGGTCGACGATTGGCTGATAGGCAGACATCAGATGTCCGTCGAGCGCCCTCGCGACTACTGCTCGGTCGAGTTGTGTTTCGTTCGCATCCATGCTCGTCGTTCACTTCCTTCGCACGCCGAATCGACACAAATTGACCAATTTCTAGGGCAACGCAGCCTCGGCCTCGGTGCCCTACTACCGTTGCTGAGGTGACGATCAAACTTGGATACAACACCGGTTACTGGGGCAGTGGCCCTCCAGCGGGTGCGCTCGAATCGATTCAAGAAGCTGAACGGCTTGGCTTTGACAGCATCTGGACCGCTGAGGCATACGGCAGTGATTGCCTCACCCCGCTCGCATGGTGGGGAGCCCACACCAGCACCGTCAAGCTCGGTACGGCCATCACCCAGATCAGCGCGCGTACGCCTGCTGCCACGGCGATGGCGGCCATGACCCTCGATCACCTCAGCGGCGGGCGGTTCATTCTCGGCCTCGGCGCGAGCGGACCCCAGGTCGTTGAGGGTTGGTACGGCCAGCCCTACCCGAAGCCGTTGGCTCGCACCCGCGAGTACATCGAGATCGTGCGTTCGATCGTGCGCCGCGAGCAGCCGGTCAATCATCACGGCGAGTTCTACGACATGCCCTTCACTGGAGGCGCCGGCATCGGCAAGCCATTGAAAAGCACGATTCATCCTGTGCGAACGGAGATCCCCATCTTTCTCGGTGCCGAAGGACCCAGAAATGTGGCGCTTTCGGCCGAAATCTGTGATGGATGGTTGCCGCTGTTCTTCAGCCCCAAGGAAGATGCGTTTTATCGCGATTGCCTTGCCAGAGGATTCGCGGCCAGTGGCGATGCAACCAAAGCCGATCGATTCGAAGTGGCGTCGACGGTGATGATCGTGCCGGGCGACGACGCCGAGCAGTGCGCGGATCTTGTGCGCCCTTTTCTCGCGCTGTACGCAGGTGGCATGGGTGCTCGTGGTGCCAACTTCCACTTCGAGGTCTTTGCCCGGATGGGCTATGAAGACGTTGCGCTGAAAGTTCAGGACCTCTATCTGCAAGGCAAGAAGCACGAAGCGGCCGCGGCGATTCCTCTCGCCATGGTCGAAGACGTTGCGCTCGTTGGTCCGCTGGCGAAGATCAAAGACGAACTACAGCTCTGGAAGGAAACGTGCATCACGACCTTCTTGGTGAGTGGCCCGCAGCAGGTGCTCCCGCTGTACGCCGACCTCATTCTCGGCTAGAGGCACGAGCGCGTTCGGTTGCCCAGCGCAGCAGTGATTCGGGCTGACGATGTGACAAGCGACCGCTGCAGACCGTTGGCAACCTCACGCAGATGCCCCGAGATAGTTGCCCTGTGCAACTACACTGCAGGAGTCCCCTCACCCGTCAGATGTCGATGAGCAGCACTCTTTCCGAGCCACGTCCCAAAGCAACTCCACGCCCCGGCACTGCGCGGGCTGCTCTTGGCTACCGCGACTTCCGCATCATCTGGATCGGCCTGTTCGCCAGCAACATCGGCACATGGATGCAGAACCTCGCCCTCCCGGCGTACATTGACGCACGTACTCACCAAGCCACGTGGGTTGCGATCATGGGTTTCGCTCAGCTCGGTCCGCTGCTGCTGTTGTCCATTCCTGGCGGTGTGTTGGCTGACCGCTTCCCGCGTCGACCCTGGCTGATCACCAACCAGGCAATGCAGATGGTGTTCGCAGTCGCGATTGCGTTCCTGATTGCACGTGATTCGTCGTTGTGGGCGATCTTTGCCGTTCAGTTGGGCATCGGTATCTTCAACGCGTTGGGCGCGCCGGCGATGCAGGCATCGATTCCGCTGCTGATCAGTCGCGCCGACCTCCCCGGAGCGCTCAGCCTCAATTCCGTCATGCTCAACGGCTCACGCGTCATCGGGCCTGCGCTCGCCGCAGCACTCATCGGACTGGGTGTCACCGTGCCGCAGATCTTCGTGATCAACGCAGCCACCTACCTGTTCGCGGTCGCAGCCATCGCTGTGATCACCATCCCACATGTGAAGAGTCAGTCGGTCGAGCGCGGCATACAAAAGCTGTTGGTCGGTCTGCGCATCGCCCGCGAACGAAAGGTGCTCGCGCGCATGTTGCTCGCGATGGCTGCCTTCTCGTTTTTTTGCCTGCCATACGTGAGCCTGTTCCCATCGATTGCACGACTCAATTTCGGTATCGACTCAGGCAGCGCAACATACAAGTGGCTCTATGCCACGTGGGGTCTCGGCGCATGCCTCGGCGGGCTTGCGTGCGGATCAGTACTCGTGCGCTTCGATCGTCGCAAGCTGATCACCTTTGCGTTCCGCGGCTTCGCTCTGAGCATGGCCGGCTTTGCCTTGGCCCGCGGGCCGCTCCTCGCTATCCCGATCGGCTTCCTACTCGGCTTCTTTTATTTCATGGCCGTTACACCGATGGTGACGGTCTTCCAAACCAACATGCGCGACCACGAACGCGCCCGCGTGATGTCGTTGTGGTTCATGGCGTTTGGCGGCACGGTCACGATCGGCGCATTGGCGTTCGGTCCGGTGGTCGATCACTTCGGGCCGCGACCGGTGTTGTTCGTCAGTGTGCTTGCGGCAATTGTGTTGAGCCGGTGGTGCGACCTCATCCGTCGACCAGTGCCACTACTCGCCGACGATGAGGGCAGCGAGTCGTTCCAGGCCCGCAACGCGACTGCCCTTGACGAGCACGGCGTCGTCGCCGGCGAGTGACATCGCCACTGCCAACGCGTCAGTGCGCGCGGGTACCCCATACAGATCTGTGTCAACGCTGATCAGCTCGATGCCCCGTTCGGCAAGCAACTCCGCAATCTGAGAGTGATCACGCGCCGGGTCGGCGAGCTCGGCCATGATGCCCAGAATCGCCACGCGTCTGCCGCCGACCCGCACCGATGACAACGTGTCGATCGCGGCACGCATCGAATCGGGGTTTGCGTTATAGGCGTCGTTGATCACGATCGCTCCGCGCGAGTTTCGTGCGATCTCGGTGCGCCACGGCGACACGATGGCATCGCCTACGGCCGCACTTGCCCGCTCGAGTTCAACACCGCACAGCGCGGCCACGCACAGAGCACCCGCAGCGTTGAGCGCCATATGTTCACCGCTTGCGGCGAGCCGCACCGACGTCGTGCCCCACGGCGTACGCAACGTGAATCGTGGGCGAGCGAGATCGTCGAGCACCAGATTCTCTACACATACATCAGCATGCACGGATCGACCAAAGGTCACCACTCGACACGCGGCAATTGCTTGCATCGCGAGCACGCGATGATCGTCGGCGTTGAGCACAGCGGTGCCCGAGGCAGGCAATGCAGCGATGAGCTCGCTTTTCGCACGTGCCACGCCCTCGATTCCCCCAACGCGTTCGGTGTGCGCCTCGGCAATGCGGGTGACAAGGCCGATGTCGGGTCTCGCCACATCGCAAAGCCGAGCGATCTCGCCGAACCCACGCATGCCCATCTCCAAAACGAGTACCTCTGTGTCGTCGGCAGCGTTGAGGATCGTGACGGGCAGACCCTGCTCGTTGTTGAAACTCTTCTCGCTTGCCGATGCGCGCATGCCCGCGGCAATTGCGACGCGGGCGAGGTCCTTCGTGCTCGTCTTACCGACGGAACCCGTAATGCCGACGACTCGCGCATCGAGACGATCGCGGCCCCATCTCGCCAACCGCATCAGCGCGTCGGACGTGTTCGCAACAACAACGGCAGTACCCGACCCCGGTTCGCGCTGGGTGAGATAGGCAGCTGCACCGTTGCCGAGTGCCGCGGTGATGAATGCGTGTCCGTCGCGTTCGGCAACGAGCGCCACGAAGAGCTGCCCCGCACGCATTGAACGACTGTCGAAGGAGATCCCGTCGAGGTCGACGTCGGGTCCGAACAGCGTGCCACCGGTTGCGGCGGCTACATCGCTCGCCATAAAACGCATCCCTGCACCGTAGTGCTCGCCGCCCGCGCGCGCCTGTCGTTGCGCCGTCCTGTCGTTGCGCCGTCTTGGCGTTCATAGAAGCGCAGCGACGGCTACCGTTGCACCATGACCGACGAGCGCACCAATCTCA
Source organism: Actinomycetes bacterium (assembly GCA_031367435.1). Lineage (GTDB taxonomy): Bacteria > Actinomycetota > Acidimicrobiia > Acidimicrobiales > Ilumatobacteraceae > WLMZ01. The sequence continues at coordinate 57,559 of JANLPV010000040.1, read as the reverse complement.
TCGTGATCTTCGGCGGACAATCCGCAGAGCACGACGTCAGCTGCGTCACCGCTACTCATGTGTTGCGCGCCGTCGATCAATCGAAGTTTCGCGTTACTCCAATCGGCATCGATCGTGAAGGCAACTGGCAGTTGGCTACCGCGGCAATCGCAGCGCTCAACGCCGGCCCGCACGCGTTACCCGACCGACTTGAGGCCGTCGGCGATGCGCTCTCACCGAGTCCGATGTTCGCGGCCGCAACCGCTGATGGACCTGTGGTGGTCATGCCCTTGCTGCACGGACCACTCGGTGAGGACGGAACGGTGCAAGGCCTGCTCGAGCTGATGGACGTTCCCTACGTTGGCAGCGGTGTGCTCGGCTCCGCAGTCAGCATGGACAAGGCAATCGCCAATGAGTTGCTTGCCTTCCATGGCATCGCCCAGGCCCGCTGGATCAGCGTTCGCGAACATGAACTCAGCCCAACCCGCGTGGCCGAGATCATCCACACGCTCGGGCTGCCGGTGTTCGTGAAGCCCGCGAACATGGGGTCATCGGTCGGAGTCAGCAAGGCCACCACCGCTGAGGAACTGCAGAACGCAGTAGAACACGCGCTCACGTACGACGAGTGGGTGGTCATCGAAGAGGCCATCGTCGGGCGCGAGATAGAAGTTGCGGTACTCGGCAACCTCGAGCCGCGTGCCAGCGCTCCTGGGGAAATCGTGCCGGGGCATGATTTCTACGACTACGAAGACAAGTACCTCGATGACGGCGCACAGTTGCTCATCCCCGCTCCACTCACCGACGAGCAGACCGCCACCGTTCGCGATCTCGCAGTTCGGGTGTTTCAGGTACTGCGATGCGATGGCCTCGCCCGAGTCGACTTCTTTTTCGAGGAGTCCGGCCGCGGTTTTCTCGTCAACGAGGTCAACACGATGCCGGGCTTCACGCCCATTTCGATGTATCCGAAGATGTGGCAGAACTCAGGGCTCACGTATCCCGAACTCGTCAACACGCTGATCGATCTGGCCTTCGACCGTCACCGTCGACGACGTCGCAACACCAAGCACTAGCTGTATTCAGCCATCTCGCCGCCAGCCATCTCACGGCAGCCATGTCACGGGCGCAGCGCAGCAAGTAGGAACTCGGTGAGTTCGCGCCGCAGCCGACGTAGGCCCGTCGTGGTGGCTTCCCACCCGGCGGCTTGCAAGGCGGTTGGCTCGGTGGCAATACCGGTGACCGTGGCATAGGCGAGGGCCACAACGAGTCCGGGGTCAGCCTGTCGCAGACGGCCCCGCGCCATCTCGTCGCCGAGGTAGTCAGTGGCCCGACGCACAAACGGGCGTACTCGATTAGTGAGGCGCTCCGCGTGGGCCGGCGACAGACGGCTGACCTCACGCACCAGACCCAACAGCGCGGGGCGACGTACGGCCGGACGCAGCACGGCTTTGATCACGGCTTCAATTCGGGCCAACGGCTCGTCGGGCGCGGCACGCACCGCGGCCTCGATGACGGCCGCAAGTTCTATGGCTGTTTGCTCGAGCACTGCGTCGAGCAATTCGTCCTTGGAGGCAAACCAATACAACACCGTTTGCTTGGCAACGCCAACGACGCCGGCGATCTCGTCAAGTGAGACTGCCGAGAACCCACGGGTCCCGAACAGGTCAACGCTCGCCTCGAGGATTGCTGATCGAGTCATGCCACGGCGGGTTACCATCGCTCTCTACCATATGGTAGAAAAGGTTCCGTGAAAACGATCGCGGAGCCGCCACGCAATGATTGCTGAGCAGTTGGCGGGCAAGCGCATCGCGATCACCGGTGCTACCGGCTTCGTCGGAACCGCGTTGGTCGAGCGGTTATTGCGCAGCGTGCCAGATTGCGAACTGGTGCTGCTCATCCGTGGCGGCAAGCGCGGCGCACCCGAACGTGCCCGGCGCGAGATCTTCAAGAACGACGCCTTCGATCGCCTGAAAGAAGAACTGCGCACGACCACCGAGCCATTCGATGCGATGCTCCTTCGTCGGGTCGTGACCGTGAATGGCGACGTCAGCACCGACGGGCTCGGGCTCAACGACGCTGACCGGGCAATTCTGGCCAGCTGTAACATCGTCATTCACTCCGCTGCAGCGGTCGCGTTCGACTCGCCGCTCGACACCGCCGTAGAGATCAACCTGCTCGGCCCGTCGCGTGTGGCGCAGACGCTGATCGACCTCAATGTCGCGCCGCACCTAGTCGCGGTTAGCACCTGTTACGTGGCAGGCAACCGCAGAGGCAACGCTCCTGAGGAGTTGGTGAGTGAGGGCCCGTTCGATCTCGGTCTGAATTGGCGTAAAGAAGTCGCCGCATCGCGTCGCCTGCGCAGCGATACCGAGGCTGCGAGTCGCCAGCCCGAGCAGCTCCGCGCATTTCGTGAAAGCGCGCGTAAGGAGCTCGGCGCGGCAGGTGCACCTGCCTTGGCGGGCAAGACCGAGCACCTGCGCGAGAAGTGGTGCACCGATCAACTCGTGGAGGCCGGCCGCGCTCGTGCCGCCAGCGTCGGCTGGCCCGACGCGTATGCCTACACGAAGGCTCTCGGCGAGCAGGCGCTGATGGAATCGAAAGGCAACGTGCCTGTCAGCATCGTGCGCCCGTCGATCATCGAGTCAGCATTGGCCGAACCTCGTCCCGGATGGATCCGTGGCTTTCGCATGGCCGAACCGGTGATCATCAGCTACGCGCGCGGGCTCCTCACCCAGTTCCCCGGTGTGCCCGAAGGAACTGTCGACGTGATCCCTGTCGACATTGTGGTGGCCGCAATCATCGCTGTCGCTGCCATCGGTCCAGAGCACGCACCGCGCATCACACAGGTGGCCAGCGGCGGCATCAACCCACTGAAGTACAAGCTGCTCGTCGACAACGTTCGCTCATGGTTCACCGAACATCCCCTCTACGATGCCGAGGGTCAGCCAATCGTCGTGCCCGAGTGGCAGTTTCCGGCTCGCGGCAAGGTGCAACAACAGCTCAAGCGAGCCAAGACCGTCGTCACCCGCGCCGAACGCGCGCTGCAGGTACTGCCGTTGCGCGGCACGCAGGCCACGTGGGCCGCCAAGCTCGAAGAGCGTAAGCACGACATCGAGCGCGCCTACGAATACGTACAGCTTTATGGGTTGTATACCGAGTGCGAGGCGATCTATCAGGTCGACAACCTCATGGCGGTGTGGAACTCGCTGTCACCCACCGATCAGGCCACCTTCAACTGCGATCCGCGCTCGGTCGATTGGATGAAGTACGTCACAACCATCCACTTGCCCTCGGTAGTCGCCCACGCTCGCGTCAAGTCCACGCCGGGCAAGAACCGCAACGACCGCGCCGATCGACTGCGCCGCAGTGTGCTGTCACCCGACCGGCATGTCGCCGCATTCGACCTCGAGAACACGCTCATCTCGAGCAATGTTGTCGAGAGCTTTTCGTTTCTCGCGACTCGGCGTCTGAACATGCCCGAGCGCATGCGCTACGTGCTACGCACGCTTGCCCAGGCACCGAGCCTGAGCAGTATGGACCGCAAAGATCGCGGCGACTTCTTGCGCTACTTCTATCGCCGTTACGAAGACGCACCCATCGCGCAGATCGACGAGGACGCGAAGGATTTGTTCACTCAACTCATCGTGACGAAAAGTTTCCCCGCGGGCATCCGCCGCGTGCGCGAGCACCGCGCCCTCGGGCATCGCACTGTTCTCATCACTGGCGCTCTTGACTTCGCCGTTGCCGGGCTCAAGCCGTTATTCGACGAGATCATTGCGGCAGAGATGACGGTGCGACCGGACGGCACGTACAGCGGCGAACTGGCGAAGGTGCCACCTACGGGAGAAACCCGCGCGCAGGTGCTCTCGGACTACTGCAACGCCGAGGGCTTCTTGCTCGAAGAGTGCGTTGCCTACGCCGACAGCACCAGCGATCTTCCGTTGCTCGAATGCGTCGGCTTCCCAGTCGCGGTGAATCCCGAGACTCGCCTCGCGGCAATCGCGCGCAAGCGCGGGTGGCTTGTCGAGGATTGGGAGAAGGCACCGGGTGGGCCACGTCCGTTGCTGCCCATCGGCACCATGCTCAGCGAGCGCGAGCGCAAGCGCTCCTTTGTCGGCAGTGACACACGGAGCCGTTTCTCATGAAGGCCCTGCAGGTCTCGCGCAAGGTGGCCCGACTCGGACTGGCCCGTATGGTCTGCGCACTCAGCCCGGCCGCAGCGGCTCGCATCGGCCCGATCGAGCTCGTCAACATCGATCCACCGGAATCACTGGGCGATGGGTGGCACGCCGTCAACACGCGACTCAGCGGCATCTGTGGCAGCGATCTCTCAACCATCGAGGGCCACGCATCGACGTACTTCGACGATTGGGTGAGCTTTCCGTTTACACCCGGTCACGAGGTGGTCGGCGAGCTCAGCGACGGCACACGTGTCGTCATCGAACCCGTGCTCGGACACGCCGCGCGCGGTTTCCCACTCCCGTTCCCCGGCGCCGCGCCAGGCGATGGCGACGACTACTCGCACCTCGTTCTGCCACCACTCGCGCCCGGTATCCAAACAGGCTTCTGCCACTCCACCGGCGGCGGATGGAGCACCACATTCCTCGCCCACGAGAGCCAACTGCACCATGTGCCGAGCGACATGAGCGATGAGACCGCCGTGATGATCGAACCAGCGGCCGGCGGTATTCACAGCGCGCTGCTCACGTGGCCCTCGCTGATCGGCGTCGATGCACCAATCGTGGCAGTGCTTGGCGCAGGCACCATGGGGCTGTGCGCAATCGCTGGCCTGCGTCGCTATGTGCCCGGCGTGAAGATCATCGTCGGCGCGCGTTATCCGCATCAGCAGTCACTCGCGCGCAGCCTCGGCGCCGACATTGTGGTCGCGCCGAACGAACTGTCGCGTGCCGTACGACGCGAAGTCGGGTGCCATGTTGTGGGCGATTACCTCAGCGGTGGAGCTCACGCCACCATCGATGCTGTTGGCAACAGTGGCTCCATCGAGACGTGCCTACAGATCACCAAGCCGCGTGGCCGCATTGTGCTCATGGGGATGCCCGCTGAAGTATCGGTCGATCTCACTGGACTCTGGCACCGCGAGACCCAGATCGTCGGCGCGTACACCTACGGCACCGAGACGATGCCCGACGGCTCGCGTCGGCGCACGTTCGACTTGGCCATGGACACCGTTGCTGCCTGCGACATGGCGCGCATGGTCTCGGCCACCTATCCACTCGACGATTACGAAGATGCCATCTCACACGCCGCCAGCGCGGGTCGCCGCGGCGCGGTGAAAGTGGTCTTCGATCTACGTTCCACGAAGGAGAAGCACTGATGCCTCGCCCCGGATTTGTTCTCGAGGTGGACCGCAACACTCCACCAATCATGTTCTGGCGTGGTGAGAACTTCAGCCTCGAAAAGCTTCCCGCCGGACGCAGTCGCGTCATCTATGCGCCCGAGCCGGAGAAAGCTCTCGACGATATCGATGGTGCAATCCGCCATGCGCTGTTGCATCCGTACGATCACGATCCGTTGCCGGCACTGCTGTTCCCAGGCATGAAACTGACGATCGCGTTTGATGACATCAGCCTTCCCCTGCCACCAATGCGTCGTCCCGACATCCGCCAGCGTGTTATCGAGGCAGTGCTCGATCTCGCCGCCGATGCCGGTGTCGATGATGTACACATAATCGCCGCGCTTGCGTTACACCGACGCATGACCGAGGCCGAACTGCGCCACGCCGTCGGCGACCGCGTCTACGACGCGTTCGCGCCACGTGGACTGCTGTATCAACACGACGCCGAGGACCCCGACGCACTCGAATACCTCGGTGCCACCCCGCAAGGTGAAGACGTCGAGATCAACAAGCGTGCTGCCAACAGCGACCTGCTCGTGTACGTCAACATCAACCTCGTCGCGATGGATGGCGGCTGGAAGAGTACGGCCACCGGTCTCAGCAGTTACAAGAGCCTGAAGCACCATCACAATCCCAAGACCATGGAGGCCAGTCGCAGCTTCATGGATCAGCACAAGAGTGAGTTACACAAGAGCAACTGGCGAATGGGCAAAGTGTTGGTTGATAGCGGCGTGAAGGTGTTCCAGATCGAGACGACGATGAACACCGACACGTTCCCCAAACCGTTCGACTTCCTTTCGAAGCGCGAATGGGAATGGAACGCCAAGGATCGCGCCAGCTTCATTGGTGTCTCTGCGGCTTTGAAGCGCACGCCCGCGCGTATGGCGCGCAACATCTTCCACGGCATCGAGGCACCGCATCAGATGACGAGTGTGCAGGCTGGCGAAGTCGGCGCGGTGCACAAGGTCACCACCGACAACGTGTTCCGTCAACAGCTCGTTGAGGTGCACGGCCAGACCGACATCCTCACGCTGGGCATCCCGTTCATTTGCCCCTACAACGTCAACTCGATCATGAATCCGATCCTGGTGATGTGCATGGGTCTCGGCTACCTGTTCAACATGTATCGGGGCGTCCCCCTCGTTCGTGAGGGTGGCGTCGTGATCATGACGCACCCCACACCGTGGGAGTTCAATCCTGTCCACCACCCCAGCTACATCGACTTTTTCGAGCAAGTGCTCGCCGAAACCACTGACCCATATGTGATGAGTCAGAAGTATGAGCAGACGTTCGCAGAGGACGAGTGGTACAAGCATCTCTATCGCACAGGTCACGCCTATCACGGAGTACACCCGTTCTACATGTGGTACTGGGGCAGCCACGGCATGCAGCACTGCAGCAAGGTGATCATCGTGGGCGGCAACGTCAAGGCCGTCCGTCGCCTCGGCTTCACACCTGCCTCCACGATGGACGACGCATTCGAAATCGCATCCGACGTCGTTGGCCGCACACCAACCATCAGCCACCTCCATGCGCCGCCGCTCATGGTGTGCGACGTGAAGTGAGCCGACGCTGATGGGCAAGCGCGACGACGCCATCCGTAACGTCACCGGCATCCGCCGCGCGGCGCGCCTCGCCGGGTACGTCGAGTCTGCGATCATCAAAGCCGCCAAGCCGCTGTCGTCGAAAGGCTTTCCGTATCGAAAGCCAAACGTGCCACGCGGTGTCGCTGTGCCACGAGAACCATCCACGTTGGGTGCGGACTTCGAGACGGCGTGGGCACGTAAGTACCCGGCGCGTTTCGGGCGGGCGCTGCTCACGCAGGGACCCATGCGATGGCTCACTAAGGCCGTTGCTTCTCCGACGGTGAAGGGGGCCGATCGACTCGAAGATCTGCGCGTGCTCGACACTCCCCCGCCGCTCATCTTCACCCCAAACCATCACAGTCACCTCGACACACCTCTGTCGATCTATGCGATCCCCGAGCCGTGGCGACACAAACTCATCGTCGCGGCCGCGGCCGACTACTTCTTCACGTCGCGCGCAAAGGGCACCGCTGCCGCGCTTGTGCTCAACGCGTTACCGATCGATCGTGAGGCCACCGGCCGCAAGTCTGCTGATCAGATCCGAGATCTCATGGCCGACGGATGGAGCCTGCTGATCTATCCCGAAGGTGGGCGCTCACCGGACGGTTGGGGCCAGGACTTCAAAGGCGGCGCGGCCTATCTTTCGGCGCGCACGGGTGCGGCTGTGGTGCCGATGTTCATCGACGGATCCGGTCCGATCTATGGCAAGGGCATGAAGCGACCCAAACCTGGCCGAACCACGGTTGTGTTCGGCAACCCGCTGCGAGCATTGCCCGACGAAAACACGCGACGCTTCAACGCGCGTATCGAAGCCGCCGTCACGTTGCTCGGCGACGAAACACTCACCGATTATTGGACGGCGCGGCGCAATGCGCAGGCCGGTCGCACACCTCGGCTCACCGGCCCTGAGTACACGAGCTGGCGGCGTGAGTGGGCGCTTGGCGAACGCCGGCAGCTTGGCGATGCTGGCTTGCGTCGACGCCAGAAGCGACGTTGGCCAGATATCGGGTGATACCACGATGATTCGACTCCGCCAGATTGCGTTGGTAGCAGCAAACCTCGATGCTGTCGAGGAACAACTCACCGCACAGCTCGGCCTCACCGCATGCTTTCGCGATCCAGGCGTGGCCGAATTCGGACTTCGCAACGTGCTCTATCCAATCGGTGATCAACTGCTCGAGGTCGTGTCACCCATCGGCGAGGGAACCTCAGCCGGTCGCTTACTCACCAAGCGAGGTGGTGATGGCGGATACATGGTGCTGTTCGAGACTTCACATCTTGAGGCCCAGCTCGAGCCAATCGAGGCGTCCGGAGTGCGTGTGGTGTGGGCCATCGACCTCCCCGACATACGCGGCCGCCATCTGCACCCTTCCGACGTGGGTGGCGCGATCGTCTCGATCGATCAGCCGGTGCCGCAGGGCTCATGGCGTTGGGCCGGACCAGACTGGAAGCCATACGCGCACGACACCGTCATCAATGCAGTTGCAGGTGCAACTATCGGCGCTTCAAACCCCTCGCTGATGCGTGCCCGATGGACCGAGTTGGGTATCGCCGGCAGTGTCAGCTTCCAACAGGCCGGCGTTCGTGGTGACGGACTCGACGCGATCGACGTCGTCGCCATCGACCGCAGCTCGGTCGGTACCACCCTGCCGATCTGCGGCGTCGACTTCCGGTTCGTCTAACCCCTCCCGCGCCCAATCGCCCGGAACCAGCGTCAATGGGCGCGAACAAGGCCACACGCTGGCCACACGCTGGCCAACATCGCGCCCACTCGCGCTGGTCGGAACTGGCGCGGCGGCGCTGGCGGGGCGCTGGCGCGGCGGCACCGACGACGGCAGCGGCGTCGGCGTCGGCAGTCACACCATGCATGATGTTGCGCGTGTGGGCGATACGCACCAAGATGCCCCAATGCACGTTGCGCCCGAGCTGACCGTTCGTCGACTTACCGAAACTGATTTCCCGGCCGCGCGCAGACTGCTTGCGGTCGGCTTTGCAGACGAGCCATTCGCGTTCGGCATGTTCGGCGAATCTCCCATCGCGCGACTCGTTGGAATGGCCGACCAATATGCCGAATGGCCATGGGATTCCGAGTCGATCGTTGTTGGTGCAGTTGTCGACGGCAACGTGTTGGGCGCCGCTCTGGCGACGCTCCCCGGCGCATGCGATCTCTGCGAACAGTTCAGTCTCGTGCTCGGCGACAATCCGTCTCAAGCAGAGAGCGTGGACTACGAATTCCAACTCATCTGCCGCGCCTGGCATCTCAACATCGCTCTACCCCCGCACGCGCACATTCGCGCCGTCGTCACCGAGCCGTACCTGCACGGCACCGGCATCGGACGCATGGTCATGCGCGGATTGCTCGCCGGTCTTTGGTCGGCGGGAACACGTTGCGCGGTGCTCGAATGCGTCACAGCCCGAGAGCGGTTCTATTCGCGGTGCGGACTGCGCCGGATCGCCGAGTTCGACGATCCCGGTGGTCCCAGTCTGCGCAGCGTCCTGATGCGCGTTGACTCGCCGTAGCCCGAGCGCCTACACGGTCAACTTGGGGTCAAACATCGGGTCGGAAACTTCTCGGCCCTGGCGCTTCGGCGCGCTTGATATGGCCAGCATCCGTGTGTGCGACGCTCGATGCAGGCGACACCTCGTGTGCAACTACGACGGGTTGACGACTGAGATCAGCCGGTCTTGGCGGGCAGCTTGATCTTGAGGCCCTTGTAAATGAGGTGTGCCGAACCATCGGTCCAACCGTTTACCTTCACGATCGCGCCGACGGTGGTGCCGTTCTTGCCAGCGATTCGCGACAGGGTGTCGCCATCGACAACCACGTAAGTACCGCCCGCCGCAACATCAATGGTCGTGGTCGTTGGCGAGCCCTTAACGGTGGTAGAGGTCACACCACCGGCAGGAAGGATCGTGGCACCCGGCGGAATCTTGATTTTCAAACCTTGATAAATGAGATGCTTGATGCCGTCGGTCCACTGGTTGTAATCGGCGATCGCGGTGGCGGTGACGCCGTACCGCTTGGCAATGCGGGTGAGGATGTCACCGCTCACGATCGTGTACTCCTGCTCGCCGGAAACGGACGTCGCCAATGTTGTGGACGTCTGCCCGAACACCGTCGTTGGAGGCACCGTGCTGGTCAGAATCGGTACGGCAGTCACATAGTCGGCTTGCACCAATCTGATGGTTGTCTGGGGCGCAGCGTTCGTACCACCACCGCTGCCGCATGCCGACAGCCACATCAGTGCCGAGGCACCAAGTCCGGCCAATACAGATCGTGACATCATGCTGCGGAGCTTACGCCTGCCGCCAGGCAAACAGCCGTCACCTCATGCGACCGTCGGGCACGAACCGTCAAGCGAGAGGACGTGTCGACGCAAGCACCGGCGCAGGCAGGTGGGTCTCACCCATCAGATAGCGATCGACGCTCGCTGCGCTAGCACGACCCTCAGCGATCGCCCACACAATCAAGCTCTGACCACGACCCATGTCGCCAGCAACGAACACACCGGGCACACCCGAGGTGAAGTCGTCGCGTCGACGAACATTGCCGCGCTCGTCGAACGAGACACCAAGTTGCTCGAGCCACGAGCCCTTCTCGGGGCCCACGAAACCAAGCGCGAAGAAGATGAGATCGGCGGGCAGTTCGCGGTCGGTACCTTCGATCTTGGTGAACTTGCCGCCGACCATCTCCACCTCATGGATAATGAGCGCCTTGACGTTGCCTGAACCATCGTCGACGAAGCGTTCGGTGTTGACGCTGAACACGCGCTCACCACCTTCTTCGTGGGCCGACGACGTGCGCAGGACGAGGCTCCATTGCGGCCACGGATTGTCGCCCCCGCGCACTACTGGAGGCTGGGGCATGATCTCGAGTTGTGTCACCGACGCGGCACCCTGGCGGTGCGCTGTGCCGAGGCAGTCCGCGCCGGTATCGCCACCACCGATGATGACCACGTGCTTGCCCGCCGCGCTGATCGACGGCACCTCCGCATCACCTTGCTGTACCCGGTTCGCGATGGGCAGGTATTCCATCGCCTGGTAGATACCCGCCAGTTCGCGTCCGGGCACTGGCAGGTCGCGCCACGATGTCGCGCCGCATGCCAACACGACTGCGTCATTCATCGCGAGCAGCACATCGATGTCGATATTTTCGCCGACAACTGCATTGGTTCGGAACTCGGTGCCTTCGGCCTCCATCTGCTCGATGCGACGGTCGAGATGACGCTTCTCGAGTTTGAACTCGGGAATGCCGTAACGCAACAGGCCACCGATTCGGTCGGCTCGTTCGAGCACCACCACATCGTGGCCAGCGCGGGTGAGTTGCTGCGCAGCGGCGAGACCCGAAGGACCCGACCCAACTACAACCACACGCTTGCCGGTCTTCACCGACGGCAGCTGAGGCGTGACCCATCCTTCGTCCCACGCGCGGTTGATGATCTCCACCTCCACCTGTTTGATCGTGACCGCATCCGCGTTGATACCGAGTACGCACGCTGATTCGCACGGCGCAGGACACAGCCGTCCGGTGAACTCGGGAAAGTTGTTCGTGGCGTGAAGACGATCGATCGCGTCGCGCCAGTGATCGCGATATACGAGATCGTTCCAATCGGGGATGAGATTGCCGAGCGGACAGCCGTTGTTGCAGAACGGAATTCCGCAGTCCATGCAACGCCCTGCCTGCGCGGTGATCTTGTCGATGTCGAACGGCTCGTACACCTCTTTCCAATCACGCAACCGCACAGGCACGGCGCGACGGCTGGGCGTTTCACGCTGCCACTTCAAGAAGCCGGTGGCCTCACCCATCACACACTCTCCATGACTCGTGTATTGGTTTCGTCTTCAGTGAGACCTTCGAGCTTGGCCGCGCTCATCACGGCGAGCACCCGCTTGTAGTCGCGTGGCATCACCTTGCGGAACGAGCCGAGCGCCTCGTTCCAGTTGACGGCGATACCAGCGGCCACGGACGACTCGGTCAGGTCGCGGTGTCGCTGCACCACGCCAAGCAGGAACGCGACATCATTATCGTCAAGCGTTTCAACCTCGACCATGTCGTAGTTGACAAGCTTCGCAAACGACTCGTCGGGGTCATACACATATGCGATGCCCCCGCTCATACCTGCCGCAAAGTTTCTGCCGGTGGGACCAAGCACCACCACCCGACCGCCGGTCATGTACTCACATCCATGATCGCCGATGCCCTCGACGACTGCGGTGGCACCTGAGTTACGCACGCAGAAGCGTTCACCAACAACACCGCGCAGGAAGATCTCTCCGCCGGTTGCTCCGTAACCAATGACGTTGCCGGCGATCACGTTGTCCTGCGCAACCAACGTGGCGCGACGATCGGGATGCACGATGATACGTCCGCCGCTGAGACCCTTACCGACGTAATCGTTACCGTCGCCCTCAAGCCGCAGCTCGATTCCGGCGGGCACGAAGGCACCGAAGCTCTGTCCGGCTGATCCGCGGAAGTGGATCGAGATCGTGCCGTCAGGCAGTCCGGCACCACCCCACTTCTTGGTGACTGCGTTGCCAAGCATGGTGCCGACAGTTCGGTTCACATTACGAATCGGCATCGCGAACGACACAGGGATTGCATCGTCGATGGCGGATTGCGCCTGCGCGATGAGTTGCTGATCGAGCGCAACGTCGAGACCGTGATCCTGCGCGACCGACTGGTGCAGTGTCTGGCCGTACTTGTTTTGAGGCACTGCGAGGATCGGGCTGATATCCAGACCCGCCGCCTTCCAATGCGTGATCGCGGCACGGGTGTCGAGCATCTCGACATGACCAATCATCTCGGCCATCGTTGCAAAGCCAAGCTGCGCCATCAGCTCACGAACTTCCTCGGCGATGAACTGCATGAAGTTGACGACGAATTCGGGCTTGCCGCTGAAGCGGGCGCGCAGCTCCGGATTTTGTGTGGCAACACCCACCGGACATGTGTCGAGGTGACAGACACGCATCATTACGCAGCCACTCACCACTAGCGGTGCCGTTGCGAAGCCGAACTCTTCCGCGCCAAGCAGCGCGGCCACCACCACGTCGCGGCCGGTCTTCAATTGGCCGTCGGTCTGTACCACGATGCGGTCGCGCAGGCCGTTGAGCAACAGCGTCTGCTGCGTCTCGGCGAGGCCGAGCTCCCATGGACCACCCGCGTGTTTGAGCGACGTGAGCGGTGACGCCCCTGTCCCACCGTCGTGACCGCTGATGAGCACGACGTCGGCCTTAGCCTTGCTGACTCCAGCGGCCACCGTGCCCACGCCCATCTCGGCCACGAGCTTCACGTGTACACGTGCTGCGGGGTTGGCGTTCTTGAGGTCGTGGATGAGTTGCTTGAGATCTTCGATCGAGTAGATGTCGTGATGAGGGGGTGGGCTGATGAGACCAACTCCAGGCGTGCTGTGACGGGTCTTGGCGATCCACGGATACACCTTGTGACCGGGCAGCTGACCGCCCTCGCCGGGCTTGGCGCCTTGGGCCATCTTGATCTGCAAGTCGTCGGCGTTCACGAGGTACTCGCTGGTGACACCGAAGCGACCACTGGCAACTTGCTTGATGCTGCTGCGACGAGTCGGGTCGTGCAGTCGATCGCTGTCCTCGCCACCCTCGCCAGTGTTGCTCTTCGCTCCGATCGAGTTCATCGCGATTGCGAGGGTCTCGTGTGCCTCGGCGCTGATGCTGCCGTAGCTCATCGCGCCAGTGGAGAAGCGCTTGACGATGTCTTCGACCGACTCGACATCTTCAATCGGAAGCGGCTGCCGATCTGATTGTTTGAAGTCGAACAAGCCGCGCAACGTGGCCAGCTTCTTCGATTGATCGTTTACGAGGCCGGTGTACTGCTTGAAGATGTCGTATCGCTTGGCGCGCGTCGCGTGCTGCAGCTTGAACACAGTCTCCGGATTGAAGAGGTGCACCTCACCCTCACGACGCCACTGATACTCGCCACCGAGTTCGAGCTTGCGATGGGCACGCTCCTCGGGGCGGGTGGGATGTGCGTGGGAATGTCGAGCTGCGACCTCGATCGCCACTTCGTCGATTCCAATGCCACCAAGGCGGCTCACGATGCCGGTGAAATACTCGTCCACCAACTCCTGTCCGAGACCGATCGCCTCGAAGATCTGCGCTCCGGTGTACGACGCAACGGTGCTCACGCCCATCTTCGACATCACCTTCAACACGCCCTTGCCACTGGCCTTGATGAAGTTCTTCACGGCCTTGCGCGCGTCCATCCCGCCGAGCCCGTTGAGATCTTCGCGGATCATGTCCTCGATCGATTCGAACGCGAGATACGGGTTGATCGCTCCCGCACCGAACCCGACGAGGAGGGCCATGTGATGCACCTCGCGAGCGTCACCACACTCCACGATCAGTCCAGCCTGCGTGCGCTTCTTCTCGCGGATCAGATGATGATGCACAGCTGCGGTCAATAGCAGCGATGGTATTGGTGCGAGTACGTCGTCGCCGTTGCGGTCGCTGAGCACGATGATGCGCGCACCGTCGGCAATGGCTTTACTCACCTCTGAACGGATCGCATCAAGCGCACGCTTCAGCGCGAGTCCCCCACCGGCAACGCGGTACAACCCAGAGATGGTCACTGCCTTCAACTGCGGACGATCACCGTCGTCGTTGATGTGCACGATCTTCGCGAGCTCATCGTTGTCGATCACCGGGAATGGCAACACGAGTTGGCGGCAGCTCTCGGGACCAGGGGCGAGCAGGTTGTGCTCGGGGCCAACAGTGGAGCCAACAGCGGTAACCACTTCCTCGCGAATCGCGTCGAGCGGCGGGTTGGTCACCTGTGCGAAAAGTTGCTGGAAGTAATCGAACAACAACCGCGGCCGCTCACTCAGTACTGCAATGGGCGTATCCGTGCCCATCGACCCGAGTGGCTCAGCACCGGACTTAGCCATCGGCGCGAGAATGATCTTGAGTTCCTCGTGGGTGTAACCAAACACCTGCTGTCGACGAAGCACGCTGTAGTGGCTGAACTCGACGTGTTCGCGTTCGGGTAGGTCGTCGAGTTCGACGAGACCATTGTCGAGCCACTCCTGATACGGATGTTCACCTGCGAGACGTGACTTGATCTCGTCATCGCCGACGATGCGACCAAGCGACGTGTCGACGAGGAACATGCGTCCCGGCTGCAGTCGACCCTTCTTCACGATGCGCGCCGGATCGATGTCGATGACACCGCTTTCGCTGGCGAGTACGACGAAGTCGTCGTCGGTCACCCAGTAGCGCCCGGGCCGAAGTCCATTACGGTCGAGCACTGCGCCGACGACGGTTCCGTCGGTGAACGCGACGCTGGCCGGACCGTCCCACGGCTCGATCAACGATGAGTGAAACCGATAGAACGCGCGCTTGTCCGCGTCCATGTTGTCGTTGTTCTCCCACGCCTCGGGGATCATCATCAACATCGCGTGCGGCAGCGAGCGGCCGGCAAGGTGCAAAAGCTCGAGCACCTCATCGAAACTCGCCGAGTCCGAGCCGCCGGGCGTGCAAATTGGAAAGGCCCGCTCAAGACCTGGCAGCAGGCCGCTGCTCAGCAACGCTTCGCGTGTGCGCATCCAGTTGCGGTTGCCCTGAACCGTGTTGATTTCACCGTTGTGGGCGATGTATCGGTAGGGGTGAGCGAGCGGCCAACTTGGGAACGTGTTCGTGCTGAACCGGCTATGCACCAGCGCCAACGCACTCTCGACGCGCTGATCGCCGAGGTCAGTGAAGAACAGCCCCAGTTGAGGAGTTGTGAACATGCCCTTGTAGACGATCGTGCGACTCGACAGCGATGCGAAAAACGTGTTCTGCT
Organism: Actinomycetes bacterium; assembly: GCA_031367435.1. Classification (GTDB taxonomy): domain Bacteria; phylum Actinomycetota; class Acidimicrobiia; order Acidimicrobiales; family Ilumatobacteraceae; genus WLMZ01. The sequence goes on along the minus strand of JANLPV010000040.1, from coordinate 41,829 downwards.
CGCCCGGAAGTTCATGTTCGATGCGTTTGCGAGCGACGAACACCTTCCGATCGAGATCGATGCCTGCGGCGCGATGTCCATCAGCATCAGCAATGAAGAGTTGCTTGAAACCGGGCATCGCCTCGCGTGCGCTGACACCGAGGCACGAAGGCTCCACCGGAACCTCGCGCCAGCCAAGCACGACCAGGCCCTCTTCGGCAACGATGGCCTCAATCGACGCCATCGCCTTCTCGGCGTCGGATGTATCGACGGGTAGGAACGCCAGGCCTGTGGCGTAGTGCCCGGCAGTTGGTAGTTCGAACTCGACCACAGCGCGAAAGAACGCATCGGGAATCTGAATCAGAATGCCTGCACCGTCGCCGGTGTCGGCCTCGGCACCGGTGGCACCGCGGTGATCCATGTTGCACAGGGCCGCCATGCCCATCGCAACGATGGCGCGACTCGGCACACCTTTGATGTTGGCGACGAACGCAACGCCGCAGGCGTCGTGTTCAAACCGCGGGTCGTATAGCCCAAAGGGCGCGGGGTAATGGTTTTGCATCGTCCACATCCACTGAAGTCGGTTGGCTTGGGTGGACGCTCGGGACGACGCTGGCCCGAACGGTTGCCGCCATGTTACGGGACTGCGCGGAGTTTCATCAAGCGATTTCCCGATGCACCGCCGCAATGTCGATTCGTCGCGGACTATGCGCGTATCGAGCTTCGGGTGCCGCCTAATATGGCACACCATTCCATGATCGACTGCTGAGGACAACACATGAACCCCACCTACGCGATTCCGCCACGCACATTGGCCGATCTGCTGCCCACAGCGTCCACTCGCACCGCACGGATCGTGCGTGATGTCGTGCTCATCACCGGCTTCGCCATATTCACCGCGTTGCTGGCCCAAATTCGAGTGAACCTGTCGTTCACTCCCGTGCCGATCACGGGCCAGACGCTTGCGGTACTACTCGCCGGCACCACGCTCGGCTGGTCACGCGGCGCAATCAGTCAACTGGTCTATTGGCTCGCGGGCATCTTCATGCCGGTCGCTTGGTATGCGGGCGACAAGACAGGTGCGAGCGTTTCGAAAGGTTGGCACGTGGCAACCGGCACCACTGCTGGTTACTTCGTTGGCTTCGTACTTGCTGCCGCTGCAGTGGGGTATCTGGCCGAGCGCAAGCAGGATCGCTCTCTCAGCACATCGATTCCCGCAAGCCTTGCGGGGACCGCAATCATCTACCTCTGCGGTGTGGTGTGGTTGGCCCACTCGTTGAACATCCCGGTGGCAACGGGCGATGCAAATGCCATCGGATATGGACTCACGCCGTTCCTCATTGGCGACACAGCGAAATTGCTGATCGCTGGCGGTCTTGCTCCACTCGCGTGGAAACTGGCCACACGAGACAGCGAATAGGTCACCGACGCCGACATTGCACGCGACCGCCTTGATTGGGCGCGATGTCGGCCAGCGTGTGGGCAACGCCCCGGATCGCGCCCATTCCCGTTCATTGGGCGAGACTTGGGCCAACGTGTGGCCCGAATCGCACCCATTCACCGGGGAAGTGGCGTGTATTCGTGACGGTTAGGCAATCGCCGTGAACTTGTCGTTGCCGCGGAAAGAGCCCTTGCCGCTGTTGGGCAACTCGATGAAGGTTCTGCCAGGCGTCAACAGAATCGGCGCACCCGAGTCATCGGTGAACGCAAACGGATCGAGCCGACTCTTTCTTGTCCATGTGCCGTTGATCATCCGCCCGCCGGTGAACACTGTTGCCGTATTCGAGCCGGTAGTGATCCCGTCGGGTGAGCGCTTATCAGTGTGGCTCGGGTCGTAGTTCAGCCACGCCACAACAACGTTGTCGGTCGACACCTGTTTGCGGTCGGTGAGCGTATGCGGATGGCCGTCCTGCGACCTGCCGTAGACCCCGGTGGCCTTGTCGTAACGCCATTGCACGGAGACCTGTTGGATGTGCAGGTCGAAGCCGGTCATCGCGACACCCGCCACCGCAGCGGCACCATCGGGCCGATAGTGAAATTGCTGCGCCGGCCCGGTGCGGTCGTGCCCAGCGTTCGAGCGCAGGTAGGCGGTGTTGGCATGCGTCTTATGCGGACGGCCACGCTTGGGATCCTGCTGCCATCCCGGACCCTTGCCCTCGGTGATCAGCAACAAATCGGATGAACGAAGCAGTGCGATGTTGCCCGGGTTGCCACCCGAACATGCAAACACGGCACGGTTGAACTCACCCACGAGGTTGACGTCTTGTTCACGACATGAGCGGATCGGGCCGACGAAATCAGCGTCGCGGCTGTGCCAGATGGTGGCAAAGCGCGTGGGTCCGGCGCCCCACGCCTCGAAGACAATGTCGGCGTCGTTGAGACCGGTCTGTGGTCGTGCACCGGGATCGTTGCTGACCTTGACGACCAACGCGACTTTGGACAGCAACGCCGGATCACTCAGCGCAAGCCCCGTCAGTGGCTGTACCGGCGTCGGGGCCACTGTGGTTGTGGTCTCCGCGATCGTTGTGGAGGTCGTGGTGGACGACTCGACGGTGCCAGGAGTCGTGTCGGCGGTGGTGTCGGGCACCGTCGTGACGGTGGCCTTCGAAGAACTGCTGCAGGCGCTCGCAAGTGTCACGCTGCCAGCGAGTGCAAGGAAGTGGCGTCGCGAGACGCGGATTGGCGGGGTCATCTTGTGCGTTGGTCAGTCGACAAAGTTGGCCACCCGGTTCTCGAAGTTGGCCATCACGGCTTCGACTTGGTTCGGCGTGCCGATCTGAGCACCGATAACCCGTCGCTCCTCGGCGAACTGTTCAGCCGCGCCCGCGTTGATAATGCGATTGAAGAGTTCCTTGGCCCCGCGCACGGCACCAGGGCTACGCCCCGCGATCTCATGCGCCATCGCCAAGGCATCGTCGAGTGGGTTATCACTGAGTCGGGTAGCAAGACCCATCTCGAACGCCTCACGACCGCTAAACACGCGGGCAGTAAAGGTGAGTTCTTTTGCAATGTCGGGACGCACCAACGACGACAGCACTTGTGTTCCGGTCATGTCGGGCACCAAGCCCCAATGCACCTCACGAACCGACAGCTTGGTATCGGGATGAACAATGCGGATGTCGGCACCGAGCGCGATCTGGATGCCGCCACCCAACGCGTGGCCGTGTACGGCAGCGATCACCGGCACCGGCACCTCCTGCCACGCCCATGCCACCTGCTGGCCGAGATGGGTGATGCGACCCTTTTGCATCGCGCCGGGATTGCCATTGGCACCGTCGTTAGCCGCCTCGCTTGCGGTGGCCCCGCCCGCCATCGACTGGAATGAGCTGAAGTCGAGACCGGCGCAGAATGACGCACCCGCACCGCTCAACACCACAGCACGCACGCCGTGCTCGGTCTTCATGCGTTCACCCGCCTCGGCTATGGCCGAAAACATCGCGCCATCAAGCGCGTTGCGCTTGTCGGGCCGATTCATGCGAACGTCGGCGACACCGTTGGAAATCGAGATAGACACGCGATCAGACATCAGCCCAGTGTGCCAGAGCAGATCCGTGCAACGGACACCCGCAGCGAGCGACCGCGCAGCCCCCTGCCCGTAGACACCAGTCCGATCAGTGTTTGACGGCTTGCAGCGTGTAGCTCATCGCGACGCGTTCGGGTCGATCGATCAGGCGATACTCGCCCCCGCCGATGGGCTGCATCAGGGCTTCCAGCGCGGGATACGGCACCGAGTCGTGTTCTTCGAGCGCACTGATCTCCATGCCGGCGCGGAGCAAGGCCGTGATGATCTCGCCAAGTCCATGATTGAACTGCAACGTCTCTGGCGACGTCACCGCATCGTCGTGATCCACGTAGGTCTTTGACTCGACGAAGGTAGTGCCAGCAGTTTCGAAGTATGGATAGTCCACGGCGATCAAGCCATCGGACCTCGCATCGCCCAACGCCCACAGCATCGGATGCGCCTCTCGAATGAAGAGACGTCCCCCGGGTCGAAGCAACGACGACACGACCGACGCCCACCGCTTGATGTCGGGCAACCAGCACAACGCGCCAACGCCCGTGTACACGACGTCGAAGCGATTGAAACCGAGCACTGCCGGGGCGCCGTACAGCTCGGATTCCACGTAGCGGACCTTCTGCTCACAGTCGGCAGCCAGTTTGCGCGCCGCGTTCAACGCCGTCGGCGAGAAATCGAGCCCGGTGACGCGCGCTCCCAACCGCGCCAACGACAGCGTGTCGGTACCAATATGGCACTGCAGGTGCACCACATCCTTGTCGGCAATGTCACCGAGTCTGACCCGGTCGAAGAGGACGACGTTGCTGAGATGAGCAGCGTCGTCGACGTAGGATTGCAGGCCATACTCAGACGACGCGACATGCAACGCAACACGCGACTCCCAGTTGGCCTTGTTGACGAATACGTACTCTTCCATGGCACCAGCCTCTCACTCGCGTGACACACTGCGACGATGAAATTGAACCTTTCCGCCGATGAAGTACTCACGACCACCCGATCGGTCCGCAAGCGACTCGACTTCGATCGACCCGTGGAGCGAAGCGTCATCGAGGAGTGCCTCGACATTGCGCTACAGGCACCCACGGGTTCGAACAGCCAGGGATGGCACTGGGTGATCGTGGAGGATGCAGCGAAGAAGAAGGCGCTCGCCGACATCTACAAGGCCAACTTCGCGCAATATGCGAAGAACCCCCGAAGCGCTGGCTACGCGGCAGGCGATATGCGCGCAGAGCAGGCCGGACGGGTGACCGAGTCGGCCGTGTTCCTCACCGAGAACTTTCATCGGGTACCACTCATGCTCGTTCCCTGCATCAGTGGTCGTCTCGACAACGCCCCCGTGATGGCCGCCGCCAGCTCGTGGGGTTCGCTACTTCCCGCTGTATGGAGCTTTATGCTCGCCGCTCGCGAGCGCGGTCTCGGTTCAGCCTGGACCACCATTCACCTGATGAACAACGGCGAGCGTGAGGCAGCCGAGGTGTTGGGCATCCCGTTCGATCAGGTCACGCAGGCAGGACTGTTCCCCATCGCCTACACCGTGGGGACCGACTTCAAGCTGGCCAAGCGGATGCCGCTCGAGCCGGTGCTGCATTGGGATACATGGTGACATCCGGCGTTCGCGACGCTGCCTACATGCGCCAAGAAGGTTTCACCTATCGCTTTGATTGGGGACTCGAAGGGCTGCGCGCGTTGGCACCGGTAGTCGACGTCGTGATCATTGTCGACGTGTTGCGATTCACGACGGCCGTGTGTGCGGCGCTCGAGAGTGAAGGCACCGTGTTTCCCTACCCCTGGGCCGATGACGGACTCGACGCTTATGCCGCGTCGAACGGTGCCGTCGCGGCCAAGTTGCGCGAGCACGGCGGATACTCGTTGTCGCCTACCGATCTGTTGACGAGCCAACCTCACTCGCGAATCGTGCTGCCATCACCAAACGGTTCGGCGCTGTCGTTCGCTGCACGCGAGCTTGGTGCCACTCGAGTGCTCGCCGGATGCCTACGCAATGCCTCGGCCACCGCAATGCATGCTCGCTCGTGCTTGTCGTCATCCGAGCGGGGTCACAACGCGATCGCAGTGATCGCGGCTGGCGAACGGTGGGGAGACGCGAATCAACCGCTACGGCCAGCAGTGGAGGATCTCATCGGTGCGGGTGCAATTCTGCTTGCGCTCGACCCATCGGGGGCAGTCGCGAATCCGATGTGTTCACCCGAGGCGGCAGCTGCACGCGCCGCCTTCCAACATGCCCGCCCTCGGTTGTTCGATGCACTGTGCGCGTCGGGTTCAGGTCGTGAACTCTTGGACCGCGGGTGGGAGGATGACGTCGCCACGAGTGCCGCTCACGACGTGACCACCGTCGTTGCCGAGCTCGTCCAGAACGCGTTCGTCAGGGCCTAAGCGTCAGGGCCTAAGCGTCAGGGCCTCAGCGTCAGGGCCTCAGCATCAGGGCCTCAGCGTCAAGGCATAAACGTCAAGGCTGAGCGCCATGCCCGTCTGGCGTCAGAGGTACACCGTGCCGCGCACACAGGTGACGGTGTGTCCGCCGACCCATACGTCACCATCGTCGTCGCACGTGATGGCAACGTGTCCAGCACGCCCAAGTGCGGTGCCCTGTCGCGCCACGTACGGCGCGTCCACGCGGCCGCACGCGAGGAGCCACTGCGCAAGGGATGCGTTCAAACTGCCAGTCACCGGGTCCTCGGTGGTGTGACCATCCTTGGCAAAAAAGCCGCGCACCTCGTAGGCAAATGCTGATCCGGCTCGGTGCATACCCACCACGCCAACGTCGAGGTCTTCCACAAAGCTTGGCCGAAGCGCGAGCACTGCATCAGCATCGCCGAGGAGCACGCCAACCCAACCCGGTCCGTTGTCCACCCATTGGCTGTCGACGACGTCGTCGGGTTCGATGCCCAAGATGCGAACCAACTTCTCCAGGGTCAAATCGTCGACGGCTCCGCTACGACGCAGCGCTGGCGCGGCGAAGGCAAGGCCGTCACCAGACCGCTGCACCCTCACCAGCCCGGCATCACATTCCTGCACGATGAGGTTCGAACGCTTGGGCACTCCCCCGTTTGTCAGCCACGCGTGGCACGATCCCAACGTCGGATGACCTGCGAACGCCAACTCAGTGGACGGCGTGAAGATTCGCACGCGGTAGTCGGCTTCGTCGCTCGTGGGTGCGAACAAGAATGACGTTTCTGACAGATTCGTCCAGTTCGCAAACTGCTGCATTTCCTCAGTCGACAGGCCATCCGCGTTGAGGACGACCGCCAGCGGATTACCCAGATACGCAGTAGAGGTGAATACGTCGACCTGCGCGAAGTCACGAGACTGCATGAATGCGAGTGTGCCATCTGGCGAGTCTGGCGACGCGACCAGCGAACGATTTGCGCGCTACTCAGGCGCGTGGCAGACGGCCTCGACATTGTTGCCGTCTGGGTCGCGTACGAATGCGCCAAAGTAGTTGGCGTGATACTCGGGCCATACACGCGGCGCGTGCAACCGCTCTGCGCCCGATGCCACCGCGATGTCGAAGAAGGCTCGTACTGCAAGACGATCGGGAGCGGCGAACGCAATGTGCGACTCGCGAAACCCCTCTCCCGTCGTGCACGGACCGAGCCAGAAGTCCGGATTCGGCGGCACGCCGTAACCAATCACACTGCCGAAGTCCAACACGCGTACGCCGCCGAGAGGCACGAGGACCGAGTCGTAAAACGCCGCGCTAGCAGCAACGTCAGCGCACTGAATCGAGAGATGATCAAGCACGCCGACACACTATCGACCTCGATGTGGACGGCCGCACGGCGCGCGTCATCACCGTGTTATGCCTTTATGCCTCTATGCCTCTATGCCGTTGGCCAATTGACGCTCATACGCCAGCGTGTCGTAGTACCCGATTGAATTCGCAACCAGTCCCGATTCGCCGATCGTCCACAGCTCGATCCCGCTGAAGCGCACCCGATTGCCGGTACCGCCGGGACCGGAGTTGGTGCCGGTGAGGGTCCACACCCAGAACACTGATCCGCCGGCCACATGTACGTGATCGACACTGACTCGAATATCGGGAAAGTCGCGCATGTAGCTGGCAGCGGTAGCGGCCAACTCTGTGCGACCGGTGGAGGGCACCCCTCCATTGATCGTCAGCGACGCAGTCTCCTCATAACACGCGGCCATGCCTTCTGGGTCCCGGCTGGACCACGCATTCGATGCGCGATGCACCAACTCCCAGACGGCTCCTGATGGCGACGTGGTTCCGGGGTTTGATGCAAGTTCCATCACAACACAATACGACGCCGCACGGTGGCGCCGAGCAGGCCTCGTCGACGATCACTCCACGAGGCGAAGTCCGCTCGGAGCGATCGACGGCGCGGCGTTGGGCATATCGACGACAAACTCGGTGCGGTGCGCGGGGAAGATGTGCTCCGACAACAACACCGGCTTCCCGTGCGTGTCCGTGGTGAGGCGCTCGCAGCGCAACACGGGTGAACCCGTTGGCACTCCGAGCAGCGCTGCGTCGGCCGCAGTCGCAGCGTCGGCACCGATGGTTTGCGTGGCACCTCTCAGCGCAACACCAAGTAATTCGTAAAAGGGGGAACGCTCTACATCGCGTCGCGAGAGATGCTGACCGAGGTCGGCCGGGCACCACACGGTGACTACCGCGAATGGTTCGCCGTCGGCGAGGTTGATTCTTTTCACACGCAGCACATGGTCGGCACGAAGGGCATCACGAACTCGACCGGTTGCCGCGACGAACGCAAACTCGATGATCCTCCGTTGAGGTTCGATGCCGCTCTCAGACATCTGACCCTCGATTGTCACCAGTTGACCAAGCGTCTGACGCAGTGGTGCCGCAGCAACAAACCAACCAAACCCTTGGCGGGCATCGACGAGTCCGTCGTCACGGAGGGTCTCGAGGGCGCGGCGAATCGTCACGCGACTTGCATCGAACTCAGCGGAGAGCTCGGCCTCGCTCGGCAGAAGCCGACCTGCTGCGTAACTTCCTTGAGCAACCCGGTCGCGCAATGCATCTGCGATCTGTTGATAGCGGATAGTCCTCATCGCTCAAGTCTCCCAGCGTGATCGGTCTGCGGTAATCATCAGAGCGAACAGTTGACCGTCCGGATGAACTTGTATTATACTTGTCTACATCCGCCGACGAACGCAAGAGGGAACGATATGGCCGTCACCGCAGGAACCCCGATCGAATTGGTACAAGGCGTATACGCCAAGCTCGCACAACGCGCCGAGATCGGTCGCCGACGCCTCGGCCGACCACTCACGCTGACCGAGAAGATCCTCATCAATCACCTGCTCGATCCTGAAAAGCAGGACATGGATCGTGGCGTCAGCTACGCCGACTTCAATCCCGACCGGGTCGCCATGCAAGACGCCACCGCGCAGATGGCGCTGTTGCAATTCATGACGGCAGGCTTGCCAGCAGCGATGGTGCCAAGCACCGTCCACTGCGATCACCTCATCTCCGCAAAGGTCGGTGCCCAGATCGACATGGGCGTTGCGATCGACACCAACCGCGAGGTGTACGACTTCCTCCGCACCGTTTCAGCCAAGTACGCCATCGGATTTTGGGGTCCCGGCAGCGGCATCATCCACCAAGTAGTGCTCGAGAACTACGCATTTCCCGGCGGCATGATGATCGGCACCGACAGCCACACGCCCAACGCAGGCGGACTGGGCATGGTGGCCATTGGTGTGGGCGGTGCCGATGCGGTCGATGTCATGACGGGTTTCCCATTCAACGTCCGTTGGCCCAAGGTCATCGGCGTCAAGCTCACCGGAACACTCAGTGGCTGGTCGTCACCCAAAGATGTCATTCTCGAAGTCGCACGCGTGCTCACCGTCGAGGGCGGCACCGGAGCAATCGTCGAGTACTTCGGCGACGGTGCCGACAGCATCTCGGCCACTGGCAAGGCCACCATCTGCAACATGGGCGCTGAAATCGGCGCGACATGCAGCGTGTTCGGTTACGACCAGAACATGGCCGCCTACCTCAACGCCACTGGTCGAGCAGCAATCGCGGCCGCGGCCGACGCGGTCGTTGCCGATCTACGTCCCGACGATGGTGCCTCGTACGACCAAGTCATCGAGATCAATCTGAACGATCTCAAGCCGCTGATCAACGGCCCCCACTCCCCCGATCGCGCCAACCGCGTCGGTGCCGCCGTCGGTGCCGAGGCACGCGCGAATGATTGGCCGCTCGAGATCAGCGCGGCACTCATCGGGAGTTGCACCAACAGTTCGTACGAAGACATTACGCGTGCTGCATCGGTCGCACGTCAGGCAGCCGCGATGGGACTGCGTACCAAGACCGACCTGCTCATCAGCCCCGGTTCTGAGCAGATTCGCGCCACCATCGAACGAGATGGTCTCCTCGCCGATCTCGAGGCCATCGGCGCCACCGTCCTTGCCAACGCATGTGGCCCCTGCATCGGCCAATGGGACCGTCCCGCTGAGGCGAACGGCAGGGTGAACACGATTGTTAACAGCTTCAACCGTAACTTCCCCAAGCGCAACGACGGTTCTGCGAACACGCTCAGCTTCGTCACGTCACCCGACACGGTGATTGCGCTTGCACTCGCTGGCCGCCTTGATTTCGACCCCACCACCGACACCATCACCAACCACGACGGCGTTGAGGTGAAGCTCCTTGCTCCAGTTGGCGAAGTACTCCCCGAGCACGGTTACGACCCGGGCACGAACACCTTTACACCTCCCCCCGCCGACGGCTCGGGCGTGGTCGTGGAGGTGTCGCCAACGAGCGATCGATTGCAGCTACTCGAGGCGTTCACGCCGTGGGATGGCAACGACTACATCGGGTTGCCCGTGCTGATGAAGGCCCACGGCAAATGCACCACCGACCACATCTCGGCGGCCGGTAAGTGGTTGAAGTATCGAGGTCACCTCGAAAACATCAGCGGCAACCTGTTCATCGGTGCCGTCAACGCGTACGGAGGTGCCGTTGGCGAGGGCAAGAGCGCGATCGACGGCACCGTCGACAGCTATCCGAACCTCGCCAAGAAATACAGCGAGGCCGGAATCCGTTGGTGCGCCATCGGCGACCGCAACTATGGCGAGGGGTCATCGCGCGAACACGCGGCAATGGAGCCACGTTTCCGTGGTGGCGCGGTGATCTTCGCACGCAGCTTTGCTCGCATCCACGAAACGAACCTGAAGAAGCAGGGCATGTTGCCGCTCACATTCGCCGACCCGGCAACGTACGATCTCATCGGCGAGGACGACCGCATCAACGTGCTTGGGCTGCCGGCAGAGCCCGGCAAGAACCTGCACTGCCAGATCGTGAAGCCCGATGGTTCGTTGGTCGACTTCGAGGGCGCGCACACATTCAGCCCCGAGCAAGTCGAGTGGTTCAGGGCCGGTTCCGCCCTCAACGTCGTGCGTCGCAAGGTTGCCGAGGGAACCCACTAACGGCCAGCACCAGCCCGGCCATGAGCGCGCCATTGAGCGCGAGCAGCACGAACGGCGCTGTCGGCGGGTTCCATCCTGCGCGGCGAAACAGCCACGACCCGTTGAGGCCAACCGTGTATCGACGCAGCACGTACCAAAAGGTTGCGACTTCCAGAGCGAACGACGCGCCGACGATCGCCCAACCGGTCGGGAGCACCCATAACCGCGAGGGAAGCGGGCCATCGACGGCAAGCACTACGAGACCAAGCGCGATCGGGATCGAGTAACGCCCCTGCCAGACGAATCCGATTTTCTGAGCGAGGAGCACTTCGAACACGACTGGCGATACGAGCACGAACGCCAACACCATCATCCACGTGCGCCAGCGTCGAGAGCCGCGACGCCACGTCGTGTATGCACCCAACGCCACCACGGCCCACCACAGTGCCTGCGTCAATGACGGCGACGAGTACTCGAGCCACCCAAGCGAACCTGCCATTTCGCGCAACGAATCAACACTTCCGCGAACCGACTTCGAGGCCACCCGGTACCACGAGAGCGTCGATGCCTCGCGCGGATCGTTGAGGTCGACCGCTGCCCATCGACTCCAGAGCGCAACGCCTACAATCGCAAGGAACGGTGCGGCGAACATGCTGAAACGCCGTCGCCACGAGAGACGCAGCGCAGCACGAGCCATCGCGACGTTCGTGTCATTGTCTACCCAGAGCACGGCCATCATCACGATCCACGGCAATACGGCAATGGGTCGTATTGCAATCGCAAGTGCTGCGGGAAGGCTGAACCACAGCAGCTCGGCCACTGACATCTCGGGCGCGTGCCGAAGGCGCGCCACGCCGACCCATGCGAGCAGTACGAGCGCGATTTCCAACGAGTTCGGATTCACGACTCCGAACAAAAACCACGCGGCCGGGCTCAGCGCGGCCACGATCAGCAAGCGGCCCGCAAACCAACGCGCGCGGAACATGGCTGCGACGAGTGCCAGCGCGCACCAGAAGGATGCAACGATCCGGTACCACAGCACCTGGGCCGGATCACCAACGAGTCGCACAGGTACACCAACCAGTGCGTAATACAGGGGCGGATACGTGCCCGCCGACGTCGCCGCGCGCCGGACTCCTTCAACCGCCTCTGCACCTGCGCACGCAGCAGGCACGAATGCGTCGTGTCGAAAGCAAGCCGGGTCACCGCTGGCCAATGGACCCGGAACGGTAACGCCGCGAAATCCGGGGACCATCCCAGGCACTACGTCGCCGAGGAGTTCACCCCTGGCCACAGAGGCAGCGCGAAGCACGTGCGCTGGTTCGTCAGGCCCCCCGTAACGTGCAGTTGCCATCGACCAGGTGAGCAGTAGCCCGAAGCAAATAATCAGCATTGTCCCAAGACCGACAACGTCGCGGACACTGCGCCGAGACTTCACACGAACGTACGCTCACCGAACATCGTCACGGCTTGAAGCTAGCGTACAAGTATGTTCGAAACGACGACGCCGGCCCGCCGACGAGTCATCATCGGGGGCTTCATTGGCGCACTGCTCGCTGCCGCGATCGTGTTGTGGATTGCCGTACGCGGCGACGACGCGAAACCTGCAACCACCGCGCCGACCAACAGCTCGTCGCAGTCGTCTGCGCCCGATGGTTCGGCACCCATCGATCCACTCAACCCCCCATTTCAGCGCGCACTGCAGACGTCGGGCACGTTCACGTGCGGCACCCCGGGCCACTGGCAGCCATATCTTGATCGTCCGCTCGTCATCGCCGTCGGCGAGCCACCCGAAGCGTCGACATGCGCCCAAGATGTGCTCGACCTGCCCTATGGTTTTTGCTCCACATCACCGTGCTCGCTGATTCCCTCCGATTGGGACATCCGCCTGCAGCCCGGGCTACCGCCCGACTCATTGTTGCTCCTTGTTGCTCCCGTCGATGCGAAAACTGCCCGTCTGTATTGCTATCGAAATCTGATTGCCGATGCGGTGAAGCAGGGTCCGATCGGCACGCCGATCGAACAGGTTTGCCCCAGCTCTGGCGGTGCGTCGGGCAACTCCGTCGATCTCCCGTTCATTCCGCGACCATCGAATGACCTCGAAACCTTTCCTCCGAATCTCTCCAGTGATCTGCCCCAGGGATAAGCCCTCGCGCAGGCCAATGCAATACTGAGTCCGTGGAACTCTCAACTGCGATACGCAGCACCGGCTCGGTCCGTAACTTCACACCTGAACCAGTCGACGATGCCTCGGTGTACGCGCTCCTCGACGATGCGCGTTTCGCGCCGAGCGGCGGCAACCGTCAAGGATGGCGTGTCGTCGTAGTGAAGAGCATCGCTCAGCGCCACGCGCTGGCCGAGCTGATGCGGCCGGTTTGGGATGAGTATGTGGCTATTGCAAGCACGGGCCGAACCCCGTTCGCTGCGGTCGAAGCTGGCCACTACACACCCACAGCGCACGCGCAAGGTCACGCGCCCAACGACCTACTCGACAAGATTGCCGACATTCCCGTCGTGCTTGTCATCGCCGCCGACCTGGCCTACGTCGCCATGATGGACAAGGACCTCGACCGTCCCGCAATCACAGGCGGTGGCTCGATATATCCGTTCTGCTGGAACCTGCTGCTTGCGGCGCGCAGCCGTGGTCTCGGTGGCGTCATGACCACGTTTCTTGCTCGCGCCGAGCCCGACGCCGCGGCCGTGTTGGCGCTTCCCGACGGCTACGCGATCGCCTCGATGATTTTCATTGGTCATCCCGTGCACCAGCCAACCAAATTGAAGCGCGGGTCGGTTGAGTCGTTCACTACGATCGACACATTTGAAGGAAAGGTCTTCAATGGTTGAGCGCATTGATCCACATTTAGCTGCCGACGAACTCACCACGCTGTCGCAGTTCCTTGACTACTACCGGGCGACATTGCTGATCAAGGTTGAAGGTCTCACAGACGACCAGGCCCGCTTTCGTGGGTGCCCACCGAGCACGCTCAACCTCATGGGACTCGTTCGCCACATGGCCGACGTAGAACGCAGCTGGTTCCGGCGTGTCTTGACGGGCGAGGAGGCCGCGCCGATTTTTTACACGATGGCCGACATCGACGCTGACATGCATCCCTCGCCAAGCGACACACTTGATGAAGCAGTCTCCGCGCTGATCACCGAAATTGAAGTGGCCAATCGCAATGTCGCCGGCGTTCCACTCGATCAGTTGGCAACTCTCGGACGCGACGACGTGTACCCGAGCCTGCGTTGGATCTTGGTGCACATGATCGAGGAATACGCGCGGCACTGCGGGCACGCCGATCTGCTCCGCGAAAGTATCGATGGCACCACCGGCGATTGACGCGCGACCAACGACTCAGCCGGGGTCGACACTCACGAGACTGAACGTGACCACGATGCGATGCGCGGTATCGGTGGGCAAGAAGTTGACCTTCGAGCAGGCAACAAGCGACACGCTTGGTTGTGGCGCGAAGAGTCCAATGCCGTAGATGTCGTCGTTACGGTTGTTCGTGATGTCGCGTCGCGCGAATTGATAGTGATACACCCGACCATCGTCGGCTGGCGGCGTGAGTGTGATCTCATCGCCGGGGCCTAACAGATGCAGATCGTGGAAGACCGCACCGTGCGCGGTTCGGTGACCGAACATCACCATGTGGCTGTTCTCGCCCGCCAAACCCCGGTCGGGCCAATGCCCCACCAGCCCCGCATCCACCGTCTTTGTGGCCACTCCCTCGACGACCATGGCGCTGACGCCGATCGCCGGAATCTGCAGCGCATAGGGCAGCTGCGAGACCGACGTTGGGGCCGGGTTCACTGGCGCAGGAAGCGAGCCCGTAACCGGCGTTCCAGTGAAGTAGCCAGCAACATCGACGATCAGATGGCCACCGCGCTGCGAGTAGACCGCGACACCTGCCGAGGACGTACGCAGGATGGCGTGATTCGCCACCGTCTGACCGGCAGCCGACGCGTTGAGGTTCGACGCCAACGGACGCTGAGTACGTGCGGGGTAGCCGGTGAAGAACCCAGGGCCTCGTGTTTGCGTGGTGGTGAGGTTCACGACCACGGCTTGGGAGGACGCCCGCCCCACATAGTCGAACTCAGCGACCCAACCTGGCTGGAGGCGACCGGTGCTCGCCGGGCGCCGAGTATCGAGTGTGCGATACGGCGCACCTGGCACGAACAGTCCGTCGGTGCCGGGCATATCGGCAGGGCCTGTGAAGTAACCGGCGATATCGACGATGAGGTGACCACCGAAGGACGCAAAGACCTCAATGCCGAACACCGAGTTGCGGGTGCCGACGGGAATAATCGCTTGATTGGCCCGGGTTTGCCCGATGCCGTCGGCGTTGAGGCTCGACGAATCGGGACGTGCCGCGCCCGCGGCGAACGCTGTGAAGAATCCGGCGCCATTCGACTCGGTGACCGTGAGATTCACGACCACGGCAACCGCAGTGGGAGGCACGACTGCCTCAACGCTCACGAGTTCGGTAACGCCGCCACCAACGCTCATACCGCGATCGCGCGTGTCGAGCGCACGGTAGGCAGTTGCGAGGCCAACGAATCGACCGGCTGTCACCTTCTCGGTTTGCGGCACGTAGGCACCGTTGACATCTACCACGATGTCGTTGATTTGCGACGAGAAGATATCGACCGAACCATTGGTGCCGAGTAACACCGTGACGAGGTTGGGGATGATCTGGCCGGGGCGCTCTACGTTGAGGTTCGATGCTTCAGGCAGCACGGCGCCGGTCGGAAAGACCGTGACGAAACCCGGCACGGAGACGTTGGTTGCCGTGACGTTGAGCACCGCCGCGACAGCATTCGACGGCACGTTGTTGCGACCGGCAACCTGCACTCGGATGGTGTGCGCGTCGATTCGATCGAACCCGAATGGCCCCTCGCTGGCACGCGTTTCGGCGAGACGCGACGGGGGCACAGTCGCAAAGGCACACGCTCCCGCGGGCACAGTCGGGGTAGGTGCGGGCAACGCCGCGTGTGCGGTCGTGCCGAGTTGTCCGAGGACAGGCAGCGAGATTCCGAGACAGAGCACCTGTCGCCGCGAAAGAGAAACATTCATTGAGCAAGACCTCGGGTCGGGGGTATCTAGGACTCGGCCATCAGCCGAAGGGCATCTCGTGCTGCACCAATACTGACATCAGTGACGACCTCGACGCCCCGTTCGCCATCGAGCACAAACGTGAGGCCATCGATTGCCTTCTTGTCGCGTGCCATGAGTGTTAACAGCAGGTCGTGATCGAATGCTGGAAGAGCGGTGTTGAGTTCGTAGAGGCCACCGACGACGGCGTAGTGCTCACGAACCCGAGCCTCGCTGATTCGACCGACCACATGGGCCAGATGCGCGGCGTACACGAGTCCGATCGCAACGGCTTCACCATGCGCCAACTGAAAGTCACCTGCAATTTCGAGCGCGTGCGCCAGCGTGTGCCCGTAGTTGAGCAGTGCTCGTTTGCCACCCTCGCGCTCGTCAGCACCGACGATGTCGGCCTTGATCTGCACGCAACGCGCGACGCGATCGACCATCTCGAGACCGAGCAGATCGTCACCCGTGAGGAAGTGATACTTGGCCATCTCGCCCATGCCACAACGCATCTCACGAGGCGGGAGGGTGACGAGTGCGTCGAGATCGCAGAGCACGCCAGACGGCTGCCAATAGGCGCCTACGAGATTCTTGCCCTCTGGAAGGTTCACGCCGGTTTTGCCGCCAATGGCAGCGTCGACCATGCCCAGCAGGGTCGTCGACACGTGCACGACAGGGATGCCTCGATGCCACGATGCGGCCGCGAAGCCGGCGAGATCGGTGACCATTCCACCTCCGAGGCCGATGATCACGTCGTTACGGGTGAGACCCATATCCGCAAAACCACGACACAACGTTTCGATCGTGGCCAACGACTTGTGCTGTTCTCCGTGAGCGATTGTGAACACCTCGTGCGGGACTCCAGGATCAATAGCAACTGGTATTCCGGTCTGGGTGATAATGGCTGCTCGTTGCGCCGACCTCGGCATTATCGCGGCCAGTTCGGTGCGAACACCGTGACCGACCACTACGTCGTAACTACGTGCGCCGAGATCGACCCGCACGGTACGTGTATCGGCGCTCATCTCAGCACCGCCTCGACCACATCAGTCACCGATCGCCCATCGACGGCGATGATCAGATCGGCGACCTCGCGGTAAAGGGCCTCGCGTTGCTCATGCATCTGGCGCAGCGTGAGCTCAGGATCGGCGTCGAGCAGCGGTCGATGGACACCGCCTTTTACGCGTTCCACCAAAACCGCCGGATCAGCTCGTAGCCACACCACGCGGGCCCCGCTGGAGCGCAGCGAGGTGCAATTCTCTGGGCGAAGAACGATGCCGCCGCCCGTTGCGATGACCGCGCCCTCGGTTCGTCCCAATGCGTCGGTGAGGACTTGCGTCTCGATCGAACGAAACGCATCCTCGCCATCGCTGGCAAAAATGTCGCGGACGGAGCGACCCTCGCGCTGCTCGATCAACGTGTCGGTGTCGAGAAGGTCGCGCTTCAAACGTGCCGCGAGTACTCGTCCCACAGTGGTCTTACCGGACCCCATCATGCCCACCAACACAATGTGGCGATCGACTGACGCGCTCATCGCAGTGTTGCATTGAACGCCACTGCATTGCGCACAAATTCGTCGACGGAGTCGCCACCAAACTTTCGCTGCGCCTCCGCGGCCAACACCAATGCAACCATCGTCTCAGCAACGACCCCCATGGCCGGCACGGCGGTGACGTCGGTGCGTTCCTTGAAGCTGACGGTTTCTTCTTTGGTGACGATGTCGACGGTGCCAAGCGTTGGAGTATTGAGTGTGGCCAATGGCTTCATCGCCGCACGCACAACCACAACTTCACCAGTGGTCATTCCGCCCTCAGTACCGCCTGCGAGCGTGGTCTCGCGACGATACGAGCCAGCGACCGAGTCCCACGAAATGGCGTCGTGAGCGGCACTGCCACGGCGGCTGGCAACCTCGAAACCATCGCCGATCTCAACGCCCTTCACGGCCTGGATGCTCATCACGGCCTGCGCCAGCAACGCATCGAGCTTGCGGTCCCAGTGCACATGACTGCCGAGGCCAACGGGAACGCCGTAGGCCAAGACCTCGACAATGCCGCCGAGCGAGTCGCCATCTTTGGCAGCCGCTTTGATCTCGTTGATCATTGCCTCTTCGGCAGCCTTGTCGAAGCAGCGCACAGGCGATTCATCGATGGCGTCGAGGTCGGCCATCGTGGGTAACTGCGCAGCCTTCGATCGAGCCGGACCCATCTGCACGACATGCGAGAGAATCTCAACACCGATGGTGTTGAGCAACTTCTTGGCCAATGCACCTGCGGCCACCCGCGCCGCTGTCTCACGCGCGCTCGCACGTTCAAGCACGTCGCGAGCGTCGGTGAAACCATACTTCTGCATGCCGGCGAGATCGGCGTGACCGGGACGCGGCTTGGTGAGTGCGTCCTTGGTGACACCGGGAGCGGGCGACATTTCCTCGTGCCACTTGTCGCTTCGGAACCACTCGGTGTTCTTGATCTCGATGGCCACCGGCGAGCCGAGCGTGCGGCCATGCCGTACGCCACCGACAAGGGTGACTTCATCGACCTCGAAGCGTTGCCGAGGACCGCGACCATAACCGAGCCGACGGCGCGCCATCTCGGCCTGAATCTCCTCGACCGTGATCGCCAGACCTGCGGGTAGGCCTTCGACAATGACGACAAGCGCTTGTCCGTGAGACTCGCCGGCGGTGAGGTATCGAAGCATCGCGTGCAGGTTATCTGTGGCGAGCGGCGAGTTCGTGTTCTGCAGCGGCTCGCATGACCAATGGATCGGGACGTAGACCTGTCCAGAGTTGCTGCTGCAGAACTGCTTGATGCACCAGCATGCCGAGCCCATCGATGACCACCGCACCGCGATCACGCGCGGATCGCAGCAACGCAGTATCCAGCGGGTGATACACAAGGTCGGCCACCACTTGGCCGCTATGTAACAAGGCGACGTCGCAGGGCAGGTCATCGGTGCCCATGCCGATCGACGTCGCGTTCACGACCAGATCGGCGGCACCAATCGCGGACATGTCGCCCGCCAGCGCGTTCGTACCACCGACCGCAACAGCTTGCGCGGCTCGCTCTGGTGAACGATTGACAATCACCAGCCGGTAGACACCGGCCCGGACGAGTGCATCAATCACCGCGCGTGCCGCGCCGCCGGCGCCGAGCACGACCACCGACATACCCGTCGGATCGACGCCGGCATCGAGCAGTGATGCAACAAAGCCCGCGCCGTCGGTGCTGTGCCCACTCAGCCGACCGTCGGGCTGCAGCACCACGGTGTTCACGGTTTGTAATGCCGAAGCTGCCGCGTCGAGCACATCGACTGCACGAGCGACATCCTCCTTGTGCGGCATCGTCACCGAGAGACCGGCGATGCCAAGGGCACGCATTGCTTCCAACGCGGCCCCGGCGTTGCCGGGCGCAACTTCGAATGCCGCATACACCCAGTCGAGACCGGCATCGACGAAGGCTGCGTTGTGAATCACCGGGCTCAGGCTGTGCCGCACCGGTGATCCAATCACCCCCGCGACGCGAGTGGCCGCTGTAATCATTTCAAGAGTCCGGCGTCTCGCGCGGCCTGAACGTTTGCATTGTGCTGATCGAGTGTTGCCGCGAAGACGTGGTGACCCTCGGAGTCAGCCAAGACGTAGTACAGATAGATGCACGGCGTGCCCTTGGGCAGCGACTTGCACAGCGGATCACCGCTCGCGGGGTTCTGCGCCGGGTGCAGTGCTGCATGGATCGAGGCGCGGCCCGGGTTGGCAATCGGTGTTGGCGGCAGTCCGGTATGCAAGTAGCTGTTGTACGACGTGTCGGTGTCGCGCAGCGTGCTGAATGGCGTGTCGGCGGGCTGACCATAGAGCAGCGTCGCGTCGATTTGTAACGGCATTTGCAGATACAACCGGTTGTAGATGACTCGGGCGATCTTGCTGCGATCGACATCGAACTTCGCTTCACGTTCGATCATCGATGCAACGGTCAACACCTGATACGGCGTGATTCCCAAAGCTGCAGACTCGGTCTCGATGTTTTCCTGACGTCCGACGCGTTCCATCAGGTTCACCATCCGAGTGATCAGCTGTGTCTCAGATTCGTTGCCCGCAACCTGATACGTGTCGGGGAACATCAGGCCCTCCAGGCTCACAACACCATCGGGTTGGTAAGTAGACAGCACGTTTCCAGATGCAGCTGCAGCCGTGAACTTGGCTGCTGTCATCGGTTGCAGGTCGCGCTCAACACGTCTTCCCATCTTGTCGAGCGTGAAACCTTCGGGGAAGGTGACCTTCTTGAACGTTGCCTCCGGTGGAGTGTTCAGTACTCGCATGATGTTGCCCATGTGACTTCGCTGGTGCATCTCGTAATACCCGGGGGTGAGTTTCACGCCACCCTTGTGGGCAACGTAATACCGAAAGACACGAGCGTTCGTGATGAAACCCTCATCTTGCAAGCGGTGGCTCACCGACTCAAGGGTGTCCTTTTCGTTGACCGTGAAGTTGGAGGCCGTCGCGGCCTCACCCGACGGGTTCACTTGGCGGATATACCACCAGCCGATGGCCCCGCCGGTAACGACGGAGACAATCAGAACACAACCAACTAGCAGCACTAACCACTTCAACACACGACTCTTGCGCGGTGCCCGTTCGACACCATCTGCCAACAGCACGTCTGCGTTGTCCCAGACGTCGTGCGTCCACTCGCTGTCGACCTGGCGGTCATCGAGCACGTTGGGAGACGACCTCAACGAAGATCTCCGGCGTCATCAGACCCGACGTCATCAGAGATAACGCCATCAGTTCGTGCTGCGCGCCCTGCGCGCTCCATACGTCCATCGAGCCACGTCTGCAAAATAACTGCCGCGGCGACCTTGTCGATCACCAGTCGGCGTGCTGGCGCGCGCAGTCCGCGATCGATGAGCAGGCGATCGGCGGTCACCGTCGTTCGTCGCTCATCAAAGGTCTCTACGGGCACATCGACCACGCTAGCCAATGCCTTTGCTTCGGAGATGGCAGCCTGCGCGGCCTTGCCCACCGAACCATTCATTGACAGAGGCAGACCGATCACGACACGAACGGCTTCCTCCTCCACCACGAGCGCACGAATACGTTCGTGATCGACGCGCCTCGACCCGCTGCGCTGCAGCACCACCAGTGGCGTCGCGAGCGTGCCGCTGCGATCGCTGACAGCGACGCCAATGCGCTTGCTGCCCAGATCGAGGGCAAGCACCCTCACGGTCGGCACACCCGCAGCGCGCTCATCTGTTACTCGCGGCCTCGGCGGCGAGTCGAAGGGCTTCATCAAGACCGTCTGGGTTCTTACCGCCGGCCGTGGCGATGTCGCCCTTGCCGCCGCCGCCCCCACCAACAGCTTTGGCGGCGTCCCTGATGAGATCGCTGGCCTGACCGCCGAACGCTGCGGTCACTGCTGCGACGAGTGATACTCCGCCCGACGCGGTGAGGCCGCCGAGCACGACTGCCTCGATGCCTGGCTGCTGACGAACGGCGAGAGCGAGTTCGCGAAGCTCACTGGGCGCGAGGTCATCGACCCGGTCCACAAGGACACCACCGGACGCTTTGCCGGCCAATTCAGCTGCCTGCCCCATCGCCGCTTTGGCGCGCAACACCTTGATTTCGTCGTTGAGCGACTTGATCTCATCGAGTTTGCGCTGCACACCGTCGACGACATCGTGCGTGGGAACGCCAACGAGGCGAGCCGCATCGGTAAGCGCACGATCATCACGCTGCAAGAGCGCAAGGCTGTTGTAGCCGGTGACCGCCTCGATACGGCGCAGGTTCGAGCCGATTGAGCTCTCGCCGACAATCTTGATCGTGCCAATGTCGCCGGTGGCCTTGACGTGCGTGCCACCACACAGCTCGACCGAGCTGCCAGCCTCGAGCACGCGCACGATATCGCCGTACTTGTCACCGAAGAATGCAATGGCGCCAAGCGCGGTCGCCTCATCCTTTGTGGTCTCATACGAGCGCGCTGGCACATTGTTGAGTACCTCGGTATTCGCGATCTGTTCGATCTGGGCCATTTCGTCGTCGGTGAGCGCGGAGTAATGACTGAAGTCGAACCGCAAACGATCGGGACCCACGAGTGAACCGGCCTGCTTCACATGTGGGCCGAGCACGGTGCGCAGCGCGTGATGCAACACGTGCGTACCCGTGTGATTGCGCCGAATCGCGTCGCGCCGAACATCGTCGATGGTTGCGGTCGCGGTCTGGCCCGCTGTGATGGTGCCGCTCACGAGGCGAGCCGTATGACGCCGCACGCCGGGCAAGGCAAAGGTGGTGTCGAGCACTTCAGCGACACCGGTAGCAGTCTCGATGGTGCCGGTGTCACCAACCTGACCACCGGACTCCGCGTAGAACGGCGTGCGATCGAGAAAGATCTCGATCAGCGCGTCGTCGGCAGCCAGAATGCCAAGCACGCGACTCTCGCTCGCACTCTGCACGTAGCCAACGAACTCGGTCGATCCGAACTGCTCGCTGAGCTCACGATAGAGATCGGTTTGGTCATCGTTGGCGGCGTTGGACTTGCGGCCGGCCTTGGCGCGCCGACGTTGCTCGGTCATGTCGACATCGAAGCCCTCACGGTCGACCGCAACGCCGCGCTCGCCCGCGATCTCTTCGGTGAGTTCAAGCGGAAAGCCGTACGTGTCGTGCAGGGTGAACGCCGTGGTGCCCATCAGAACCTTTTGGTCCTTGGCCAATTCTTCTTCGAGAATGACGAGTCCGGTCTTGAGTGTTTGCCGGAAACGTTCCTCTTCCTTGGTGAGCACGCCGACGATGAAGTCGCGGTTCTTGATGACATCGGGATAGGCGCCGCCCATGACATCGATCGCTGTCTCGACGAGACCCGGCATCACCAGTCGCTCGGTGCCGAGTAGGTACGCGTGGCGAACAGCGCGCCGAATAATTCGACGCAGTACATAGCCGCGGCCTTCGTTGCTCGGGAATACGCCGTCGTTCACCAACATGGTGCTGCTGCGCGCATGCTCGGCGAGCACGCGCAGACTGAAGCTGTTGCGATCGTCGTAGTCGCCGACGAGATACGACTTGCCTGTGACAGAGCACGCCTGCTCGACGAGCGGCGCCATGACGTCGGTCTCCCACACGCTGTCCTTGCCCTGTACCAACGCGAGGATTCGTTCGAGGCCAGCGCCGGTATCGATCGATGGCTTCGGTAGAGGTGTGCGTGTACCGTCGGGCGCCTGATTGAACTGCATGAACACGAGGTTCCAGAACTCCATGAACCGGTCGCCCTGGGGATCGTTGAGTGGTCCGCCGTCGGGACCAAATGATGGACCGCGATCGATGTGTAGCTCACTGCACGGGCCGCACGGGCCGGTGTCGCCCATCTGCCAGAAGTTGTCTTTATCGCCGAGGCGTTGGATGCGGTTCATCGGCACGCCCACCTGGTCGTGCCAAATCTGTTCCGCTTCGTCGTCGCTGTCATGCACGGTGATCCAAATTCGATCACCATCAAGACCGAACACCTCGGTAACCAACTCCCAACTCCACGGAATTGCGTCGCTCTTGAAGTAGTCACCGAAGCTGAAGTTGCCGAGCATCTCAAAGAACACGAGGTGTCGCTTGGTGCGTCCAACGTCGTCGAGGTCGTTGTGCTTGCCTCCCGCACGCGCACACTTTTGCGCCGTCACGGCGCGCTTGAACGGAGGCGTTTCATCACCCACGAAGTACGACTTGAACGGCACCATGCCCGCAACGGTGAACAACACGGTGGGATCGTGCGGGATGAGGCTGGCCGAGGCCACTGGCGTGTGGCCGCGATCGGCGAAGAAGGTGGTGTACGCGTCGCGTAGCTGATTGGCGGTGGTGGGCGGCGTACTCATGGTTCGAGCAGCCTATCCCTTCGGTCCGCGCGGTGATCTGGCGCTTTTATCGGCTCGCCCGCTACCTTCTTGGCGTGGCCCGACCAGACGACCTGCATGAGTACATCAGCTTCGACGATCCCGACGAACAACGCACATGGGTATTCGACGCAACGTTTCTCCGGTCGAACTGGAACTGCATCTGGGGCAACGGATGCAAAGGGGTGCTGACGACGAATGCCTCCAAGCTGCAACAAGGCTGCTGCAGTTTCGGCGCGCATTTCATCGACGACGCCGACGTTCAAACGGTGGTCGAAAGCTCTGCGCGACTCACCCCATCGCAGTGGCAGTTTCATGCCGAGGCAGCCGACGGCGGCTGGACCGCGCTCGACCCCGACGGCACCGTGACCACACGCGTGGTCGATGGTGCCTGCATCTTCTTGAACCGGCCAGGCTTTTCAGGAGGCACCGGCTGTGCGTTGCACAGTGCAGCGCTCACTGTTGGTGAACGGCCGCTCGATTGGAAGCCCGACGTGTGTTGGCAATTGCCGCTACGGCTCCACGAAGACACCGATGTTCACGGACACGTCACGAGCACGCTGCGGGAGTGGAAACGCCGCGATTGGGGCGAGGGCGGCACGGACTTTCACTGGTGGTGTACCGAGAGCCCCGACGCATTCGATGGCAAGCAACAGACGTATCAATACCTCCGCGATGAGATCATCGAGTTCACTGGCGAGAAGGTGTACGCCATGCTCGTCAAGCAGCTCGAAAAGCAGCGATCCGTCCCGCTTCCCCACCCGGCAATTCGTCGCAAATAGAGCTGCGCTCGGGCGATCCCGTACTCGAGGTACATGCGTCTAGCAGGCAAATTCGGTGTGTTACGTTGTCCCGCGGGGGTAAGCAATGCAAGAGCAGCTTGTTGAATTTCTCCGTCGATCGTTTCCTGACGCACATGAAATCGTCATTGAGGAACTCGCGCCGATTCCGGGCGGCTACTCACGCGAGACCTACCGCTTCGATGCCCGACTCCAGTGGCCAGACCGCGAGGAGCGGCTTCCGTTTATCCTTCGCAAAGACCCACCTAAAGCTGCGCTGATTCTCGAAACCAGCCGAGCAATCGAGCACGACCTCATCGAAGCCATCCGGCGACACACAACCGTGCCCGTCAGCCGCAGCTATGGCCACGAGATGGATCCCACCAAGTTCGGTGAACCCGCCATGGTGATTGCGCGTATGCATGGCAACGGCGCGACCTCAGATCTCTTCAATGGCGGCCCCGACGAAGATCAGGTCGACGACGTCATTCGGCATCTGTGCGAAGTGCTCGTCGAACTGCACAGCACCGATATCTCCAAGCTCGACCCTCACGATCAGCTTGGCGATCCGCGTGGGGTAGGTATCGATTGCAGCTCATGGGATAGCTACATGAACTCCACTTTCGAGTACTACATCAACTCCTACGCGGGTCTCGCCTACGACCCAAGCACAATCATTCTCATCGATTCGTTCCTCACCCTGCGACGCAACAAACCGCGACCGCTTCCACTGGCACTGGTGCACGGTGACTTCAACCCTGCCAACTTCCTGTACGAAAACGGCAAGGCAACGGCACTGATCGACTGGGAGAACAGTCACATTGGCGACCCACGCGAAGATCTCGGGTGGATGACCACGATGGATCTGTTGAGCAACACCAGCGTGATGTCGCATCCGCGAGACGAAGGTGGCTTCCTCGGCTACTACAACAAACTCACCGGCCACAACATCACCGAAGACGAAGTCAACTACTTCACACTCTTTGGGACCGCGAACATTGCAGTGCCCGTGCAGGCAGCCATCGCACGACGACTCGCCAACGAGCACCAACTCTTCATGCATCTGTACATCATTCAGTCGTCCGCTCCGGCCGGGCCGGGCATGGCCCGCCTGATGAACTATCCAGGGATGCCATCATGAACACGACACCATCGATCGATGAACTACTCGCCGGGCTGATTGCCGCAATCAGCGGCGAGATCGTGCCGAACCTCGCCAACGCAACGGCATACGCGACGGCGGCAATGATGCAATCGGTGTTGCAGGAAATCCGTCAGCTCCTGCCGGTGTTCGACGCCTACATGGTCGACGAGCACAACGACATGACGCGCACGCTACGCGACACCGCAGCAGCACTCGAAGGCGTTGCCGGTGACGAGGCCGATCGCATCCGCGGGCTGGCCGCATCGCTCGGGCAGTGGCCCGACCTCCCAGCCCCACCCGATCGCGAAGCAATCGCTGCCGCGCACCGCGCCCTGGGTGAGTCGTTGGTGGCCACGATGATCGACCTTGATGTACTGCAACGCGCGGGCGAAACAAAGGCCGACACCGCGCTGCAAATCGTGCGCGGCCACTTTGGTCCGCGCCTCGTACGCGATGTCGAGACGATCACCGTCGGCGCAGGAATGCTCGGCCGAGGGTAATGCCCGGCCGAGGGTAATGCGGCCGGGGCTAAACGACAAAACCCGCCGACAAGGGCAGAACGCTCGTCGGCGGGTTCAGGTCAGATCAGGCAGCGACGCGCCGTGACGCACTCTGGGTCGCGGGTGCCTTCGTCGCAGGAGACCGCTTGGCCAATGGTTTCTTCACCGGGGTCCCCTTGGTCTGCACCATTTTCGTCGGCGTCTCCTTCATCGGCGTCTTCTTCACCGGTGTCTTCGCAACGACAGAACTCGACGTCATCTCACCAAGGCGACGCGACAGTTGCTCAACTTCGCGCTTCAGGCTGGCGATTTGACCACGTAGTTCCTTGTTGATCGTCTCAACGAGTCGGTCTGTGGCCTTCTCACCTCGATCAACGAACGACTTGATCTTTCGATCAAGTTGGCGGAGCTGCTCCTCGACATCTTTGGCGATGCGCTCGGACGCTTTGCTCAACCGATCAAACACCTGCTCGAACACCTCAGGGGTGTAGCTGGTTCTTGTGGTGGTCATGTGGACCTCCTTTTGGGGGGATTGGGCAACCATCACAGTACGCCCGCATGCCGTCAAAAGGGAGGGCACAAAGTCCCAATGTTGTTGGGTGTCTACTTGACCTTTTTGTTTGACTTTCGACGCTCTTCGAGCCCGAGATACTTCTTTCGGATGCGAATGTTCTTCGGTGTCACTTCAACAAGTTCGTCGTCGGCGATCCACTCGATCGCGGTCTCGAGACTGTGAATCTTCGGGGTAGGCAGCTTGACGGCATCGTCATGGCTATGAGTACGAATGTTGTTCTTTTCCTTCGGACGAACGGCGTTGACGACCATTTCGTCCTCGCGGGCGCACTCGCCAACGACCATGCCCTCGTAGACCTGCTCGCCTGGAGCGATAAAGAACTGACCGCTGAGCTGCAGCTTGTCGAGCGCGTAACCCGTGGATTGACCCATCCGGTCGGCCACCATTGCGCCGCCGCGAGCATCGGGCATTTCACCGGTCCATGGCATCCAACCGAGGTGATGTTGGTGGAGAAGTGCTGTGCCGCGGGTTGTCGTCATCAGCAGCGAACGGAACCCAATCAGGCCGCGGCTCGGGCATTCGAAGGTGACGATCGTTCGTCCGGCATCTCCAGGACGCAGGTCGGTGATGCGACCCTTGCGCGGGGCGAGCTCTTGGGTGACGGTTCCAACATGTTCGTCCGGAACGTCGCACACACCACGCTCTTGCGGCTCAAAGCGCTTGCCGTTGACTTCCTTGGTGATGACTTCGGGTCGGCTGACCTGCAGCTCGTAACCCTCACGACGCATCGACTCAATGAGTACTGCCAACTGCAGCTCGCCACGGCCGGCGACCTCAATGATGTCGGGAGAACCGGTCTCGAACAACTTGATCGACACGTTGCCGAGCAGTTCCTTTTCGAGGCGCTCCACGAGATGTCGACTCGTGAGGTACTTGCCGTCCTTGCCCGCAAACGGTGAGGTATTGACGCCGAACGTCATGCGCAGGACTGGCTCGTCGACCATCAGACGAGGCAGGGCGACGGGTGATTCGACGGAAGCAATGGTGTCGCCGATCTCGACTTCGGGGAAGCCCGCAACAACAAACAGGTCGCCTGCGGAGAGTTCTTGCACCTCGTTGCGACTGACACCTTCGAATGCCATCAGTTGACTGAGGCGACGCTTGAGCGGCGGCTGGCCCTCAGCAAATTCGTTCTCCAGCAGAGCAACGGTGTCGCCACGGCGCATCACGCCATTGACAACTCGTCCGATGGCGAGACGCCCGAGGTAATCACTTGCATCGAGGGTGGTGACCATTGCCTGCAGCGGCGCATTTGGGTCGCCCTGTGGTGCTGGAATCGTTTCGACAATCGTGTCGAGCAGCGACGAGAGATCTTCATCAGGCCCTGGCATGCCGATGCCGCGCATCG
This sequence comes from Actinomycetes bacterium, assembly GCA_031367435.1. Lineage (GTDB taxonomy): Bacteria > Actinomycetota > Acidimicrobiia > Acidimicrobiales > Ilumatobacteraceae > WLMZ01. Next base: position 13,617 of record JANLPV010000040.1, on the reverse strand, counting down.
ATCGGCCCTCACGCGCGACGGCCGAAATAATCTGAAAGTCGATGTGGTGATCACCGGCATCGAGATCGATGAACAGCTGGTAGACCTCATCGAGTACTTCTTCGGGTCGAGCGTCGCCACGATCGACCTTGTTGATGATAACGATCGCGGGCAGATCGAGCGCCAGCGCCTTCTGCAGTACGTAGCGAGTCTGTGGTAACGGACCCTCTGCGGCATCGACGAGCAGCAACACGCCGTCGACCATGGTGAGCGCACGTTCTACCTCGCCGCCGAAGTCGGCGTGGCCTGGCGTATCGACGAGGTTGATCTTGACGCCTTTCCAGTTGATGGAAGCGGCCTTGGCGAGAATCGTGATACCACGCTCGCGCTCTTGGTCGTTGCTATCCATCACACGGTCGACGACGGCCTGGTGAGCGGCAAAGGTGCCGGTTGCACGTAAGAGCGCATCGACAAGCGTGGTCTTGCCGTGATCGACGTGCGCGACAAGGGCGATATTTCGTAGTTGAGTCATAATCCGAGGGTTTCGTTGATTCCGCAATGCTGAAGCGGGGGGCCACAGCGCGGCAGGCAAAGGCTGCCTAACTTCGTGTTCTTACTTCAGGTTCAGTCTTCGGGCTCTTCGTCGTCATCATCGAAGGTAACGCCGTACTTTTCCGCTAGCGCGGCGTACTCGTCGTCTTCTGTGCGAGGACGTTGATCATTGCCCGCAAATCCCAGATCTAATGCGCTGGGACCAGCTTGCTTGAGCTTTCGCGCTTCTTCAAAGCGGCGATGACGACCCTTCTTCACGGCAGGGCTCCGAACCTAGAGAAATAACATCGGGTGCGAGCCTATCGGTCGCGCAATGCAACCTGACGGATCGCGGCAGTGTCTACGGCCGAAATTCGAACGATGCACCTGCTCAGGACATCAGCACACTTATGAAACCATCCATGTACCCGCCGATTGGAGCAGGTCGCGGAGGTCTCCAGGCCCCTTTTTCGACGAAGCCTCGGCCAATTGGGCACCAACCATGGATCCGTAGTCGGGACGTTCGACGTCGCGGAACACCCCGAATGGGGTCGGCGACCACAGCGCGCCAGACGTGGGCGGGTCATCTGCAGACAACCTGGACAACGCAAACGCCAGGCTCGGGTCCTCGCGATGGGCGTCGTGACGCAGGATTGCCTCGAGGCCGACATCGGCCACCTCGACGATGCGCAGGTGACCGTCGGAGCCCATCACCACTCCGGCATGCGCGTTCTCGCCAAACAAAATGGGCTCGCCATGATGCAGGTCGATCATCATCTCGCCACGAACCTTGCGGCCCGTGACGTCATCGAATGCGCCATCGTTGAACACATTGCAGTTCTGCAGAATCTCGACAAACGAGGCGCCACGGTGAGCGTGCGCGGCACGCAGGGTTTCCATCATGTGCTTGCGGTCGAGATCGTGGGTTCGCGCAACAAAGCTGGCCTCAGCACCAAGCGCCAACGCCAACGGACTGAATGGATGATCGATTGAGCCCATCGGCGTGGATTTGGTGATCTTGCCCATCTCAGATGTGGGCGAGTATTGACCCTTTGTGAGCCCATAGATGCGGTTGTTGAACAACACAATTGTCAGATTCACGTTGCGGCGCAATGCGTGGATGAGGTGATTGCCGCCGATTGACAATGCATCGCCGTCGCCCGTGATCACCCAGACATCTAGGTCGGGTCGCGCAACGGCAACACCGGTGGCAATCGCCGGGGCGCGACCATGAATGCTGTGGATGCCGTAGGTGTTCATGTAGTACGGGAAGCGGCTGGAGCAACCGATGCCCGATACGAAGACTGTGTTCTCAGGCTTCACGTTGAGTTCGGGCATCAGCATCTGCACAGCGAGCAAAATGCCGTAGTCACCGCAACCCGGACACCAGCGAACCTCTTGGTCGCTCGTCCAGTCCTTCTTCGTGGTGAGTGGAACGACAGTGTCAGTCACGACGCAACTCCCTCTTGGGCATCAGCAACAGCGCTGAGTGCAACGGCCAAAGCATCTTCCAACTCAATCGACGTGAACGGCAGCCCTTGCACCTTGCAGACGGCTTGCGCATCGACCAGGTAATCAGCTCGGACGATGCGTGTGAGCTGACCGAGGTTGAGTTCGGGCACGATCACCTTCGCGAACGAATGCAGTAGATCACCAAGATTGGGCGGTAACGGGTTGACGTGAGTGAGGTGAATCCAGGCGACCTTCTCACCACGGCGTCTGGTTCGTTGCACGGCAGCATCGATGGCTGCCCACGTGGAACCCCACCCGAGTATGCAGACATCGGCGTCCGCGTCGCCCGCAACCACCGCGGGAGGAATATCGGCAGCGATACCCGCAATCTTGGCCGCTCGCAAGTGCACCATTTTTTCGTGGTTGGCTGGCGTGTAATTGATGTCGCCGCTGCCGTCTTCCTTTTCGAGTCCGCCAACGCGATGCATCAGCCCCGGTGTGCCAGGAATCGCCCACGGACGAGCGAGCGTTTCTGGATCGCGCAGATACGGCCAGTACTCATCGGTGCCATCAGGCGCAACGTGGTTGAGTTCGGTTTGGAACTCAACCGAGATGTCGGGCAATGAAGCAACGTCGGGCAAAAGCCACGGCTCGGAGCCATTGGCGATGTAACCATCGGACAGCAAGATCACCGGCGTGCGGTACTTCAGCGCGATACGGGCAGCTTCGATCGCGGCATGGAAGCAGTGACTCGGGCTGTACGCGGCGACTATCGGCAGCGGCGCCTCAGCATGTCGACCGAACATCGCGATGTTGAGATCGGCCGCCTCTGTCTTGGTGGGCAAGCCCGTTGATGGACCGCCGCGCTGGATGTCGACGATGAGCATGGGCAGTTCGAGCGACACCGCGAGACTGATGGTTTCGCTCTTGAGCGCGAGACCCGGCCCACTGGTGGTGGTGACACCGAGGTGACCAGCAAACGCTGCACCAAGTGTCATACCCGCGGCCGCGATTTCGTCCTCGGCCTGCACGGTACGCACACCGAAGTGCTTGTTCTTCGACAACTCATGGAGGATGTCGGATGCCGGCGTGATCGGGTAACTGCCGAGAAACACAGGAAGCTTGGCCAATTGACCGGCGGCCACGAGACCCCACGCCAGCGCGACGTTGCCGGTGATGTTGGTGTATTCGCCTGGCGTCATGTGCGCCGACTCGACCTGGAACGGGTGATCGAAGAACTCGGTGGTCTCACCAAAGTGATACCCGGCGTTGAACGCGGCGGTGTTCGACGCGCGGATCAATTCGTCCTTGAAACGCGTGGTGATCCATTCGAGCGTTGATTCGCGTGGACGCGAGAACAGCCACGACACCATGCCCAGCGCGAAGAAGTTCTTCGAGCGTTCGGCGTCGCGTTGTTTTACGCCGAGTGTGGCTGTGGCTTGAATCGTGAGCGATGTCATTGGTACTTCGACAACGCGATAGTTCGCGAGCGAACCATCCTCGAGCGGATTGGTGGCGTAGCCGACCTTGGCCAACTCGCGTTCCATGAACGCGTCGCGGTTCACGATGAGAAGACCACCCTGCTCGAGCCGACCGAGGTCGGCCATGAGGGCAGCAGGGTTCATCGCCACCAGCACGCTCGGCGCGTCGCCAGGAGTGGTGATGTCGTGATCGGAGATCTGCACCTGGAAACTCGACACACCGTTGACGGTGCCCGCAGGGGCTCGAATTTCGGCAGGAAAGTCGGGCAACGTGGAAAGATCGTTGCCGAACATTGCACTGGCAGACGTGAACCTGTCGCCCGTCAGTTGCATACCGTCGCCTGAGTCACCAGCAAACCGTACGACCACGCGACTGATGGTCTCTGGTGCCGATTTCCGCTCTACGGTGTCTGTCATAGGACACCTCCCTTGTCAGGCGAGCCTTTGTCGCCCTCGAAGGCACCATACACCGCGCGCTCTACGATGGCGCTTCATGGAACACGTGCCCTGGTGGCAATCAGCAGTCGTTTATCAGATCTACCCACGCAGCTTCGCTGACGCGAACGGTGACGGCGTCGGCGATCTGCAGGGCATCCGTTCACGGCTCGATTACCTCCAATGGCTCGGCGTCGACGTGCTGTGGCTCTCGCCGGTGTTTCGCTCGCCAATGGCCGACTTCGGTTACGACGTCAGTGACTACTGCGCCATCGATCCGATCTTCGGCACGCTCAACGACATGGACGAACTCATCGCGGACTCTCACCGGCGCGACATGCGACTGATGCTCGACTGGGTGCCGAATCACACCAGCGATCAACACCCGTGGTTTCAGGAGAGCAGACGAGACCGAACGAATCCCAAGGCCGAGTGGTATGTCTGGCGTGACCAACCTGCCAACAACTGGCTCGGTTCATTCCGGCAAGGAACGTCTGCGTGGGACTACGACGAACAGCGCGGGCAGTACTACCTGCACTGCTTTCTTCGTGAGCAACCCGACCTGAATTGGGATCATCCAGACGTCGAGGAGGCAATGCACGATTCGCTCCGATTTTGGCTCGACCGCGGTGTCGATGGCTTTCGGATGGACGTCGTGCACCTCATTGGCAAGAACATCGAGGTTGACGATCCGCCGGCAGCTGTGGAGCGCGGTTTCAGCCACGTGCCCTTCAACGACGTCGACGTCACGCACGAGCGTCTGCGCGGCATCCGCCAGGTTCTCGACGGTTACCCGGGCGAACGGGCCAGCGTTGGCGAGGTGTACTTGCTCGACGAAGCGGCCATGGCTACCTACTACGGCGAGGACGACGAGTTGCATCTGTCATTCAACTTCTCATTCCTCTGGGCAAAGTGGAACGCAGGGGTACTGCGCAACAAGATCTCCAACACGTTGAGTCACTTACAACCGCGTGGTGCATGGCCGACATGGGTGTTGTCGAATCACGACGTGCCGCGCCACCGCGGCCGATACGGCGGCGATGAGGACGCGGCGCGCATGGCCGCGGTGATGTTGCTCACGCTGCCCGGTACGCCCTTCATGTATCAGGGTGAGGAGTTGGGACTCATCGATGCAATTGTTGATCCTGCGCGGCAACTCGATCCTGGAGGGCGTGACGGATGCCGCGCTCCCCTGCCATGGGATGCATCAGCCGAACACGGCTGGCCGCACCAACCCTGGCTGCCGTTTGCTCCCGAGCCCGAGACGCGAAATGTCGAGTCGTTGCGCTCCGATGAAAGCTCGATCCTCAATCTGTACCGCAACCTGCTCACGATCCGTGCCACCAATCGCTGTCTCAACAGCGGCGCGTTCTGCATGATCGAACGAGATGATGACGTGCTTGCCTACGAACGTATTGACGGATCGCAGCGAGTTGTGATCGCGTTGAACCTCGGCGACTCACCTGCTCGCGTCGACCAACTCGACGGTGGCCGGCTACTGCTCGAGTCACGCAGCACGCTCGACCAGCGCGACGCGATCACCGTTTCGAACGCGACGGTGGCACCGCACGGCGCTGTCATCGCTGTGTTCGCGTGACAGCATGGTGCCCATGGGTCGTGTCGTCGCTCTCCTTAATCAGAAAGGTGGCGTTGGGAAAACCACTGTCACCCTCGGTCTCGCATCGGCCGCGGCGGCCGCTGGGCATCGTGTGCTTGTGGTCGACCTCGATCCTCAGGCCTCCTCCACATGGGCGCTCGGTTTCGATCCGACGAAGATCGACGTCTCAACCGCAGAGGTGCTTGCCAAGGCAGATCCCAACTCGGCAATCCTGGAGAGCACCTGGAGCCGACTGATTCATGTCATGCCTGCCTCGAACCGGCTGCAACCGCACGAGCACGGTAAGACCAAACGGCTTCGCAACGCGCTCAATCAAGTTGGCGAACGCTATGACGCCGTACTCATCGATTGTCCGCCGAGCCTCGGCAGCCTCACCACTGGCGCGCTTACTGCGGCCGACCATGGGATCATCGTCGTCGAGCCGTCGGCGCTCGGCCTGCGTGGTATTGCAGCAGTGGCCGACGTGATCGACGAGGTGTGGGATAACCACAATGAGACGCTCGACCTCGCCGGTGTCATTGTGAACAAGGTGCCGGGCGTCTCCGGCGAGGCAGATCGCCGCTACGACGAGCTCATCCGCATTGTTGGCAAGAAGGCCGTATGGCAGCCCGTTATTCCACAACGCGTGGTCGTCACGCAAGCGGTTGGCGAGCGACGTCCCATACATAGTTACGGCGCGAGGGCGGGCGACGTGTCCGATGCGTTTGATCAGCTGTGGAAGAAGCTGCGTCGCCTGACCCGGAATTGAGCGACCGCATCAGCGAATTCGCTGACGGAACGCTGATGGTTACGGAACGCAGATAGTTACGGAACGCTGATGAGGCGAAGGCTGCCCTTGCCATCGAACGTCAAGGCAGCAGTGCCCTCGACGAGACGCTTCACCTGATCGCCTAACAGCTCAGCCCGCCATCCGCTGGCCAAACGTGCTTCCGGGTCGTTGCGGAGCAATGCAACGATGTCGCCCCGCGTGCCGAGTAACGCCGTGTCGATCTTCTCCTGGCGGGCGAGCTCACTGACCCATGCCGACACCAGCGTGATCGCCGGACGCATATTGCGGTCGAGTTCTTCACCCTCGGCTGCTGGAAGGTGCACTTCTTGCTTGAGTCCCTCGACAACTGCGGCAACGATCTCGCGGCCAAGGTTGCCGCGCCAGTGCCGTTCGTCGATGCCACGGGCCTGAGCGAGATCTTCAACCGTCTGCGGTTGTTTCTGGGCGATGCCAAGGATCGCAAGGTCAGGAAGGATTTGGCGTACCGGCGAATCGACACTCATCGCCCGCCGTTCACGCCAGGCAGCGACTGAACGCGCCACGCTGCGTGCCCGCGGTTTGAGCACGCGCACATCTTTCAGCCGCAACCATGCGCCGTCGGGGTCGGTGCCACTCGCAGGTTTGAGCCTCAGTTCTTCGCATGCGGCTTCGGCCCAGGCCACGCGACCAACTCTTTCGAGGTGAGCAACGATGAGGTCTTGCAGCTCGAGCAGGTGCAACACGTCACTCGCCGCGTATGACTTCTGATCATCGGTGAGCGGTCGACGCAACCAATCAGTAAGACGATCGCCCTTGGGTACCGTCACCTTGAGCTCGCCTTGCAGCAGACTCGCCAACGACGGCGTGCCGTAGCCGATGAAACCTGCCGCGAGCTGAGTGTCGAAGAGTCGCTTGGGTATCGCCCCGCATGAGTGCGTCAGCACATCGAGGTCTTGCTGAGCTGCATGCAAAACGCACTGTGTATCGCTCTCAAGCAACGGCTTGAGCGCGGTGACGTCGACAGCAAGGGGGTCGACCAACGCAGTTCCGCCAGGCCACGAAAACTGTGCAAGCGCCAGCTTCGGGTAATAGGTGCGCTCGCGATGGAACTCCGTGTCGAATGCGTACCGTGGCTCGGCCAACAGGGTGTCGACGAGTTCGATCAACTCAGGCTGTGTTGCAATCCACTGGTAGGTCACGAAGGCGAGTCACCGCCGACCGTGTCGCGTCCGCTGAGGGTCCATGCCATGGTGCCACCAGCCACGTTGACGGTCTCGATGCCCTGCTCGGCGAGAAACTCGCAGGCACGCATGCTGCGCGCACCGGATCTACACACGACGTAGGTAGGTCCGTCGCCGCGGAAAGCGTCGACGTGGTCGGGCACGGTGCCTAACACGACGAGGCGCGCCCCGGGAATGTGACCGCCCTGATATTCATCGATCTCACGCACGTCGACGAGCCGCGCGCCAGAGCCGAGTACCTCAGCGAGGGTGTCGATGCTGATTTCCGAAATCGCCATGACCGCCCACGCTACCGACTGAGCAGATCGTCAGGGGTATTGACATTGCGTAAAGCCGCTGCACGCACAACGACGGTTGCGGCCGATAGCTCATCGAGCGCGCCGCGTACAGCGCGTTGCCCGCTGTCGAACTCGGCCCGCAACGCATGCACACATCGCGGATTCCAGAGTGCACACAATGGCTCGAGTCGATCAGTGCGCGCCATCACAACATCGAAACCATTCGGTTCGTCGTCGACACGCGCAACGCGCGCGAGCTCAACGAGTGAGGCCGCATCCAACCATGGAACATCGCAGGCAACGACGAACACTAAGGCCGCGTCGGCTGCGAAGAACTGCAAGGCGGATATGACTCCACCCAGCGGACCCTCGCCCGGATACAAATCGACGATGTTGACCAGGCTGCCAGCGAGTGACGGCGGCCCGACCGCGACGACAATCGAGCAGCCCGCTTCGAAGAGCACGCTACCAACTCTGTCGACCATGGCGCTGCCTTCCACTTCGATGAGCGCTTTGTCTCGACCCATTCGCCTACTGCGTCCACCGGTGAGCACCGCGCCCACAATTTTATGACGCCGCGGCTCTGCCAAAGGCAGTGAGTCGCTGGGTCGATCAGCCATCGGACGGTATGCCGGAAGGATCGAGTTGCTGGATAAAGAGCGCGATCCTCTCGGCTTCGTCGGACTCGCCGATGCGGTCGGCCATCTGCCCAAGGCCGCGTAGCGCCCGCAGAAAGCCGCGGTTGTTCTCGTGGCTCCAGCGCACGTATCCCGAGCCACGCCATCCGCTTGCACGCAATGCATCGAGACCGCGGTGATAACCAACGCGATAGGCCGCGTATCGCTCGATGTCGTCGCGTCCCAGATCGCCGAGCCGCGCCCACGCATCAACATAGCGAGGCCAAATTGCCACGACCGCCGACACTGCCTCACGGCGAAGGTCGGCATCGCCGACCAACGCCTGCTCGAGTGCATGGCGCGCTGCCGGCTCGGGCATCGGCAACTCGGTGGTGGGCGGCCCCTGAGGGGTCAGTTGAATCGGGCGTTCATCACTCATGGGTCAACACTACGGTCTCTGCATCTGGACCATGGCGCGTCTCTCCACACGCACCCGCGTAACCTGTGCGCATGCTCGCTCTAACGCTCTCCTCCGCAAAGAACATCGCCATTCTCATCGTGGGTGTGTTGATCGTGGCGGCGATTATCTCGGCGAAGTTGGTCGCAAGCGTCACCAAGAAAGCAATTCTGCTGCTGGTGTTCGCAGCGCTCGCATTGGGCGTGTTTACACAACGTCAGGCGTTGCAGTCATGCGCGGACAAAGTGAAGTCTGGCGTCAGTAGCAGCACCGAGGCAACGTGCAACTTCTTCGGCACCGATGTGCATATCAAGGCACCGTAGCCCGGGAGCTAAGCGTCGCCTCCCACACATCGCCGACGCTACGAAGCAACGGCATGACGATCATCGAAGCGAACAGTTCCGAATGACTGAGCGGCGCGTCGTGGCGACATCCTTCAAGCTCAACGAGTGCACTCTGGGGCACGTGTTCATGCACGAATCTCATGCCGTCGCGGTGGTGTTGCGCGCCGCGGGTGCCGTAGCTGGCAACCACCGGACACGTGATGTCAGTCTCGACCCATGGAGCATGAGCCTGCAAATCTCGGAGTTCGCCAACCATCGCTGCACCCTCTGCACGACGCGTAGCTCGCGTCCGTTCCGGTAGGGCCTCCCACGCGGTGTCGCCGATCAGTCGTCGCATAAATCGCTCGGCCGCCTCCGCTGCATCACCCGATGTGGCACGCGCCTGCGCCCCGGCCGTAGTGCCCGGCCACCATGGCTGCCAGGACAACGGTGTCTCGTACAGCGCGACGCCGCGCACCAGATGGGGATGACGAGTCGCCGTTGCGAGCGCGACATTGCCGCCGTAACTATGACCCACCAACACTGCTGGCCGACCGCGAAGCAGCGCGACGAGATCGTCCACCTGTGCCGCCATGTCGAACGGACCGCCATGAGGTGCCGAACGCCCGTAACCCCGACGGTCGTAGCGCAACACGCGGCACAGATGGTCGAGGCGTCGACTGAGCTTGAGCATTCCGGTGGACCGATCCATGGTGCCGTGGATCAACACAATGAGCGGCGCATCCGGGGGGCCAGCTTCATCGGACCAGATCTCACTCATCCAACTCGCACCAGCCTCAAGACGTCGGTGGCGGCACCGCTTGGTCGGTCGGGCGCTCCCGCAAGGACGGCCACGACCGAACCGGCGCTAATCAGCCGATGTTGCACAGCAGATTCAATGGCGAACCACACAAGTTCGTCAGTTGAGCCGTACGTGTCTACGTGCAGCGGCGTAATGCCCCACGTGAGTGACATCGCCCGAACAGTGGGCATGTGTGGGCTGAGGCCAACAAGTCGGGCCATCGGACGAAAGCGTGCCATCGCTCGAGCGGTGCGGCCAGAAACCGTGCAACACAGAATCGCTTCAGCGTCCGCGTCGGCGGCAGCCTGCGCGCATGCGTGCGTGATTGCCATCGTGATCCGGTCACTCGCATCTGTCCACTGCCGACGCTGAACACGGCCGAGCCGCGCTCCCCACTGCGCGTAGCTTGCCTCGCTCTCGGCACGTACCGCGATCTGTGCCATCGTGGTCACGACGAGAACTGGGTCGTGCCCGATTGCAGTTTCGGCCGACAACATCACGGCATCGGTGCCATCAAACACCGCGTTGGCCACATCGCTCACCTCCGCGCGAGTGGGCGCAGGCGACACGATCATGCTCTCGAGCATCTGCGTCGCGGTTATGACGGGAACGCCCGCCTCGACGCATTGCCGAATGATCTTCTTCTGCAGATGCGGCACGTCCTCAAGCGGGCACTCAATGCCCAGGTCACCACGCGCAACCATGACCGCGTCGCTCACCGCGATGATCGCATCGAGGTTGGCCACCGCAGGAATCGTTTCGATCTTGGCGACGAGTCGAGCGGAATGCGGACGTGTGACCTCGCGAACCCGTTCGACGTCGGCGGCGTCACGGACAAACGAGATGCCGATGAAATCGACGCCCTCCGCGGCCATGGCTGCGGCCAGGACAAGATCTTCGACTGTCGGCGCAGTGAGCCGCAACCGTTCGCTTGGCAGATGCACTCCGGGACGACCCTGAACGCTTCCGCCAGTTTCGACAGCGACCGTGAGCGCGTCGGATGAGGCCTTGGTCACCCGCAGCGTGATGCCACCATCACCTAGCACGATGCGATCACCGATCTGCACGTCGCTGAGCAACGACGGATAGTCGACCGTCACCAAACTCGCATCGCTCGGTTCAGTGCCTGGCTTGAGACGAAGCGACTGCCCAACGACGAGGAGCACACCGCCGTCGGGAAAGTGTCCGGCACGCACCTTCGGGCCAGGCAAATCGGCCAGCACCGCAGTAGAGCTGCCAACTGCCTCGGCTGCGGCGCGCACGGCACGTAGCCGCTGCACATGTTCATCGAGCGGACCATGGCTGAGGTTGAGACGAACGACGTCGACCCCGGCGCGCAACAGCGCCTCGAGCATGGTTGGGCTCTCGCTGGCTGGGCCAATTGTGGCCACGATCTTCGTTCGACGGTTCATAGCTGCTTATCTATTCCCCTATGGAGCTGTTGTTGATTCGTCATGCCTTGCCCATTCGTCGCGAACTCGAGGAGGGCGCCGCAGATCCTGAGCTCAGCGAGGCAGGCCACGCACAGGCCCAACATCTGGCCGATTACCTTTCGAGCGAAGAACTCCACGCAATCTACGCGAGTCCGATGAAGCGCGCTCAACAAACCGCTGCGCCGCTTGCCGATCGACTCCAGATGTCGGTGACGCTCGTCGATGGTGTGGCCGAGTTTGATCGAAACTCCAGCGAGTATGTGCCGGTCGAGGAGCTGAAGGCGGCCAACGATCCACGATGGCAGCAAATGCTCGACAACAGTTGGGAAGGGCGCGACGAGACACAGGAGGAATTCGGCCGCCGCGTCTATCTCGCGCTTGAAGCAATCGTGGAGGGGCACGGCGGGCACAACGTGGCCGTGGTATGCCACGGCGGTGTGATCAATTCGTATCTCGCCCGCGTGTTAGGCACGCCAGAGAGCAGCGGTTTCTTTTATCCCAACTACACCTCGATCCACCGTGTCGTCGCGGCACGCACAGGTCAGCGTCAGATAATCACCATCAACGAGACGGCACATTTGCGTGGCACCGGCCTGCCGATTGGGCTCTACGGTAAGTGACATGACTCAGAGCGTTGTGCATCGCATCGATGATCTCGTTGGATATCTCGATGCATCGCCGTCGCCGTGGCACGCTGTCTCGTCGAGCGCGAGTCGTCTCGGCGCTGCCGGATTCGATCATGTTGATGAGGCCGCCGACTGGAGCGGCATCGCCCGCGGCTACGTGATTCGCGGCGCAGCACTCGTTGCGTGGAAGCAAGTAGACAACGCAGCTCCAAACTCATCAGTTCGAATAGTCGGCGCACATACCGACTCTCCATGCCTGCGCATCAAACCCCGACCCGACGTTGGCCTCTTCGAATGGAGACAACTCGGCGTTGAGGTGTACGGCGGCGCATTGCTCAACTCATGGCTCGATCGCGACCTCGGCATCGCGGGTCGGGTTGTACTTCGGGATGGTTCGACGGTCGATCTCGCGTTTCACGAAGCACTTGCGCGCGTGCCTCAGCTCGCGATCCATCTCGATCGCGATGTCAACGACAAGGGCCTGCTCCTCGACAAGCAGCAACACCTCACCCCCGTGTGGGGCACCGGTGTCTCCACGGAGGGCGACTTCGTGCGATGGCTTGCCGAGCGTATGAACCTCATGCCTTCCGATATCGGCTGGTGGGACCTTGGACTGTTCGACATCACCCAAGCAGCTATTCTCGGTGCCGACCAGTCGTTACTCGCGAGCGCTCGCCTCGACAACCAACTCAGCTGTTGGGCGGCGACTGCTGCACTTACCGAACCAACGCACGGGGAAAGTACGTCGGTAGTCGCACTGTTCGATCATGAGGAAGTCGGTTCTCAGTCGGCGACGGGAGCGAGCGGTCCGCTGCTGAGCACCGTGCTCGAGCGGATCGCTGCAAGCCGTGGCTCTGACCGCGAGCAATTTCACCAGTCACTCGCACGGTCGTCGTGTGTGTCCGCCGACAACGCGCACGCGGTACATCCGAACTATCCCGAGCGTCACGAGCCAGGTCACCGTCCTCTCGTGAATCACGGTCCGGCCATCAAGGTGAACTCGAATCAGCGGTATGCAACGAGCGCCGAGACCGCGGTCAGGTTTCAGAATGCGTGTGACGACGCCGGTGTGCCGTGGCAGGTCTTTGTGTCACGCAACAACATGCCGTGCGGTTCAACGATCGGTCCGCTCACCGCCACGGCCCTGGGCATCCCCACAGTCGACGTCGGCGTGCCCCAACTGTCGATGCACTCGGCGCGCGAGCTCTGCGGCGTGCACGACCCGATCCACCTCGCCAACGCGCTCGCTGCCTATCTGCTCTCCTGATCACCGCCACCGCCAGATGACGGCGGCGCCACAACCCCGTTTCAATGGGCGCGAAACAGGCCGCCACATCACCGGCTCGGATCGCGCCCAATCTCACCCGCGTCCCCGATTCAATGGGCGCGGATCGGGCCAGCATGCAACGGCCTTGATCGCGCCCATTGAACCTTGGGGGCGGGGGACGATGCGGTTACCGATGCGATTGCGGAGCCGTGAGATGCGGCTACTTGAGGCCGACGCGCACCTGGGCCTGATCAAAGAGGATTTGGAGTTGCTCGTGGAGTTCGGCGGTCAGACGTTTGACCTCGGTGCGAGGTGCCCTCCCATTGTCG
>JANLPV010000139.1:0-7062 GCA_031367435.1 Actinomycetes bacterium | reverse complement strand
TCGGCCGTTTCGGCCGGGTGCACCAGGTTGCCGGCCGCGAAGACGCCACGACGATTCGTGCGCAGCGCGCCATCAACGATCGGGCCGCGATGCGAATCGTCGATCTTGATGCCGCCGCGGCGGGCAAGCTCATGGTCGGGTATCCAGTCGCCAGTGAACACAACGGTGTCACAGGCAAGGCGTTGACCGTTGGTGAGCACTACCGCCTCAACCCGCGTGCGTCCACAGATTTCGGCGATCTCACAATTGGTGATGATCGGTACCCGATGTCGCGATGCTGTGGCGACGCGCAGCGCGGTATAGCTCTGATGATGGGCAAGCGGCGTCACCATTGCCACGACCTCGCAGCCAGCGTGACGAAGCGTGAGCACGGCCGAGAAGCTCACATGTTCGGCCCCCACGATCACGGCTCGGTGCCCGGGGCGTTGATGGCGTTGCGCGGTGAGTTGTTGCAACGAGCCCGTCGTGAATACTCCTGCGCCGCGTTCGCCGGGGACGAGCCGCGCGGCACGTGGTCGCTCGCGGACGCCAGTGCTCAACAGCACGGCGTTGGCGCTGAGAACCGCGACGCCGTGCGAATCGACGATCTGCAGCGTCGTGGTGGCGAGCCAATCGAGCGCCGTTGTGGCCGTGCGAATATCGACGCCAGCGGCCTCGGCTCGGCGGCGCAACTCAGCGGCATAGCGAGGTCCAGACATCATGCGATGCAGATCGCGCAGGCCGTAGCCGAGATGATTCGTATGACGAGGTACGCCGCCGGCTTGGCTCTCTCGTTCCAGCACCACAACGTTGGCTACGCCGCGTTTGCGTAGAGCAATGGCCGCTGAGAGCCCAGCAGGTCCGGCGCCGACCACCACGACATCAGCCGTTGGTGTCGTCGTTCGTGTTGGTGTCGTTGTCGTTGTTGGCGACTCTTGCGTTGCGTTCATGACACGTTGAGCCAGTCGCTCATGTCGCTGCCCGAGGCCTCCGCCGCGAGTGCACACACCTCGGCGCTGCAATAGAAACCCTGACATCGTCCTGCGAGCGCGCGCGTGCGGCGGCGAATACCGTCGAGCGTGGCGGCAGCGGGGGCGATGGTGCATGCATCAATGATTTCGTCTCGCGTGACGCGCTCGCAGTGGCACACGATGGGGCCGTGCGAACCTTGCTGGTACGGACGCTCGAACGCTTCACCCAGATTGGTGACGCGGATATGTTGCAGGTCGTCATCGGCCTTGCGTTCGATCGTGATACCGCACTGCTCAACGCGTCGCAGTGCCTCTTCGGCAAGCGCCATTGAGGCGGTGAGCCCAGTGGATCGAATCCCGCCGAGGCATACGTAGCGCAGGTTCGCGTCGTGGTTGATCTGATAATCGCTGTGCTCGGTCGCAGCCCGAAGCCCGGCGTAGATGGCGGTTACCTCCTCATCGAGAAGGGCGGGGAGGATACGTCTGCCCTTGGCAAGGAGCCCGTCGATGCCGGCGCGAGTAGAGCCTGTTGCCGCTTTGTCGTCCATGTCATCCGCGGTTGGTCCGAGCATGATGTTGCCGAAAACTGTTGGCGCAACGAGTACCCCCTTGGTGTGCGAGGTCGGCACCGGCAGGATGGTTCGGGTGAGCAGGCGTCTGGCGAGCTTGTCGAACACGATCAGTTCGCCGCGCCGTGGCCGAACGGTAAAACCGCCGAGGCCGAACAAAGCGTGAACGTCGTCGCTGTGGAGTCCCGCCGCGTTGATGATGCATCGAGCCCGCAACATGTGCCCGCTGGCAGTTGTGATGAGCGTTGCCTCGGATTTGGCCGCGAGTTGGGTGACGCGATGATTCGGTAACCACGTTGTGCCGTTGGCGATTGCCTCTCGAGCGAACGCCAACGGGGTTCCCCACGGATCGATGATGAATTCATCGGGAACCACCATCGCGCCCTGCGCGCCAGGCGCGAGGTGGGGTTCGATGTCGTACACCGTTGCGCTGTCGATCACCGTTGCATTGAGATAACCGTTGGCGCATGCCTTCTCTACGAGCGCCGGCAGGCGTGCCGCCTGTTCGTCATCCCATGCCACCAAAACGGCACCCGTACGTTCGATCGCGATGCCAACGGTTGGCGCGTACGCGTTGAGTAGTTCGTATCCGCGTCGAACCAACCCCGCTTCCAGAGAGCCGGGTGTCGCATCGAAGCCAGTGTGCAGTATGGCGGTGTTGGCCTTGCTGGTGCCGGTGCCGATGTC
The DNA here is from genome assembly GCA_031367435.1 of Actinomycetes bacterium. Classification (GTDB taxonomy): domain Bacteria; phylum Actinomycetota; class Acidimicrobiia; order Acidimicrobiales; family Ilumatobacteraceae; genus WLMZ01. Next base: position 4,856 of record JANLPV010000139.1, on the reverse strand, counting down.
GGTAGCGGCGTCGAGCAATGCCACGCTCAAACGATGATGCGACAGCAAACGAGCAACCGCGCTGCCCACGACTCCGGCACCGATAACAGCGATGTCGTAGAGCTCATCCATCAAGGTTCAGTGTTGCTTGTGCGACTGACCGCCATGCGTTCAGTCGGTCGTCGGCTTCGTGTGCGCTGATACTTGGCTCGATCACCGCCGACGGTTTCCATTTGTGCAATGAGCCCGTGCCGCCTGCACCCAACTGTGCAAACGCAGCGACGCCGAGGGCCGTTGCATTCGGAGACGGATACACCTCGATCGGTGCCTGCAACAGGTCGGCCTGCGTCTGGAGCAACACCTTCGAACGGGTGAGTCCGCCATCGACGCGTAGTCGCGTGAGCGGTTTGCCAAGATCAGCGCCCGCTGCCCGAGCCAACCAACTCACCTGAGCGGCGATGCCGTCGATGACGCTACGTACGACGTGCGCTCGCGTTGTGCCCAACGACAGCCCAGTCAGCGCGCCCTTAGCCTGAGGAGCCCAAAACGGCGCGCCGAGCCCGGCAAGCCCGGGAATAAATGTGACGCCTTCGGAGCTCGCGACAGTGGAACCAAGCGCATCGAGGTCGGATGGATGACTGATGAAGCCGACATCTTGCAGCCACGTCACTGCTGCGCCAACGGTGAACACCTGGCCGTCGAGGCACCAGGTGGTGTTGCCGTTCAGCTGCCACGCGACACACCCAACGAGACCGTTGGAGGAGCGCGTCGGGGTATGGCCGGTGGAGGCCAACAGGAACGCGCCGGTGCCATACGTGCACTTTGCCTCTCCCGCAGCGATGCATGACTCAGCAAAGAGCGCGGCTTGTTGATCGACACACAGCCCGGTGATGGGAACCGGTGTGTTGCTGAACGCAGTCGTTGTGCCAATCGCTCCGGCGTTGCCGACGATGATAGGCAACGAGTCGATGTCGATCTCGAATGCCTCACACGCGGTAGCGCTATACGCAACGGAGTCGAGATCGACCAGGAGGGTGCGGCTCGCCGTTGCCGCGTCGGTAACGAACGATCCGCAGAGTCGATGCAGCAGCCACACGTCGCTTGTTGTGATGACTGCACTCGGATCGACGCGGCTCCGCAACCAAGCGATCTTCGGCGCAACAAAGTAGGGGTCGAGTTCTAGGCCGGTGATGGTGGCGAGGCGGTCGGCCCACCCCGCGGAGCGAAGCGCGTTGCACAGCGCGGCACTTCGACGGTCCTGCCAGACGATGCCCATGCTCAGCGGGCGCCCTGTGACGCGGTCCCACGCAACGATCGTCTCGCCCTGATTGGCAAGGCCGATCGCATCGGGTGTCTTGCCGCCAGCGCGTGCAATTGCGTCGCGTCCGGCGCTGAGCACGCTCTGCCACAACAGTTCCGGGTCGACCTCCACGCCGCCATCGGGCGTCGCGGTTGGAGCGCATGCACACTCGGCTTCAGCCGCAACGACACCGTCCATCACCACCACGGCCTTGGTAGCTGACGTTCCCTGATCGATGGCGAGAATTCGCATGAGCTAGGCAACCTTGATCGCGACGCGACGGAGTGCTCGGCCAACTGCGGTGCTCACCTTAGGGGTTGCCAACAACGGTGTGTTCCGTCACGAAGAGGCGGGTACGGCCACGAACATGCGCCATCGAGTCAGCCGCCACCGCTTTGCCGAGATCGGTCGCGTAGGCCGCTTCGAAATCGTCGTGCGAGTCGAACCACAATTCCGAAACGCCGTCGAAGTCGGTGCTTTCGGATGATGCGTTGAACACGATGCGACGCACACCCGGCAACTGCGCGGCCAAGGGTGCATGCTCGTGAAGCCACCATTGCTGGAACTCGTCGGCGGTCATGTCGTCGCGGCGTGAGAGAAGAATGATTGCCTTGAAGCTCATCGGGGTGTTCCGATGCGATGCAACGGTCGGCCGCCAACACCGAGGGCAAGCACGGCAACTATCTCATCGGGTCGAGGAGCGTCGTCGATACTGAACGCAATGGCATCCATGTCGTCGAATACCCAGATGTCGGAGCAATTGGTGAGTGGAGCGACGATGCGCGTGCCTGGTCCTCCGAGCAGCTTGGTGGATGGAATGATCGCTGGCCCGCGGCCGAGCGCGGCGCGAATCGGTGCGCCAAACTTCGGGTGGATGAGTGCGGCGGCGTGTTCGATCTCGCCGTTCGTTCCCACGATGGCTGCCTTGCCGTAGGCGCTGACGTCGTCGGCTGAGCACCCGAGACCGGCCAGCGCTTCGTTGATCAGCAATTGACCAAGGTCGGCACCGAGATCGACGAGCGCATCGAGATTGTCACTGAATTGGCCGGCAAGTGGATTGGTGAATACCACGCCGGTCGCGATCTTGCGGTGCAGACCGTCGACATCTCGGCCCATCTCGCGTCGCGTCGTCTCGACGATCGACACCACTTTTCGTATCTCAAGATGCATCGGTTCGATGTCCTTCCTCGGTGACCTGCACAGAAGGTAGCCGCGACCGACGAAGTTTGCCGAGGTTGGTTCGTGGCAGTTCGTTCACGACGAACAACGCTCGCGGCGCCATGAACGCAGGCAGCTGCTCGCGTGCCAAGCCGCGCAGTTCATCAAGCGAAGGGGGATTCGCTTCGTCCATGGGCACCACCCAAGCCGCGACAACTTGACCCCATTCCGGATCGGGCAGCGCAGAGACGCCGACGTCTCGAACGAGCTGGTGCGTGATCAGCGCGGCCTCAACGAGCTCTGGCCACACGTTCTCGCCGCCGGTGATGATCAGGTCGCCGCGCCGGCCGTCGACGTGCAGACGGCCGTCGTCGAGCCAGCGGCCGAGATCGTTCGTATGCAACCATCCGTTGTCGTCGATCGGCGTGGACCCATCACGGTAAGCGCGCAGCATCATTGGACAGCGCAGCAGAATTTCGCCGTCGCTGGCGATCTCCACCTCGACACCATCAAGTGGCACGCCGTCATACACAACTCCGCTACCGGTCTCGGTGAGTCCATACGTCGTCACCGTGTTCGGCGGCCGACGCTCGGGTGGTCTGGCGCCACCAAGCACGATGCATCGAAAGATCGCGGGATCGATGCGTTGGAGCGCAGTTGCAACAAGCGACGTCAGCGTTGCCCCGCGTTGTGCCGCGTGCGTGACCGCGTCGGCATCGAAGCGCGGCAACACGGTAAGTGCAACCTGTTGATGCAGCGCGCGTGTCACGACAGAGAGTCCGCCCACATGCGAGAGCGGAAGGCACGCAAGCCAATGGTCGTGATCGCTCACCTCGAGCCGCCGACTGGTGGCCTCGGCTGACGCCTGAACCGCGCGGTGAGTGAGCACAACGCCCTTCGGCTCTCCAGTCGAGCCACTGGTGGCCACGACTAGTGCATCGCCGACGTCGGTGTCGCGCGAGTCCGCGAGTGCGATACGACCCGACATATCGATAACCGCGCCGGCACCCATCGCATGCATCGACGCAGCGCGCGCGGCTGCTGAGAGTCGCTGATCGATCGGCAGCACGGTGTCACCGTCGTGCCACACCTGCTGCAGTGCGCGTACGAACTCGTCGCCGCCGGGCAGATCGAGGGCGACGAGGGTGGGCACGAGCTACGCAGTCACTGGATCGATCGGTGTGAGAACCCCGAGCGATTGTTCGATGAGGGCGGCAATCGACAGACAGGACAGGTCGTGGAATCGGTCGCCGATCACCTGGATGCCTACGGGCATGCCGTCTGACAACCCTGCTGGCGTGACCACAACGGGAAGCCCGAGCAGGTTGGGGGGCAGCACCGGCCGCATCGTCTCCAGCGTGGCTGCTGCGCCCGCGGCATCGGCGATATCGGCACCGTGGGCGAACGCTGGATTGGCCCACACAGGAGTGATGAGCGCGTCGTACGCGGTGAAGAACGAGGCCCATTCGCGCGCGACTGCGTAGCGCTCGGTGTGTACGGTGCTCCATTCGGCGAGGCTGATGTCTGGGTACCGCGCGTCGGTGAGATCGAGAAATCTGCGACCGCCATCACCAAGCACCATGTCGAGCAGTGGTCGCATCGTGCGCAGGTCGCCACCCAGGATCAGGGCCCACAGGTCGATGCTGCGTTCGTAGCTCTCGGGTCCGGTCTCGGTGACCTCATGGCCCATGCCGGCAAGCGCGTCGGCGGCACGACGGGTTGCCGCAGCGATACCGGCGTCGGTGCGCCCGCCGGCTGGTTCGGGTAGCACCGCGATGCGTAATGGACGGTCGGTGGGCATATCGCTGAGCCGCGCTGGCACGCTCAGAGGATCGCGGCTGTCGACTCCAGCGATGGCCTTGAAGCCAGCGCGTACGTCGGCGATGCGTCGGCCGAGCACACCTTGCACGGCCATGATCTGAAATGAGATCGAAAGGTCGGTCGGCGGGATGACCGTTGCCGCGGGAACAACACCGGTCGAGGGTTTGATGCTGGAGATGCCACAGCAATGCGCGGGGTTGCGCAGCGATCCGCCGAGGTCGTTGCCGAGGCCGAGCGGACTCATTCCGCTCGCGATTGATGCTGCTTCGCCACCGCTTGATCCGCCTGCTGTGACGTTTGGGTTCCATGGGTTGAGCGTTAGACCGTGCAGCGATGAGTCGGTATGCACACGAAGCCCGAAGTCGGGCAAGTTGGTTCGACCGATCGGGATCGCGCCAGCGGCGCGCATGCGTTGCACGACAGGCGCGTCGACAGATGCGATCGCGTCGACGAACGCATGCACGGCATTTGTCGTCGGAGTGCCGGCAAGGTCGATGTTCTCCTTGACGGTGATCGGCACGCCGTGCAGTGGTCCCATAGCGCCACCGTCGCGACGGACGCGGTCGGCGGCGTCCGCGCCTGCGCGGGCTTCGTCGGA
>JANLPV010000135.1:0-4303 GCA_031367435.1 Actinomycetes bacterium | reverse complement strand
GGGTGTCGCACTCTCCTGGTAGGAGTTCGAGCGTGATGCGTGTCCTGTCGCGTGTGATTCGTGATGTTGGTTCGAGGCGGCGGCGTAATCCGGAGATCAGGTTGTCGACGCGGTGGGCGACTTTCATCTGGTCGTCGTCGGGCCATAGCCGGTCGCCGATGGTTGTCGCGGAGAGCCCGCGTGGGCTGAGCGCGAGCATCGCGAGGCATTCCAACTCAGCGCGTGTTTCGAACGTGACGAGTGATTCATCAATAGTGAGCTTTGGCGTTCCGAGGAGTTGCAGTTTGATCATGCCGGGTCCGCGTAACACGGCCCGCCATGCGGGATCGGCGGCCTCTTTGCCGGCGCAGCTTCTGGCGCGTCGATGGTGGAACTCGCGTCGGTGACGGTCAACCCGTGAGAGCAGCATGTTGGCACGTCCGGCCCAGTAGAGGGCGCCCATCGCCATGAGCAGGTCGCGTGCTTGTTCAGCGAGTTCTACCGCTCGGGTGTCGTTGTTCGCGGCGCACAGCTCGGCTGCCACGAGCAGGGTGCGGCCGCGGTCCAACGGGTTGATGTCCATCTCTAACAGGGCCGAGCATGCTGCGCTGCCCGCGCTGAGGTTGCCTATTTGGAAATGTGCAGTGGCGTACGCGATTCGGGCTGATCGTGACCACCACGTTTCGTTGATCGAGTCGAGGTAATCGAGCGAAGCGTGGGCGTCGGTGATTGATCGTTGCGGGTTCCAGTGCGCGGTGAACTCGGCCCGAATAGAAAGTCCGATCGCTTCGTACCATCTGTTACCACGCTCGATCGCGTCGCTGATGCTTGCAGTGAAAGCAGCCTCGGCAGCGTCACGTTGTCCGCGAACGGTATGTAACACACCTTGTTCCAACAACAGAATTGGCAGCTCGTATCGGTTGATCGGTGCCATCCGCTCCGCGGCGCGGATCCCTCGGCTTGCGTGGATGTCGGCGAGACTCATTCGCCCGCTTGCCAGGTGATACAACGTGAGACCCATACACGCGATCATTTCCGAACGCGCATCGCCGGAGTTCTCTGCCGACCACAGTGCTTGCTCGCCTAACAGGATTGCTTTGCTCACATCACCAGTGGCGTATGCGGCCAACGCGAGATGCGATGTGACGATCAGCGCGGCCCCATGGCTGCCCAGCAGCGGACGTGCTCTGGTCCACCATCGAGAAGCCGATTCCAAATTGCCTTCGCCGAGGTCTTCCAACCCTTCGAGAAAACACCCGTAACCCTCTCCAAGAGTGTCGCCGTTCTCTTCGAATTCGACTCGGGCCGCCGACAAGATCGAGCGACCCAGCGGACGGTTAATCGCGCAAATCGCAACACCACCCGACAGCGCCGCCCACGGGAAACCCCGATAGTTGAATGTCGCCAACCGGGGCGCGAACGGCACGAGACGATGAACCAATTCCTCGCCAACGAGCACATCAACATGGGCGGTCAGCAGCGCAAGCACAACCGGCTCGGCCGACTCCGCCTGCAACGCGGAGAGGACATCGTTGACGACATCACTGTCACTCACTAGCCGGAAACTTAACAGAGGCTCTGACACCGACGCGACGAACGGCGGCGGTCTTGGCTCCTACAAGGATTTTGAGGTTTCCTTGAATCGGTACATGCACAATTCGTCGAGAGTTCGTTCATGAGCTCAGGAGCGTGAGACGCCAAGGGTTTGATCCCGCTGTTGGTGTGGTCAGGTTTCGATCCGTACTTTGCTTGCTTCGAAAGATCTGGTTGTGGATGTCCCCGGGTGGTTCCCCTCAGGCTCTTCATTAATTGGGCAACCCCGCCCGGTTGATGAAGGCCCGCCCGGGGCCCACGACCATCGAAGTCGAACGAATCGCCACGGCTCGTCACACGGTCGGCGGACCCTCTAGCAACCCAATGGGCCGCGCCCGTCAACCAAGTAGGGCAGGCCCGCTGGCCGATGGCAGAGGCGCGCTTCGACGAAGTGTTTAGACGCCGTTCGAGTAGCGGGCGGCGGGTGTGCCGGGGGGATTGCTCACACCGGGCACGGCATCGGGGTTTTCAACGAGTACCTCGCCCTCGAGTCCGTCGGGGTCGCGGAAGAACAGCGAGAGGTCGGCACCGAAGTCTGTGACGAACGCGTCGGCGGAACCACGCTGCATCAACCGGTTCCGGATTTCCTCGAAGTTGGCGAGGTTGCTGGCGCGTAGGCCGATGTGGTCGATGCGGCCGCGGCCGAACATGGGTACCTGACGAGCTGCCTCGACGTTGCCATCGACCTCGAACACGTTCAGCGCTGTTCCCCCGCCGATGTCGATGATGGAGAGCCGGATGCCAGGCCCCTCGGGAGCCTGCATGTCAGACACGATCTCGGCCTCGAACACGTCTCTGTAGAAAGCGTGCAGACGGTCGGTGTCGTTGGTGAGTGTGGCGACGTGGTTGATGCCGTTCAAGAGCATGGGTGTTCCTTTTCGAGGTGGGTGGTGATGGTCTCGGCGATGTCTCCGAGGGCGTCGAGTTGTTGGTCAGTGAGAAGGTTGATGAAGCAGTGTCGCACCGCTTCAAGGTTGAGAGGCGCAGCCGTTCGAATGGCGCGTAGGCCGGCTGGGGTGAGCACGACATCGAAGCCGCGTGCGTCGCTGTCGCACGCGGCGCGCTTGATGGTGCCGCGGGCCTCCATGCGGGCGATCTGGTGCGACAGTCGGCTGCGCTCCCACTGCAACGCGGTGCTCAATTCGCGCGAGCGAATGCGTCGGCCTGGGGCTTCGGACACCACGACGAGAATCTCGAACTCCGCCTGGGTGAGATTGCAGGAGGTGGCCATTTCTCGCGCGAGGTGGGCCAGCAGCGCACTGCGCATTCGGTGAAAGCCACGCCATGCGCGGGCCTCGCGCTCGTCGAGCCAAACAGTCGGCTTCGTAGGCATGGACTCACCGTAGCGCATTTGTTGACATGTCCTCAAACGTTGTGTGAAGATTATGACGTGTCAACAAACAACGCAGCCGAGCAGAAGATCACCGTGGCACCGAATGGGCCGTTAGTAGTGAGCGGCGGTGTCCCGCTCTACCGTCGGCGAGCTGTTGAGAGCGAACATGGCGAACCCTTGGCATGGATCACCACCGAGCGACTTGAGGTAGGCGAGCGGTATCTGCTGTGCCGATGTGGTGAGTCGTCGCGCAAGCCGTTCTGCGATGCTTCCCACGCCGGGAAGGGTTTCGTGGCCGATGACATTGCCGATGGCACGTACGCGGATCGTTCCAAGGTGTTGGGTGGATCCGGTATCACGGTCAGCGACGATCGTTCCATCTGCGTGCACGCGGGCTTCTGCGGAACGCGCATAACCAACGTCTGGAAACAGGTCAACAACACGGACGACTCCACCGTGCGCCTCCAGGTGATCAACATGGTCGAGCACTGCCCCTCGGGCGCACTCACCTATCGCATGGATGGTCCCGACGATGTCGAGCAGTTGTTGCCAGCAGCCATCTCGGTCGCCGACGACGGACCGTTGTGGGTGACCGGTGGGATAGCGGTGGAACTCGCCGCCGGCGAGCCGATCGAGACACGCAACCGCGTCACGATGTGCCGCTGTGGTGCGTCGGCCAACAAGCCACTTTGCGACGGCAGCCACAAGACCATCTCATTCGCCGATCACTGAGCCGGGAAACGGCGGCACCGTCTTCGCCTGGCTCTTCCTCGCCGCGATTCGGTTGCGTGCCCAGCGCCTCGAACCTTTCGGTGGTGTTCAGCAACCGATCGCGTAGCTGACTGCTCGACAAACGCTCGTCATGGTGACGTCGTCCACGGTGCCGACCCGCCGCGTGAGCGTGGTCTGGCTGATGGTGTGCAGTCCGTCGCAGTTGATGGCGCAAGGTTGGGTGAGCCCTGCGTCGTTGTGGTCGAATGCGACCTCGGTAGCGAGTCCGCGGACGTGCGTCGTGATCTCGGCAACGGTGACGAGCTGGCGTACGTCGATCACCTCCGAACGGGTGAGGATGAGCACCGGTCGCGTCTTGCGACCGACCTGGGCCAACCAAATTTCGGAGCGGGTCACGCGTTGCTCCACGCCTCGGCGTCATCCCAGAACGGGTCAGCGCGTTCTGGATGTCGTTCGTAGGCGGCTCTGTCGGCGCTGATCAATGCCGCTCGGACTGCGGCCTCAACTCCGTCGCGTGCCGCGGCTGAAATGTTGATGTCGAGTTGGCGGGCGCGTTCGGCCAACTGATCGTCAAGCGTGAAGGTGGTGCGGGTAGACGCCATATAAAAATGCTATCAGAAAGTGATATGCAGCGGAACCGAGTCCGAGCGGACAATCGACCCTCGG
>JANLPV010000131.1:0-2465 GCA_031367435.1 Actinomycetes bacterium | reverse complement strand
GGGCGGCGGGTTCTTGTCCTTCAATCGATACTCAACGTGCGGGGCGGGAATAATTCCCCATCACCGCAAACGCAAAACCCCGACCCATTACAGGCCGGGGTAATGCTCGTCGGGGGGTCGCAATTCCCGACTCGCGCTAGCATTCTGGCCCTATTCTTCGGGCTGGCAATGCCTTTAACAATTCAGGCTTGGCGGGTCTTTCAGCCGAAACTCGACACGAGGGCTATGGCTCCACGGCGAGACATATTCGATGCGGTCGCACCGGGTGCGGCGAATACGCGCGCGGTTTTCGCGTAGGGCATCGGGATCGCTGAAGGCCTCGATTGCATAGTCTTCGGGTTCGCCAGCTTCCTCGCCGCCGAAGTCTTCCTCGGGATCGAAGCCCTTGGAGCCGTCCTCAACGGACGTGTCGGGATCGTCGTCCTCGTCGTCCTCGTGATCCGCGAAAGGCTCGCTCATCCCGCCAGCCAGCTTGTGCCGACCGCGAGTGTGATGCTCGGTCCAAGCACTGTCCTCTTCGTCGCCGGTCAACTCGTCGTCGCCGTTGTCTTCAAGGTCGGCGTCCGGCTCAGCAATGTCGAGCAGACCGATTGCCACCTCGATGAATCCGGCAAGCTGGTCGCGCTGGAAGCCTGCGAGGATGCGGGCGACGGCGGGCATGGGCTGGAAGCCGATCTGTTGCTGGATACCCATCACACCGCCTCCGCTGTCGAGCGGCGCAAGGCGGCGCGCCCATCGGGAAGGCGCTCGGCCACTCCGACGAACTTGTGGACCGCCAAGAGGTCCGTCGTCGGGAAGTAATAGACCCGATGCGGATTGATCTGCTCGGCGACCACGATCCCTTCAAACCCGGACGGGGGGAGCATCATCACCAAGCGCTTGAGGCTGCCCGGCTGTCCCCGCCGCAACCCCGCCTCACGGGTGAAGATCAGGCCCACGATGTCGCCCGGCTGCGGGTCCAGCCGCTTGTCGAACACTAGAAGCCCGCCGTCCTCCAATAGGGGCATCATGCAGGTCCCGACGCCGGTAAGCGCGTAAACGTCCGGCATGTCGTCAGGGTGGATGAAGGGCAGCGGTGCCCGTGCAAGAGCGGCGGCTCTCACAGTGCGGCTCCCTGCGCTGCGAGCGACCGGAGCGCGGACAGCATAAGCCGCTCGGTCCAGTCGAAGCGGCTATCGTCGGTGAAGTAGGCGAGGTTGGCCGATTGCGCAGCCGCATCGTCGTCGCGCTGGGTAACGGTGTGTTGGAAGGCAACCCAAAGCTGCACCGCCGTACCGCGTGACGTTCTTGCGGCTGCGGAACGGATCGCTTCTTCGGCCCGGTCGATGATGGCCCAGCAAGCGGCTTCCTCGGGGGTGTAGGTCCTGTCGTCGTCGGCGTAGGGCAGCCCGTTGTAGCGCGCGTAGGCTGCTTGCCGGGCGCGCCATGCCTCCATGATCTCGCTGTCGTGGTCGGTGGCGAGCGCTGGGACCGCGACAAGCGCGGCGACTGCCGGGGCGGCGATCAGGATGTTGCGGCGGGTGGTGTGCGCGATGGGCGCGGGGGTGACGTGGGCGGAGTCCGCCCGTAGGGTCGTGGTAGCCATGATGATCTCCGATCGATCGTTGTGGTGAGGACCGGGTCACCTGTTAGCGCAGGAGGCTCGGTCCGTTTCGTTACATAACGATTGACCACTTCCCGTCAAGTCGGTATGTAACGGCCTATGGCTCCACTATCGAACGCCGAGCGCCAATCGCGCCATCGCCTCCGCCAAGCCTACGAGCGAGACTTGATGAAGAAGCAGATTGGTCTGCTCGAAGGTTGGATACAGGAACTTCAAGAAAAGGCGGGGCTGCCAGTTAGGCAGCTTCCAGGCGAGGCTCCTGAGCGAGATTAGCGGACCGCCGCGATGTGTAGTGCCTCACTCTCTCCGCGCTACTCGTTGGAATCGTAGTCGCTGCGCATTTCTTCTACTTTATCGTCAACAGCCTCGTCGTAAGCTTGCTGGCCTTCGTCAAACGATTGGCTGTTGCTGGTGCCGTGGTCTTCGTTCCCTTCTGCCGCCCATGCGTAGCCAGCGTTATGGCCGGAGCAATCCTGTGTGCACCCATAGGGTGAACCAATGCTATCGTAGGTTTCGCTGCTCAATTCTTCTTTTGCTTTCTCGCGCGCCGCGTCCTCGTCAAATTCCGGCCTTTCTTCATCGGCGGTGGCATCTTCATCCACTGCGTCATTCGCTGTGGCAGATACGTATCCGCTCGAATCTGCCAAGCTGTCGGGGTCAGTTTGGGGTGAATCTGAGTCCGCACAATTGGCCAAGGTTAAGCCCAGTATGCTGAGAACGATCGTAAGCGCTGTTCCGGCTCCACCTTGCGGGTTTGACGCGTAGCGCCGAGTTTCTGCGCCCTGAACTGGGGGCGAGGCGCTGCTACTATGATAATCTCTGGTGATGATCCTGTGAGCAGAGGTGCGCAGCGGTTCGAGGT
>JANLPV010000096.1:0-1995 GCA_031367435.1 Actinomycetes bacterium | reverse complement strand
TCGCCTTTGGGAAGACTCACGCTGACTTGCATACCGTAATGCAACCAAGACCTAGCTTCCTACCATTGGAGCAACCACGCGTCGGCGCTGCGGACTGTAGAAAGGGCGGCATCCAGACGGCAACGATTCAACGGAAACCGTCGACATTGACAGGTAGAACTGGCGTTGTCAGAACGACGTGACGCAGTACTGATCGCCAAGCGGCAGCGATGTCTCGATCGATGGATCGGTGTCGCCGTAGAGCGCCTTCAACATGCCTTTCACCATGCCACGATCAACCGCGCAGATGACGGGGTTATCGATCGCGACATCGCCGAATGGGCAATGGTTGTTGATGATGCGTAGTTGGTTGTTGCGCTGATCGGCGTGAGCGGCAAACCCGTGCGCGGTGAGCGCATCGGCCACGGTGTGTAACGCCGAACGGAACGAACGTTGCACGACCTCACCATCGGTGCTCGTACCTTGCAACGCAATCGCCATGGTGCGGCCGTATTCGATGCCGACTTCCTCGGCCATTGCCTCGGCCTGCTCGCGCGGCAACATCGACAGTGAACGACCGAGCAACTGCAGCACGAGGTCGTCGCTGCGAACCGGAAATTCGAGGGGCTCGGCATCAGCCGCGGCGCGGTAGTGCTTCGATGGGCGGCCGGCGCCGCCACCTTCGGTGCGCTCAACGGCAACTTCCACATAACCACCCGCGGCAAGTTTGTCGAGATGATGCCGGGCAACGTTGGGGTGTAAACCGAAGTGTTCGGCAACCTGTGCCGCCGTGACACCGTTGTTGGATTCGCGGGTGAAGAGATAAATGCCGCGCCGTGTGGGATCGCCAAAGGCTGAGGTAATCGCTGTGACTTGTGCACTGAACGCGCCGGGTGTCATACCGGAGGTGGCTGCACTGGAAGTCATGGCGGTATTCTACCTATCTACGTAGTGGTAATTGCCGCACTCAACCCCAACGCCTGGAGCGCATATGCCCACCCCCGATCAGATCATCGAAGCGTTGCGCCCGGTTGAGGATCCAGAACTGCATCGCTCGATCGTCGACCTTGGCATGGTTCGTAACGTCGAGGTTCGCACCGATGGGTCTGTTGCCGTGCTGATTGCGCTCACGATCGCTGGTTGCCCGCTCCGCAATGAGATCCAAAATCGCGTCACGGGCGCGCTTGTGCCGCTCGGCGTCACCTCAGTTGCGCTCGACTTCACCGTGATGACCGACCAAGAGCGCGAAGACCTTCGTATCAAGTTGCATGGCAATCCCGGCGCGAGCGCCGGCCAAGGTCAGGCTCATGGTCATGCCGAAGGTCGCAAGGTGCCGTTCTCCGAGACCGGTTCGAAGACCCGCCCATTACTGATCGCGTCGGGCAAGGGTGGTGTCGGCAAGAGCACCGTCACCACCAACCTCGCTGTCGCGCTCGCCGCGCAGGGCTATAGCGTCGGTCTGGTCGACGCCGATATCTACGGCTACAGCATTCCGCGCATGCTCGGCACCGATCGTGATCCGGTCGCGATCGACCAAATGCTCATTCCGCCCGAAGCCTGGGGTGTTCGCTGTATTTCGATTGGCTACTTCGTTCCCGAGGGCCAGGCAGTCATCTGGCGTGGCCCCATGCTGCACAAGGCGCTTGAACAGTTCCTCACCGATGTCTTCTGGGATGAGCCGGACTTCCTCCTCATCGACATGCCGCCCGGCACTGGCGATATCGCGTTGTCGCTCAGCCAATACCTGCCTCGCGGCGAGGTCTTCGTGGTCACCACTCCGCAGCCCGCGGCGCAGAAGGTGGCGCGGCTGTCGGCTGCCATGGCCGCCAAAGTCAACCTGCCTGTTCGCGGCATCATCGAGAACATGAGCTGGTTCACCGGCGACGACGGCAAGCACTACGAGATTTTCGGCAGCGGCGGCGGTCAAGAGCTTGCCGACGAACTCGGCGTGCCGTTGCTCGGCAAGCTGCCGTTGGTGCCGGCCGTGCGCGAAGGTGGCGACGATGGTCGACCCAT
>JANLPV010000093.1:0-17526 GCA_031367435.1 Actinomycetes bacterium | reverse complement strand
GCTTCTGTACCGGTGGTGACCAGCGCAGCGATACCCATATCGAGCGCACAATGCGTCGGGTACACGGCGTTGGGCACATTCAGTGCATCAGTTGGGTATGGGTACTGATTGAACGCTGGGTCAGAGATGGTACGAGCAGCGTCAGTTGTTGGGGCAATTCCGGTGCCAGTTGCAGGGAGCGCACTAAGCGCACTGAAGCCGATCGACGCTGGCTCCAATGCAAGCGCACCGTAACGGGCACACACCTGTGTCAGAACCAAACCACCAACGGGGCGAATCACTGAGATGTCTTGCGTGATGAGCGTGGCTGACTGCGGTGCAGCCGTTGTCGTGGCCTGGCTACCGAACAGCGGAGCTGTCCAAACCGGGGTCACGACGAAGGTGTACACCGTGCCGGCAACCAAGCCCGTCACGCTAAAGCTGAGTGCGCCAGCGGCGGTCGTGAACGGCGAACCAACCACGACAGGGGTAACGGCGACCGTGTACACGGCTGGAACCGGAGCAATCGTCGGAGCGACCCAGTTGAGCGTGACCTGATTTACACCAGGCACCGCGGCCAGACCTGTCACTGCAGGACGAGCATTCGGATCGGTAGGTGTCGCAGTCAGCGCGTTCGATGCAGGGCCAGTGCCCACAGCGTTAGTGGTCTTCACCGTTACCGAGTACAGAACGCCATTCGTGAGGCCAGTCAAGCTGAATGCTCCAGGAGCTGCGACCGGCAGCGTGACAGTCGTACCCGACGTCGGCACAGCGGTCACGGTGTAACCCGTGGCTGCAGGCGTGGAGACCGGAGCACTGAAGGTGCCGTTCAGGATGCCGCTCGCACCGGCTACCAACGTCAGCATCGTCGGTGCTGCGGGAGCAACGTTGAGGCTGAAGTTGATCTGTGCCGGTCCGCCCGCCGCGTTCGTCGTGATGACAATCGGGGTCGAGTAGAAGCTCGTGGTTGCGCCTGCGAGTGTGCAGGCAAAACCGATGTTGTAGTTACCGGCGGGCACGAAGCCAGCGGGGAACACGCCACCGATGCTCATCGACGGAACACCGGTGATCAATGCCGTCGTCACGGTGGTGAGCTGATCGGTCACCGGTGAACCAGCGATGCTGAACAGCGGCTGAATGAACGCCGTACCCTGCGCAACCGGCGAACCGCCTGCATAGGTGATGGTGCCGGCATCAACCGAGCTCGCAGCCATGAAAGTCTGCCAGCGATAGCCGCCCGTTGCCGAGTCACCTGCACAGGCTGCGCCTGCGGGAGGGGTCAACGAGATCGTGGTGGCGCTGTTACCAGAGGTCGGCGACAGCGTGCTGGTGCCCGCCGCGGGCGAGCCCGCTGGCAAGGCATGAGCGCTTGGCGAAACGAGACCCACCGCTGCAACGGCGATTGCCGATGTAACGGCTACGAGCCGAGTGAGTTTTTTATGCATGAAGATTTTCCTTTCGGGAGAGTTGAGAGACGTCGTGCTGTTGTGTGATGTGGTGTTGTATGACGTGCGCTGACCGACCGCTGGTCGCATCAGAACTGGCCTGCGATGAGGCTGCCCAATGTCGTGGTCGACCCGCAGGTGGCGATGGGCAAGAACCCAAAGGCTGCGATCGTGGTAGAGGCCGAACACACCGAGGAGGTGGGTCCAACGAACAAGCTCTTCAGGTCGGCGTTGCCGAAGGCGCTGCTGATCACGGCGGTCGGGAACACGTTGTAGATGTTGCGGCCGAAGGTCGCGTCGCCGAAGAAGGCCGCGTTCGGCGTGAGGCTCGGCGCGGTGCCAACCACCGGTGAACCGAGGACGACACCGGCACCGTTATCGGTGATGGTTCCGATACCCACGGTTACGGGAGGCGCACCGGCAGCCACGTTGTTGCTCTTGGCGATGAACGAACCAGCGGAGAAACCAATGACCACCTGCGAACCGGCAGGAACGAGATCGCCGCGGGTCTTCAATGCGGTTCCGTCGTTCTCTTCTGCACGGCCACCGAGCAGGTTCGTCACGAGTGCATTACACGTGGCGGTTGCTGCGGCTTCCTGAGCGGCTGTCGCAGTGGTGACCGTCTGCCAGAAGTTGAACGTACCCGAACCCAACTGGATGCCACATGGAATGATGTTCACGCCACCAATGACCTGGGGGCCAGTGGTGAACAGCGACGTCAGGTCGGCGCGGGTGAGGCTCGACACTGCAGCACCACCGCTTGCCCGGTAGTACGCAAAGCTCATGCCATCACGGCCGAACGGAACGTAGGTAAGCGCCGTGCCGACGTCACCAGCGGCTGGGCCGGCCGACGAGCGGGCGAACTGGAGCAGACCCGAAGTGTCGGTGAGACCGCCGCACGCAAAACCTACGGCGGTGTTGCCGTACTTGGTTCCATCGATCGCACGGCTGAGCGCCTTACGACCAGAGGTCGAACCGTTGGGACGGTCGAACGTTGGGGCGCCTGGCTTCACTGTGATGCAAGCACCAGTCGTGCCAGCTGGAGGAATCGCGTCGAATGAAACGAGCTGACGCGAGCCTGATGCAACGCTGCTCTGAACAGGAACGTAGTTGTTGCCGTTGGTGTTACCAGCCAAGGCGTTCATCACGTCCTGGGTGGTGTCGGAACCCACGCCGATGGCGGCAGTGAGTTGCTTTGGGTCGGCGTTGGCGGAGCCACCAACCATGGTGATGCCCATGGCGGCGGTAAGTGCGACGGCCAAGGCCACTCGCTTTGTTTTCGCTGAAGTCAGCATGGTGTTATTCAGGTCCCTTCGTGTGACGGAGCGCCGGGTTGGGGCCCGGTCGAGGGTGATGATGACAGGTGAACTTGGCGTCAGGTTGGCCGCCAGATGAACGATTCAAGATCTCGTCAAGCGTTCATCTTGGAGTCGTGAAGTAGACACCCTGCGGCTATCCGCGGGCCGTCCGACCCGAGCTGTCGGGCACGATTTAGCCGAATCGACCGGTCACGTAATCGTTCGTGCGCGAATCCTGCGGGGAACCGAACATCACCGCGGTCGGACCATGCTCGACGATGACACCGGGAGTGCCTTGCTCGGCAAGAAAGAACGCACAGCGGTTCGAAACTCGAGCGGCCTGCTGCATGTTGTGGGTGACGATCACGATCGTCACCTCAGACACGAGGTCCATCACTGTCTCTTCGATTCGGCGCGTCGAGGTCGGGTCGAGCGCCGAACACGGTTCGTCCATGAGTAGCACTCTGGGTCGTATTGCGAGGGCTCGGGCGATGCATAACCGTTGCTGCTGTCCACCGGAAAGTCCACCGCCTGGCTGGCGAAGGCGATCGCGAACCTCGAGCCACAATCCTGCCTTGGTGAGACACGATTCGACGATGTCGTCTTTCACATCGACGCTGGCTTTCACCCCGGTGAGTCGCAGGCTCGCCAAAACGTTTTCGTAGATCGACATCGCGGGGAACGGGTTCGGTTTCTGGAACACCATGCCAATCTCGCGACGCGCATCGGTGAGCTTGCTGTTCGGGTCGTAGATGTCGTGTCCGTCGAGTAATACCTCACCGGCGAGTGACGCCGACGGAATCATCTCGTGCATCCGATTGAGGATTCGCAGGAACGTTGACTTGCCGCAACCTGACGGGCCGATCAGGGCCGTCACCTCACCCGCAGCCATGTCCAACGACACTCGGTCGAGTACCTGATGCGAGCCGAACCACGCGGAGATATTGCGTGCATTGATGCCCGCCAATGACGTCGGTGCATGCCGCAACTGCGCGGCCGATCGCGACTCTTGACGGTCGCGCATACGCAACCGGGCGAGACCCGACGCCCTGGGTGTCGGCAAATGTGGCACAGGCAGCGCGTTGATCACCGTGTCCGGTCCGGCCAGCGACTCGGCGATCGATACCGGCTCGGTCATCGCGATCGGCTCGCTGATCCACACCGGCTCGGTGATCCACACTGGCTCGGTGATCGCGCTGGGTTCGTCAGCGATCTCCTGCTCGACCATCAAGTCATCGAGCTCCTGATCGACCATCGATGCGTCAGCTTCGTGAGCAAAGCGGTGGCTCTGATGCAGCACTTCGATACCGGGCAACGCTTCGAGAACCGCGCGGAACCGCGCGACCTCGTCGAGCGGAACGGCGACGCCGAAGTCGGCTATACCCGGCACCTCGAAGATCGTCCAGGGCGCGTCCGCACCATGAATGACAACTTCGAGGTCGTCCACGAGCCATGACCAGTCGACCTCGCCGCCTCTGGCCGAGATTCGCTTGTTGGTGACAATCACGGTGGCTGGATGAAGGTCCGACACGACCGCGTCAGATCCGATCGCCTCGCCACTGACAAGTTGTACGACAGAGCTGCCAGCAAAGGATGCCAATTCAGCCTCGGCAGAATGTCCGCTTTCGCGCGAGGTTGATGTGGACGCTTGGGTCGTGTCAAAGATCACGGCGCTCGACTCCTTGATAGCCATCGCAGATGGGGTCATCGCAGTTGGGGTCACAACAGATTGGGAAGAAGACGTGCTGCTTCACCGGAGACCGCGAGGCCTACGAGAAGAAGCGGAGGTAAGAACACGACCCAGGCCTGTGCGCGACCCCAGCGATGCCACGCCCACACCGCACCGACAGCCAACCCAATGAGGGCCTGTAGCCACAGCGCGAGAACCCAGAGTGAGCGCGTGTCGCCCGCCATCAACTTGTCTTCGGCAGGAAGCGCAGACGCACTCAGAACTCGGGCAGGACCAACGACAGCCTTGCCCGCACGTACGTCGAGTTCAGCATCGACGCGAACCACGCCGTCGGGTAGGAATGCCCGACCGGCCGCAGTCACCAACGTGAGTCGAGCGGTGCCCGCAGCCGGCGCGGCGGGCGCCGGGTCGCCTCGGTGTCGAACGCCCAACACGCGAAACGTGAACGAGCCCTGGCCCGTGGTCACTTTGATGAGCGCACCCTTCAACAGTCCATCGATACTGGCGAACGGACCGCCATACGCGGCCCGCCGTCCGAAGACCACGCTCGAGCCGATCTGCCCAGGCAACGGCGTGTCGCGCCGGTGCCCCGGTCCGTGGAGCATGGCGCGTGAACTCGTGCCCTCCCCCACAACCTGTCGCAAGCCGATCGATGGAATCTCCATCAATGCCACCGGTGTACCGATCGGCAGCATGTGACCCTGCTCGTCGGTTGGTCCGATCGGTGCCGTACCCGTCGCGAGATCGGAACGGAAGCTATCCAGCGCGTGGCGCTGCGCTGCCGAACTCTGCAACAAACTGAACACGACGAGTTGAAGAAACAGGAGCAGACACAGCGCGAAGACGAGCACGAGCGCCGCACGGGCCAACTGCAGACGCGGGCTCAATGCCGGTACGTCATGCCGCACAACCGAGCGAGTCGAATCTCGCGACAATCGAGACACGGCCTGTGACCGTGTCGAATCTGATTGACGCAGGGTGGCCGTCGATGTCATGGTGCGTGAGGTGGGAGCACTTTGAGTGGCCGTCCAACCAGGATCGCCATACGACCAAACATCAGCAGAAGGATCGCCCAGAGAGCGATCGGCAGCGGAGACGAACCCGTGGTGGGGATGCGACCGGTGGTCGAGCCGGCCGACCCGGAGCGAACTGTGGTCGGCGTCGCGGCTGCGATAGTCGCTGTGGTGGTGGCTACGGTGGTGCTCGTCGCTGGCTTTGCGGTCGTGGTAGTGGTGCCAGACTTGATTGTCGTTGTGGTGGTGGCACCAGCAGCAACAGTTGTCGTTGTTGTTGTTGCAGGCGTGCCAGCGATGACCGTCCATGTGATGCCGGATGGCGCATCGGCCGGATCAGCCGCGAAGGTGAACTGCACGTTCCAGTACTTGTCGAGTTGTGTCGCGGACGCGGTACCCAACGTGCATGCGAAGCCCAGGTTGTAGGTACCCGCCGGAACCACCGTGGGGCCGGCGGCACCGAACAGATCGAAGGCAAACGCCGGAATTCCGGTCAGTAGGCCGCCGGGCGATGTTGCCGTAGCAATGCCTGTCGTGGCATTCACGAACGGCGTACCGCCCGCGCTGTACATCGGCTGGCGATAGTTGGCACCGGTGCCGGCCGGCAGTGGGCCGTTGGCGTCGAACGTGAGCGTGGCCGGATCGACAGCAGCCGGCACCATGTAGCTCTGAATGCGATAGCCGCCGGTTGCGCTATCGCCAGTGCACGCGACTCCGCTCGGGGGCGCCAACGCGAAGGCGGTCGCGCTGCCGCCGCTGCTTAGTGGCTGGCCCTCGGCTGCGGTGCCCGGGGGCACCACGACATGCACGGCACCAGCGTTGGTCGCCGCTGAGACCATCTGACCTCCGGCCCCGACAACTCCGGCAATGTTGACCATCAACATTGCCGTTGAGACGACCGCACCGGCACGAGCCAGATTGCGAACCGAGCGACGCTGCGAAACGGTGAAATGGATCATTGGATTGTCCTCATTGGCGCGTTGCTGGTTGGCAAGTTGAGTGGGCACTCATCGGTGAGCCAGCGGAACCACGTGGTCTTGGCCACTGAGGTGCAGGGCTGGCCATGCGAGTTCCTTGCGTCACCGCGTGGCACCCGCGGACATGGCTTGTCGCCGTTGCGACTGTCGCGACCACGCCGACCCCTGCCACATTCATTTTCGGGACGATCCTCATGCTCACGATGTGGTGTGGTGGTCGTTGGCGGTGTGGTCGTTGTCGTCGTCGCAGCAGCAGTCGTCGTGGTCGTCGTCGCTGCCGGTGTGGTCGTCGTGGCTGCCGGTGTCGTCGTGGTCGTCGTCGCTGCCGGTGTCGTCGTGGTCGTCGTGGCTGCCGGTGTCGTCGTGGTGGTGGTGGTGGCTGGTGTGGTGGTCGTAGGTGGCGTGGTCGTCGTCGTAGGCGCAGCAGTCGTGGTCGTCGCTGCAGCAGTCGTCGTCGTCACGGCCACAGTCGTCGTCGTAGCAGCCACAGTCGTGGTCGTCGGCGCAACGACGACGCCAACTTTCCACGTGATGCCAGACGGTAGGTCGGCCGGATCAGCCGCGAACGTGAACTGCACGTTCCAGAACTTGTCGAGCTGCGTAGCCGAGGGAAGCCCCAGCGTGCAGGCGTACCCCAAGTTGTAGATACCAGCAGGCACTACCGCAGGACCCGCGGTACCGAACAAGTCAAATGAGAACGGCGGTAACCCAGTCAGCAGTCCGCCGGGTGCGGTTGCCGTGGCAACGCCGGTGGTGCCATTGATAAACGGAGAGCCGCCACCACCAAACAATGGCTGCCGATATGCAGCGCCGGTTCCGGTAGGTAGCGGACCATTTGCGTCGAAGGTCAGCGTCGCAGGATCGATAGCTGCGGGGACCATGTAGCTCTGAATGCGATAACCGCCGCTCGCGCTGTCACCCGTGCATGCCGCCCCGACCGGTGGAGTAAGTGCGAACTGCGTCGCGCTGCCGCCGCTCGCGAGTGTTTGACCCTGCGTGGCCGCCCCCGGCGGGACCACAACTTGCACCGTGCCGGCGTTGGTAGCAGCCAGCGACAGTTGGCTGCCGGGCCAATGCGACTCGGCCAAGTTCGCTACCAACAGGCCAGCGGCGAGGAAGACACCGGCTCGCGCCAGGTCAGCGCCGAATCGACTCTTCGGTACTTTCAGAGGTTGATTGCGAGGGCTCATTACATCTCCTTGAGAGGTGTGGTGGAGAGAGGTGTGCTACGACGTTGTTTTGTGCGAAGTGTGACGACTGCGATGACGACCACGACGACGAGGGCGCCCACCGCGAGAGCGATGAGTAGGTTCGAGTTGTCATTCATGGAAGGCACGACTTCTGGCGCGTCGGCGAGACGCCAGGTGAGTTGGCCGGGCTTGTCATTCGGTGATGCAGTGAGCACGATCTCCGTGTCCCAGTACTTGGCCGTCTGACGGAACAGGGTGCACGCGATGCCCATGTGATAGCGCCCGCTTGGAAGCGTCGCAGGCGGGAACACGGCAAAGCTGAGCGCCTCGATCGGAGCGATCACGCCCGGCTTGCCCGCGCTCGCGTTCTGTGGAACGAGGTTGTCCACGAGCGGTTCGGTGTTCACGAAGTACATCGCGAACTGACCCGTGCCTTCGGCACCGATCACGCCGTAGCTGAGCGAGGCTGGATCGTCAGCAATAGGGATGATGTAGCTCTGCACACGCCATTGGTCGTGCGCGCTGTCGCCGGGACACGCAGCACCGTCGGGGAGCTTCAAGATGAACTGCGTTGAGCTCTTGCCGTTGCCGAGCTCCTTTGTTCGATCGTTGATGTCGATCGGCACCACCTTGCCGGAATTGGTTGGCGGCGCGACGGTTGCCGCAAGGGCTGACGCGGCAAGACTGGGCGCGGCAAGGGACGCGAGAATGGACGCTGCACCAACTGTGGCGGCAAGCAACGCGTCGCGCCAAGCGGCGAGGGTGAATAGGGAGTGTGCGCGTGCCATGTCAGAGGTCCTCGATCTCGCCGATGTCGCCGACACCGTCAGCATTGGGTCCGATCCGACGCCGAGGACGCTTTGTGATCTCCAGCGCACCGAGCGCCGACCCGAGCGCCATGAGTCCGAGGCCTGGAACGGCATAGCGACTCCTGGCTGTTCTCACGACTGGCGTGACCGCAGCAGTAACGGTGGTGGATGTCGCCGCTGGCACGGTTGTTGCGGCCGTCGTTACCGGTGTCGTCGTTGGCGGGTCTGTTGAAGCTGGGGCTGTCGTGACCACTGGCTTCGCCACCGGTCGGGCCGTCGTGCGTGGCCGCACCGTTGTTGGTGTGGAAACTGGAACCTCGGGAGCCGTTGCTGTAGGCAGAGCAGGATCAAGGGGTGCGACCATCGTGCGAACGTCGTTTGCCGTGGCCGCTGCAGTTGCCTTGAGGCTGTCGGACAGTGGTGCGTACCCATTGGGCAATTGTCCGAGCTCAAGTCCTGGCACCTGCCCAGGGCCAGACGCGTATTGCAGAAACGCCGCGTAGTCAGACCGCGCCTTGGCGTCGAGAGCCAGCGGCGCGATCGCAGCGTAGGTCAGCATCGTGAGCGGATATGCGCTAGGCGCGTCAGCCGTCGGTAACGGTTCGAGCACCGTTGCTACGGCACCGGCTGCCATTGATGCGACGCCAGCGGTGAGGCCCGCCATGTCTGGGGCAATGAACGTGCGCGTCGCTGAGTTGTCGCCCGCCCGACTGAGTCGCGCCACCTGCAGACCGAATTGCGCGGCCGAAGGTGTATCGGTGAGCGACAGCATCGATCGTCGTCCGAGGAACTGCGGGAGATCACGCGTCCACACCTCACTCGATGAAAGTGCGAACGTGTTATCAACGATCTTGGCACCGTCAAACGCAACACGGCTCACGCGCGCTGCATCCGCAAAACCTCGTGAGTACGGCATCCAATCGGTTCCGCACAACGGCGGTGGAACGATCGCGTTTGCGTTGCCGCGCGCTGGTGCTTGATAGCAATACGGATCGGCTTTCGGGAACGCGTTCGGGATGGGGTCGGCGAAGGCGTGTCCAGTTGGGTTCGCGGCACCGTTGGTGGAATAGACCGGATTGACCTTCATGCCCCACTGGTCGGGCTCACCGTTCAGCCATGCACTCGCTTCGGGATCGGCCAACAACCATTCCCACAACTGTTGTGCAGCGTCGGAATTTCCGGCGGGTAGTTGAAGGCCGCTGAAGGTGCGACTATCGGCAATCTGTAGCTGCTGGAACTCGCGGTTGAACTGGAGGAAGTCAGGGTCGAGACCCAGATGCGCCGGGTTCGCCGCCAACCAGTCGTAGGCAGGAGCGCGCTGGATGGTCACCTGCTGCTGGTACGACTGGGTCATCAGTTTGGCAACCAGCCGTGGCGTCAAGTTCAGGTCGGCAACACGGACGCCAGCGAGGTTCTTCTCCTCGGCCGGCGCATCAGTACGCGGATTGCGTTCGATGTTGAACCCGATCACCAGACCCGACGCGCTGAGCGGCGAATAGACAACAGGATTCTTCGGATTGAGAATTGATGGCGACAACGGGCGAGACACCACCACCATTCCTGGCGACCCCGTGGCCGCTGAGGACAACTGCTGGCGAGCAGACGAATCGCTGACGGGCGCATACGAATACGGCGGCAGGTGCGCGCCGGCGCACAACAAGGGCTGCCAACTCGCGACCGCGGGTAATGCCAATTCGGAACCGGCGATTCGTCGCTCTTCATTCGCCAGCGAACACGGTGAATCGATCGGATTGAACTCGATCGGAAGGGCGATGCGGTTCTTCCACGCAAGTGGCGACACCGGGGATGTCGCAACGCCGTATTGATCAGCATTCGTTTCGAATGGTGTGCCAACATTTTCGTCAACGGGCGCGCCACGCGGCACGACAACGAGCCAACACTGCGGCACTTTCGTTCCGCCACCCGCCACCGGTTGCACACGTTGGCCGCAGCCGAGACCCGACGACTGAACTCCGGTGAGCACCTGGAAGAGATCAGCACCCTTGCCATCGGGCCCCGTGGCAGAACCAGCAATTTCGTTGGTGGTAATGAGGTTGTAGTACGGATTCAGCCAGAAGTTTCCGCCAACAACAGCCGGATTGAAATTCGGGTCGGTCTGAATATCGACGACAGTTCCGTTCACGGAACGGAAGGGCAGCCACACGTTCGTGGTGCTTGCCTCAAGCGACCCCACGGCTGGATCGAAGTTCGACCAACCCGAGCGGGAAATGACCCGACTCAGCGAAAAGCCACCCGGGTACACGCCGATCGGTAGACCGCCATATGTTCCGGCCACCGCGCCTTGCTCGCATTGCTCGGGAGGTGGACCGGGATTGTCTGGCACGGTGCCGTCGTCGTCGCCCCAGCACTGCATGATCTGCATGTACCGACTGCCGAAACGCCCGGGTCCCGACACCGTTGGTTCGCCGCCAGTCCACGTGATCGAGGCAGCTTGATTCGTGAGTTTCTTGGTCTGGTTGACGGTGACGGCCAAATTGGCGAACGAGCCGCGACCATTCACCGTGACCTGAGAATCGGTTGCCGCGAGCGAGGTGTCGACTCCCTGACTGCCCGCCAACGGATCGGCAACGGCACCGACGCCCACGCCCGACATCGCGGTCATGAACCCGCCGATGAGGAAGATGCCCATCCACGCAAGAGTGCGAGGTTGCAGCTTCATGCCGGTTCCTTCGCTGAGAAGTAGCGCCAAGCGAACGCTGGTGCCAACACGACCCCAAGTGTGAGCAGTACCACAAGAAGCATCAGAACCACTGACGAACCCCACCCAGAGTCCTGGCTGAGCGTTGTGGGCAGCACTGCACCAACGGTCGCTGCCGCAGCCAACGCCGACGCTGCTCCAGCAGTTGCGGAACCACACGCGCCGGTGTCGGCATCGCACACCTGCGCAACTGCGCCACCCGGCACAGGAGTGACCGCTGAATTTGGGGTACCTGCCGCTGACGGCGTTCCCGTAACTGGCAAGCCCGTTGCAGGCGTGGCACTCACGCCAGGAGTTCCTCCTGCTGCAGGTGTTCCACCAACACTTGGCGCACCGGCGGCCGACGGATTTCCACCCGCTGCGGGAGTTCCCGCGGGGGCTGGCGCTCCGGCGACGCCACCAGATGCGGACGCGAGAATCGCCGTCGGTACGTTCGCCAAACCTGCCGTGCCATTCGCACACTGATTGGCGCCCTGCTTGTCACATTCCTGCGGCTTTGGCGCGTTGTCTGCAAGCAGGTTAGAACCGTCAGCTGCGAACGCCGGGTTCTTGCACGCGGTGATGTCGATGTCTTGCACAACGACACCTGGGATCTTGCGGATCTGATCGAAGCTGGCTTGTACGAGGTTGATCGGCATCGGCGAGTAACCGAGCGAGGCCGACTGCTGTTGTGCCTGACACATCGCGTAGTACGCGAACGCGCCCAACGTCTTGCCCTTATCGAGGTTGAATTGGCCGACCACCTTGGTTGGCAAGATCAGATATGAATACGACGACAGCTGGTAGCTGCGTGGGTCGGTGTCGGCATACACGCCCTCGAGTTGCTGCGTGAGATACACCGCAGGATTGGTCTCGTCGGTGTTGATCTGCGCCTTGAGTAGCGAAACAGCGACGTTCTCCGGCGTTGGTTCGGTGTAATAGCCGGCTGCGTTGAGCAACTTGGCGACAGGGAACTGTGAGCTCAATGCGTACGAGTAGTTGACGTAACCAATCGCACCTTCGGCAAAGCCTTGACTCACGTAGCCGGCAATGCCTGGATCACCAGACTGGGAGATCATCCCCGAAATCGTGGGGTACTGCGAGGTGAACCCACATGCGGGGGCGCGGCCCGAGCGGTTGCAATAGTCGGTCCAGAGATCCGGGTATTGATTGATCATCCACTTCGTGAGCTGCGCGCTCGACCCCGAACCGTCGGATCGGACCACCGGCACAATCGCCCGACCCGGCATCACGAGACCCGGGTTGTCGGCTTGAATCGCGGGGTCATTCCACGTAGTAATCGCGCCCGTGAAAATCTTGACGACGTTCTCACCCGACAGACGCAGGTTGGTCACCCGCTTGCCGTTGATCAGCAGGTTGTACATGAACGACGTGCCGCCCGCGACAATGGGCATGTACGCGTAGCTTCCCGGCGCAGGGTTCTCTGGTGCACTGCCATCCTCGGGCTTGAACTGGAATGGAATGTCCGACGCCGCGAAGTCGACGGTGCCGTTGAGGAAGTTTTTGCGACCGGCGCTCGACCCACTCGGGTTGTAATCAACGGTGATACCAAACTGGCGCACGTTCACGCGCATCGCATCGATCGCGTTCGCAGCCCATGACGAACCCTCACCAGAAATGCGTTGATAGGCCCCGTCTGCTGTGGCGCGAGGCTGAGCCCCGCCCGCAAGGAGCACTCCAACGAGAGCAACAGCAGCGACACGCAGTGATCGACGCGACAGCGAATGAACGCGGCGGTTCATATCGACACCTGCGCGTGACGCGCGTCGATTCGCGCGCGGTCTCGAGTCGAGTGTGCAATTGCCGAGCGCGCTTGCCGCTTCGACAACCGACCCGCAGGGCGGCCGCCAAGAATTCGTGCAATCGAAAAGAGTACGAGCACGAGAATCATGAGCACGGCGGCTGTACCGAACCCACGCGCAATGAGAGCGGGCTGCGGCGAACGGACGAACTCAAACGCCGCAAGCGGTAGCGACACCATTGGATCCTTCGATGGGTTGACGTTCATGGTGGAGGTGAACCCGGCGGTGAGCAGAACAGGTGCCGTCTCACCGACGCCTCGGGCCACGCCGAGGATCACCGCAGTAGTGAGACCTGATCGCGCGGTCGGCAGCACGACCTGCCAGACCGTGCGCCAGTGTGGAGCACCAAGGGCGGCCGATGCCTCGCGAAGGCCGCCCGGCACCAAACGCAACACCACATCAGCCGAACGGATGATGATCGGCAACATCATGATGCTCATCGCAATCGAGGCGGCGAGACCTGAACGTGGGAAGCCAAGAATGAGGATCCACGTGGCGAAAATGAACAGGCCGGCAAGAATCGACGGAAGTGCCGTCATGGCGGTGACGACGGTGCGCACCAACCCAGCGGCGCGGCTGTTCGTCTCGTTCAGGAACACAGCGCACGCGACGCCGAGCGGCACGGTGATGATGAGTGCCAATGACGTCATGATCAACGTGCCAACAATGGCGTGACTGATGCCGCCCTGGCTAAGCGGGTCGAGCGGACCAGTACGGCTCATGTCTTGCACATAGAAATTCGATTTCAGCAGCGCCGTACGGCCTCGCCAGAGAACGAACCCGACCACCGAGAACAACGCGAGGCCCGCCACCGCTGCTGCCGATGTGAGCAGCACCGCCATGACCCGGTCGATCACAGCCGGGCGGTCCTCGGTGAGCGACACCAGAACGGCGTAGGTGGCAAGGAACACGAGGAATCCGACCACCACAAAACCGAACACACCCGACAACGGGGTGAGGCGACCGAACAGCAGCAGCGTGGTGCACAGCGCGCTGATGGCGGCACCGGCGAGCAGCGTGGTGTCATGTCGAGATGCCCCACCGAGCGTCCTGCGCGGCTGATTCGACTTGGCAACACCGCTACTTCTCGGAAGTACCGTCTCGGCCATCGAGTCGGTTGAAGAAGGAGTGACGTCGATGCGTCGTCGCTCTGGCACCGGCGCGTGCTCTTCGCTTTCGTTGGCAGTCACGATCGTTGTTGTCATGCGTCGCTGCTCGCTCCAGAACGGGACCGGGCGACGAACCACGAGGCAACGAAGTTGACCACGAGCGTCACCGCGAACAGTGCGAGACCTGCAGCCATGAGCGCAGACAAGCCAAATCCCGATGCCTCGTTGTAACGCAGCGCGATCAGGCTGGAGACCGAGTTGCCGCCCTTTTCGAGGATGTGAAAGTTGATATCGAACCGGGGAGAAATGATGAGGAACACAGCGATCGTTTCTCCGAGCGCACGACCGAGGCCGAGCATCGTGCCGCCGATGATGCCACCCCGCCCGAATGGGATGGCGACGACGCGGATCATTCCCCAACGCGTGGAGCCCAATGCGAATGCACCCTCGCGTTCGCCCACCGGAACCTGCGAGAAGACCTCGCGCATCACGACGCACTGGATCGGCATGACCATCATCGCGACGACAACTCCTGCGACAAACGTGGATGTTGAATACACCGTCATGCTCGACAGCGGGTTATGCGGATCGGTGCCCGACACCTTGAAAATCGGAATCCAGCCGAACCACGCGTTGACCCATCGCGAGATACCAATAATGCGGCCCTGCAGAAGGAAGAATCCCCACAGTCCGTACACAACGCTCGGTACCGCGGCCATGAGATCAACCAACGCAACCAACCACGAGCGCAGCCACGTCGGCGCGACTTCGGTAATAAACAGCGCCGTACCCATCGCGATCGGCATCGCAATAACACCGGCCACCATCGCTATCAGCACCGTGCCGAGGAGCACCGCCGCGATGCCGAACTTGCCGCGATCGGGTTGCCACTCAGCTGTCGTGAAGAACGAAAGACCCGTGGCACGGAGGGCCTGCCACGCCTCTATCGATAGGAACAACCCAACCGCGACCATGATCGACAACACGGTCAGTCCGCTGAACAACGCGCCGCTGCGGAAGATGCGATCGCCGCGACCCGGGCGGGCCTCAAGCTTGCGCGGCGGCGTGACAACCCGGACGTCGGCGACGTCGTGAATGGTGGTCATGACATCCATATGTCAAACCATCCACGCCGCAAGAACAACGAGAGTGATGACCATCGCGACACCCATCAAGATCACATCGACATGGCGTGCATTGACCCAGAACGACACCTTTGCGGGCATATGAGCCGGCATGTGCGCCGGCCCCTGCACAGGCATGTACACCGGTTGATGAGCGACTGGCGGCAGTGCCAACTGATTGCTGTGCATCGTCGTGAAGCGCTCGTCGAGCACGGCGGCGATGACCGTGGCAAACACCGTGGCAAACGTCTCGGCGTCGATGATGACATTGATCGGTGCCTGCTGTGCGCGTCCGAGCTGTGCTGGATCGTCGATGGACCTCGCCGGCAAAGGAGGCGGCAATACCTCCACGACCGGGTTGTCGGTCGCGGGAGACAACACTTCGAGCACCGGAGCTTCGACTACCGGAACTTCGACTACCGGAACTTCGAGTACCGGAACCTCGACTGCCGGAACCTCAACGATTGGCGCTGTCTCAACGATTGGCGCTGTCTCAACGACTGGCGCTGCGGCTGTGGCCATGATCACCGCTGCCTCTCGACGCGCTGTCTCAATGGCGTCGGCTGCCTTTGCTCGCTCGTAGGTGAGCGCGGTGTCCAGTTCGGCGCGGCGCTGCTCGAGGAGCGGCCCAAGCCGCTCGCGCAATTGACGCCGTGAGGCGTCGCGGTCGAGAGCGTCTTCCTCTGCTTCGATCGCAGCCGCTTCCTGCAGCGCCGAACGGAGCTGCAACGTCAGCACCGCGACGGCAGCCCGCGACGGCAACGCCGTGCTACCGATGGAGACGGCCTCACTCTGCATTGCTGAACCCATCCTGACGCGAGTCGTTTTGATGGGAGTGATCGAGGCGCAGGTCGCTGCCCGACACTGCTTGGCGAGCGTTTGCCAGGATCCGCTCCACCTCGGCCTGCGCCGCACTACGGATCATGGCAACCGTCACTTCGTGCTGGCGCTCGATCGCCGCGAGTGCATCCCTGGAGGCTGACAACTCGGCCCGCAGCGCCTCACGTATGTCTGCCTCGGCCGCCTCAATGCGCTGTCGTGATGCAGCACCGCGCCGCTTGGCTGCCGCGATGTCATCGTCGAGTCGACGGCGCTCAGCCCCCACGATGTTCGCTTCGACTTGAACCGCCTCGTCAGCGTGCGGACGGGCCGCATGGTCCGTGACGTGTGTGCAATCGTGCGGATCGGACATCATGCGCAACTCGAGTGGTGGCGCTTCAAACCCGCTTTGGGACACATGGGGCGAGACCATGCGGGAACCATTCA
Organism: Actinomycetes bacterium; assembly: GCA_031367435.1. Lineage (GTDB taxonomy): Bacteria > Actinomycetota > Acidimicrobiia > Acidimicrobiales > Ilumatobacteraceae > WLMZ01. The sequence goes on along the minus strand of JANLPV010000093.1, from coordinate 1,105 downwards.
TCGACGAACCATTCGACGAACCATTCGACGAACCATTCGACGAACCATTCGACGAACCATTCGTCGCGCCATGCGGGGAGGCCACGGCGAACTACCCGAACACAGCCATGTAGAGCGCGACCAGCGACATCACGACAGCCATCGGCAGGAGCACCTGGGTGGCAATCCAACGCGACGATCGTGACGGCGCTGCTGCCGATCCCTTACCCCAGAAGCGGCGAAACGCCTCGTCGGGCTCGAGATCTTCTGCATGACGAAGCTCGATGGTGGTGTCGGACGGAAGTGTCGATGACTGATCGCTCACGACTGCGAGATCGTGCGTGTAACTCACCAACGCCTGAGAGCGCACCGTCGGAGGATTCTCCAGAAAGTCAGCGAGCTTCTCGAAGAGTTGCTCTAAGTCGGCCGGTGTCGCGGCATCAAGGGCGACAAGCATCGAGGCTGGAAGATGCGTTGCTGACTCGTCGCGAATGACCAGTGCCTTGGGGACGTCCGTGGCAACGGGAACGTCACCAAGGCACGGGGAGACCCACACGCTCGGGGCGGGCACAGTTGGTGACGCTGGTGTCGGCGTTGGTGTCGGCGTTGGTGTCGGCGCGTCCTGCCATTGGATGGCCGCTCGGGCGTGCGCGATGAGCGCACGACCCTTTTGGTTCTCCGCGTGCCACCAGTCATCGAGCAATCGCGTCAGTTGACGTTCAGCCGAGGCAATTTCAGGATCGTCAAAACCAAAGGTGCCCGCGGGCATGCCGAGCTGTGCGACCTCTGCATCGACTTCGGCACGACGCATCAGAATCGAACGCTGGCCATCGAAGAAGTGTCGGGTCATGCGAATATGCGCGGCGGCCGACTGGGCAAGCTGTCCACTCTCGCGATCGAGGAGCGACTGAGCATGGCCAACGGTGTCCAAGAAGCCGGTCTGCGCCGTGCGCAGTGCCTCAAAAAACGCGTCGACGGCTGCGTTGCGATCCATCCGCAACGTCTCAACTTCGTTCAGTCGCACCGTGGTCTCCATGCGCCACTGACAGTAAGGGTGGCACCTGACTACGGGATGAACACCAGATGAGCAGCGAGTGACCTCCGAATGAAAGGGCGCTACGGAGGC
>JANLPV010000032.1:0-2383 GCA_031367435.1 Actinomycetes bacterium | reverse complement strand
TGGTGTTACCAGGTCTCACCTCCGTACAGGCGACTGCGATGGTGACAGCGATCGACGCTGCCAAACTCGGCCCGTCGCGCGTCAAGCAGCTGTAGTTCAGATCACCCACGCTGCCGGGCGTTTTTCGAGGAACGCGGTCATACCTTCTCTGGCTTCGTCGCTTGCGAACAATCGCGCGGACAGCTCGGCGGTCCAATCGAACGCGTCGTCCTCAGACAACGTCGGCACGATCGAGGTGAGCTGCTTGGCCGCAGCGATGGCGTGTGGTTCGCCGGCGAGCAGATCGCTGACGATTGCGTCGATCTCAGCGTCGAGCGCGTCGGCCGGAACGGCAGTGTTGATGAGTCCCATGCGAACTGCCTCTGCCGCGGGAAAGCGATTGCCGCGCAGGAACGCGGCTTGTGCGTCGGCGAGGCGCATCTTCGGTAGACACAGCACCGAGATCATCGCCGGTGCCACACCGACCCGAACCTCGGTGAACCCGAACTTCGCGTGGTCGACCGCGACAGAAATATCCATCGCCGCGGCGAGCCCCATGCCCCCGGCCACGCAGTGCCCAGCGATGCGGCCGATGTACGGCTTCGGCGAATGGCGGAAGCGTCCGAACAAGCTGCGCGGATCGATGTTGCCCGACGTTGGGTCGGCACTCGAGCGCTCGGAGAGATTCGCGCCGGCACAGAACACGTTGCCGGAATTGGTGAGCACGACGACGCGTACTGCGGGGTCGGTGTCGGCGATGTCGAGTGCGGCAACGAGCTCACGCGTCAATTGCGCACCAAGTGAGTTGCGGTTCTGCACGTCGTTGAGCGTGATGGTCATCACCGCGCCAACCAAGCTTGTTTCTACGACGGCCATCAGGCACCCCTCGGTGCAGGAACGTCGGTGGGCCCTCCGGCAAATGCCTGTGCTCTGAGCAACCAATGTCGGCCGAGCTCACCGGCGATCAGATCGGTGTCATCCACATGGCGGCGTTGCGTGACCACCAAACAGAAGTGTTCCATCGGGCCGGTCACCGTGTCGGTGGCATTGTCGGGGCCCCACGTAAACGTGTTGCCCGATGGGCTGGAGAGCACCAACCTGATGTCGCCCTCCGGCGCTGTCTGGCCGCGAACCGCGTATGACCAACCGCGCGTGATGTAGCCGAGTTGGGCGATGTGGCGAAGGCGATCGGTGGCCTTACGCGTGACGCCGATGGCATCGACGATGTCCGTGCCGTGTGCCCACACCTCCATCAATCGCGCGGTCAGAAATGACTTGGCGCCCATCGAGGGGCCGTACCAAGCCACGCGCGTGGTGTCGGTAAGTGTGCCCGCCGCGTCGGCCAGCAGTTGGCGATTGGCGCGCCATGCAGCCAGCCGTTCGGGTGGTGCCAGTTGTCGGAACGCGCCAAGTGTGAACTCATCGCCGCCATCGCTGCTGTTGCCCGCCGAGCTGTAGAGCCTTTCGACTCCAGCCCGGAATTCCTCGGGATCGGTGACCGCCATTGCCGCTGCGCCGTCGAAGTAGGTGAGGTGCCCTACCTGGTCGGTGACGTTCCAGCCGGGGCTTGGTGTCATGGCCGCCCACTCCTGATCAGACAGCGCGGACACGATGGTGTCCAGCGCCGCCTGCTCATCGAGTAGGTCGCGCTGTACGTCGGCGAGATCAGTCATTGTCGCTCCTCGTTGGTCAGGTTCAAAGTGGTCATCTACGTGTTCGCTGATTCGTAGGTGAACGCGTTCCATGCACAGGTGTCAGTCGCGCACGACGCATACCCAACAGCATGATCTCGAGCATCGAATCTGCGGCCTGCTTCGGGGACGCCTGCAATGTTGGGATGACTTCGGGTCGCGACATGTCGCGGCCGAGTCCCGCCATCACACGCGCCGCAGCCCCAGTGTCGATCGGTGCAATATCGGCTCGCTCGACGGCGAGATCGAGCAGACAACGGGTGACCGATACGAGGTAGTCGGCGTGAAAATCGCCCAATCGAAGCGCGGCAGGCATCGTGGCGAGATCGCGGGCAAACGCCTCGGTCATGCCGTTGACAGCTTCGTTCGCCGCGGAGAGATACGCCTGCAGCGCATCGAGCGGTTCCATCTCGATGTCGATCGCATCCATGGCGCTGCGCCCAACCTTCCACAAGTTGCGATCGATCACGGCGAGAACGAGTTCGTCGCGGCTTGGTGCGACTCCGTAGAGCGTACGCAGCGAGCAGTTCGAGCGCGAGGCGATCTCGGCCATGGTGAGATCGGCGAAGCCTCCATCGAACATGTGGCCGAGCTGATCGAGCACCTCACGTTGGCGATCGGTGAGTCGGCGCTCACGCTCGCGATCGAGGACGGCCCGCGGCGGCTTCACGGCGCGCACCCGAAGCTGCAACTCGGTGGGTTCTCGCGTGCCC
>JANLPV010000031.1:0-2383 GCA_031367435.1 Actinomycetes bacterium | reverse complement strand
TGGTGTTACCAGGTCTCACCTCCGTACAGGCGACTGCGATGGTGACAGCGATCGACGCTGCCAAACTCGGCCCGTCGCGCGTCAAGCAGCTGTAGTTCAGATCACCCACGCTGCCGGGCGTTTTTCGAGGAACGCGGTCATCCCCTCTTTCGCTTCGTCGCTTGCGAACAGTCGTGCAGAGAGTTCCGCCGTCCAATCGAACGCGTCGTGCTCCGACAAGGTTGGCACGATCGCAGTGAGTTGCTTGGCCGCAGCGATGGCGTGTGGTTCGCCAGCGAGCAGATCGCTGACAATTGCGGCGATCTCCGCGTCGAGCTCGTCGACGGGAACAGCAGCGTTGATGAGCCCCATACGCACAGCCTCGGCTGCAGGAAAACGATTACCGCGCAGGAAAGCCGCCTGTGCATCGGCGAGGCGCATTTTCGGAAGACACAGCACCGAGATCATTGCCGGTGCCACACCGACGCGAACCTCTGTGAATCCGAACTTGGCGTGGTCGACCGCGACGGAAATGTCCATCGCTGCGGCGAGCCCCATGCCCCCGGCGACGCAGTGCCCGGCGATGCGGCCGATGTACGGCTTGGGCGAGTGGCGAAACCGTCCGAACAAACTACGTGGATCGATGTTGCCCGACGTGGCAGCAGTTGTCGAGCGCTCGGACAGATTCGCGCCGGCACAGAACACGCTTCCAGAATTGGTGAGCACCACGACGCGTACCGCGGGGTCGGTGTCGGCGATGTCGAGCGCGGCAACGAGCTCACGTGTCAGCTGTGCACCAAGCGAGTTGCGGTTCTGTTCGTCGGTGAGGGTAATGGTCATCACTGCGCCGTCCAGGTTGGTTTCCACGACGGCCATCAGACGCCCCTCGGTGAAGGAACATCGGTGGGGCCGCCAGCAAATGCCTGTGCTCTGAGCAACCAGTGCCGGCCGAGTTCGCCAGCGATCAGGTCGGTGTCATCCACGTGGCGGCGTTGCGTTACCACCAAACAGAAGTGCTCCATTGGGCCGGTCACCGTGTCGGTGGCATTGTCGGGCCCCCACGTGAACGTGTTACCCGAGGGGCTGGAGAGCACCAACCTGATATCGCCCTCAGGCACAGTCTGGCCGCGAACCGCGTATGACCAACCGCGCGTGATGTAGCCGAGTTGGGCGATGTGGCGCAGGCGATCGGTGGCCTCACGCGTGACGCCTATGGCATCGACGATGTCTGTGCCGTGTGCCCACACCTCCATCAATCGCGCCGTCAGGAATGACTTCGCTCCCATCGACGGGCCGTACCAAGCCACACGTGTTGTGTCGGTGAGTGTGCCCGCCGCGTCGGCCAGCAGTTGGCGATTGGCGCGCCATGCCGTCAGCCGTTCGGGTGGTGCCAGTTGCCTGAACGCGCCAAGTGTGAACTCATCACCGCCGTCGCTGCTGTTGCCCGCCGAGCTGTAGAGCCTTTCGACTCCCGCCCTGAATTCCTCGGGATCGGTGACCGCCATCGCCGCTGCGCCGTCAAAGTAGGTGAGATGCCCCAACTGGTCGGTGACGTTCCATCCGGGGCTCGGGGTGTTGGCCGCCCATTCGTGATCAGACAACGCCGACACGATGGTGTCGAGCGCTGCTTGCTCATCGAGTAGGTCGCGCTGCACGTCGGCGAGATCAGTCATGGTTGCTCCTCGTTCGTCATGTTCAAAGTGGTCATCTACGTGTTCGCTGATTCGTAGGTGAACGCGTTCCGTGCACAGGTGTCAGTCGCGCACGACGCATACCCAACAGCATGATCTCGAGCATCGAGTCTGCGGCCTGCTTCGGGGACGCTTGCAATGTTGGGATGACGTCAGGTCGCGACATGTCGCGGCCGAGTCCCGCCATCACCCGCGCCGCAGCGCCGGTGTCGATCGGTGCAATATCGGCTCGCTCGACGGCGAGATCGAGAAGACAACGGGTGACCGATACGAGGTAGTCGGCGTGGAAGTCGCCCAATCGAAGCGCGGCAGGCATCGTGGCGAGGTCGCGGGCAAACGCCTCTGTCATACCGTGTACGGCTTCGTTCGCTGCGGCGAGATATGCCTGTAGCGCATCGAGGGGCTCCATCTCGACATCGATGGCATCCATCGCGGTTCGCCCAACTTTCCACAAGTTTCGATCGATCACCGCGAGCACCAGCTCGTCGCGGCTTGGCGCGACTCCGTACAGCGTGCGTAGCGAGCAGTTCGAGCGCGAGGCGATCTCGGCCATAGTGAGGTCAGCAAAGCCACCATCGAACATGTGGCCGAGCTGATCGAGCACCTCACGTTGGCGATCGGTGAGTCGGCGCTCACGCTCGCGATCGAGGACGGCCCGCGGCGGCTTCACGGCGCGCACCCGAAGCTGCAACTCGGTGGGTTCTCGCGTGCCC
>JANLPV010000010.1:0-54539 GCA_031367435.1 Actinomycetes bacterium | reverse complement strand
GATCGCTAATAGCGGATCGCATTCCTTAGTTGCACCACCACACCTCGGCTTGACTTCGCGTGCCAACGTTGAGGGACCGCTGCTTTCTCACGACCTTCGAGTTAAGCGAGGGGGGCATCAGCTGCCGTCAACTCTGGTAACTGGGAGACGAGGGCGTTCCCGATGAGCCAATCTGAGCTGGAAGCGATCGTCCCGTCGACGACCTCGACGACCCGAACGAGCCTTTGCTGACAAACTGACTCGACCGAAGTCGAGTCAGTTTCGCGCTTGCGTGGCAATGTGGACATCCTGACCGGTGCCGCTCAACTGTTGCCCGATGGTTCTTCGAGGACTGCGGGTTTGTCGACCCAGCCCACGCAGTGGCACCCAGCTGAAGCACACCGCTCTGCACCCCTGTGGAAGGCTCTACCGTGGTTACACGTGCCGCATAAGGTCTTGACCAAGGCGCGGTAGGCATCGGTCTTTTCCTTCTTCTTCCTGGCCGCTGTGGCCTTCTTGCGTTTCTTGGCCCGTCTGGCCTTCTTGGCCTGCTCGGCAGCCTCATTCCATTCCTGCGCGGGCATCGTCCTCCTCTCGTCTCGGTCATCCTGACAGCCCTTTCATCACGCAATCGTGAACCCACCGCGACACCTGTGGATGGGCAAGCGGCTGTCGTATCGCAAGGACCTCTTTTGAACTTGTCAAGTACCAATCTCAAATATTTTCTGGTCAAAATTGGGCTGTTTCCTCGCGAATCGAGGCGATTTAGTCGAATTCTCACCGGTTTTGAGGAGCGCGACAGAGATTCCTAACAATCGCAAAACGAGCAGCGTGGTGCACGATGACGGTCGAAGACGAACCGCAGCGACATGGGACGCGCCGCCCCAGTAGAAGAAGACCAACATGATGAACGCACAACCACTCGATGACGACGCTCAGCACCACGTCGCGCTGTGGACGAACTTGCTCACCACCACCGAAGCAGCCAGGAGACTTGGTATCGGGCGCACCTCTCTGTACGCCCTGCTCGACAAAGGCGAACTGAGGTCCCTCCGCATCGGCACCTCCAGGCGGGTGGCGGTCGGCGCGATCGAAGAGTTCATCCGCAGCCGAATGACTCCCACCACTGACCACGGAGGACGTTGTGACACCTCTGCGCGAAGCTCCAGCGAGACAAAGGACGGTGCCCAATGCGTACAAGACGAGGCCACGGCGAAGGCAGCATCCACAAGCGCGAACGCGACGGCCGATGGGTCGCAGTACTCGACCTCGGCTTCGAGGCTGGCAAGCGCCGACGCGTCACGGTAACGGGGAGAACACGCCGAGAGGTATCGGATCGGTTCAAGGCGATGACCAAAGCTCACGACGAGGGCGATGTGGTGGTGCCGTCGAGGCTTCGCGTCTCTGCCTTCCTCCACCGTTGGTTAGATGAGGTCGTCGATCCCGGTGATCTGTCGGACGCTACCAAGTCGTTCTATCGAACTCAGGTTCTCAAGCACCTCATCCCGTCGATTGGTGATCTCGTTCTGGCAAAGCTGACGCTTGCAGATGTTGATCGCCTGCTCGCGAAGAAGCGGCGCGATGGGCTGAGCGCTCGGTCTGTACAGGCAATACATGCCACCCTCCGTCGCGCTCTCAAGCACGCCGTTCGGTGGGGCATGATCAGACATAATCCGGCGAGCGAAGCCGAGGTACCTAGCCCTCGCAGAGATGAGGCCAAGGTTCATGCACTCGATCGTGACTCCATCGTCCGGTTGCTTGGAGCTGCCGAGGGTGATCGTCTGGAGGCCATGATCGTCCTCCTCGCAATGCTTGGTTTGCGTAAGGGAGAAGTGCTTGCACTGCGGTGGTCGAGGGTCGACATGGATTCTGGCGTCCTTACGATCGACTCGTCTCTCTATCGAAAGAAGGGTGTAGGCATGGTTCTGAAGGAACCGAAGACTCGACACTCGGTTCGCAGCCTCAGCCTTCCAGAGCAATGCCTGGTGCTGTTACGGCAGCACAAGCGCAACCAAATTGCCGAGCGACTGCTGGCAGGACCGGATTGGCAGGATCGTGATCTCGTCTTCTGCACCCCAGTCGGCACCGCTCTCGACTTGAAGGCTCCCAACGTTCTGTTAGACCGGCTGTGCGATGCCGCAGGTATCTCGCGCGAACGTGTGCACAACCTTCGACACTCGGCAGCGACCACAGCGGGGGAAGTTGCTCAGGGTGACCTCGGACTAGTCAAAAGCATGCTCGGTCATTCCTCGATTGCGGTGACCATCGACATGTACCGCCAGATCCTTCCAGAGTCGCAGCAGCGGCTCGGTAAGGCCATCGGCGACTACTACAAGCGTGGCATCGTCTGACGAAGCACTGACTGCCCGGTATTGAACCACTCATGTGGTGAGGCTCACCACTCGGGGCCTGGCCTCATTGGCACTCAAGATTGTTGGGGCGCGTCTGGCGTACCCAACGCAGGTCGGTCGCTGGTTTGAACTGCTGAGGTGCGCTGTTGGTCCACAAGCGGCGCGTGTTCCGGCAACCGTGAACAGACCTGTGTTGTTCCCCCGCAGAGCTTGGCTGTCAACTTGGCTGTCAAGCCTCCGAGACCAACCCTCAACTCGGATGGTGATGGCCTTCTACCAGGACTTAGTGGAGCCGGGTGCGAGGATCGAACTCGCCACCTCATGATTACAAGTCAAGCGCTCTACCGACTGAGCTAACCCGGCTGGGTTCGGAAAGGGTAGAGGGCTACCCGACACAAAAGCTACGGCATTTCCAACGAGCTGACGTCCGAGCGAGAACGGGCGATGTCATGCATCGGGACCGTTCGCTGCGAAGCTGCGCGGGATTGCCACGCCAACTGCGGGAGCAGGACCAGAGAAGTGAGCCCAAGGGTCGAGATCAAGTTCCGGTGGGGCGGTCATGACGGTGGCGGATTCCCAGACGGACCGGTTCGCGCCGGTCTGCTGCGCGAGAACTGTCGCAGTTGGTTGCATCTGCAACTCGTTTTCGTCGATGTGGTGTCGGGGCGTCAACCACGCTCCTGCGACTGGAGCGCCGAACACCCTCGACGCGCCGCGGCCTGAGCGTCGGGATCGAGAGGTCGACATCGATGACGCCTCGAGTTCGGACGCGGGGCCGGGTAGGGCTTGACCAAGCCACACGAACTGGCGCAGCACAAGGGCACCAATCCCGCTGGCCACTAGCAGCGATGCGGCCGCGATCAACGGCTTCGTTGCTGCCGAAACGGCGGCCGAGATGATGGCATCAACCGGATGAGCCCAACGATGCGCGGCGAACATGATGATCTGCGGCCCAATCAGCCACAGCGCACCGGCGATAATCGCCCAAGTGCCGTATCGGCGCAGCACATGTTTACGATCGCCGAGCAACAGGCACAGTCCAATGAACCCAATCGCGACCGTCGCCAACCACGCGGTGCAGTTCTCCGCGAGGTGGCGCAGCGTGGTGGTGTACGGAATCTGTACTTCGGGAAGGTGGATCGATCCAATTGAGTCGATGGGGATGCGTGCCGCCAGTTCAGGGTTGGCGATCGCGATCTTGTCGCGCACGGCCGTGACGAGCGCGGTGCCGTCGATGGTGGTGGGGCGCGGGTCGGGTACACCGAACGCCTTCGACTGCGCAGAGCCCAACGCGGCGATGATGTTCGCTGTGATATTCGGGTCCGCCATCGTGGCGACAACGGCATCGTGAATCGCCGGAGCGTCGACGCCAGCGATATGGGCTTGGCGCATGATCTGGTCAGCGAGCGGTGCGGCGATCTCTTGACGGGCTTGCGGACTGGCAAGCACGGCAGTTGAGATAACTTCCACCCGGTGCGGGTCGGCAGCGGTGTGTAGGTACGCCCATCCGCTCCACGCAAACGAGGCGCAGAACAGCGCGACGCTGAGCAGAATTCGGATGAACGTTCGTTTCAGCATCGCCAACTCCTTCCGCCTAGGAACTCACGGCCCTCACTTGTATCACGGGCCGCCTCGCAGTGGGTGCCACCCGGACTTCATTAACCATCGGCCAATCCGCTCGCTATTCCAGTTGCCGCGCACCGGAATACCAACGTTCGATGCGGCGCGCGATTCGTCGTGCCGTGCGAGCACGAGTCTCAGGAGGCCGGAGGGATGCGACCGTGACTGCGCTTGGTCACTACGACGCCGACATCGCGAAGACGCTCGCCGTATGCAATCACCTGATCGGCAGTGAGGTTGGGTTCGAAACCGAGCAGCGTGAGCGCGAGCACAGCCTCGCCCGCCGAGTCGAACACTGGAGCGGCGAGCATGGCGACGTCATACGTACGCCGCCGGTCGAGTTTGGTGACCTGATATTCAGAGTGACCGAGTTCGGTAACGAACGCGTCGACCTCGGAGCGCAGCGACGCGTCGATGGGCGAATCGGCGAGCCGGTCGAGTGCCGTGCCGAGGCCGCGGCGCGCGTCGTCGTCGAGCGCGATGGAGTACCCGCGACTGCGCACGCCGGCGAGGACGGCCTTGGCGCTCTTCGCACTTGGCGAACGTGCGAGCCAATCCGCCGCGCGGTCCGCGCTTGCCCATGCGATGAACACCGAACCAAGCGGTGGGATGAGCGGCACGCGTTGACCGACGTGCACGGCGATACCGCGTGCGCGTTGTTCGCCCGCACGTGCGAGGAACACGATGTCGTCGCCCGCTAGTGCAGTGACCGCGACCTCGAGCCGTAACTCTTTCGACAGGTCGCGTGCGCCGTCGCGGGCAAGGTCGATTGCCGTGTGGCGTTCGAGCGCCGCGCTGCCGAGTGCCACAACTGAGGGGCCGAGGGTGTAGGTGCGTAGCCGAGCATGTCGTGACACGTAGCCAGCGTCGTTGAGTACACCGAGTAGTGCGTGCAACGATGCGACGTTGATGTCGAGGCTCGTGGAGAGGTCGGACAATGTGAACGCCTCGCCAGGGTTGGCAGCGAGGTAGTTGAGGATGCAAATCGCGCGTGTCGCAGACAGAGCCGGGCGTGACATAGTCTGAGCCTAGAGCACAAAAACTCTTTCGACATTGCGAAAATGGGGGTGAGTCGTGAAACTCGATCTGCTGTACGAGTTCCAGCCGAAGATCAAGCCGTGGTCGAAGCCGCACCCGTATGGCCAACGCGAAGCCGAGCAACGCACGTACGACGAAGCCGTCAAGGAGATTCAGTACGCCGACAAGCTCGGCTTCAACACGGTGTGGTGCGTCGAGCATCACTTCCGTGACGGTCGCTCGGCATCACCGTGTTCGGAAGCGATCCTTGGCGGGCTCGCGCTTAGCACCGAACAGATCAAGCTCGGCTTCGGCGTCACGCTCATGCCGTTCGGCTTCATTCACCCAGCGCGTGTGGCCGAGAAGGTTGCGACGGTGGATGTGCTCAGTCACGGTCGCGTCGAATGGGGAACTGGTCGTTCAACACCGATGGAGCAGGCCGCGTTCGGCGTGCCAACCGATGATCGCTCGCGTGATCACTGGCGTGAAGCGATCGAGATCGTGGTGGGCATGTGGGAGAACGAGACGTTCTCATGGGAGAGCGAGAACCTGTCGTTCCCCGAGCGGATGCAGACCCCAAAGCCCTTCCAGGATCCGCATCCGCCGGTGTGGCAGGCCGCGGCGACCGTGAAGAGTGCGGTGTCGGCGGGCGAGCTTGGCCTCGGCCTGTTGTCGTTCGCCCTGTTGCAGCCGGTCGAGAAGATGGCCGAACACATTCAGGCCTATCGAACGGCACAGTCGATTGCGCGTCCCGAGGACATGCTCACTCGCGTGCGCAACGACCGCGTTGGCGTCTACACGTTGGTACACGCGTACGACGACGCGGATGAGGCAGCGGCATATGGCCTGTGGGAGTCGGTGAACTGGTGGTACAAGAACCTCGCCGAGTTCACGCTGAAGTGGGAGTTACCCATGCTCAGCCCGGCGGAACAAGAGGCGGTGTTCCCGTTACTCAAGCCGGTCCTCGACGGCCAAGTGCCCGTCTCGCACTATCAAGAGCAGGACATGATCATCATCGGCACGCCAGAGGAATGCCTCGAGAAGATCATCCGCTATGACGAGGTCGGCGTCGATCAGTTGCTGTGTTACGTGCAGTTCGGTGATCTCCCACACGACAAGGTGATGCGCAGTCTCGAACTGCTCGCCAAGAACGTGATCCCCAAGCTCGAGGCACGTGGCCATCGCGTCGATGCCACCGCCACCATCTGATGGACATGATCTCCTGATGGACATGATCTCAGGGTTGCGCGACGCGGCCTCCACGAACAAACGCCCGATGCACAACGAGTTGGTTGCGGCCTTCTCGCTCGAAGGCCGCACGGCGGTCGTCACCGGCGCGGGTGGCGGCATCGGGCGTGCCACGGCAATCACGTACGCGCAGGCGGGCGCGTTCGTTGTGCTCGCCGACGTGCTTGATGCTGGCCTGGCAGAAACAGCTGCGCTCGTTGCAGGAGTTGGTGGGACAACGCTCGTGATACGCACCGACGTGTCTGACAAGTCGCAGGTCGATGACCTCGCACGCGGTGCGGTTCGCAGCAGCGGACGTATCGATGTCTGGGCCAATGTCGCTGGCATCATCCGCTCAGGTTCACTACTCGAACTCACCGAGGCCGATCTCGACGCAGTTCTCAACGTGAACCTCAAGGGCACTATTTGGGGCTGCGCCGCGGCGGGTCGAATCATGAAGTCGGCTCAGCGCGGTTCGATCGTCAACGTCGCTTCGGCCGGCGGTGAAATGCCCGCACCCACACTCACTGCATACGGCACGTCGAAGGCAGGCATCGTGCAGCTCAGTCGAATCGTCGCTGCCGAACTTGGGCCGTTCGGTATTCGTTGCAACACCGTTGCCCCTGGTTTTGTCGACACGCCGATGACGCAACGAATGTGGGTCGCTTCCGATGGCTCGGTTGATGAGGCTCAACGGGCGGCCGCGATGGGAGTCCGGAGCGCGCAATCGCCGCTCGGCATCACCGGGCAACCGACCGACATTTCGTATGCGATGCTCTATCTCGCAGCGGACGCATCGAAGTTTATGACCGGCGAAGTGATTCGCCCCAACGGTGGAGTGCACATGGCATGAGTGGCAACGACGTGTTCGGACTTTTCGGCAAGGCGGTTCTAGTTGTGGGTGGCGGCTCGGGCATCGGGCATGCCACGGCACTCTTGCTCGCCCGGGTTGGGGCCAACGTTGCAGTGGCCGATCTCGATGGAACACGCGCGCGGTCGGTGAGCAACGAGGTCGCTGCTATCGGAGTGCGTTCGGTCGCTCTCAGCGGTGACGTCACCGTAGAAGCCGACGCCGTGCGTGTTGTCGACGATGCACGTGCGCAACTCGGCGGCCTGCACGCGGTGATCAACATCGTGGGTATGGCGTCGTGGTCCGATCTGCTCACCATGGACGTGGCGATGTGGGACACCGACCTGCGCAACAACCTCACGCATCACCTGTTCGTGTCGCGCGCCGCAGCGCGACACATGATCGCCGATGGTGTGGCTGGGCGCATCGCCTTGGTGTCGTCGATCAGTGGCATCTTCGGAGCGCCGAATCACGCCGCGTACGGAGCGGCCAAGGCCGGCGCTACAGCTTTGGCGCGCACGATGGCGAACGAATGGGCGCCACACGGCATTCGCGTGAATTCGGTGTCTCCCGACATCATTGCGACCCCTCGCGTCGTGGCCGGATTCGAGTTGCGTGGGGTCACCGACATGAACGCCGTTGTGATCGCCGATGGTGTGCCGTTGGCGCGGTGGGGCACACCCGACGAAATCGCCGGACCGCTTGTGTTCCTGGTGTCAGATCTCTCGGGCTTCATGACCGGTCAGAACCTGGTCGTTGACGGTGGCACCCAGGCTCGCTTTCCCCACGGCGGTCCCAAGCCGTTCGTTGCCAAGTCCGCCGACGACGTCGACGGCGGCTGACATCACCGTTGGCTGACATCACCGTCGGCGGCCGTCACCGTGGGCTGAGATCTGCGGCTGAATTCAGCGTTGGCTCAGCGCCGCGGCGACTGCTGTGCCGAAGACCTGCGCGAGTAGGGCGTGTCCTGCGTCGCCCGGGTGCACGCCATCGGCAAGTAGGTCGGCACTCAGGACACGTCGGCCGTGTACCAACGTGAGCAGGCTGTCTCCAGAATCGATCGCCTGTTGCGTCGCGCGTTCCATCGCATCGCGCAGATCGGCGAGCGTTGCCCCGAGTTTGTTCGGGGTGTCTTCTGCATCGGGTCGCACCACCGGACTCGCAACAACAATTGGAACGCCTGGCTGACCTGCGCGCACGATCCGGAGAAAGGCAGTTGTATTTGCAAGCATCTGCTCGACCGAATGCGGGATGCGCGTCCAACAGTTGGTGCCATGTGAGATCGAGATCACATCGGCATCGAGTGCACCGACATGTTCTGCCGACACCACTTCGCCACGCGCCGAGCCGGCGTATCCGAGGTTGAAGACATCGAGACCAAAAGTTCGCCCAGCGATCGCGGGCCACGCGCTCGCTGGACCAGACGCGATCCAGCCTTCGACGATCGAATCGCCGTACGCCAACCACCGTGGCTGGCGCGGAGCTGGCTCGATCGTGCCACCGATACCTGCGATCGAGAGGATCGACGGCTTCATGCCCTCGGGCAAGTAGACGATGGCGCGATCATCGATGGCGCGTTGGTCTAGGGCGCGATCGTCGATGGCGCGATTGTCGATGGCGCGTTCGTCGCGCAACACCAGGCGTACGTCGCTGCGACCAACTACCGCGCTTTGCGCATCGATACACCGGCCGTTGCGCCACACTGCGAATTTCGTACCCGCACCGACACCGCGGTAGCCGAGTTCGTCGGTAGTGGCGTGATATTGCACATCGAGATGGGTCGCATTGCCGACGATCTCCAACCGCACACCCACAGGCAACGACGCAGTGCCCCACGTGTCGGCGTGTAGTCGACCAACATCTGCCGGGTCGGCGCGTGGATACGTGACTCCCGCCCCAGAGGGCCACGCCGCGCCACGAAGATACGGCTCGATCCCTGCTGGCCGAGAATCGATATCGCTCACAGCGTCACCCAGAAGTCGACGTGGGCAACAGCCGCCTCGTCTTCGTATTGCGGGCCCGTGAAGTGCATCGGAGGTGTGGCCGAGCGTCCGAGTTCGCCTGCGGTGATGGTGAAACCCACCGACTCGCGGCCCGGCGAACGCGTCATCTCTGTGAGGCGCGCGGCCGACAGCGCGTAGACAACGCGTCGTGAGCCAGCCCAGAACATCGCACCGACACACTGCGGGCACGGCTCGCACGACGCGTACACGGTGCCTTCAGCGAGCAGGCCGAGGCTGCCCTGCTGCTCGAGTTGTCGCACAAGGGTGGTCTCAGCGTGCGCAGTGAGATCGCGAGAGGTATTCACCCGATTGAGTGCCTCGGCCACGATCTCACCGTCGAGCGCCAGTAGCGCACCGAAGGGATGATCGCCCTCCGCGCGTGCCTGCGCGGCGAGTTCGAATGTTCTGTTGAGCAGCGCGTGATCGTCGAGCACTGGCAAAGGTTAGAGCAGTGCCCGCGACTCAGCGATCGAGTGGGTCGTCGTCTCCGGCGAGGCTTGCGAGCACGCCAACGGCGTTCGCGCGCATCTTGTCGGACACCCGAACTACCGGCTGAGCTTTTGCCATGCCTGGTTCCTGATCGCCGAGTGTCGCGATCACCGAGCAGTTGCGACCGTTGTTCTTCGCCGCATAGAGCGCATCATCGGCGAGTCGCACAGCGTCTTCGAGACTCGCGCAGGCCGTTGCATCGACGATGCCGAAGCTCGCCGTGAAACCCGGTAGATCACTGGTTGAGAGTCGCGCTGACAACTCAAGGCGGATTCGATCGATTGAGGCCTGCGCCTGAACGGGATCAATGTCAGAAAATGCGAACGCAAATTCCTCGCCGCCCCATCGACCCATGAGGTCGGTCTGGCGCAGCGAACCCTTACCTACGTCGCAGAACGTCTTGATCGCTCGATCACCAGTTTCGTGTCCGAACGTGTCGTTCACCCGTTTGAAGTGGTCGATGTCGGCCATCACCAACACAAATTGAGTATTGCTGCGACGCATCGCACGAATACGAGTCTGGAAGGTACGCCGATTCATCAATCCGGTCAGCGAATCGGTGGATGCCTGCTCGCTGGTGCGAGCCATGGTGCGCAGCATGCCAATGCGAGCGCCCGCCTGGGTCGACAACATCGACAGTGCCTCGATCTCAGTTGCGCTCGGCACGTGATTCTCTTCGGCGACGGCATGGATCACGCCGATGGCACGACCCATGAATGTGACGGGCACGCACACGGCCGAGCACGCCGCTACGCCACGGTTGCGCAGATGTGGGCAAGCGTCGAGCGCGGTGCTTGACGGGAACGTGACAGCGGAACCGCTACGAACGGCCACACATGAGAAAGGTGAGGCAACCGGACAACCTGGGCCATCCGCGTTATCGCCGGCCACAACGGCCTGCTCGAGATTCGACTTGCTGTTGTCTGCCAACAACAACTCCGATGACCGTCCCGGCAGCACGTTGGCCATGGTGAGACCCACAACTTCGAGCGCGGTTGGTTCGTCGTCGGACATCTCGAGGGCGCGATGCACTTTGCTGGCGATCTCCTCACGGTGATGATCGGCGAGCAAGGTCTCCTCTCGGGTTCGAAGCTTGCTGAGCATGCTGTTGAAGGCTCGTGCCAGCCGTCCCGTCTCGTCGTCGCCAATGACATCGGCTTCTGCCTCGAGATCACCTTCGGCCGCGCGTTCTGCGGCGCGTTGCACCCGATGGAGCGGATCGCGAATGAGCTTGGTGATCACCCAACTGGCGACAAGCATCACCACCAGAGCGAGGAACCCGAGGATGACGCCAAAGGTACGCGCATCGTGCGATGTGGCCTTGAAGTGATCAACGGCCTCCACGCGAGATGCATCGGCAAGGTCGGCATAGATCGCAGCGTCGTCGGCCATGAAACCGAAGGCAAGGCTTTCGGGGCCAAGTGTGAGATTGCTTGCCAGGGCCGGATCACCGGCGAGCAGGGCCTGCAGGATCATTTGGTCGGTAGCCAGAAACGTCTGGTAACCGGTGGCGATTTTGTGCACGACGGCTTGCTCGACGGCACCGCCTCCGCTCGAGCGCAGAGCTTGCAACGCCGTCTCGAATTGGCCTGCCGACTGATCGAAGTTGGTGCGTGCTGCCGGCCATGCCAGCACATACGACTGCTGGGCGGCGCGGAGTTCGGCCGCGGCAAAGCGGAGATGAGCGGCGGCCTCGGATCGCACCGACGCGTCGTTGACGATGCGGTCGTTCGCCTCGCCGAGGCGTGCCACGGTGAGGAACAGACACGCCACCACCAACGCAAGAACGCTGGTGAGGGCGGCGAATCCGATGAACATCTTGCGACCAACGGGTAAGTCGATAACCCGCTGTTTCAGTGATCTGGACTCAGGCGATGTGGCCATCGAATGTCACCTCCTCGTCACCAATCGTTACGGTCAGCTTCAAGTCAGTGTTACCTGCCACGACAACGTTGTTGCCGAAGTGGATGTCGAGCGCACCAATGTTGACGTCTTGCATCAGCGTCGGCGGAACAATCGTTCGTTTACCGCTGCCGCGGTCGAGCACAACGATGCTCGGAGTGATGTCGGCAATGGGGAGGCCTGTCTTGCGATCGTAGATGTGTGCTTCCACGTGGCGAACGTTGGGTCCAACCGGAGCACCAACTCCGATCACACACAATTCGCCAACAGTGGGGTGTTTCGCAGCATTTTCGGCGGCGGTGAACATGTCCTCGCCAGGCAGCACGTTCGCAACAACGAGATACTTCTCCGTCGTAGCGATACGAGTCCATCCGGCTACGGCAACGACGTCTTGCGTTGTTGCCGTTGGCCGAGCGATTGCATCTGCTCCCACGAGCCGACACGCTGCGAGCACGATGCCGAGGGTCAATACCCCAGCGACGCGTAAAAGTTTGGAACGTTCGGCCTTGCCTTCGATTGGTCTTGAATCGTGTGTTCTCACGTTGTGTCACCTTTGGCGTCGGACTATCTCAAGTGTTTTCGGCCGTTTTGCCGAAACCTTGAGGAATCCAGTCGGGCAGTCGTGTGCCCTGACGCGCGACACAGACGAGGCATCATGCCTCGTCTGTGCGCGTCGGCGACTCGGAAGGAGTCGCCATTACATCCGGTTTGAGGAGGGAGCACTCTCGCCGGAGATCTGTTTGGATCACCCCACGATGAAGT
This sequence comes from Actinomycetes bacterium, assembly GCA_031367435.1. GTDB lineage: Bacteria > Actinomycetota > Acidimicrobiia > Acidimicrobiales > Ilumatobacteraceae > WLMZ01. The sequence continues at coordinate 42,339 of JANLPV010000010.1, read as the reverse complement.
CCGCAATCGTGATGTTGGCCAAGGTTTGGCTCGGCAAGGTGATCCGATTTGCGCCGATGGTGACCCGTACGCTGGATCCCGCTTGCGTGCGAATGACCTTCGCTGCAAAGTTCGCCGCGGTGATGCCGAGCGGGCGAAGGTCGAGTTTGTCCTGACCGCCCACCGGGTTGGCATCAAAGGCGTTGACTACGTCGAGGCCGAAAGCCGTACTGAACACAAACGTGTCGTTGCCGGCACCACCAGTGAGCGTGTCGTTGCCGACACCACCATTGATGACGTCGTCAGCGGAAGAGCCGCTGATGTTGTCGTTGCCCGCACCAGCATCGATCAAGGTGATTCCGGTCAGCGTGATCGTGCCGAAGTGCAGCGAATCGGCGGTTGGGCCGCCCGCAATCACCACGCCAGCGCGACCGTTGGCGGTAATGACCTCAACGTTGGAGATGACCTTCAAACCAATAGTCGTGCCGTCGAGGAGGGCGGCGATGGTATCGGTTCCGGCACCACCATTGATGTTGTCGAAACCTTCGCCGGTACCGCTGAAGTTGATTCGGTCAGTGCCGCCGCCGGTGTCGATCGTGTCGTCGCCTGCGTCGCCCGACACGGTGTCGTTGCCAGCGAGCGCGGTCAGCGAATCGTTGCCTCCAGCGCCGGAGGCCGTGTCGTTACCGGCGGTGCCGACCCAGGTGTCATTCGCCGGCGTGCCGACGAAGTTGTCAGAGATGATGGCCGTCGATGGCCCGATCACCGTCTCTGGGCTGAAGATGCCGTCGATGAACGAGACCGTCACCCGAATACGGCGACCGACCTCGGCAACCCCAGGAGTGAAGGTGGGGTTGGTTGCCCCCACGATGTCGGTGAACGGACCGTTGGCACCGTTGGTCGGCCCTTCTTGCCACTGGAAACCAAAGATCGCGTTCGTGATGCCGTTGATGTCATTGATCGTGCCAACCGTGGATACCACCGGCACTCCACGCTGTGGCGTAAGTGTCGACATCGTTGGGGCACCGGTTGGCAACGTGTTGGCAATGACCGTTGCGGCCAACGCAAGCACTACGTCGCCCGCATTGTTGACGATGGTGATATTGCCCGCATGCACCCCGATGATCGGTGAGTTAAAGCCGATGCTGAGCGAGCAGAACGCATTTGGCAACAACGTCGTACCAGCGCAATCCGTCGTCAGTGCAAACGAACCAGACTGCGCCCCACCGAGGGTGAGTGTGCCGATGACGAGTGGTGCATTACCAATGTTGGTGATGCTGGCGGACGAAGTGGTTCCGGTTGCCAGATTGCTGCGTAGACCGAAATCGATCGACGTGGGTGAGACCTGGATGATCGGTGCCGGGGCGGGCTGGACCGGGCCGCTCGGGAGTGAGGTGAGCGACTCGAGGTTGCCGAGAAGGTCAGTGAACCCCACGGTCACGGTCAAGGTTGCCCCGATCATGGCCACTGTAGGCGTGAGCGTTGCCGCGTTGGCACCAATGATGTTGGTGCCATTGGCCTGCCACTGGTACGCAAACACCGTCGGGAGTCCGTTGGGGTCGGCGATGCTCGTGATGTCAGCCGTGACAGCGACAGTTGCCTGCGGCAACGCTGGCACGATCACCGGAGCGCCGGTGGCCGGGTTGTTCACCGGAACAGGTGCGAGCACAGGCGTGCTCATCGGGCCAATGATTTCCTCCGGGTTACCGTTGGCATCGAGGAAATCGGCAAGAACGCGCAGACCCAAGCCGGTTTCGGCGGCGGTCGGCGTGAACGTGAGACCAAGCAAATCACTGTTACCCACGGGCACGAAGCCGCCTAGACCGTCCTGTGCCTGCCAGGTCAGCACTACCGGTGGCACAAACGGATCGAAGCCGTCGGGATCGCTGATCGAAGCCATGAACGGCTGCGGGCCAGCGCCCACGCCTGCGTTACCGATTGCGGTATCGACCGTGAGCAAGGTGCCAACAGTTGGCGGCAATTTCGAGAACGTCACCGTTCCGGTAGCCGGGTGATTTACGGTGCCGGCGACCGTGATCGTCTGATCAGCAAATTGCAGGTTTTCGATGTTGCGTACGGTGTCGATGCCGTCGCAGCCAAGAACACCAGCGCGACCGCCGCCGCCGCCACCGCCACCAACGGCACCGCCTGCGGCACAACGGGTGTGGGCCACAATCAGGGCACCGTCGGGTTGCACCGAGATGTCGTATTCAGATGCGGCACCGCTGAAGAGTGCGGTATCGATGTCGGGGAGCCCTCCTGGAAGGGCCGGTGGTGCCGTGAGGATTTCACGAACCGCCACGATGTTGCCCGGATCAACCTTGCCGGCGAACACTGCCTGCTGCAGCGTCATGCCCGTCGTTCCCGGTCCGAACGAACCGCCAGCAACGGCTTTGCCCTCCATGATGTCGGTGGTGCCGATTTCTGTTGCAGCATCGGCGGGATTGGTACGAACGCTGAGGCGTACGTTGAGATAGCGGTCGCCATCGATGATGTCGTTTGCGCCACGACCCTCGATGAGGTCGCTGCCGCCGCCGCCCAACAAGATGTTGCCCTGGCCCCACACATTGCCCACGAGCGGGCAATTCTGTGTGGCCGTGGCGGCCACGATTGGGCCGGATGGCGTGGTCAGTGGCGGCATGATCGTCGCAAGGCCGTTGATGCGATCGACGCCCGCCTGATCGAGCGCGTCGCAGCCGATGAACCCGCCGGCGAGCGGGCCGATACCGACGATTTTTTCGGGGATGATGCTGTCGCCGCGGAGTATGTCGTCGAGGTTGCCGCCAGAGAGCGCCTCGACCTCGTTGAACCGGTCACGCACTCCGTTGACGCCGAGGGGCACACCGACGATGGGAAGGTTCAAGTCGGCATCTTGTTTCTGTGGATCTTGGATACCGGTCGACCAGTCGTAACCAGATGCACCTGCGTTCTTTTCGATGCCAGGTCCGGCCACGCCGATGTCGTCGCCGCCCTCCATGTCGTAGTCGTCATCGCCAGCTTGGCCGATGAGAATGTCGTTGCCGGGCTGATTGTGATCGTCGAAGAAAAGCGAGCCACTATCGCCTTGGAGCAAGTCTGTTTGATCGCCGCCCTCCATCCAGTCGTCGCCGCTGTCGCCTTGCACTGCGTCGGCACCTGAGCCGGCAATGATGAAGTCGTCACCAGGGCCACCGAAATGCGTGTTGCTATTGCCGCCGCCGGCCATCACGTCTTTGCCGTCGCCACCCAGAATGATGTCGAGGCCGATACCACCATCGAGGGCGTCGTTGCCTGGACCACCCTTGAGCACGTCATTACCACCGGTATCGGTGATGATGTCATTGCCGTTACCGCCGATCAACTGGTCGTTGCCGCCGTTGCCTTCGATGACGTCGTTGCCGTCATTGCCAAGGATGGTGTCGTTGTCGTTTCCTCCGCCGATTCGGTCGGGCCCGGCACTGCCGTTGTACACGCTCTGGCCGTTGATGCCGGGCGGATTCACGCTGTTCAGCGGGCGGTATTTGATCTGGCCATCGGCCATTCTGATCAGCACGCGGTTCTCGTTGCATTCTGATTTTGGATCGTCGTTCACGGAGCCGACGCCGGTGATGAAGCTGCCAAGTACCGCAGGCCATGTGATGTTGGCGATCTCGAACTTGCAGTCGGCGGTTGCGAATGCGTCAGCCTTCAGGCTGGTTGCGGTGGTGTTACGCATGATCAGTTCGGCGAACGAGTTGCCCTCGAGTTGTGTACGCAAGTTCATGCCCGGCGTGCGATTGAGGTAGTACAAACGGTCAGCGTCTTGCAACTGGGTGAGCTGCAACTCGAACACGTAGTTGAACGTTGAGCCCAAGAGACCACCGAAGAGGTCGGTCATCTCGGCCAGACCGCCAACCCACAGGTCGACGTCGTCGAGGCCGGTGGTGCTGTTCTTGTTCGCGTCGTTGGCCCAGGCACCGGTGCTGAACATGAAGTCGGCTGCGTCGGCCGGCGGGACATCGCCAGCGATCGGATTGACGATTGCTCGTGCCGCGGCGCGCTTGCCGTTCACCGTGGTCTGGGCGACGATCGTTGGGTGATGACCGTACGCGGCCACGAAGTTGATCAGCGACTCAGGGTGCTTGAGGTGCAGACCGAAGTCGACCCAACCCGTGTACGGCGTGAGTTGACCATCGTTGGTCTTGGCAAATATTTGCTTGCGCACGTTGTTCAGCGAAGGGATGCCTTCGCTGCGGGCACGGGTGAGGTTCAACGAAGCAAGGTCGAGTGGCAGGCCGAGCAAGTTGTTGCGCAGCGTGTCGCTGACGAACTCGTCGAGCTCGTTGCCGACCTGATTCGACAAGCCCATCACGATGGCGCCTGCGCCGGCGTTGCCCATGTCGTTACCGGCGGCCGCGAGGTCGCCGGGCGTGACGTTCTTGAACTCTTGCGGATTGAGGAATCCGTTGAGGAGCGCGATGTCGTTGGTCGTGCCATCGACGTTGGTGCGCGGGATGGTCTCATCGAGCATCGAGTGACCGAAGCGGTACACCGCATGGGCGAATTCAGCCTTGATGGCCGGATCGGTTGCCGTCGAGCTGAAGGCAAACAGGTTGAAGGGGTTGACCGCTGGCTGCACCTTGCGCGCGAACTCTTCGAACACGAGGTGCTGATATTCCATCTCGGTCACGAACCGGGCCGCCTGGAACAAGCGCTCGCCGTAGGTGAAGGTGCCGGCACCCGTTGCCTTGTAGGCGGCGAGCAGTGTTGGGTTGTTGTTGAGTACGTTCTGGATGTAGCCAACAAGGCGGTTGTGCTCGTGCTCGAAGATGGTGTGGATCGATGTAAGGCCGATGTTTTCGTTTGCACGGCCGTCGCCGGCGATCACGTGCAGGTCGAGCAACTCGTTGTCGTAGCACGGTGACGGACCGGTACCGCAGTTTGCGTTGAGGTCGAGGCTGGTGCCTGCCGTGGTATCGGGGTCGGGCACGCCGTTCGGTGCCGCAGGATGGGCGATGTCGTTGAGGAATGCCGTGTTGATGTGGAGCGCAGTAACTGGAACGGGTACGGGATTGGCGAGGTTGCCCTCGACGAGGCCCGACTGGGTGACGTATTGGGGTAGGCCGTGTGGGCCTGGTAGATAGTTGCCGTAGGGATCGGCGGCGATCATCGGGATGTTGCCGACATCGGTATCGACGAGCTTCAAGCCGAGCAGGTTGGCCGTCTGTGTCTTGACGTCCGCCCAGGTGGCCATTGAACCGTCAGCGTCACCGACCAGTTTGCCGGTCGACTGTGGGCGGCCGAGGGCGTCGGCGACGTATTCGCGAAGGAAGATCTGATGTGATGAATGCGAGCCGTACGCCTGGCTGAGATCGACCCACGGGGAGTCGGTGTTCACTGCCTCATGCACATCATCGGCGGTGCCAAGGATGCCGTCGACTCCTGGCTGCTGGCTAGCCCGAGTGAGCACCATAAAACGAAATTGCGGGGCCACGTACTTCGGATCTCCGGGCTGGGGATCATCGGCTGTACCGGCGAGACCGTCAGGACCGACGATCAGCGGATCGTCGGCACGCAGTGGAACGAAGACTGAACCGCTGCCACCGTTGGTGACCTTGTCGAGACCGTGATCGAAGAACTGCCCGAAGATCGTGAACAACGAGTTGTACGGCGGCGAGAGCCCGACGTCGGTGGTGACGTTGGGAATGAACAGCGTCTGGCCCGCGGGCACACAGTTGACGGGAACACCGGGCGAGGTGCACGGCGCAACGCCCGTGGCACCCTGGGTGCGCGGTGGGTGTGCAGCAGCGGCCACGGCGGCGGGGTTGGTGGCTGTCTGATCGACGATCAGGTTGCTGATGAGGCGTGGTTGCGAGTCGAAGACCATGCCCTTGAACTGGGCGTACGACGTGGGGTGCGTGGGCCCGAATTGTGGGTCACTGGACTCGGCATCTTTGAACACCGGTGTCGTAAGACGAGGGAACGTGCGATCAGAGGCGCCAAAGGTCTCCTGGCCGGGCTGCAAGTTGTTGCACGAACCATCGACCGTGCGCAGGCCGAGACCGATCAGCGGGCTCGGGATCTGGTCGGGACCAGTGCCGAGTAGGCCGGCGCAGGGATCGGCCGGCGACGCCAGGCTGGCGTGGTGCTCGGCGATTTTGATCTGCTTGAGGATGAACGAGATATCCGACGTGGTGACGGTGAAGCCTTGGCCAACAGGTGCGGCCTGCACGCCATCGCCGTTGCCGGCGCCCGCAACGAGTCCGGTTCCGAACATCGCCATCACCAGGCCGATAGCGGCGAGAGAGCGCCGCTGTGTGCCATCGCGCCGCTGACGCGCCGGGCCTGAAGGTGTCTGCATCCGTTCGCGGACCGAACGGCGTCGTGCGGCTAGGTCGGCGTAGTAGGTAGCTCTTGCATTCATAATCGGTCCCTCGATCTGAGTCTTCGCACAAGGTGCGTGAACAGGATCCAGAATCGCTGTTTGAGTGCATTAAGGTCAACGAGTCATTAGGTGCCCTCCCATAAGTCGTAGTCCATAGCCCTTCTATGTACTTAGGGCGTACGACTTTCGACCCGGTCAGCTTGAGGCTGGCAGATCCTTGCTGGATAACGGCTTGAAGATCGCATCGTTGGGCGAGAGTGCCCAGAGCCTCGGACAGGTGCCTCGGTAGGTCAAAGCGACCATGGACCAAAAGTCGTAGGTCTTTCGTCGTATGGCGGCGCGTCAAAGTGAGTATCGCGGAGGGGGACACATGACTTATTGAACATCTGCGCTCGTCAATCGATGCTGTGAGTTCAGTGCAGACGACTGTTCGCGCTGATCTCGGCAAGGTGGATGAAGGAAATGAAAGCAAGAACAACTTTGTTCCGCGTTGCGATCGCAACCACGTGTGTGTTGGGTCTCGTGCTCGCGGCGATGATGCTGCGCGGTTACAACCCGCTCGGCTCGAGTGCGTCAGCGGCGAGCCGCTTCGGTATTGCCGAGTCGGTGAAGACCAGCTTCGGTTACGTTGCTGTGGAACACGCCGAGGCGATCAGCGGACTCACCGAGGGCGACCTCGCTGGTGCTCATGGCGTTGCGGGTCTGGTGCAGGCCGGCACGATCGATGTGCAGATCGGCGCGACCATCACCAATCAGACAGCCGACGTCCTCAACTACACCGCCGACCAGTTCGAGCTGCTCGATGGCAAGGGCAATGTGGTTCCCCTGGAGCGTGCACCACAGTTGCCCAACCAGTTGCAGCCAAATGCCGCGATCGATATCGCGCTCGACTTCGTGACCACCACCGAGGCGAGGCCGTTCACCGTTCGTTTCGTCGATCCGAACACCAAGCAGGCGTTGATGATCGACCTCGGCACCGTTGGTTGCATCGTGCGCAGCGGAACGGGCAAGCCACTTCCGGTTGCGGGCGGATGCTCACAAACTCCGACTGCGGCGCACAACCACACGGGCACCTCCGATCCCACGAGTGATCCCACGAGTGACACCGCGCCAGTGCCCACAGCAGTGCCCACGTCAGACACGAACGCGGTGTACCCGTGAGCCACGACCATCTCGTTGCCGACGACGGCGCATTGCTGTCCGACGTCGCAACAGCCCGCCACGCAACATCTCAGAGAATGAACCAAGGAGAGCTCACAATGAGCGCACGTACAAAGTCCCTTCGGGCGTCAATCGGTCTCAGCCGCCGCATGATCGTGACATCAATTGCGCTTGCGTACGGCGTGGGGCTATGGACCCATGCAGTGCACTGGCGCGCCGGAGCGCGTGAGCGCGAGGCAATCAGCTTCGTGCCGCATTGGCTGCGTGACTCCACATTGTCGGTGTCACTCATCGTGCTCGCCGTCCTGGTGGCGACCATGATCTCTGATCGTCGCGGTGCATTGGGCGCCCGGCGCGCGGCAACTGTGGGCATGTGTTCGGCCGCCGCGTTGGCCCTTGGCGTGCCGTTCCATGGTGGCCTGTTCGGTCATGCGGCGCATGCGCACGGCGCCGCAGCACCATCCACGTGGCTGTCGATTCTGACCGAGTTCGTGCTCGACCTTCCGATCGCGATTGCCATTGCCGTGGCCGTCTCGAAGGCTTCGATGGCCAACCTGCGCGGCCTTGGTGACACGTTGCGCAACGGATGGCGTTGGCGTTCAGGCGTTGCGGCAACGGTGCTCATGATGACCGGCACCACTGCGCTTGTGATCATGCCCAAGGTGCAAGCGGTCACGACACCGAGCACGGTGTGCCCCGCGACCGCGCCACTGCGCCACTTCGACATTCAGTCGATCGACGTGCGCATCACGCTGAACAAATTTGGTGACAACGATCCGATCGGCAAGATGTACGCACTGAACAGCGCGATCCCGGCGATTCGCGCACAAGAGGCGAGCCGCGACGTCACGCTCGGGCTGCGTAACGACCCCATCCAGCCATTGGTGATTCGTGCCAACGAAGGCGACTGCGTCGACATTTCGTTCACGAACAACTTGGCCACTGGATCCTTCGGCGTTCACGTCGATGGTCTGCCGTATGATTCGTCGGGCGACAACGTTGGCAACAATGGCAGCAGCGAGGCGAAGAAGGGCGAGACCAAGGTCTATCGCTTGTACGTGCCCAACGACCCGGCCCTCGAGGGCTCGCATTACCTCAGCCCCGGCCCAGGCCATCGCTCAGCTCTCGATCACGGTCTCTTCGGCGTGTTGTCGGTCGAGCCAACCGGGTCGAAGTACCTCCTGCCCGCCGATGCCACGACTCCAATCGAGTCAGGCTGGGAAGCAGTCATCGTGCCGCCGAACGCTCCGTCGTTCCGTGAGAACGTGAAGATCCTCCACGAAATCGGCAACGAGGACGAAAAGATCTACGACAAGAACAACAACGCGTTACCTCAGGTCGACCCCATCACAGAGGCCTATCGGCCAGGCGGACGCGGTTTCAACTATCGCTCCGAACCCTTCATGGATCGTCTGCTCCTCGCTCCCGGCAAGAGCGAGAAGGCACATGCCTATAGCTCAACCATCTTTGGCGATCCGGCAACGATCGTTCCGCAGGGGTACCTCGCCGATCCCACTAAGTTCCGCGTCGTGCACGCAGGTGCCGAAGTGTTCCACGTGTATCACCTGCACGGTGGTGGTGATCGGTGGCGCATGAACCCTGAAGCAGATGGCGGTTGGAAGTATTCAGATGTTGGTCTGCACAAGACCCCAATCGAGTCGTCGTCGTCCGACCGTCTCGATGCCGTGGCCACCGGTCCTGGCGAACACTTCAATGCTGAAATTGAGGGCGGTGCCGGCGGCGCTCAGCAAGCCGCTGGTGACTTCTTGTTCCATTGCCACATCGCCGAGCATTACCCCTCGGGCATGTGGGGCCTCTGGCGAGTCTTCGATTCGCTGCAGCCCGGTCTCGCACCCCTGCCCGACCGCGTTGCGCCGCCCGTGCCCGTCACGAGCGCACAGCTCATCGGCACAACAGTTGCCAACGGCACCACGATCACCGCAGCGAACATCGACACATTCGTGCGGCCGCAGTTGCCCGCGCAGGGCGTTGCTGTTGGTGGGCAAGACGCGTCGGTGTGGGACTGGACAGTCGACAACACCGACCCAACCAAGCCGCTGTTCCTCGGCGAGCCCGAGCCCACAACGGCTCAAACGCCGAACTTTGTGTCAACAGTTGCGGGTCACCCCGGCTCCATTGCCGGCGACAGGTTTGTTGGAAACCGACCGGTGCTGTTGTTCAATCCGCGAACAGGTAAGCCGACCTATCCTCTGATCAGGCCGCACCTCACACGCCGACCACCCTTCTCGCCGAACGAGCACTCCGGTGCGCCCGGATTGGGCGAAACAGCCGATCGGCCCGCCGACCCAACATCGGCCAACCCGTGGCTTGCACGCCCCGATGGTCTGTGCCCCGCCACGGCGCCAGTGAAGAACTTCAACGTCGTTGCCGTCGGAGTCCCGATCCAGGTGACACCAACCTTGACCGACCCACTCGGTATGTTGTTCACGCTTGCCCCCAACAAAGCAGCACTGCTCGCCGGAACGAGCACCGCTCCCAACGCGAAACGCGAGCCGTTGGCCATTCGTATGAACGTTGGCGATTGCGCAAACGTCACGCTCACCTCCGAGGAAACGGATCCCGGTGTGTTCGACGGATACGCGAAGGTTGAGATGCACATTCACCATGTGCAGTTCGATCCGCAGGGCTCCGACGGAACGTCGGCCGGCTTCAACTTCGAGCACTCCATTCGTCCCTACACCATCGAAGACACCAAGCTCAGCGCTCCAGTAGCGGCTGGTGCGACGACGGTCGTGCTCGATCGACTTGATCCCAAGTACCGACCCAACGTCGCCTTCGGTGTCGGTCTCGGCACCGAAGGCATCGACGTCGCCACCATCGTGTCGGTCGACGCGGCCACCAACACCATCGTGCTCAACAAGCCCCTTGCCCATAGCCATCTCGCTGGCGAGGGTGCAGGCATCGAGTTCATGCGCTACCGCTGGTACGCCGACGCGTTGCTCGACAACATCTTCTGGCACGACCACGTTGATGGCATCCACGGTTGGGGCCATGGCGGTGTGGGCATGCTCGTCGTCGAGCCGAAGGGCTCCACCTATCACGATCCAAAGACCGGCGCTCCCACCGACTCTGGCACGATCGTCGACATTCACACCAACAACCCGCTCGCGCCCGGTCTGGTGGAAGGCAGCTTCCGAGAGATGGTGTTGTGGACTCTTGACGACACTCCTGCAACGGACTCCACGCTGAACCTGCGTGCTGCTCCGTTCTCAGATCGCGGTAGCGACGCATCGCTGCGCTTCAGTTCGTACACCTGGGGTGACCCCGGCACTCCGTTGCTGAAGGCGTACGTCGGCGATCCCGTTGTCATCCGCACGATTCACGTCGGACCAACCATCGACAGCCTCAGAGTCGATGGTCATCAGTTCTACGTGGAGAAGCGGGCACGAAATTCAACGACCGGTCAGATGTACAGCCGTGTCACCGACTCGATGCACGCAGGCGTGTCGGAGCGCCACACGTTGATTCTCGACGGTGGTGCCGGTGGGTCGGCGCATAAGGCTGGCGACTTCTTGTACCACAACGGTGTCGCCCGACGATTCCGTCAGGGTGCATGGGGCATCATGCGTGTTTACCCCGGCCTCGCCAACGACTTGCAGCCGCTACCGGACCGTGTTGCACCGACAACGCCGTATGTTCTGCCAACTCAAACCGGAGGTCGCCCACCCGTGACCACCGATCCAGGTAACCCATGCCCGACTACCGCGCCACAGAAGGCGTATGCCATCAGCGCGGTCGATCTGCCGTCAACGTTCGGCAACGGATCTCGTGCTGGCTACGTGATGAGCTACTCCGCTGCTGCCGCGAAGCGCAGTGGCGTGGCCGAGCCGCTCATCATCCACGTGGCTACAGGCGACTGCATCACGGTCACGTTGAAGAACGAGCGCAGCGGTGCCCGCGCCAGCCTCGACGTTGGCGAACTCGCCAAGGCACCGAGCTCGTCGGGTGTCAACATTGGTTTCACCTCTGAGCAAACCGTTGCTCCTGGCGGTTCGCAGGTCTACCGCTTCTGGGCCGATACGCCATCGATCGAAGCCGCTGTCTTCAGCGACTTCGCCGACAACGACTCGACCAAGCGCGGTATGTATGGCGCGATCGTGGTGGGCGAGATGGGTGCAACATTCACCGACACGATCACCGGCTTCAGGACCGATATCGGTTCGAGGGTCGACGTTCACATTCCCGGAAAGGCCGGCTACCGCGACGTCACGTTGATGCTTGCCGATGACGAGCCGCAGATTGGTGCCGACTTCATGCCGTACCCAACCAACGTGGCCAGGGCCTCACTCATCAACTACCGCAACGCAGGTCTGCGTACCGATGATTTCTCCGGCGTGCCGGTGACTCCGCTGATCCAGACCTACGTCGGTGACCCAATCAGAATCCACGTGATTTCCACGCCGGGATCGGAACAACCGCACGTGTTCCGAGCGGGCGGGATGAGCTGGCTGAGCGATTCGTATATGGCTGGATCGCAAGAGGTTGCAGCGCAGGGTCTGTCTCCGTTCATGGGCATCGATGCACACATCATCGGTGGCGCCGGCGGTCGTGGGGCCCAAACGGGCGACTTCTTCTACGGCGACAACCGGCGTCCATTCACCGAGAACGGCATGTGGGGCGTGCTCCGAGTACTTCCACGGCCGACCTGCCTCGCAACGACACCGATACGTCGTCTCGACGGAGCCAGGTGCGGTTGATAGCACGCTGAAGTCCCCCACCGGACGGGTGAACGGGTGCAACCTCCACATGGAGGTTGCACCCGTTTCGCGTGTCCCGTAAGCGTGGCTCACCAGCCCCGACCGCCACCCAGCCACCCAGCCACCCAGCCCCTCGCCCTACACGCCCTACAGCCCCACAGCCACCCGCTCTCGAGCACGAAGTCCCGCCTGTCACGCCCTTCAAGGGCTTGACAGGCGGGACTTCGCAGGAGTTTCGTTGGGGAGGGGGCCACAAGGGTGCGGCGGCAGCGGAGGGAAAGGTGGTCCGGTGGCGGTATCGGTCCCCGTCCGTTCCTGCTGAGGTTGCGGCGGAAGCGGAGGGAACGGTGGTCCAGCGGGCGGTAGCGGTCCCCGTCCGTTCCTGCTGAGGTTGCGCCTGTCACGCCCTTCAAGGGCCTGAGAGGCGGGACTTCCTAGGTGTGTCGGGGGCGCGTGCGCGCGCCGCCTGTGAGGCCGGCGGCGGCTAGTCCGTGGAGAGGTTGGCTAGTCCGTGGAGAGGTTGCGCGTCGCCCACACCGCAGCTTGGGTGCGGTCGCTGACGCCAATGTGGTGAAAGATGCGTGTGAGATGTGCCTTCACGGTGCGCTCGGTGATGCCGAGCCGGTCGGCGATGACCTTGTTGGGGAGTCCGTCGCGCACGAAGCCGAGCACCTCGAGTTGTCGTGCCGAAAGATCGTCGGCCACCGTATGTACGCGTCGAGCGTTGAGCATGACGCGTGCTGCCTTGGGGTCGAGCGGTGAGTCGCCGCCATGAATCGCGCGGATTGCTGCGACGATCTGGTCGGGTTCGGTGTGCTTGAGCAGATATCCGTTGGCACCAGCAGCAAATGCTTCGGTGATTCGGCGCTGGTCGCTGAACGAAGTGAGCACCAGGACCTTGCACTCGGGGAACTGAGCGCTGATCAGCCCAGTTGCCTCGACACCATCCAGGTTCGGCATCGAGAGATCCATGAGCACGACATCGGGTCGCTCACGAAAGATTACGTCGAGTGCTTCGTTGCCATCGGTGGCCACCCCAACAAGCTCGATATCGGGGACAGTGCTTAATAATTGTGCGAGGCCAGCGCGCACCATCATGTGGTCATCCACAACAACAATTCGAATCACTTACGGTCCTCTTTGCGCCGGTTCATGGCGTTGGGGATCTCGACCATTACGTGAGTTCCGACGCCTCGTTGCGAGCGTACAACAATGCGCCCGCCTGCGTCGTTAATCAGGTCAGATAGCGCGCGAAGACCAAAGTGGTCGTTCTCGGCCTTCTCACGACGATCCTCGTCGGAAAAGCCACGACCGTTGTCTTCGACAACAAGGGTGGCCATCGAACCCTGCAGACCGACCTCAACTCGAACAGAACTTGCCTGAGCATGAGCGGCGACGTTGCGCAGGGCTTCTTGTGCACTGCGATAGATGAGTCCGGCTGTGCCTGGCGCAAGGTCTGCCGCATCGACGTGCACTTTGAGCACGGCGTCGACGCCACGAGATTCGAAGCGGCGCAGCATGTCGTCGAGCGCGGACTCGATGCCTTCTTCGGCAAGGTTGGGGGGATAAATATCTACGAGCAACGTGCGCAGGGCCATCACGCTCTGACGAATACTCGCCGAACTCGCCTCGAGTTGAGGATGGGCGTCGGCTGAACTGCGCGCCGCCGCGGCGAGGCTGAGTGACACGCCGGTCAACTCTTGCACGACGCCGTCGTGCAGGTCGCTGGCGATTCGGCGGCGTTCCGCGTTCGATGACTCGATCGCGTGCGACAGAAGGCGTTCCCGATGCATTTGCCCCGCTCGGAGGCGACGTGCGAGCCGCCACGCCAGTGGAATTTGCACGAGTTCGATGAAGAAGAGGGCACCAATTGCGATAGGGGCGAACTCGCGAAGGAGTGTGCCGGTCACCGATGTGACGTTCTTGTAGCGGTAATACGCCTCAAACAACACTGGTGTACCACTGGTGGTCTTGGCTGCCTGATATGCGTCGAGCAGCTTTGACTGGATCTCGAATTGGTTCTCTGATTTCGTGAGATCGGCAATCTCCACTTCGGGGTCGCCGCCGTTGAACAAGGCCAAATCACCCTCGGACAGGTCGAACTGTTTACCAATGAGGCGTGGTTCGTCTGAATAGCGAATGACGCCGTCGATGGTCCAAATCTTGACGCGAACCAAGTCTTCGTCGAGGACCCTGGTACGCACGACGTCGTCGAGTCGCTTCAGGGCAGCCGGATCGCCAGTGAGCACAGCGTCGGTGAGGGCAGGTTCGATGAACACCCGCGCACGAATTTCGGTCGTTTTACGAACGTCGGCGAGCGCCATCTTGACGGCGATGCCACGGCTTGCGTAGAAGCTGAACCCGAGCGCAACCACCAGAGCCAGCAGACCAGCAACGAGAAAGTGAATGATCGGTCGACGCACGGAAACCGGTGCCATGTCGAGCCGGTCGCCAATTCGATTCTGACCCATTGACCGCAGGTTCGACTCGGCCCGTTTGGACACGCGTGACGCACGTTGCGATGCCCGTTGAGACGCGCGCTGCGACGCCCGCTCCGCGTCGGAGGCACGTCGATTCGCGGATGCTTTTTGTGCAGGTACTAGTACTTCGGCTGCCGCGACATCGTCGCTGGTATCCAATTTCATGCGGCAATCTTTACCGAGGCAAGGGTTTATGCCTATGTGCCGATAGTCCTACGACTTAGGACCTACCCTCTTTCAAGATGTTCTTGACAAAAGGTGATCGTCGCGACTTCCGAAATTACTGGCCTTCACCCTCCGGCGGAACGATGCGCATCACCCAAACGGCGGCTTGCGTACGGTCCCGAACGCCGAGACGCTGGAAGATCCGACCGCAATGGGCCTTCACCGTCTTGTCGCTAATTCCAAGCGCACGGCCAATTTGTTTGTTGGGATTTCCGGCGGCAATCAGTAGCAGTATTTCCTGTTCGCGTGGCGTCAGCGAATCGTAAATAGCGCGCGGCCCGCGGCCTGCCTTGAACAGGTTGGCAGCGATCGACGGACTGAGTGCGAGGCCTCCGAGGGCCACTGCGCGAATATTCGCCACGAGCACCTCTGGCTCGACGTCTTTGAGCATGTAGCCCATCGCGCCGGCGTCGAGTGCGGCGTTCACCTGCTGCGGGTCACCCGTTGTCGTGAGCGCGATGACAGAAATCTCCGGAGCTTTGCCAGCAAGTTCGGTCATCGCGCCAATGCCATCGAGCACTGGCATCGAGAGGTCCATCAGCACGACATCGGGCATGAGTTCGAGGGCGAGATCGACAGCTTCGCGGCCGTTTGTTGCCAGGCCCACAACCTCGAGGTCGGGAATCGACGACAACCATTGATCCAAGCCGTTGCGCACGAGAGCGTGATCATCGGCAATGAGGATTCGAATCATGCGAACCTTTCAGTGTGGAGGTGCTCTGAGTAGGAAAGAAGCGTGACCGAACGAGAGACGAAACCGAATCTCGCACGAAGGAATATGGCAGCACCCTACTGGTCACGATGAGTGCTCGACATCATCTACCTCATGATTGCCGGGAATCCTCGGCAAGAACGATCATCAAGAACAGCCTTCACGATCCATCGTCAAGAACGGTCGCCCCTACCTCTTGCGATCGAACCATAGAGTGAGCACATGAGTTTCGCACAGCAGTCGGGGCCGCCAGCGTCCCCCAAACAGATCGCGCATCTTTTGGATCTGTTGAACAACGACGGGTTCGATTTTGCGACTGCTCGTCATCGATACGGTTTCACGCAGCGCCAATCGAGGGGAAAATTCACCGGACCCGAGGCGTCTGACCTCATCGATCGGCTGACGCGCGAGGCCGAGGAGGCCGAAGGCGCAAATGGCGCGGATGGTAGCGGTAGCGACTCCGGCTCCACGGTTCGTTTCGACGATCCGGCTGCGATCAGAGCGCAACAGCGCATTGACACGCAACGTGACGCGCTGTTGCGTGGAATCCCTGCCGAGGTGCTCGCCAACGAACTCGAGCGGCGCGGCTGGGCCGTGATCCCACCGTCGTGATTGGTTGAACTCCGTTGCATATACGAAGGTCTACGCGGTGCGTGCTCGCGTAATTTCGTAGCACGCGAGAGCGGCCGCGGCTGACACGTTCAACGACGACAGCCGCCCCTTCATCGGAATGCTGACGATCAGATCGCAGCGTTCACGCACAAGCCGCGACAAGCCGGCACCCTCGGCCCCAAGCACGAGACACACTCCCTCGGCGGCCAGGTCACCGATCTCGAAGAGGCTCCGGTCCGCAGCATCATCGAGACCAACGATCCAGATGCCAGCGTCCTTCATACGAATCAACGCTTGTGGCAGGCCGCCGACAACCGCCATCGGCACGTGTTCAATTGCACCTGCCGCGGACTTCGCCGCCGTTGGTGTGACGTGTACGGCGCGATGCCGAGGGAGTACGACACCATCAACACCGGCTCCGTCGCACACCCGCAACAGCGCACCAAGGTTGCCTGGGTCGGTGACGCCATCGACGGCGACGATGAACGGCGCGCGGCCTGCGCGCCGTTTGATGAGCGTTGCAAAGTCGGCTTCGGGAAGCGGAGCTGCAAACGCGATAACACCCTGTGGCGCCTCGCTGCGCGCCACAGCGTCGAGCTTGCGGCGGTTCACTTCGAGCAATTGAACTCGCTCGTTTTTGGCGAGTTGCACGATGTCGCCAATGACCTCATTTTCATCGAGATCGGACGCCACCCAAATTTCGCGGACCTTTCGTTTGCCAGCGATGAGCAACTCGCGAACAGCCTGGCGCCCTTCAACCTGCTCACCACCGAGGGTCTTTTCGGGCTTGCGCGGCGGCGTCTCGCCGGGCCGCGTGACGCCACCCGTACGACCAGCACCGCGTGAATTGAACTGCCGTGATCCCGTGGCGCGCGCCCCTGAACCAGACCCGCGACTGCTCGCACCCGACACGCGCGCACCGGTCTGTTTTGCGCCCGCTGAGCGTGAGCCGGTCTGCTTTGGACCCGCCTGCTTTGCGCCTGGCGAACGTCCAGACCCTGCCGACGTTGATCGACCTGTTGGTCGGCTTCGGCCTGATGATGCACCACGAGGCGCCATGTCAATTCCTTACTGATCAAGCCGCGTGAGTGCGGCTACGTTGCTTCCCGCAGAATCACTGCGACCGCCCAACAGGCAATTCCTTCGTGCCGCCCGAGCGCACCCAAACCCTCGGCGCGTCGGCCCTTCACTGTGACGGGAGCCCCCGCCGCAGTCGTGAGACGACGTTGCATTTCGTCGCGTTGGGGCGCCAACTTGGGTCGTTCACACACAACCGAACAGTCGACGTTGCCGATCATCCAACCAGCATCGGTCACCAAACCCGCCGCGTGGCGCAGCAACAGCAGAGAATCGACCCCCTTCCAACGTGGGTCGGTGTCCGAAAAGTGTTGTCCGATATCGCCCAAACCAGCCGCGCCAAACAGCGCATCAGTCACTGCGTGTGCGATCGCGTCGGCGTCACTGTGCCCGTCCAATCCGCGCTCACCCTCGAAGACGACGCCCCCAAGAATCAACCGCCGATCGGGATCGTCGGTGAACCGATGCACATCGAAACCCTGACCGACGCGAATGATGGGCAGGCTCATGACTGTCCAGCTTTCAAGCGAGCCCACTCGAGGTCGGCAGGGAAAGTGATCTTGCGGTTGTCGGAGTAGCCGGGCACGACCACAACTGTGCCACCTTGGGCCTCGACGAGTGTTGCGTCGTCAGTGCCTTCTGCGCCCAACTGGTGTGCGGCTCGTAATACCGAAGCGCGAAATGCTTGAGGAGTTTGAATGGCGCGCAGCAACGCGCGCGCGGGCGTTGCCGTGACCCTTCCAGCGCCATCGACCATCTTGATTGTGTCGGTCACCTCGATGCCGGGCACTGCACAATCGGCACCATGGCAGACCGCCTCGATTACCGCCGCGTACAACGCGGTTGGCGCAAAGGGTCGCGCCGCGTCGTGCACGCAAATGATCGTCGCGTCACTCGGTACACCTGCAAGTCCGTTGCGAACTGACTCGCTGCGAGTTGCGCCTCCAGCGACACCGCCTTCGGCAACGGCGTCGGGTGCGGGCACAACGAGCACGACACCATCTGATGAAGCCCGCGCCGTGTCCATTGACCAATCGAGAACACGCGATCCGCCGAGTACTTCGTATTGCTTGGGCCGACCGAATCGCTGAGATGAACCACCCGCGACCACAATGGTCCACACTTTCTCCGGCACGGTCTGCGGCATGGAGGTAGACGGTAGTACCGTCTCGGTTGCCATGGCTCACGACGACGTTCTCTCCCAGACTGAATTCTTCGCCGACGCCAGTCCCGAAGAACTTCGCGCCATCCTGAAAACCGCATCTGAGCAGTCGCTTGTACGCGGCGACGTGCTGTTCCGCGAGGGCGATGACAGCGACGCTCTCTACGTCGTCCTCACTGGTCGGGTCGCAGTTGCAATCGCGAATCCCATCGATAATCGCGAGACGATGGTGGGGCTCATGACCCCCGGCGACCTGTTCGGCGAAATGCCAATGCTCGATCAGGGCGCGCGCTCAGCAAACGCTCGTGCGCTCGAGCCCTCATCGGTGTTGGCCATTCCCTACGCGGGAATTGTCTCGATGTTCAACGCCAACCCAGCGCTGTTGTGGGGCGTTACCCGCCTCCTGGCTGGCCGCCTACGCGAGACAAATGAGGCGCTCGCCGATTCGGTGTTTCTAGATGTCACCGGCCGCACCGCAAAGCGTCTGCTTGAGTTGGCCGATGGTCGCGACACGTTCATTTTGCCGGTGACTCAAGAAGAGCTTGCTGGCATGGTTGGTGCGTCGCGTGAGCGAGTCAATAAGGCCATCGCCAGCTTCATTCGTCTGGGCTGGCTCGATCAACACGACCGTCGTTACACCATCAACATGCGCGATCGCCTCGAACTGCGCTCACGCTGATTCAGCTCAGCCACTCCTTGGCCCGTCGGAAGGCATCGGCAGCGTCGTCGATTCGATGAGCCGGTCGTGATGCGTCGTGCGCGAAGCCGTGCTCTGCGTCTGGGTAGCGAACGACGCTGACCCCTGTGGCCTCGAGCGCGTCAACATCTGGTGCAGGCGTGTACTGATCGCGGCCGCCTACGATGGCGAGGACGCGATCTGCGTGACCCGTGCGGAGGTACTCCAGCGGTTCGCCCTGGATAGCACTTCGCCAGGCGTCCGGTACTCGGATCATGCCGTAGAAACTCACGATGCGATCGAAGCGGTCGCTGCGCGACGCCTTGTGGCAATACATGCCGCCCAGGCAGTAGCCGAGCAAACTGACGGTGGCACATTCTGTGGCATCTGCCCCCTCGATGAGATCGGACAGGTGTCGAGCATCGTCGATCGACGGAACGGCGTTGAAGCGCGGCTCGATATCAGGCGGCAGTTCTCGATTGGGAAAGGGCTCGACGGCGCACACGACCATCTGCCATTCGTCAGCAAGCCGTTGTGCCATGTCGTCGTACAACGGTCGCAGTCCGAAGATGTCGGGTGCGATGACGAGCCCGCGCGTCGGCGAGTGAGAAGCGGGTCGGGCGATCTCAGCGGGTGTGCCTGAGGGTAAGACAATGCGCATCAAGCCATGTTGGCACGGGAGTCGAGGGAACTCGGGCAATAGGGCTAGGCGTCGCGCCGCTCGTTGATGAAGATGCCAACGATAATCATCACGACGACGACAGCGCCGAGGTAAAGGCCGCCCTGCAGACGGCTCGGATCGCCAGAGTTGCGCTCGGTCGCGGCCATCCCAATCGCCGATTGATACGGCAGCCATGGCGTGGGGTTCTCGACACCTGCGGCGCTGAGCACAAGACGAACGATGTTCTCCAGCAAGAGTGGCCACAGCACCAGCACAGTGACTGTGGCTGCTGAGTTGCGAATGATGAGACCGAGTCCATAGCCGAGCATCGACAGCATTCCTGTGAGCACGATCAGACCGGCCATCGCCGCTTTGCTGTCGCCGGTGAGCGTGAGTTGCGCGCCCCGGCCCGAAAAGATGAGCGAGCCAACGACGTAGGTAACCACCATGATGACGGCGGCGAAGATCATCGACGTCACCAGCGCCACGACCGCTTTTGCGAGCAGCACGTTGTGGCGCTTCGGCACAGCGGCGAACGTTGAGCGAATGGTGCCGTGGCTGTACTCGCTCGTGAGGCTGAGCGCGCTCACGACTCCAAGCAGCAGCGCCGTGAGCACCATCGTGCCCGTGATCAGGCCAACGAGATCGGCACCGATGCGTTGTTCGGGCTGTCGGCTGAGGGCGGTAACGAGTATGACCACCACAAGCGGAAACACCCCGGCAACGATCGTCAGCACATACGTGACCCGAACGGTGTGCAGTTTGATCCATTCGCTCTTGATCAGATCCATCACTGCACCTTCGGATCGGGAAGCTGGTGGGCGAGCGGAGCAGGCAGCGCAGAGGGCGGCGGCGCAGGCAAGAGGTCGGCAGCGGGCATGTGCGCCCGGTATTCCTGCGAGCTTGCGGTCACCTCGAGGAAGGCATCTTCGAGCGAACCCTGCAACGGCGATAGCTCATGCAGAATCGCGCCGTGGCGTGCGGCCAATTCGCCGATGGCTGCCGCGGGCACGCCGACGACGTCGACCGCCGTGGAGTCGATCGTTGTGATGGTCGCGCCATCGTTGCGGAGCTGTTGGGCGAGCTGATCGATCTGTGGGCTCCGCACGCGCACCCATTGGCGAGCGTGCTTGGAGACGAAGTCTTCGACTGATGATGTCTCGATCAGGCGACCCATGCCGATCAGTACGAGATCGTCAGCCATCTGTGCCATCTCACTGAGGAGGTGGCTACTCACCAGAACGGTCTTGCCTTGTGAGGCAAGATGCACGAGCACATCACGAATCCAGCGGATGCCCTCAGGGTCAAGGCCGTTCGCGGGTTCGTCGAGGATGACCGTGTGCGGATCGCCAAGGAGCACTGCGGCTAAGCCGAGTCGTTGACGCATGCCGAGCGAATAACCGCCCACGCGTCGTCTCGCGACCTCACTGAGACCAACGAGAGCAAGGACTTCGTCGACTCTCGGCGAACCTATGCCGTTCGATGCGGCGATGGCTCGAAGGTGATTGCGCGCGGTTCGGCCGGGGTGGACATAACCGGCATCAAGCAGCGCACCTACTTCGAATAGGGGCCGACGTATTGATTGGTAGGTGCGTCCATCGAAGAGCGCCGTACCGACATCGGCCCGGTCGAGACCGAGCATGCAACGCATGGTCGTGCTCTTGCCCGAGCCATTGGGACCGAGAAATCCGGTGACTCGCCCAGGCTCGACCTTGAAGCTGAGTTGGTCGACCGCGACTGTTCGGCCGAAGCGCTTTGTCAGCCCCGTGATTTCGATCATCGAACGCGCACCCTAGCTGGCGCGCTAGCGGTCATTGGGTCGTGACGCCGCTTGAGCGCAACCATTCGCCGGCAACCACGTTTGGCGCCTGCCTGCTCGCGACGATGCGGCGCATCATCTCGCGTATGTCTCCGGTACCGAGGGCTTTACTCACCGCGTCGATGACTTGGGTCGCTCCGGGGGTTGCCGCTGCCGCGGACAGCAACGGTATGACGGCTTCGTCCGTCGCGAGGCCCCGGTCGTCCTCGAGCACCGACATCTGATCGGTGATGGTGAAGTCAAGGCTGTGCACGACGCCGCAGTCGGCGTCGCCCTTGGTGATTGCATCAGTGACCTTGGCGGCGTCCATGCTCACCACCTTCTTGAACGTTGCGCCGTACAAGGTGGTGAAACCGGCGAGCCCAAAGGGATCGCCGGTTTCGAACTCGGCGGTATCTGCGAGTGTGAGGTGGCCCGCCGCGCCTGCGAGATTCGAAAACGTTGCCAATTGATTTGTGCTCGCGACCTGGTTGGAGCAATAGATCGTGGTCTTGTCTTGGGCAGTCGCCGGCGCTCCGAACAGCAGCGAGGTCGGAAGGATCTCGCCGATGGCGTTGATCTGCGCGGTGATTCGCTTGGCCGTCGCCTCACCGGAGCTACTTGGCGGAGCAAGTGTGGTGGTGGTCTCACCGACGACCGTGCTTTGAGGAGTCGTCGGCGCGGTGGCGGTCGCGATCGACGTGGCGGGGGGGATCGTCGTTGCATCGACAACAGTTGTTGCAGATGCAACCGTCGTTGCGCTCGCCGCAGAAGCGGCTGTGGTGCTTGTCGCAGCGGCTGCCGCCGGTTCAGCGGCCACCACCTGCGCGAGCAGTTGGCCCGTATAGGTGACGAAGAGGTCTGCCTGGCCGCTCTTTAGCGTCGAGTATGCGGTTGCGAGGTCGGCCACCGGGTCTTTGCGGCCGACGCGAAAGCCACCCTTTTCCAGCGCTTGCGCGTAGACCTCAGTGAGAACGCGACTCTGATCATTGTCGAGTCCGACGACCACGAGGGTCGTGCTGGAAAGCGATGTGTTCGCCGACGAAGATCCAGAACTACCGCAACCGGAAAGCACCATCACGCCTGTGGCCAGCAAGCTCGCGCCGACACGGCGAGCGACATGTGTAGTGGCCATGCAAGAACTCCTCCAAGCTGGTGTGCGGCGAGGGTCAGATTCCCCCCGCGAACGTGTCGATCATCAGTCGCACATCGTCGGCCAAAGGATACAGAATCGGACACGTGCAACCAGTCGCGACGTACTCGGCAACTTTGGCGCGAACTTCGTCTGGCTCACCGCTTGCAGTAATCATCTGCACAATGTCGTCGGGCACCATTTTGCTCGCCGCGACAACCTCGTCATGAGTAGCGGGCCACGTGAGCACTTTGCCGATCTCGTCGAGCAGTTCCTGCGGTACGCCCGATGCCTTCATGATGTGCGGTTGCTGGCCGAGGTATTGCGTCACGAGAAGCCGCGCATTGTCGAGCGCGTGTTTGCGATCGCGATCGACCGAGCACACCACCAACTGAGGACGATCAATGTCATCGATGGTGCGACCCGACTTTGCTGCACCACGGCCCAGTGCCGCGAGCGCATCGATGTTGTAACTCGGTGATACGAGGTAGTTCAACACTGCGCCATCAGCAATTTCTCCGGTGAGTTCCATCATCTGCATACCGGTCGCGCCGATGTAGATGGGCACCTGTTTCGGCCGACGCTCTTGGTACACGTAGTCGAGCTCGACGCCGTCGAGATGCACGTAATAGCCATCGAATGTGACGGTTTCGTTGTTCAACAACGCGCGCACGACTGTGACAATTTCGCGCATCACGGTGAGCGGCTTCAATCGCTCGATGCCGACTTTCGCTGCGAGCGGATCCCACCACGCGCCAAGTCCGCAAATGTACCGACCAGGTGCCAGGTCGTCGAGCGTGCTGAAGGTGCTTGCAAGGCGAGCAGGGTTCCGGGTCCAACAGTCGATCACGCCGGAGCCAATCTTGATGCGGCTTGATGTCGCGCCGAACGCAGCCATCGGAACGACGGCATCACGAACGAGCCGACTGTCGGCCTGCCACACTGCGTCGAAGCCCTTGTCCTCGGCGTAACGAACCAGCTCGATTCCTTGTGAGATTGTGTGTGCGTCTTGTAGATACAGCGCGACCGGAGTGCTCATGAGTACCGATCGTGACCGAGTGGTTTGCAAACTGTCAAGGCAAAGCTTGTGCAAAGCGTTCGAACACCGCTGCGAGTAACGGTGATGCCGTGACAGTGCGAGCCGTGCGTGGCCAACTACGGTGGCAGTGATGAAAGGTACTGATGGCGCGCCTTCCAGTACTGAGCAGTCGAGTACCGAGCAGTCCGGTAGCGAGCAGTCCGCGGTCAATGTGTCGCTCGACGTCGAGGCAGCGACGCCGACACACAGCCATGGGTTGAGGCGACTCGTGGTGTTCTGCGTGGTCGGCACCATGCTGCTCGCGGGCGTGGTTGTGTACGGCTTTACGCACACACCGCAATGGAAGCGGCACGGCCTGCCGATCACCGTCGCGGGATGGGCGCCGTATTGGCAGACCGACTCGGCCCTCGCGTCGTTCAACGCAAACAGCGCGGTCTTCAGCGACGTGTCGATGTTCGGGTACTCCACAACTGGCGCTGATTCGGTGCAGCCGTACCCGGGCATGGATCCAAACGCTCCATTGATCTTCAGGCGAGACGCCCGCGCCGCGTCGGTGCAATTCGTCGCGTCGATCGTCGACGCCACAAAGGCTGGTGAGATGGCGACGATCCTTGCCGACCCGACAAGCCGTTCGTTGCATGTACGAACAGTCGTGAGGTTCACCGTCGATGGCGGCTTCGACGGTGTCGACCTCGACTACGAGAATTTCGCATTCCTCGACGGCAAGCAGACATGGTCGAGCACCCGCCCGAACTGGATTGCCTTTCTTGGTGAGCTCGCTACTGCGTTGCACTCGGCAGGCAAGACACTGACGGTCAGCGTTCCTCCGGTGTACGACAATCAACGCACCGACGACAGCGGCTATTGGGTCTACGACTACGCGGCGATGGGCGCGCTTGTCGACCACATACGTGTGATGGCGTACGACTTCAGCACCGCCGAGCCTGGCCCGATCGCTCCGCTCGAATGGGTGACCAAACTGGTGAAGGCGATCAAATCGATGGTGCCGCCAGAGCGATTGGTGCTCGGCGTACCGGTGTACGGCTACGACTGGGTGGTGGGCACGACCGGCACGTGTCCCTTGGACAACAAGCCGCGTCGCAGGAATCTGTCGACGAAATCCGCAGCTGAGCTCGCGGCCAGCAAGTCGATTGTGCCCGCATGGGATGTCACCAACGCCGAGAGGACCTTCAGCTACTCAGAGCCTGCGACGGGCCTTGATGCCGCCGGTGCTCCAGCGGTATGCACGGTCAGCAGAACTGTCTGGTACGCCGACGCGAGAGCTGTGTACGAACGTGCGTGGCTCGCCGAGCGAGCCGACCTCGCGGGCATCTCGCTGTGGTCGTTGGGCAGCGATGATTCGTCGGTGTGGCAGGCCATCGCCACCGCCCGCGCCGACGTCAGCGAGTGGCCTGCGTCTGGTTCGACACCCGAGCCATAGCGCGCCAGTGGGTCCAGTTGATTAGACACTCCGCGGGTCGCGGTCTACGTTGAGAGTAGATATGTTTCTGGCCCTTCGAGAGATCAAACGTGCCAAGGTCAGGTTCACGTTGTTGGTGTTCGCGATCGGCTTGCTCGTCTTTCTCGTGCTCTTTCAGATCGGTCTCCGTGACGGTCTCATCGGTCAGTTCATCGGCGCGCTTCGTCACCAAAGCGGACCGATCGTCGTTTTCGATGCGCAGGCTCGCAAGAACATCGAGGGCAGTCGCATCAGCGAAGATCAACAGATTGCGCTCGGCAAGGTCGAAGGCGTCGGTCGTGTCGGCCCGCTTGGTGAATCAACCTTCACGGTCAGCAACGACGTCAGCCGCGCGAAGTCGCTTGAGAAAGATCGGCTTGTCGACGTGGTGCTCTTCGGGTATGAAATCAACGGTCCAGGTGCCGGTCTCGGAGCGCCCACCACGTTGTCGAAGGGCCGACTTCCTGCAGCGCTCAATGAAGGTGTCGCGAGTGAGCGCAATCGATCGGATGGTTTCGATATCGGCGATGTCATCAGGATCGAACCAGGGGGAGCCGAGATCACCGTCGTCGGCCTCGCCGCCGATATCAACTATTCGGTGAGCCCGACGCTCTTCGTCTCGTGGGATACCTATGCAGCGGCGCGAAAGGTACGCAACCCAGATGCCGCTGTGGTATTCCCGAGCGTGATGCTGATCGAGCCTGCCCCGGGAATCTCCGATGCCACATTGATCTCACGTCTATCCAATGTGCCCAACGTCGTGCCGCTCACACGTCAGGAGGCAGTCGATCAATCGCCGGGGGTCTCGTCTGTTGCGCAATCCCTGAACACGGTCATCGGCCTCTTGGTGATCACAGCGCTAATGGTGATTGGACTCTTCATCCTCATCCTCACTGTTCAGAAGTCGGCATCGCTCACGCTGATGCGCGCCATCGGTGCTCGACGCGGCAAGTTGGCAGTCGGATTGTTAGCGCAGACCACCATCATCGTGTTCGCTGGCGTGATCGTCGGTGGCGTGATGATGGCGTTGATCGCGCCGCTCCTCAACACCCTGGGCGTGTCGTTCGATATCACGCAACTGCTGACGGTGGGTCTTGGTGCCATCGTTGTCGGTCTGATCGGCTCGCTCGGAGCCGTGTTACGCGTACTGCGCATCGAGCCCATCAACGCAACCATGTCGCAAGGGGTCCTGCGATGAAGCTCGCCTGGCGCGAGCTACGCCGTCGACCCGGAAAGTTTGTTGTCGCAGTACTGACGCTCACGGTATTGGCCGCGTTGCTGCTCTTTCTCTCGGGTCTCCTCGATGGTCTCTTTCTCGGTTCCACGGGTGCACTGCGGGCCCAGAATGCCGACGTGTTCGTCTACAGCAATACGTCGCGCGACTCGTTCTTTCGCAGCAACATCAGTGCCCAAACTCGGGCCGCAGTTGCAGCCGTCGACGGCGTTCGAGATGTTGGTGGCCTCAGCGTCACTTTGCTCGGCGCGATCGTGCCTGGAGAATCCGACCTCGCCAATGTTGCTGTCATTGGCTACGAGCTGCAGCCAAAGGGTATTCCGGCTCCGCCCGCCCCCTCGACGGCATATGCCGACGAGCGACTGAAGGGCTTCGGCGTAGGTCTTGGCGACGTCTTGCAGGTCGGTCCGCGGCGCACCGCAATCACGATCGTCGGGTTCGTTGCAGACTCAAACTTCCAGTTGCAGGGCGGGCTCTGGGTTGAGCCGGGCACCTGGCGACTCGTGCAAAACCTCAATCGCCCCGACTCGCCTGTGGGCGACCAAGATTTCCAGGTCCTGCTTGTGCAGGCTGACAAGGGTCAAAACGCTGCCGAACTGGCAGACCGCATCGACGCGACGACCAAGGCAGCAGCAAGCGCAACGTCAAACGCAACGACAAACGCAACGTCGTCGCTCACGTCGTCGCTCACCAAAACCGACGCCGAGTCGTCGTTGCCTGGTACCAAAGAGCAACGCAGCACGTTCAACTCGATCCTCGCCACCACATACATGGTTGTCATCGTGATCGTTGCGCTGTTCTTCGCTCTACTGACCCTCGAACGCACTCCGCTCTATGGCATGTTGAAAGCCATTGGTGCATCGAGTCGCCAGTTGTTTGCAGGTGTGGTGGTTCAAGCAATCATTATCGCGACAGTTGCATTTGCAATTGGTGGTGGATTGGTCGCAGTGCTCTCTGCAACGGCACCGCCACAGTTGCCATTACAGGTGCAGCCGAGCCGAATGATCACGAGCTATCTCATTCTTGCTGTGTGCGCCGTGATCGGCAGCCTGCTGTCGCTGCGTCGTGTCTCGCGCATCGATCCCGCTCAAGCCATTGGCTCAACCCAGTGACGCCACTCGCAGGAAGTACACCATGAACCCAACTTCGAACGCGCTCGAACTCACCGACATCACCAAAACCTACGGTGATGGAGACAACGCCATCACAGCGCTCGACTCGGCCACGCTGTCGGTGGCAGGCGACGAGATGGTTGCGCTCGTCGGACCCTCCGGCTCGGGAAAGACGACGCTGTTGTCCATCGCCGGCGGGTTGCTGTCGGCCACCTCAGGGCAGGTCACCGTGGGGGGCTTCGACATCAGCCACGCGTCGTCAAAGGAGCTCACCGAAGTGCGCCGCAACACGGTCGGGTTTGTGTTCCAGAGCGTCAACCTTGTGCCGTTCCTGACCGCTCGCGAAAACCTGCTGCTCGTCGACGAACTACGTGGCTCCCGCGGCAAGCAATCGAAGGTGCGCGCCGATCGCTTACTCGACGAGCTCGGACTGTCCGGTCGGCTCGACAACCTGCCGTCCCAGCTCAGCGGCGGCGAGCGTCAGCGTGTTGCCATCGGGCGGGCGCTCATGAATGAACCCGCACTCGTGTTGTTCGACGAACCCACCTCCGCGCTCGACACCCATCTCGGTGAGCAGGTGATGGAACTCATCCAAAGCGAGGTGAAGGGTCGTGGCACCGCAGCGATCATCATTACGCACGACGCGCGCATGACGCATTGGTGTGATCGCACCGTGAACATCGTTGACGGTCACCTGCAACATGAAGCGTTGGCTACAGCCGACTGAACAGTCGCACGGCCTGCTCGGCCGCCTTTGCTCGCACCTCGTCAACATCGACTCTGGTGAGTATTCCGTTGTTCATCAGCACCTCACCGTCTGCGCGTTTCACGTGCAACGCGCGGACGCCTGGCGTGAACGCCACGTGCCACGGCGAGTCGACGTGATCGTAGTTCCACGTGACCTCGTCCGTTCGGGCCTGCGGCATGAGTAGCCAACCGTTCGCCAACCACTGCCACGCCACCTCGGGTGAGGCTCTGACATTGTCGGCGCGGTGGGCAACAAAGGCGAGTCGGAACTCTTCGAGCATGTCCGCGCCGATGCCATCGGTGCCGAGCACCACGGTGTTCGATCGCTGTGCCGGGTGGGCATAACCAACGGCGTTGTTCATGTTGCTGCGCGGGTTGTGCGCCAGTGTGCCTCGAACGTGACGATCGAGATGCACGCCGTGCACGAGCAGCCAGCGGTCGGTGCTGAGGTGCTCTAGTCGCGCCGCCGCAGATGCGTCGATGGCACCTTCGCCAACATGAATGTGAACGCCAACCCCAAGTGAGTTGGCGAGATGTGCCGCTGCTTCAAGCGTGTCGTTGCTACACGTAAAAGCGGCGTGTACTCCCACCATGCCCGCGCCGCCGCCGCGGATAAAACGCTCACACTCGGCCAAGCCACGTGAAGCCGCTGCGGTCATCGCCAACGGCTGATCGAACGACTGCAACAGGCTGCCATTGTCGAGCCACCGGTCGGTGACCCCGTACGTGCACATCACGCGCACGCCAACCTGTTCGCACGCATCGGCGATGACCTGCAGGCTGCCCTCAATTGCATTGGGTCCTTCGTGATGGTCGATGATCGCGGTCGTGCCACTCTGCAACGCTTCGACCGCGCCGAGCATCGCACTCCACTTCAACATCTCCAGATCGACGGCAGCATCGAGTCGCCACCACACCTGTTGCAGGATCGAGACGAAGTCGGTGGGCTGCTGCGGCGGTGCAGGCATGCCTCGCGCGAGCGCGGAGTACAAGTGATGATGAGCGCACACCAATCCGGGCGTAGTGGCCGACATAGCTCCCATCGTGTCAGCCCTGAGGGCGATGCGGGAAAATCCAGCGGACGTTTGGGTGCGATGCAGGCCACATGCTGGCTTGTTCTTGGCTCAGGTCTCGCCCAATGAACGGGTTTGGGTGCGATGCAAGCCACACGCTGAACAAGCCACACGCTGGCTCAGGTCTCGCCCAATGAACGGCAGACCTCGACAAACACGCTGATGGATGACACCGTCAGAGAAGCTCAACCAACTCTTTGCAACGACGGCTTGAAATCAGTGATGCTCGCCGCGCCAGATTGGTGAACGTGGCGGCTCGAACATCGCTGTCATTGGTTCGCCATCGATCGCCGCAAAGGCCATCGGCCCCCACCACGACGCACCCGCTGCGGCACGGGGGAGTTGATCACGGGCGAACCAGCCAACGTCTGCCGTTTCGAGCGGATGGGGCGTGAGTTCGCCGCCTGTTGCCCGGCAGTGGAACAACAGCATGTACATCGCGAAACGGGTAAAGCCCATCCGTTGGCCGTCGAGCACAGCAATGAGTTGCACGGGTTCACATTCGATGCCGGTTTCTTCGAGCACCTCTTTGACGGCTACTTCAGACGGTGAATAGCCGGCATCGGCCCAACCCGTTGGGTATAACCAAATCAAGCTGTCAGAACGTTGCACGAGCAGTATCTCGCCCACGTCGTTGCCAACGATGGCGCCGATGGCAACCTTTGGTGTCACATAGCCGGGCACGCCCTCGCCGACACTGTCCATCCATTCCTGGATGAAATGGTCCTGCTCGCGGCGCACCTCGAGCGCGTCGTCGGCTGCCGCCTTGATGTCGCCGGCAACATGCAGAACCTCTTCGAAACGCTCGCGTTCGTACAAGCTCTGCGTGAAGCCGAGGCCCGTACGCGCGATTGCCGCGAGTGCTTCGCTCCAGCGCACGAGATCTCGGGTGAAGTCCTGTGGGTTGGAGTCACTCACACGGCGACCCTACCGCAGCGACCATGAACCGAGTCCCATCGCAGACCATCAACGGCGACGGCGATCGAGCACGGTCTTTGCCTTCCACGCCCCCCAAATGAGACCTGGCTCCTGCAGCGATTTCTCGATGTCGATCCAGGTCGCCGGGCTGAGATGGTAGACGTCGGTGGGAAACGCGCGTACCTCGAAATCGTCGCGACGCACTGGCGGCACTCCTGCCGATTGCAGCACGCGCGTTGGGTAGCTCACTGCGCCACGCAGCACACTGAGGGGGTTCGTGCGCTGAGCATCGACGTCGGTTTCGAGCAGCTCGATCAGCTTTTGCATGACGACCGGCGTTGCTTCATGTGCCATGGCGCGCGCTGCGTCGAGCAATGGTGGTGACAGACCAACCGCTGATCGTTGTGCGGTGGTGACCACACACCTCATCAGCCAATCCGCGAGCACGGCGTGCACCGCGTCGGCAAGTTGCTGTGCGTACTGATCCATGGCCTCATCCTCACACGACACGGCTCGACTGCCCGAGCGGGTCAACATGGCAAATGGGTCAACATGGCAAGCGGGACAACATGGTAAGCGGGGCAACATGGTAAGCGGGGCAACATGGCAACCGGGTCAACATGGCAACCGGGTCAACATGGCAACCGGGTCAACATGGCAACCGGGTCAACATGGCCAACAGTCGTGCACCTACAATGTCGCCGATGAGCGAGCGGGGTAGGACACAGTCGCGGCTGGGCGCGGGCGTAGTTCACATGGTCGTGGTTTGTACTGCACTTGCCGCCTGCACCAGCAACGTCACGCCCGGCTCGGCACTGTCGCCAGCATCCACCGCTGACACCGCGGCAGTCTCCGCGAAACCGACGCCGCGCCTGGATGATGGAGTTCTGCGTATCGGAGTACTGCTGCCCTCCAGCGGGGAAGGTGCCTCGATCGGACAATCCGCACGTGCGGCTGTGCGCGTTGCCGTCGAACGGGCCAACCAAGACGGCGGCGTCAACGGTCGACCTGTTGAACTCGTGATACGCGACGAGGGTGCCGATGCCTCGACCGCGGCGCTCGGCCTGCAGCAGATGATCGGCGCGCAGGTCGATGCCATTGTTGGCCCCGCTTCGTCGAACAACGCCATCGCTCTCGCCAGCACGATGATCAATGCCGATATTGTCTCGTGCTCCCCGAGCGCATCGGCACTTGCACTTGACACCTTGCCGTCGCGAAGCCTGCTGTTTCGAACGATCGCTTCCGACAGTCTCGAGGCGGAGGCGATGGCCGAAGCCATCGAGCAGACCGGCGAGGACACGGCGGCGATTACCTTCGTCGACGATGCCTACGGTCGCCCATTGGCCAAAGCCCTGCAGGTTGCATTGCAGCGCCGCAACCTCAAGGTGACCGCATTTAGCGGCTTCGCAGTCGATGACGATGAGTTCGGCTCTGAGGCGACGAAGTTGGTGTCGTCGGGCAGCGGCGCGATTGCGCTCATCGGCGACCCGATTGCAGGCTCGCGGATGCTGGTTGCGCTGAGCGACGCTGCGGGCGCCCAACCACGTGACATCGTCGTGAATGATGCGTTGCGCCGTCCCATGTCGATCAGCGTGCTCGCATCCATTGCTCCCGCAGCACGATCGAAGATCGTGGGGGTGTCGCAATCCGTGGTCACGCAAAGCGGCGATCTACTCGATGCCATTGGTGTCCTCACCAATCAGAAGGCCACTGGACTCTTTGCAACGCAGGCCTACGACTGTGCGAACCTGCTCATGCTCGCAGCGCTACAAGGCAAGTCGACGACCGCAGATGTGATCGCGTCACAGGTTCGCACCGTCAGCGCAGGTGGTTCTGTGTGTGACACGTTCGCGTCGTGTGCATCCCTTTTGGCTGACGGCCGAAGCATTGATTACGACGGTCCGGGCGGACTCTTGCAACTCGGGGCAACCGGCGATCCGGATATGGCCAAGTTCGAGGAATTCACCTTCGATGCGAGCGGACGCGACGTGACGACTCGTTCGGTGACGGTGACCGACCGAAGTCGTTAGCGGTAGGTACTACTCAGCGAACAGATGCTCGACCGGTGTGACCATGCCGACGTAGAACTGACCGAAGTCGGCAAACAGCGCCGAGGCACGATCGAATCGCATGGTGTAGACGACGTCTTTGAGGTCGTCGACATGATGCCCGAACAGAGTGACGCCCCACTCGAATTCGTCGAGACCTGCGGACGCCGTGATGAGCTGCACGATGCGACCGGCGAAGGTGCGCCCGCTCTTGCCGTGTTCTTGCATCAGCGCGGAACGCTCTTCGAACGGCAACGTGAACCAGTTGGCCCCCTGCTCGCGGCGCTTCGACATCGGGTAGAAGCAAAACGCATGCTTACCCTCTGGCGGGAGCACCGGGTAGAGCCGGGGCTGCAACATCTCGGGCGGAAGGCTCTTCGCGTATTCGCTGACCTCGGTGATGGAGACGTAGCTGTCGCTCACGGTGAGACCGGCGATCTGGACACGCGACTGCAACCGGCGCAGGACGCGCATGTCGGTGTGCAACGCCATGAGCGCAACGTCGGACTTGTGGCCCAGCATGGCGGCCGTGACGACCTGCGCGCCTTCAGCCTCGGCAGCCTTGACGCCCGACACGAACGCTTCATTGTCGAGGTGCTCGGAGTTGTGACAGAACAGATGCAACACCGTGAGACCGGTGCTGGGGGTGACGGGCTCGGACTGTGGCGTCATGTGCTGCACGCTACCGTCGCGATGTGGCGAGCAGTATTCGCGAACATCAGCCGAGCCGTTCGGGTGCGTAGATATTCAAACGGTCGGCGCGGACGAAGCCGGCAAGCATCAAATTCGCGCGACGCGCCGTCTCTACCGCCAGCGACGTTGGGGCGCTCACGCTGACGAGCACACTGAAGCCACCCGCCCAGGCTTTCTGGACCATCTCAAAGCTGGCACGACCGCTCACGAAGAGGCCGAGGCCAGTCGCCGGAAGCTGGTTGTCGAGGAGAAGCCGGCCGATGACCTTGTCGACGGCGTTGTGCCTGCCGACGTCTTCACGGGTGATTGAGATGTTCCCTTCAGCATCAAACACAGCTGCTGCGTGCACCGCGCCTGTGCTACTGAACAAACCCTGACTCGTCAGCGCTCGCGAGCACACGTCGGGAAAGGTGTCGATGTTGAACGCGTTAGCGCGGGAAGGGTCGAGCGGTGCGAGCCGATCGCAGAGTGTGTCGATGCTGTCGCTCCCGCACAGGCCGCAACTGCTCGAGGTGGTGCCGAGTCGTGGCGTGGGAGCTGGGGCGCGTCCACCGGTTTCGACGGTCACAACGTTGAACTCGCTGGTGACGGCTGAGCCGTTCGCGCAATAGCGAACGGTGGTGACCGGCATACCCGCGAGCACTCCTTCGGTGTGGCAAAACCCGACGGCGAGTTCGTAGTCGTGACCCGGCGTGCGCATTGTTGTGTTGATCTGCACACCATCGAGCTGAATCGACATTGGTTCTTCGACGATCAGCTCATCTGGTTGCCGACGACGCGCTCCCCCTGCAGTGATGCGGGTAACAAGCATGGTGTCGGTGCGACTGCGGGCCATCGCCTACTGAGGGTAGCGAATGTGCGTAGCGTATTGATGCTGCCTGCCGTCGTCGTGCTCTTTA
The DNA here is from genome assembly GCA_031367435.1 of Actinomycetes bacterium. Classification (GTDB taxonomy): domain Bacteria; phylum Actinomycetota; class Acidimicrobiia; order Acidimicrobiales; family Ilumatobacteraceae; genus WLMZ01. The sequence goes on along the minus strand of JANLPV010000010.1, from coordinate 8,381 downwards.
CGACGACGACGGAACTTCAGCGTCGGCATGGGTGGACTTGTTCCCGCTCATCGGTGCCGCGGTCGGTGCTGCGTTGTGGATGCTGCTCGATCCGACTCGCAATGACGACGCGCAACCCGCGGTTGGCGACGCGAGCTAGATCTGCTTCGTCACACGCGGTGACGGTAAGGTGAGACCCATGTCGCACGCATTTCCACCCTTTGACGGCTCCGCGCCAGTCAGTCAGAAGTTCAACGACGCTCCCGAGATGGGTATCGACACGTCGAAGCGTTACACCGCAACGATGGAGACCTCGATGGGCACGATGGTCATTGCTCTCGATGCGCTCAACGCGCCGTTGAGCGTGAATAACTTCGTGTTCCTGGCGTTGCATCATTACTACGACGGCATCGTCTTTCACCGCATTATCAACGGCTTCATGTGTCAGGGCGGCGATCCAACCGGCACTGGTCGTGGTGGCCCCGGCTACCGCTTCAACGACGAGCCCGTGAAGCAGCGCTACCAGATCGGTTCATTGGCAATGGCCAACGCCGGCCCTAACACGAACGGCAGTCAGTTCTTCCTCATCAGCGGGCCAAGCGGCGTCGGTCTGCCATCGCAGTACAACCACTTCGGTCAGGTCGTGAAGGGTCTCGACATCGTCGATGCGATGCAAGCCGTCGCCACCGATCGCAGCGACCGACCGCACACTGATGTCGTCATCAACTCGGTCACCATCTCCGTCGCCGATTGAGTACGTCACTCAGCGCAGCTGAGGCGCGCCGCATCGCCCTAGCGGCGCAAGGCTTTGCCGATCCACGGCCAACGGGACGCGTCGATCGGCGTCACCTGCGCAAGGTGCTCGACCAGATCGGGTTGATTCAGATCGACGCAGTCAACGTGCTCGTACGCAGTCAGGAGTTGCCGCTCTTTGCGCGGCTCGGCCCGCATCCGCGGTCGCTCATCGCGGACGCCACCGCGGCTGGCGAACTCTTTGAGTATTGGGTACACGAGGCCAGCCATGTACCCACCGATCACTATCACCTGCATCGTTGGCGGATGACAGGTGAGCATGCGTGGGGCACGTTCAAGCGGTTGAACGAACGTCGGCCCGGGTTTGCCGATGAAGTGCTCGATCGCGTACGTGCGGCCGGACCCGTTGCCTCGGGCGACTTCAATTCGCGGGTCGGAACGAAGGGCACGTGGTGGGACTGGGACGACGCCAAGATCGCGCTCGAACATCTCTTCTTCACTGGTCGGGTCGCGGGCCGCCGCCGCCCCAATGATTTTGCCCGGCTCTACGACCTCTCCGATCGTTGGATCCCTGCGCACGCACTCGAACGCGAGGTGCCTGCCGAGGTCGAGGCGCGTAAGGAGTTGCTCGTTCTCGCGGCCAAGCATCATGGCGTTGGCACGTTGGGTGACCTCACCGACTACCACCGCCAGAAGAACGCGCCATGCAAGCCGTTGGTACGCGAACTTGTCGAGGAGGGCCGGCTGCTCGCCGTTGACGTGCAGGGTTGGAAGCAGCCAGCGTTCATGCACCCTCAGGCGCGGCGTCCGCGTCGCGTGGCGGCCCGCGCGCTGCTGAGCCCGTTCGACTCGCTGGTGTTCAATCGTGAGCGCACCGAACGGGTCTTCGGGTTTCATTATCGCATCGAGATCTACGTGCCTCAGCCCAAGCGCGTGTATGGCTACTACGTGTTGCCGTTCCTGCTCGGCGACGAACTGGTGGGTCGGGTCGACCTCAAAGCCGACCGACATCACGGCACGCTGCTCGTGCAGGGTTCATACGCCGAGCCGGGCGTACCCGACGAGGTCATCGTTGCCGAGTTAGCCCAAGAGCTCAGGCTGATGGCCGACTGGCTCGAACTCGAAACGGTGCAGGTGTGTCCCCGTGGCGACCTTGCCCGGTCGCTCGCCGCAGCCTTCTGACGACCGCTCGTACGTCAATGCCCACTTGGGGCACGACCGAGGTCATTACGATCTCAAACGATGTCTTCGGAACCCTCGCTCGGTGAACCAATCGCCCCCGAGTCCGCCGCTTCGTCGCCGATGTGGGCCTCGGTGATGCCGTCGTGGGTGTGGAAAGCCGTTGCCATCTTCTGGTTCGGCTACCTCGTCACGCTGTCGACGCACTTCATGTTCGATCGGCTCACCGGGTTACTGATCTTGTTGTTGGTATCGCTGTTCTTGGCCCTCGCGATCGAACCGGGCGTCAATCGGCTCGCCGCGCGCGGTTGGCGCCGAGGCACGGCCACGGCACTCATCCTGCTCGCCGTGTTCCTCTTCACGATCATCTTCGTGGTCGCAATTGCCTCGCTCGTTGGTGGTCAGATCGCCGACATTTTGAACGACACACCAAAGACCATCACGAAGGTCGTCGGGTTCATCAACCGTCATTTCAGTACCCACATCAATCCACAAAAGGTGATCGACAGCACGCAAGATCCGCACGGCGCGTTTCAGAAGTTCATCAAGTCGCAGCAGGCCAAGGCATTTGATGTGTCGGTCGCTGCGTTGGGGTTCTTGTTACAACTTTTCTCCGTGTTGCTGTTCACCTTCTACTTGGTCGCCGACGGCCCGCGGATGCGGCGCAGCATCTGCAGTCGGCTGCGGCCAACACGTCAACAACGCGTGCTCGACGTGTGGGAGTTGGCCATCACCAAGACGGGCGGATACTTGTATTCGCGAGCGTTACTCGCCGCGCTGTCGGCCTTCTTTCACTGGATTCTGTTTCAGTCGTTGGGTACTAGGGCACCGATCGCCATGGCACTCTGGGTTGGCCTGATCAGTCAGTTTCTTCCCGTGGTCGGCACGTACCTCGCGGGCGCGTTGCCTGTACTGCTGGCGCTCGTCGACTCGCCTGGCAAGGCATTGGTGATGTTCGCATTCATCGTTCTGTATCAACAGATCGAGAACTACTTGTTCCTGCCGCGCATCACGGCTCGAACAATGGAACTGCATCCAGCCCTCGCGTTCGGCGCTGCACTCGCCGGAGGCGCCGTGCTCGGTCCAGTTGGCGCGATCCTTGCGTTACCCGCGGCGGCGATGGCCCAAGCGGTGATCAGCGAGTGGGGCGTTCGTCACGAGGTCATCGACGTACCGCTGACGCGAATGTCGACCCATGCCGTCAAAACTAAAAGGACTCGCCGCAAGAAGGGCGCGGACGCGGAGTCTGATGAGTCGTCCTGAGGCCTTCGTCCCTGTTGCGCTCACCAGTCGATCGCAGTTCGCCGAGTCGGTGCACTTTGGTGCGGTCGTTGCACTCGAGCGCGATGGTTCGGTTGCTTTCACTGCGGGCGATCCGGCCGTGGCGATCTACCCGCGTTCGGCGAATAAGCCGTTGCAGGCAGTGGCGATGGTCAACGCCGGTCTGGTGCTGCCTCCCGATCTTTTAGCGCTTGTGTGCGCGAGTCATGATGGCGCGCCCATGCATATTGAGGCGGCACGACGAATACTGGCCACCGTTGGCCTTGATGAATCAGCACTGTTGAACACGGCCGATTTGCCGCTCGACGCTGCATCGGCCGAGGTTGTGTTGCGTAGCGGTGGTACTCGTACGCCGTTGCAGATGAACTGCAGTGGCAAACACAGCGGCATGCTGGCCACGTGCGTCGTCAACGGTTGGTCGACCGAGACGTACCTCGACCCATCGCACCCGCTGCAACAAGCGATCAGTGACGACTTGCCGGGTTTGACCGGCGAGCGGGTTGGACATATCGGCGTCGACGGTTGCGGCGCTCCGGCACATGTGATGTCGCTGCTTGGCCTAGCGCGCGCGTTTCGTCACATCGCGATCGGCGCGGCGCGCGATTCGGGAGCGTCTGTGTACAGGGCCATGACCGCGCATCCGGAAATGGTCGGTGGTAGCCGGCGAGACGTGACGCAGTTCATGCAGCACGTCCCCTTGCTCATTGCCAAAGACGGTGCGGAAGGCGTGTTTGCCGCAGCCCTTCCCGATGGTCGTGTCGTGGCGTTGAAGATTGCCGATGGTGCGAACCGGGCGCGTCCGCCAGTGATGGTCGCCGCACTTCGAATGCTCGGTGTCGACGTTTCTATTGTCGCGCCACTCGTGCGTGAACGAATCTGGGGTCACGGGCACGAGGTTGGCGAGGTGTCGTGCATCGCCGAGTTCAGAGCCACGAATGATGGCTGAGATTCCCTTTGTTGCTGCGCTCGACGATGTGCGCTACGGCGTTGCTGAGCGGGTGTCGCCACTCATTCGTCGAGTCATCGCGAACAACCCCAGCAAGTACAGCTACCGCGGCACGGGCACCTACATCGTCGGCCACGGTGATGTTGCGGTGATCGATCCCGGACCGGCACTCGATGCGCATCGCGATGCGCTTGCGGCTGCATTGGATGGTGAACGAGTGCGCGCGATTCTCGTTACGCACTGTCATAGCGACCATTCCCCGCTCGCTGCGTGGCTGGCCGCCGAGTCGGGTGCGCCAACACTTGCGTTCGCTCCGCACGGCCTTGTCGACCTCGAGGCGGATGACGATTCCGACGTCAAGGTTGAGGAGTCGATCGACATTGCGTTCACCCCTGATGTACGAGTGGTCGATGGTGGTGTCGCCGCCCGTGGCCGCGGATGGACGCTACGCGCCGTGCATACACCCGGACACACGTCGAATCATCTGTGCTTCGCGCTTGATGAGGAACAAGCGCTCTTCAGTGGCGATCACGTCATGGGGTGGAGCACCACGGTTGTGTCGCCACCCGACGGTGACATGCGCGCCTACATGCACTCGTTGCGCAAGGTGGCAGGTCGCCACGATGCGATTCTTTGGCCAACACACGGCAATCCGGTCACTGATCCGCAACCTTTTCTGGAGGCGTACCTCGCGCATCGCATCGAGCGTGAAGCGCAAGTGTTGGCGCAAGTTCGGGCCGGTAGCGCCAGTATCAATGACATCGTCAAGGTGTTGTACGCGGGGGTCCGCGAGGAATTGCACAAGCCGGCTGGGCGCAGCGTGCTCTCGCACCTTGTAAAGCTCGTCGACGATGGGTTGGTAACCGTCGCCGACGACGTGCCGCCGTCACTCAAAGCGTCGTTTCAGCCGGGCTGACCTTGCGTCACTTCGTTCCCGTCTACAGCGGGCTGGGATCGTTGAATGAGCGCCACCTTCGTTTGGGGTCGGGAGCCAAGCCGACATGTGAGATGTAACGCCGGTTGCCGGTGCGGTTCGCGTATTTCGCCACCACCGCTTCGAGGTCGTGGGTGAACTCGAGCACGTCGGCATTGCTGAGGTGAAACGTCATCCAACTGTCGGTGTAGGGACGTTGCTGGCGATGGTCGTCGGTCTCGAGCATCTCAATCGCCGCGCCGGAGTCACCTCCTGCCGAGAAACCGAGTGAGAACGCGTCGGCCTTTTCGATTGCTTCGTCAAGACCGTCGAGAAAGCGTCGTAGCACGAGCATGCGACCCTGATCGAGCAACGCCACCCGACTGTCAAAGGGAACGTCGCGATAGGCAACTGTGAGCTGTTTGGCTGCTGCACGGTAGTGGGGCATGGCGATGCCAGCGCGTCGTTGATCGCCGAGATGCACAAGCAGACCACTGCGGAGTAGACGCGGAATCCAATACGCGACAGTCGACGGCGATTTGCCGAGGGCAGTGGCCGCCGTCGACAACGTGTGCGGCTCGCGCATGAAGGGAACGAGAATTCGCAGCGAGCGAATGTTGGTAAGCAGGTTGATGGCCTCGGGGGCCTTGATGACCTTCTGCGCTGGCCACGTTGGATGCATGACACCTTCCTAGTCCGAGTCTCCAACGAAGTGGTGTCTTTGTTTCGAATGAGACGTCGTCCACGATGGCTGCATGGTTCTTCGGCTCTATCGAAACTTCCGGCTCATCTGGATCGGACAAGTTGTCTCGGTCATCGGCGACGGCATGCAGCGCGTTGCGCTGCTGTGGTGGGCGCGCCAGTTTGGGGGCAACGGACTCCTCACCGCGGTGGCGTTGTCGACGATCATCCCAGCAGTGCTCTGCTCACCACTTGGTGGATGGCTGGCCGATCGATTCGACCGTCGTCGCCTCATGATGACGGCCGACCTCGGTCGTGTCGGGCTGACGATCGCGCTCGCAGTCTCGGTCATTGACAATCACCCAACACCGCTCCTGATGTGTCTGTTGATTGCGATGTCGTCCATGTGCGCTGCCGTGTTCGATCCCACCTATTCGGCGGTTGTACCCACACTCATCGATAGTAAGCATCGTGCTGCAGCGAACGGGCTCAACATGGCCAACTCTGCCGTTGGTGGACTGGTTGGGCCACTCGTGGGAGGGGTGCTGATCAGCTTGTTCGACGTCGGCAGCGTGATGGTGATCAATGCCGTCACGTTCGTCTGGTCTGCGGTGTTCGTTGCATTTGCCAGAGTGCCTAAGCCCCTCGGCGCGACGGCAGCGTCGCGTAATCGTCATTCAACAGTCGACGCGATGCTGTCGATTGTTCGTGACCGTGAACTTCGTCGCCTCGTGGGTTTGGCGTCGGTCCTCAACATGGTTGCGGCACCAGTGCCGCTGCTCGTGGTCGCGCTCGCGATCGATCGCTTCCGCGTCGGCGCTGCTGGTTACGGCATGCTCGAGGTGATGGTGTCGATCGGTATTCTCGCTGGCTCGTTGATGGCCGGCAAGGTTGCCAAAGGCGCGATCGCCGGGCCGATGCTTCTGACCGGTTTGTGTCTCGCGTCAGCGGGGCTCGTGCCGATTATCGTGACGGCAACGGCATTCATTGTCGGCGGCTTCGCGATTGCAATTGCAAACACCTCGCTGATCACCTCGTTGCAGAACGTGGTTGCGCCGCAGGTGCAGGGCCGAGTATTCGGCACGATTGGGGCGTTGGGCGAAGGCTTGCGTCCGGCTGGTCTCGCCCTCGGTGCACCCTTGCTCGCGACCCTTGGCGTGAGCGGCGCGTTTTTGGTCGTCGGTGCTGGCGTTGTGTTGGCGACCCTGATGTGGGGACGACGTGTTGGCCTGCCAAAACTCGCTTCATTTTTGGCGGTCGATCAACCCGACCACTTGCATGTTGTCGGCCAAGATTGAAGACTGACGCAGCTATTGATTGAGGGGAAGTCATGATCACAGGTTCAGCAAGTACCACCATCGATCGCCCACCGAATGAGGTGTTCGCCGCCATTGCCGACATTACGCGCACCGGTGAGTGGAGCCCCGAATGCGTCGCCGGGCGTTGGGCCGCAGGTGCCACTGGCCCCGCCGTCGGTGCTCGGTTTGAGGGTGACAACAAGATTGCGATTGCTGGATTGACGATGAAGAAGTGGACGACTACTTCGCAAGTCACGGCATGTGTGCCGGGTGAAGTGTTCGAGTTCGTTTCCGAGGGTTACACGACGTGGCGTTACGAGCTGCAGCCTGCTGGCGCAGGCACCGTGGTGACTGAGTCCTTCAGCTTCGCTCCGTCGTCGGGGATGCAGGGATTCATCTATGAAACGGTGCTGCGCCGTTCGAGGTCGATGGCCAAGGGGATGCAGCGAACGCTCGCTGCGATCAAGGCTGGCTTGGAGTCGTCGGCGAAGTAGCGGAAGTGGAGCGCAACATGGTTGCCGTTGCCTCGGTGCAGCGATCATCAGTTACGCCACCACGCCGCTGCGCAGAGTGGTTATGATTCGTCCAACGCAGTGTCGGGAATTTCCCGATCCGCTCGAAGGAGTGGCCGTGGCGAAGACGAAGACGACAATGTTCGTGTTGAGCGCAATCCCCCTGGCGCTGATCGCTTCGGCGTGCAGCAGCGGCGGCAACGCGTCGTCGAACTCCACCACCACCACCACAACGGTGTTCGTCGCGCCCACGTTCACTGTTGCGCCGACGACCACGATCTCACCTCAGACGACGTTGCCAGCTGAGTCGACAACGACAACGACCACGATCTCAACAACCGCGACGAACTGGGAGGTTGTTGTCGGTATCTGGACCACGTCGGCCAAGGCCCAGGCTCAGATCGACAAGCTCACCGCTGCGAAGTTCGCTGGCTTCACTATCAAGCCGGTCACCGGCAAGTTCGCCAGCGTGTTGCCCGGCCTCACCAACGCCGCGGCAACAGCGATGGCCAGCAAGATCAACGCGGCCAAAGTCGGTGCAGCACGGGTGTTCCACCTCACGGGCGCGGCCTCCACGAACTTCGAAGTTGTCGACGGCATCTTCCTTACATCTGCCGATGCACAGGCTCAGATCGACAAGTTGACCGCGGCAAAGTTCTTGGGCTTCAGTATCAAGCCGGTCACAGGCAAGTTCGCCGTGGTGTTACCAGGTCTCACCTCCGTACAGGCGACTGCGATGGTGACAGCGATCGACGCTGCCAAACTCGGCCCGTCGCGCGTCAAGCAGCTGTAGTTCAGATCACCCACGCTGCCGGGCGTTTTTCGAGGAACGCGGTCAT
>JANLPV010000151.1:0-62738 GCA_031367435.1 Actinomycetes bacterium | reverse complement strand
TCGGGAACCGACCAGCGATCTGCCTCCGCTGGTTCCGGCGCGAGTTTGGCTCGCACCGCAGCGAGGCGCTTCCGGTAGGCCCTCATCCCGACATCTCCGAGGGCCGGGGCGTAGGCGACGGGGTCGATCTCGAAATAGTCGACGTCCCCGTCGAACTGGAACTTCATCATCCAGTCGACCAATCGGGCCGGTGCCACACCAGCCGACGCTGCGACCATCGGATGCAACTCGAGCAATCGACGGCACGCGTCGCCGATGATCCCGCTGGAGTCGTCCGCGCGGGCGATCACCTTGACAGCGCTCGCCAACGCAGCATGCACCGCGGCGTACACCTCAGCGGGGTCTGTCGTGGGGAGAGCGGCTTCGAGCACGTCGATCGCCTCGTGCATCTGGTGTCCGTGCTCGTTCGCGGCACCCCACCGACTCAGATCCGCCCGCGTCCGGACAAGCGCAAGGACAGAGTCGGCCAACGAAGTCATAGCGATTGACGAGCGTAATAGTTGTGCAACCGGCCAGATCGACTTTGGCCGCGAAGGCCCTCTGAACCCAAGCTCTTGACTGCGGGCCTTGTTGTCTGCGCTGGTGGCTTACGATCAGGCCCGCCACGCACTCGGGCCGCGTCGGCGATCAACATATTCCGAGTAGATAGCGCTCGTTTGCGGAGTACTACACGGCGCAGATTGGGATTAGAAACGGCGTGTCTTGGGATCTGTAGCGAGCAACATGGTGACGTGCGCCAATGGCTGCGCAATTCAACACCATTGCAGCGCGACGAATCATGGACGTTCTCGACGCCTTGAAAGCCCGTCTCAACCGTGAGGGAGCGTTGGCTGGCACAGCGGTGCTGACCGGATCGACACGTCACGACGCGATCCCGTTGTCTGCCGGGGCGCTCACCGGACGCTTGCACACGTTGACCGTGTTTTCGTTGTCCCAAGGTGAGATCGGCGGCAGCCGCGAGGACCTCGTCGCTGAGTTGATGCGCGATCCGGACCGGGCCGTATCCGCCCATCCCAGGTCGACGACCGAGCGTACGGACTACGTCGACCGAGTCTGTGCCGGTGGCTTCCCCTTCGCGCTTCGCCGCACAGGTGCCGCCCGGGCGCGGTGGTTCGACGACTACGTCCGTCTCAGTATCCAACGCGATGCTGTCGAGCTCGCACGGATCAGGCGGCGCGATCTGCTTGGTGTCCTGTTCGAGCGCCTCGCCGTTCAGGGCGCGCAGATGTTCAGCGCAACAGCCGCGTTCGCCGGTCTTGAAGCCGACCGCAAGACGCTTGGATGGATACCTGCGACTCCTCCAGGATCTCTCTCATCCAGCTCTTGCCGGCGTGGGGAAAGACGCTTCGCTCGAAAGCATCGAAGCTGCCCAAACTGCACGGCATCGATTCTGGACTCGCTGCCCGGCTGTTGCGGTGCAGCGAAGCGAAACTTGCGACCCTGGATCCAACGGCGCTGGCCGAGTTCGGAAACCTCCTCGAGACGTTCGTGGTTGGCGAACTTCGTAAGCAGGTCTCGTGGCTCGATGAACCGGTGACGCTCGGTCACTGGCGAACGAATGCTGGTGGATAGCGAAGCGGGGTTCGAGCGTCTTGATTGAACGATGTTGTAGCCGTTTGACCAACTGCCTGAATCGGCCTTATGGACTTGTCGAGCCGACGGCATCACCCGGAAACGCATCGATCTGCCGACCGGTACGGACCAGGTGGAAAGGCAAGCTCTCGAGCTGTCCGGCGCAACGAGGGTGCTCGACCCACCGAAAACCGACGGCGGACGACGCACGATCACCATGCCGGCGCTCGCCGTCGCTGAGCTCGACGACCAGGTGCGCCGCTACGTCGGGCCAGAGATCGACGCGGTCGGGTTTACCTAGCGGGTTCGTGCAAGGGTGGGTGAACTGGCTACATCGAGTGCAGTGGTTCGTCGAACGGCGTGCCGAGCATGCGTTGCAAGATCTCGGCGGTCACGGCGCGTGCGTCGATGCCGCGCTCGCCAGCGGCAACGAGTGTGGCGCGCACGACGCCGATGACCGCATTGGCGATCGCATTGGCACGTACACCGGCCTCGGCAGTGTCGCCCCAATGGCTCATCAGGTACGCCGCGATGGCGTTCTCGTAGTCGCGGTCCGTGCGTGCGTCTTCGTCACGCAGCTCGGGCACCTGCGACACCAAGCGGTACCGGAGAAGTCGAGTCGGATTCTCGGTGTGGAAGCCGGACAGCAGCACAGAACGTAATTGAAATAAGGGGTTCACATGCGGTGAGCCGTCGTTCAGGCGGATGATGAAGTCCTCGACGCGCTCGACGTGATCGGGAAATGCAGCTGCGGCCTTCGTGGGGAAGTGGAGGAAGAACGTGCGAGTGGACACGCCCGCGGCTGCAGCGATGTCTTTGACGGTGGTCTGCTCGAAGCCTTGCAGGCTGAACAATCGGATAGCGTCCTCGGCCAACGCTCGACGCGTTTCGAGGCGCTGCGACTCGCGGGCGCTCGGCTGCCTCCTCGTAGATGCCATCGATGGTCTCTTCCCGAACCCTTGACGTTGAGCACGTCGTGATTTATACTGCACTCACTGTACCAACATGGAGTCGGTTCGGAAGTGGGGGAGCAACATAATGTTCGGCATTCGCAAGGGTGCGGCTCATCGGGCCGCGGTCGTCGGCATGGCCGGCGTTCTGATATTGGCAGCGTGCTCCAGTTCTCCCGGTAGCAGTTCGGGTGGCACCACCGCCTCGGGTGGCACCACCGCCACCGGCGGTGCCTCCGACAAGGCGCTACTCATCGCCCGCGGCATGGACGTCAACTCGCTCGACCCATCGCGGTCCTACTGCGACACGTGCCAGATCTTCATGACTGGCGTCTACGAGACGCTCATCGGTCTGGACAAGGACAACAAGACGCTCGTCCCCCGCCTCGCCACGAAGTGGGAGGGCAACGCCGACCAGACCGAGTTCACGTTCACCCTCGACCCCAAGGCCACCTTCGCCGATGGCTCGCCGGTCACCAGCGCAGACGTGAAGTGGTCGTGGGAGCGCCTGAAGGGCCTGGCCGGCTCGTCGTCGTACTTGGTGGGCACCATCAAGACCATCGACACGCCCGATGCCGGCACGGTGAAGGTCACCCTGTCGCAGAGCAACTCGGCGTTCCTCGCGCAGGTGAATGCCAGCTACCTCGGCATCGTCAACTCCAAGCTCGCCACCTCGCAGGGCGCCACGTCCGACCCGAAGACCGACAAGGCAGAGCCGTGGTTCCTGAAGAACTCGGCGGGTTCAGGTCCGTACGTGCTGACGAACTATCAGCAGGGTTCTGAGCTCCGCCTGAAGCGCAACGACAAATACTGGGGCAAGAAGGCGAACTTCCCTGAGGTGGTCATCAAGGAAACGCCCGATGCAGTGACGCAGCGCCAGCAGCTCGAGGCTGGTTCGGTGGACATCGCGATGCAGATCTCGAACGACGCGGCGAAGGGTCTCAACAACACCGACGTGAAGGTCGACCAGGTGCCCAGCTTCAACTTCGTGTACCTGGCGCTCAGCCCAGGTGCGAAGGGTGCCGAGAAGCTCACGCCGAAGGTGCGTGAGGCCATTCGTCTGGCGCTGGACTACAAGGGTCTACTCGACGCCACGGTCGGCGGCGCCGGCCAAGAGCAGCCCGCGCCCATCCCGAACGGTTTTGCAGGCACCGACGGCCTGACCCCGCCGGCGCAGGACCTGGCCAAAGCCAAGCAGCTGCTCGCCGACGATGGTGTTACCTCGCTCACCCTCGATGCCACGTTCCCGTCGCTGAACGTCTACGGCGTGGACTTCACCACCGCCATGCAGAAGGTGCAGACCGACCTGAAGGCCGTCGGCATCACCCTGCAGCTCAACCCCGTGGAGATCTCCGTATGGGCCGACAAAATCGGCAAGGACGGCATACCGGTCACCATGCTCTATTTCGCTCCGGACCACACCGACAGCAGCCAGTACGTGCAGTACTTCGGTCTGCTGAAGGGTTCGCAGTGGCAGACGTGGGGCAAGACCGACGTGAGCACCGAGCAGACCGACCTGCTCAACAAGGCGTTCGCCGAACAGGATGCCACCAGGCGTGGGGCCATCTACAACAAGTTGGCCACGTCGATGATCAACGACAACGTCATCATCCCGGTGGTGAACCCGAACCTGTTCCTCGCCGCCCGCAAGGACATCACCGGGCTGTACTACAGCGCCTGCTGCAACCTAGTCCTCGCCGACCTCGGCCGCGGCTGAGCGGTTGAGTCACGACCATCCGGATGCAGATCCCTCGCGACGTCTTGTTCGCGCTCACCCTCGTGGTGGGTGCGGGCAAGGACGGTCTGTGGCGAGAGCATGGTGATCTGACCTGAGGCGTTACCTCCTCCGCCGCACCGCAATGATGCCGTTGCTGTTGTTCGGCATCGCGTCGATCGTCTTCCTCGTGTCGCGCCTCACGCCGGGCGACCCGCTCATCACCATCGTCGGCGAGCGCAATCTCAACAACCCCGAGATCGTCGCCGCGGCGAAGTCCCGGTGGGGTCTCGACCAGTCGGTCGTGCAGCAGTACGTGCATTACATGCGGAACCTGCTGCACGGCGACATGGGCACGTCCTTCACCACCCGGCAACCAGTGGTGCACGACCTGTGGCAGCGCCTGCCGGCCACGCTGGAGCTCACCACCTACGCACTGCTCGGCGGCGTGACGGTGGGCGTGGTACTCGGTGTGCTCGCGGCCCGGCACCGCAACAAGATCGTGGACCACGTCGCCAGGTTCTTCGCGCTGATGGGGTCCTCGCTGCCGGCGTTCTGGGCCGGTCTGCTCTTGCTCTACGTGTTCTACGCGCGGCTCGGCTGGCTACCCGGTCCGGGTCGTATCGACCCGCGCGGTGTTGCGCCCCACAAGGTGACCGGCTTCCTCACCTTCGACTCGTTGCTCCAGGGCGACCTGTCGTTGTTCAAGGACGCCGCGCTGCACCTCATCCTCCCGGCGACGGTGCTCGGGTGGGGTGTGGTCGGCATCGTCTCGCGCCTCGTGCGCGCCAGCCTGCTGGACGAGTTCAGCATGGACTACGTGCGGGTCGCCCGGGCCATGGGCCTGCGCGAACGCACGGTGGTGAACCAACACGCGTTGCGCAACGCACTGCTGCCCACCATCACCATCGTTGCGTTCACGTTCGCCTTCCTGCTGACCGGTGCGGTGCTCACCGAGACCGTGTTCTCCTGGCCGGGCGTTGGTTCGTATGCAGTCAATGCCAGCCGCAACCTGGACTACCCGGCCGTCATCGGCGTCACGCTGCTGGGCGGCACGGCGTTCCTCCTTACCAACCTGGTGAGCGACATCGCATATGCGTTCGCCGACCCGAGGATCCGGTTGTCATGACCGATGTCATCTCTGCGCCGCGCCGGTTGCGTAAGGGCCGCCCGGAATGGCTGCGCGGCCCGTCGTTCATCGGCGTGGTCTTCATCGTGCTCTGGATCCTGGTGGCGCTGACGGTGCCGTTGTGGACACCGTTCGACCCACTCGCCAGCGTGGCGTCCCGCCTGCAGGGCCCGAGCCTGAGCCACCTGATGGGCACCGACCAACTCGGCCGCGACGTGTTCACTCGCGTGCTGTGGGGCAGTCGCACGTCGTTGCCGGTGGCGTTCATCGTCATCGTCTCGTCGGTCATCATCGGCACGATCGTCGGCGCCACCTCCGGCTACTTCGGAAGGTGGATCGACACGGTGTTGATGCGCTTCGTGGACATCACGATGGCGTTCCCGCCCATCTTGCTGGCAATGGCCATCACCGCCTCGCTGGGTCCCGGTATACGCAATGCCCTCATCGCCATGGTGCTGGTGTGGTGGCCCATCTACGCCCGCCTGCTGCGCGCCCAGGTGATCGCGGTGAAGCAGCGCGAATACGTGGAGAGCGCCGAGGCCATCGGTGTGAAGCGGTTCACCATCCTGCGCCGCTACGTGCTGCCGATGGCGTACACGCCGGTGCTGGTGAACGCCACGATGGACTTCGGCCAGGTGGTGTTGCTCACTGCGTCGCTGAGCTTCATCGGTCTCGGCGCCCGCCCGCCCTCACCGGAGTGGGGTGCGATGATCACCGAGGGCGCCACGCAGTTCTACAGCTGGTGGATCGCCACCGCGCCCGGCATCGCCATCCTCATGGTCGTGCTGGCGTTCAACTACGTGGGCGACGCGCTACGCGACTCCTTTGACGTGAAGGCGGGCTTGTGATGGCGACGCCGGTCCTCAGCCTGCGCGACCTCAACGTCACCTTCCCCACACCGGCCGGCCCGGCGCGCGCTGTGCGCGGCCTGGACCTTGACGTGTTCGCCGGCGAGAGTGTTGCGGTGGTGGGCGAGAGCGGCTCGGGCAAGAGCGTCACCATGCTGGCCGCGTTGGGTCTGTTGCCCAAAGCACAGGTGTCCGGCAGCGTGAAGTACGGCACCACCGAGCTGGTCGGGGCCGATGTTGACACGTTGCGAAGGGTGCGTGGGCGGCGCATCTCGATGGTGTTCCAGGACCCCATGACCAGCCTGAACCCGGTGCTGTCCATCGGCAAGCAGATGGCGCTGGTGATGAAGGCGCACCAGCCGAACCTTGGGAAGAAGGAGTGTCGCGCGAAGGCGGTCGACCTGCTGAACCAGGTGGCTATCCCACAGGCCACCCGGCGCATCGACGCCTACCCGCACGAATTGTCGGGTGGCATGCGCCAGCGCGTGATGATCGCGATGAGCATCGCCAACGACCCCGAGGTGCTGATCGCCGACGAGCCGACCACCGCGCTCGACGTGACGGTGCAGGCGCAGATCATGGAGCTGCTCTCGAACCTGCGCGCGGAGAAGGGCCTCGCGCTGGTGCTCATCACGCACGATCTGGCTGTGGTGGCCGGCAGCGCCGACCGTGTGGCGATGATGTACGCGGGTCGCATCGTGGAGCGTGCGCCGGTGCTAGACGTGTTCGCCAAGCCGCAGCACCCGTACACGAAGGCGTTGTTGGAATGCCTGCCCCGGCTTGACCGCAAGCACGACGTGGTCAGCTCCATCGGCGGCACCCCACCCAACCCGGCCGACTTGCCGCCCGGTTGCCCGTTCGCGCCGCGCTGCGTGTTGGCCCTGCCGTCGTGTAGTCAGGACGAACCCGTACTCGTCCACTTCGGTGCCAGCGACGTGGCGTGCAACGTGGTCACCGGCGGCGAAGCGGGAGGGTCGAGATGAACGCACGGGCACCGTTGCTGCAGGTGACCGATCTGGTGAAGGAGTTCAAGGTGCGCGCCGACGGCGGTAGGCCGGGTGTGCTGCACGCGGTGAGCGGCCTTAGCCTCACCGTGCATGCCGGCGAGACGCTCGCGCTCGTGGGCGAGAGCGGTTGCGGTAAGAGCACCACCGGTCGCTGCATCCTGCGCCTCACCGAACCGACCTCGGGCACGGTGGAGCTCAATGGCACGAACCTGCTGGCCCTCGGCCACGAGGCCATGCGCCGCATGCGCCGCAACCTGCAGATCGTGTTCCAGGACCCCCAGGCGTCGCTGCACCCGCGCATGACGGTGCGAAAACTGCTCACCGAGCCGCTGCAGGTGCACGGCATGGCAAAGGCCGACATCCCTGCCCGAATCGAGGAACTGCTCCGGCTGGTGCACCTGCGCCCCGAGTTCCTCGACCGCTACCCGCACGAGTTCTCCGGCGGTCAACGCCAACGCGTGGGCATCGCCCGCGCGCTGTCGATCAGCCCGGCGATGCTGGTGCTCGATGAGCCGGTGTCCGCACTTGACGTCAGCATCCAGGCAGAGATCATGAAACTGCTTATCGAACTGCGCGAGCGGCTGGGCCTGAGCTACCTGTTCATCGCCCACGACCTCGCCGCGGTGCGCCAATTGGCCGACCGTGTGGCCGTGATGTATTTGGGTCGCATCGTGGAGACCGGTCCGGCGGACACGGTGTATTCGAACCCGCAACATCCGTACACCCAGGCGTTGCTATCGGCGGTGCCGATCCCCGACCCCACGGTGGAGTTGAGGCGGCGGCGCATCGTGTTGCAGGGTGACTTGCCCAGTCCCATCGATCCGCCGTCGGGGTGCCGGTTCCGCACCCGTTGCTGGCGTGCGGACGAGCGGTGCGCGAACGAAACGCCCATCCTCATCTCGGTGGCGGCGGGCCACGAGGCAGCGGCCCACGGGGTCGCGGGCCACGAGGTGGCGTGCCACCACCCGGGTGTCGACACGGCCTCGGCGGTCGGCGCGAGTGCGGGTCCGGTGTGACTCGGCACGTGTTGGCGGTGGACCTCGGGTCCACCGGCATCAAGGTCGCGGTGGTCGACGAACTGGCCACCGTGCGTGCGGTAGCGGGTGAGGTCATCCCGTTGCTGTTCGTGGGCCACGGTGGTGTCGAGCAGGACCCCCGGGTGTGGTGGGACGCGCTGGGCCGTTGTGCTCGCGCAGCCATTGCGGACAGCGGGTTGCAGGGTGCCGACGTGGGCATCGTGGCGGTCACGAGTCAGTACACCAGCACCACCGCGGTGGACGCGCAGGGGCGGCCGTTGAGCAACACGGTCATGTGGATGGACGGCCGCGGCCGTCGCTGCTACAAGCCGTCGTTCACCGACGCGCAGATGGGCCGATGGATCGACGTGCACGGAATGATGCCGCACGGCAATTGCGACGTCGGACACGTTCATGTCATCCGTCACGAATGGCCCGAGGCGTACGACGCGGCGGTCGCGTTCGTGGAGCCGATGGATCTGTTGGCCGCGCGGCTGACCGGGCGGGTGACGGCCACGCAGAACACGATGTTCCCAATGTTGGCGGTGGACAACCGCACGTGGGGCCTCACCGAGTACAGCGACGAGCTGCTGGGCATGAGCGGCATTCCGGCCGACAAGCTGCCCACGTTGGTGCCGCTTGGTGAACCGCGTGGCACGGTCACTGCGGAGGCGGCGGCGCACCTGGGCGTGTCGCCCACCGCACTGGTGACGGGCGCGACTATCGACTCCGTGACGTCGGCTATCGGTACCGGGGCCATCAGCGACGACGGCTGTGGCCTCATCCTCGGCACTACCGCAGTGATGGCCACGCACCTTCCGTCGAAGCGCCACGACATCGAGCACGGCCTCACCAGCGCGCCGAGTCCGCTGCCCGACAAGTGGTTCCTGGTGGCGGAGAACGGTATGGGGGGCAAGGCGCTCGACGTGTTTGTGAACCAGATGGTGTATGCCAACGACGGCCTCGGCCGTGCCGTGCACGACCAGTCGTACGCGAACGTGCTGGAGGCCGCGGCCGGTGTGCCGTGCGGCAGCAACGGGGTGCTGTTCCTGCCGTGGCTGGTGGGTTCCATGGCACCCGGCCACGAGCGACACATGCGCGGCGGCTTCGTGAACATCGGCATCGCGACAGCGCGCGCCGATATGGCGCGCGCCGTGCTGGAAGGCGTGGCGATGAACGTCGCATGGCTGCTGCCGTACTTCAGTGCCCTGGCCGAGCGCAGCTATCAGCAGATCACGTTCGGTGGTGGCGGTGCGGGGTCATCGCTGTGGGGACAGATCCTGTCCGACGCGACCGGCGTACCGGTGCGCCGCCTAGCCCGGTCGAACTGCACGAATGCGCACGGCGCCGCGCTGCTGGCCCTCTACGAGACTGGTGCCTGCCAGCTGGCCGATCTGCCCAACTTCCTCGTCACCGCCGAGGTGCACGAGCCGCACGACGACCACCACCGACTGCTCGCCGCGCGCACCGCGTCGATGGTCGATTTCCACACCCGCAACGCCCCGTTCTACGAGGCGTTCGACTCGAAGGAACACGCACCATGAACACACCCGCTACCAAGCGCAGTCCCCTGCATCCATACGCCGGCAGGTTCGAGGTACACGCCACGATGCCCGAGCAACCGGTGTCGCGCGACCAGATCCTCGACGAGTTGAAGCAGATGTCCACCGAGGAGGACCGAAAGGGCGACAGCGGCCGCGTGAGCGGTTCCATCTACAGCGGCGACCACGACCACTACCACTTCCAGGTGGAGGCGTTCGGTTACTACGGCCACGCCAACGTGTTGCAGCGCGACATGTACCCGAGCGCCACGAAGATGGAAGCCGAGATCATCGCGATGACGGCCGACATCCTTCACGGCGACGAGGACACCGGTGGCCTGGTCACGTCCGGCGGCACCGAGAGCCTCGTGACCGCCATGCTCGCCTATCGGGAGTGGGGTCGCAACCGGGGTATCGCCCGACCGCAGATCATCATGCCGGTCACCGCGCACCCCGGGCACAGCAAGGCGTTCCACTGGTTCGACATCGATGCAGTCATCGCGCCGGTCGACGAGAGCCAGAAAGTCGACCTCGACTTCGTGCGCGCGAATATCAACGAACACACCGTCGCGCTGGTCGGCTCGGCCGGCACCTACCCGCACGGCGTGATCGACCCGATCCCCGAGCTCGGCCAGATCGCCCTGGAGAACGGCCTGGGCCTACACGTGGACGGCTGCCTCGGCGGGTGGATCCTCGCCTGGGCGAGGGACCTCGGCTACGACCACACCCCGTTCGACCTTTCGGTCCCGGGGGTCACCAGCATCAGCGCCGACACGCACAAGTACGGCTACGCGCTGAAGGGCAGTTCGGTGTTGCTGTTCCGGCCGAAGTCGTTGCGCCGGGGACAGTACATCCTCATCGACGGTTGGCCGGGTGGTGCGTATGCGTCGCCGGGCATGGGTGGCAGCCGTTCGGGTGGCCTCATCTCGGCGACGTGGGCGAGCCTGTTGAGCTTCGGCAAGAGCGGCTACCGCGAGATCGCGAAGGACATCTTCCGCACCGCCGACGAGATCCGCGCCGCAGTGGTCAGTCACCCCGAACTGAAGCTGGTCGGCGACTCGCTGTGGAACATCGCGTTCACCAGCGACGAGCTGGACATCTTCCACGTGAACGACGGCCTGGCCGACCTCGGGTGGCGGATGAACGGCCTGCAGTTCCCACCTGCGCTGCACTTTTGCATCACCCGCCCGAACACCAAGCCCGGTGTGACTGATGACTTCGTCCGTGACCTGACCAAGGCCGTCAGCTACGCAAAGAACCCGGCGAACCCGATGCCGCGCAGTGGCGCCATGTACGGCGCCGGTGGTGCGCAGCGCCTGCCGGTCGACGAGATGCGCGAGGCCTCGGCGAATCGGCTCGATGCGATCCACGAGGTCGGACCTTTGTCGTGAGTTTGCTTGCTGCGGGGCGAGTTTCGATTGCGGGTCGGGCGTGAGCCCGCACACCCGCCCGTTCCGTTTCGGGGTGGAGATGAAGGGCCCGTTTGATGGTTGCACCTGGGCCGACTCGGCGCGCGCGGTGGAGGCGCTGGGATGCTCGACCCTGTTCGTGCCCGACCACTTCCACTCCGGCCTCGGTCCGTTCACCGCCATGGCCACGGCGCTGGCGGCCACCACCACCTTGACCGTGGCACCGATGGTGATGGCGTGCGACTTCCGCCACCCCGCAGTCGCGGCCAAGGAGTTCGCTTCGCTCGACCTGATCTTCCCGGGCCGGGTGGAGGTGGGCCTGGGTGCCGGATACAACCCGCTCGACTACTCGCGCTCGGGCATCAAAATGGACCCGCCCGGGCGACGGGTGACGCGGTTGATGGAGTACGTGCGCGTGCTGCGTCTGCTGTTCACCGGAGACGTGGTGTCGTTCGCCGGGTTGGAGTTCTCCCTCCAAGACATCGAGGGCACGCCGGTGCCGACGACGCCCGGTGGGCCTCGGATCCTGGTGGCCGGTGGAGGACCGCGGCTGTTGAACTTCGCTGGCGCGGAGGCCGACATCGTGGGCGTCAACCCCACCACCGCGAATGGCCTTAACAACGCGGATACGTTCCGCGACGCGTTGCCGACGCCCATCGACGCGAAGGTGGCGTTGGTGCGTGCGGCCGCCGGAGCGCGGTGGGACGATCTGGAGCTGAACGCCTGGATCTCGATGGCCGCCGTGACCAATGATCCCCACGAACGCGTCGCAGGTCTGGCGATGTACGCCGGTGTGTCCACCGACGACGTGTTGGCCAGTCCGATCATGCTGGTGGGCAGCGAGGCCGAGATCGTCGAGCGACTGCACGAGCGCAGGGAGCGATGGGGCTACAGCTACGTGTGCGTCCCCGGCCCCCAACTGTTGGAGCTTTCCGGTGTGATCAGCCAGTTGGGTTGACAGTGTGAATCGGCCGGGCACGCCACACGCGGTCAAGGGTGGAAACCGTTTGCGACGCATCGAGTGCCGTACTCACTGACGAGGCAACAGGCCGATGAAGAGCTGCCAGTACCGGTGTCTTGCCGCGTTGGCAACATGTGCAGCTTCGAGACACTGGTCGATCACTACAACCTGTCGAGCGACCCGGCACTCGTTCGGCTCGCCCGAATCGTGCACGCAGCTGATATCGACAAAGACATCAACACTGACCCGGCTGGGCCCGGCTTGCCGCTGATCGGCACCTCAGACCTCAAGCTGGACAACGCAATACTGTGGCGTGTCACGTTGAACGACTGACGCGGCGCGATAACAACGTGTTGCGCTCGGTCGCCTTACGTGCTTGCTCCGCAGCGTGAACGCAGCATCTCGAGACCCGCACCCTCGCAGTGGTTTAGGGCCTCGGTGCGACCCGAGATCGCGCGCAGCAAATCGATGCCGGGCCCGGCAACTTCTGGACCGGTACCCCACGCGAAATCTCCATCAGTGGCACGAAATGACAAACCATTGGTTCGCACTCGCCCATTGATCGGCTTCTTGGTCTCTGCGTATATCTTGCCGATCGCTGTGATGTGCTCGCTCGGATGGTCGCCTCGGTCGCCGAGTGCACGACGAATGTCTTCGCCGTGAACGACGAATTCACCCAACGCGATCTCGTTGAGCATCTTCGGCGTCGTGGGGTTACGAATCGACGACTCGAACTTCGCCACCATCTCCTGCTTGGGCTTCAGATACTTCTGAAGATCTCCGTCGACAACTTTCTGGAAGTTGAAACCAGTGATGATCATCCGTTTCGCGAAGTTCGGCAGCGTCTGATTGCTCAACGCAGTGAGGTGCGCCACCAGATGCTTCACCGACCATGGATCACACACGGTGCCCGAACCCCACTTGTCTTCGGGCACATCGCGGATGTACTCAAGCAGAGCCTCGGCCTCGTTGCGGGTCATCTTCTGGATATCAGTCACGTCGGTTCCCTTCGTTGTCGTCTGTCTTGCACAAGACGTCGAACGACTCGCTCACTTTCGGACACCGGTCAGAATAGTCCACCAATAAGGCAACAGGAATGTGCCGCGGGCTGCAGTCAGGACAACGACATCACACGATGGATCGAAACTGGTCGGGCCATCCCTTTCAACTCGATGGAGCCCGCCGACTCGGTGACGACAGCGTCGGCGAGAGGAGCCACAACCCGCTCTGACACCAGCACCTCACCGCCCTGTGCTTGGCCGCACAGGCGGGCGGCCAGGTTCACCACCGTGCCGATGGCGGTGTACTCGAAGCGACCCTCGAACCCGATCTGACCGCAGGTGGCGTACCCGGTAGCGATGCCGACCCCAAGCCGCAGGTCGTGCCCGCGACGCTTCCACTCCTCGGTTAGTCGTTCGACGTGATCGCGCATGGCCACACCGAGGACGACCGCCCGCAGTTCGGGTTGCTCGCACGGGATGGGATCGTTGAAGAACACCATCATCCCGTCACCGGTGAACTGCGACAGCGTTCCGCCCTGTTCGAAGATGACGGGACCGACGGCGTCGTGCATCTCTTGGAGGACCGCCATCACGTCCTCGGGCTCGGACCGCTCGGCGAACGAGGTGAAATGTGACGGATCGCAGGATCGGCACGGTGACGCTCCAACACCGCGAAGCCATCGAGCCGCGGCATCATCACGTCGAGAAGGACGAGGTCGATGCCGCTGTCGGGCTGGGCCAGGCACTCGAGCGCTTCCACTCCGTCGCGGGCCTCGACGACCCCGTAGCCCAACTTGGCCAGGCGGCGACCGAGCACGTTGCGGTTCGCCTCGTCATCGTCGACCACGAGCACGGTCTCCAACCGGCCGGGCACCGGCGCGGGCGTGCCCCCGGTCCCATGTCGCAACCATAGACGCCTCAACTTTGTGTTCTGTACGTTCGGTACGAGCGTCGAACCAAGCCGCCGGTTGCGTTGTGAGGAGGACGTACGCCGTAGGTGCTCGCCAGACTGCCCATTTGACCATTCGTAGTAGCCCACCTGCCAGTA
This sequence comes from Actinomycetes bacterium, assembly GCA_031367435.1. Lineage (GTDB taxonomy): Bacteria > Actinomycetota > Acidimicrobiia > Acidimicrobiales > Ilumatobacteraceae > WLMZ01. The sequence goes on along the minus strand of JANLPV010000151.1, from coordinate 48,542 downwards.
GGCACAGTTTTTCCTTGACTAATACTTGACATAGCGCGACTGTGCCACCTGAAGACGCGTTCCACAGGGTTCACGCACGATTTTGAGGGACTGTCATGCTGCCATCTACATCACGCCGTTATGCCGAAAAGAGTCTGCGGACACGACTGATCCACGCGGGGGCAGCATCGTTTTTCGGGCTTGCTCCTGCGGTGTTGCTGATGAGCGGTGGGTCCGGTCACGTCGCTGCATCGCCGATCCGAGTAGCGGCCTCGGGCAGCTCGAAGGCTGACACCGATCACGACGGAATACCGAACCAGCTCGACCCGGACATTGATGGTGATGGCATCCCCAACGGTCAGGATCCGGACGTCGATGGTGATGGCATCCCCAATGGTCAAGATCCGGACGTCGACGGTGATGGCATCCTCAATGGCAGGGACAAAGACGTTGATGGTGACTTTCTTACTAACGCTGTCGATTCTGACGTGGATGGTGATGGCATCTCGAACGGTCAGGATCCGGACGTCGACGGTGACGGCATTCCGAACGGGGTTGACAAGGACGTCGACGGCGACGGACTCAAGAACAAAGTTGATGCCGATGTTGATGGAGACGGCCTTGCCAATGGGGTCGACCCCGATGTCGACGGCGACGGTCTCTCGAACGGAGTCGACCCTGATGTCGACGGTGATGGCCTGTTGAACGGAGCCAAAGCCGAAAAGGACATCGACGGTGACGGTATCCCCGACGGCGCTGACCCTGATGTTGACGGTGACGGCGTCTCCAATGGTCAGGATGCTGACGTGGACGGTGATGGCATCCCGAACGGTCAGGACCTCGACGTTGATGGGGATGGTCTCGTGAACGGAGCCAAAGCCGAGCAGGACATCGATGGTGACGGTGTTCCGAACGCGGTAGACAACGACGTCGACGGCGACGGCACACCGAACGCAAGCGACGATGACATTGATGGTGATGGTGTCCCGAATGCAAGCGACTCCGATGAGGACGGCGACGGTGTTCCCAACTCGAAAGATTCCGACGCCAACGGTGACGGCGTCCCCGACACGAGTGGATCTTCAGGATCTCCCGGCACGTCCAACGGACGCGGCAACTAGACGGGACACGCGTACGTCCGACTTGTCAGCTCCAGTCGATGGTTGTCAGGTCGTCGTCGTCAAAGTCGGGGCGTTCGTGCCGACGTGTGAGCCATCGCCCGACCACGGGAAGTTCCCACAAGGACTCGGCGCTGGCTATCGCGGTCGCGACCAGCACGGTGTTCTCCGCGCCGTCGACAGCGATGTATCGCGGGATCCAGCGAGGTCCGAATTTTGCGTTGAAGTGCCACAACGACACGATCTGCATGTTGTCGGACAAGCGATGCAGCACCCATCGTTGGACACGACGGATGGGTCCAGAGGGACCCTGTTCGGCGAGCACGGCGCGCATCGTTGCGAAGTTGAGTCCAACTCCGCCGCCGCCGTTGGAGGCGACGTATCGGATCGTCTCGACAATCACAAAATCCAGCAGCCCGTTCGGGTGGTGTCCGACATCTCTGCGCATCAGATCGAGTGACCAGCCGCCAATCGCACGACTCGGGACGAACTGGCAGAAGGCGGCCGGGGAGCCGTCCGGGGCAGTGCACACCGCGATGAGCAGCCCAGTGTCTCGGGGGTCGAACAGTCGGCCCAGCGTCATCGAGAACCCGCGCTCGACGCCGCCTTGCCGACTGCTGCCCATCAGCGCTTGAAGCGAGATCCGTACATCGGCGCTGACCTTCATCGGGTCGTAAAACGACACCGAATACTCGTGACGGGCCACCCGGTTGACGGCTTGGCGCAGGCTTTTGCGGGCACCACCCTCTAAGGAGAACGTTGCCGAGTCAACCACTGCCTCATCCCCGGCATAGATCGCCAACATCCCGTACGACTGGTAGATCGGGAGCCACTCCTCGCTCGCCGCGAGTACGGCCAGCGTCCAACCCTGTTGATCGGCATACGCTCGGAAGGCAGCCCACGCAAGGGCTCGCTCGCTGACCGGTCCGATGGGGTCCGGTGAAACGAGGCAGACGCCGAAGCGAACCGCGTAACCAATCACCGTGTCACCGTTGAAGAAGAGCAGTTTGTCGTCACGCAAGATGAAGTAATCGAGCGTGCCGCCGCCAAATCGTTCCACGAGTTCGACGGCGCGGGCGTGGTCCACACGCCTGCCAGCTGCGCCGCGGCCACCCGATATCACAGGCCGTAGCGCCCGCCACAGGCTGATGACGGCGACGGTTGCTGCGGCACCGAACACGCCGGCGTGCAAGAAGCCTGCCGTGCGAGCGGTGACTTGCTGATGTCGCAAACCGAAGAGCGACTCGAGCACCGTTCGTGCCGCGGCGCCGGCGGCCAGCCGCGGTCGGTGTTGCGAGTCAGCCGTGACGGCTTCGACTGCGATCAGCGCGGCAATGAATGCCGCAGCGAGAGCAACGACTGCTGAGCGCAGCGCGACGAGGGTTGATCGGCGGTCCGTTCGAGCCCGGAACGCATCTTGCGCTGCGATGAGGAGGAACAAACCAGCAAAGCTGATGGAGGCCTCATCGACGTCGTGACCTTTCAGGACTTGGGCAACTGCGACGAACGCGACCAGCGATGTGGCCAATGCCCACGCTCGTCGTTGGCCGCGGAGCATCCCACGCGACAGCACGATGAGCCCGACTCCGCCGGCGGCCACGACGCCGTTGGTGAAGTGTTGGGCGCCGACCGAGAGCAGGATTGCGTGGTGATGTCGCCGCGGCGCGGTAAGCGCTGAGACGACTGCGACGAAACCGGCGCCGGCGACGAACGTTGCAGCGAGCCGGCGAACCGTTCGGCGCTGACGTTGCCGGCTGCTCGCTCGTGCGTCGGTCAGCTGACCCCCGGCGGCAGTCCGGCTGCCGCCTGTCAGCCACCACAATACGAACCCGGCTGCGAGGCCGATGATGTGTTCGTAACCGGCCAGGTTCGACGCGGCAACAGCTTGTCCAACGATGCCGAGCGCGAGCAGGGATGCGAATCGCCACGCGCGAAGTTCGATCAACGCTGCCCACAACAGCGCCACCACCACAACCGAGGGTCCCGTGTCCAGCACAGTCGCCGGAGCTGTCATGCCCATCCATGACCCATGTCCGTTGGCAACCATTGCGTGCACGACGAGGTTGACCAGAAACTCTGCCCCGAGGCCAACCACGATCGTCCGTCGCGCCCCAAGCACCGCTTGAGCGACGGCCACGACCACTGCAACCTGCGCGATCGCACCCCACGCCGGCAAATTCGGCGCCGCCGCAAAGATCGACAACGGAGTGCGCAACAACAGCGAAACCAGACTGTCGCTCTGGCGAACCCCCGCCAGCAGATCGACTGTGCTGGCCAATCCGTGATGCTCAGCAAGCACGAACGCAACGGTTAACACCGTTGCCACAATCGCGACCGAGCCGGCGCGAGCACCCTTGGCTCGCCACGCGACCACTACACAACGAGCAATGGCGGCGCTCTCAACGCGAATGCCGCGTCGGCGAGGTGCCGCAGCCGCGACTGCAGTCTGAGAACCCAACTCTCCGGGGATCACGACTCCTCTTCCGCAGTCCTCGACTGACGCCCGATTGTACCCCTGCCATCGAGACGTGACAGATCGGTTCAGGCGCGGTTGCTGATTGCTGGCTATTGGCTCACCGCTCGGACAATTGGTCAGTTGGCCAGGGATCCGCCGAAGATTTGCCAGGCGAGAATTGACTTCGCGGCAAGGCTCAGCACCAAATACGTCTTCTCACCGTAGGCGTAGTCGCGCCAACGACCGATGCCTCGGTACTGCAGCCACTGGTTGAGCCCGAAGCTGAAGAAGAAGATCAGTTCGGCGATCACGATGCCATAGACAAAACTCGGCACCTGGGGTGCGCCGATGACGTTCACCCAGATCGCCACCCACGGAGCAACGCCGGCGATCGTGCCGAACCAAAAGGGCATCATCGTGGTCGACGTACGCCCGGGTGGGTTCATGCGTTCTTGCAGCCATCCGAACAGGATCATGGCGATGTTTGAGCCGGCAATGGCCAACACGGCGGTGATGTCGGTGATACCGCTGTACGACGCGATGAGCAAGACCATCAAGGTGGCGCTGACCGAGTACTCCGCCCACCGGAACCGGTTGATGCCCCGTTGCAAATCGAACTCGTAGGTGCGACGCGCGAAGGTAGCCGTGGCCAAGTGATCAAACGCGGCTAACAGCAAGAAAACAGCGATGGCTGGGCCGATCGCAACGTGAAAGAGCCCCTTCGGTGCCGGTAGTCGTGTGCCGGGAGGACCTTGCGGGAAGGTGGACGTGACGGTGATGGCGAAGTTGTTCGCCATCACGAGGATCAGCACTGCCTGTGCTGCGTGCAGCACGCTCAGACCGAGGTTCCACCTACGCAGATCCTTCAGGCGCTCAGGGGTGGCACCCGAGACGAGCGATGGCTCGCTACTCGCGTTGGTCGTTAGCTGTGTGGACGGTTCGCTCATGTGGAAACTCCGATAGTTGGGTGAGGTTGGATGACGACGGCCATTCGATGGTCCTATTCGATGGTCTTATGGACGTGATGGTCCGCTGGCGGGTGCGCCTGAGCCGACGATCCCGTATTGCATTGCGTACATCGCGGCACCGGTGCGGTTCGTTACACCGAGTTTGCTGTAGACGTGCTCGACGTGGTTGCTCACCGTCTTTGGGCTGATGCCAAGTTCGCGGGCGATGCTTTTGTTCGGCATCCCTTGGGCGAGCAGCGCCAGCACGTCACTCTCGCGCGTTGTCAGCCCAGCCGGGCCTCCTGCCCGCGAACGGCTCACGCGGTGGCCCGCAGCGACGAGCACGGCTTCGGTGGCGACGGGGTCGAGGCGGCCTGCGGTGGCGTCTGCCTGCAGTTCGCGGACGGCATCGGCCTCGCTCAGTGGTCTGCGGTAGGGGCGCGGTTGGAGCATCGCGCTGTAGGCATCGGCGGCCGCCAGAATCCGCGCGCCGCACCGCGGACCAACTCCGCCGTACCTCGCGCGTGGCCGGCGAAGAAGGGGCAGCGCAGGTCGCAGAAATCACCGATTGCTGCTAGTGCGTGGTCAAGCTCGGCATCAGTCGACAACAGCTTGGCGATTTCTGGGTCGAAGTGTGTGCCGCTACGCGAGCGAACGACATCAACCGCAGCTTTAACGCCGGCCGTCCGCTCAAAGACTTCGCATGCCTCTGCCACCTGCGACACCCGCGCCGACAAGGACACACCCGTGCCCGACAGGTCGTCGGGAACCCCTTGACCGTCCCATCTTGCATAGGCCTGCTCAATGCCAGCGCGCACGTCCTCGCTGAGTCCCAGGCGGGATGCGAGCGAGCCGGCCGCCGCACAGTGCTCGGCCATCTGTTGCACCACCCGCCGCCCGCCGCCAGCCATCACCGAGGCAGCGTGGCGAGCGCGGTTGAACGCAAAGGTCCCGTGCCCGGCGCGGCGCAGCATGAACATCATGGCCGAAAAACCGGCGAGATCGACCTCGATCGCCCGCGCCCGGAAATCGATGTCGTCACCGAACAACATCGCCGACTCATTGCCGTAGACCGGGCAACCGACGTAGGTCAGGATGCCCACGTCGTACAGCGTGGTGAGGTCCCTCGCGTCGAGGCCCAAGCGGGCACCCAGACGCATGCCGATCCGCGCCGAGCGCGCCATGTGCTCGGGCGGCTGTCCGAAGCCAAGGTCGGTGGCCATCGAGAGCGAGACCAGTAGGTCTGAGAGGCGGATGCCCGAGTCGCCCATGGCCGCATCGTACAGAACCGCAACGACACCTAAAGCCATGGGGTGAATGCCTCATGACGGCAGGTCGGTCGATCCTTACGGTTACCTCGAGCGGCCTACATGGTCGCAGAAATGGAGACTGAAAATGCCAAATTCTGTAGCGGTCCGCAGCACCATCGACCCGACCACCGCACAGGTGTCCCCATGAGCCGCGCGGCGATCAGTCTCAGCACCGGACTTGAGGATTCGGAGCGAGTGACCATCGCCTTGCTGGTTGCGGTAGCCGCCGCCGAAGCCGGCCGATCGACCATCATGTTCCTGACCAAGGAGGCGGTTCGCCTCGCGACAGACGGCTTCGCGTTCGGCGTCGCATGCGAGGGCTGCCCGCCCATCCCGGATCTGATGCAGCGCCTCACGAACGCAGGCGGCGAACTATTGGTGTGCCCAATCTGCTTCAACGCCAGGCGACTCGATGAGGCCACGCTCGTCTCCACCGCCCGACTCGGCGGAACCGTGCAGCTGTGGGAATGGATCGGCGATGGCACCACCACATTCAGCTACTGACCGGCCAGGCACTTGTCAACAACAAGGGACAATGATGGCAACTCACCATGGCGAGCGTTTCGCCTATGCCCTCGCGGTCCATCACCGCGACGCTGAGAGTCGACTGCGACACGATCGGCGACATCGAACACGTTGGCTACCGCTTTCGCGCCAGACGTCCCGACGGCGAGTTCGTCATCGGGCAACAGGCGTACCTCAAGGTTGAGGACGACAGAATCTGTTGGCTCCAGATCCTGTGCTCGGGGTTCGTGCGTGAGGCGTGAGGAGCAACGCGTTCGACTCGGAGTTCAATCAGCAGCGTTCGTGGGTACAGAAGTGCAACTACTACTGGTACCCCCTGCGGAGGAAATAGTGCTTTGGTTCATACTTATCAGGCCGATTGCCTCGACCAGTTCGTCCGGTGGTAGCGCCGCAACCATGCGCGACCAGATCGCTTCTTCGAGCACGTGAAAGGCGACCTGCACCTCGCTGATGTCGAACCCGGCATCGAAGCGTTCGTTCGCAAGTTCGGTCGCACGCTCGAGCATCGGCATCAGATTGCGGGTGTCCACATAGTCGGCGACGAGCGCGAGCAAGTCCGTGAGACGTTTCAGCGCCACCAAGGGTCTGGAGCAACGCATGCGGAGCGAGACACCGCGCCTCGGCTCTTTGAGGGTACACGGCGCGAACACGTCCACGGTTCGCGGTTGAGCTGCGGCGGTCTCGGGTATCCCGTGTCGACAGGCGCTTTCGCGTCGAAGAACCGGAGCATGCTGATGAAGACAGGCCGCAAGGACAACAACCGAGACAACGACGCCACCCCGAGGGTGACCTCGTCGCGCCAAGCGTCGTATACCGTGCCCGGGCTAACGATGGACGCGGGCAAGCGCGTGTCTGACACGCTGCAAGAGCGCCTAGCAAGCATGGTCGACCTGTCGTTGACGCTCAAGCACATCCATTGGAACGTGGTCGGTGCGAACTTCATCGGTGTGCACCAGATGCTCGACCCGCAGTTCGCCGGCACGCTGACCATGATCGACGATCTCGCAGAGCGCATTGCGGCACTGGGTGGTGTGCCGAGCGGTCTGCCCGGGCGTCTCACCAAGGCGCGTGCCTGGGATGACTATTCGCTTGATCGTGCTGATTCACTCGCACACCTCGGAGCGCTCGACGTCGTGTACTCGGGTGTCATCAAGGCGCATCGCGTCGCGATGGAGAGCATGGCCGTGGACGACCGTGTGTCAGAGGACGTGTTGATCGGCCAGGTCGCCGTGTTGGAGCGTTACCAATGGTTCGTACGCTCGCATCTTGCTGATTGGGCCGGTGGGATGGCCAATGCAGGATCGCGTTCAGAGATCGGTGCAGCCAAGGCGGTCGCCGCCAAGCAGAAGGTCACCTCCTCCGCCGCAAAGCGCTCGGTCCGTCGCGCGAGTTGAAGCCAGTTGAAGTCGCTAGTGGCAGTCCGACCGGTCTGTCATTCGGACGGCGGTTCGAGGACCTCACGATCGGGTCGCGCGAGGAGTTGGCCGACGAGCGGTAGTTCGTACCGGCGCTGGATGGTGACGCCGTAGAAGTTTTCGTAGAGGTCCGGCACGACTGCAAGTTCGACGAGGCGCCCGCTACGCAGCTCGTCCTGAGCAACGACCGTCGGCATCAGCGCCACATGTCCCGAGTCGCGGGCGAGTAGCCGGAGGAGCGCCATGTCGTCCACCTCGGCGCGAACGCGTGGACGAATGCCGAGTTGCTCGCAACGCAGATCGAAGGCGAGGCGCATCTCGTTGTCGCGCCCAGGTAGGAGCAGCGGGACTCGAGCGAGGTCATCGGGGAACCGAAAGGGACGGGCCGAAGGCCGTCCCACGAGGCTGACCGGTTGTTGCGCGATGCGTCGGCAGCGCCACGGATCGGCGGCGCTCGCGTGGACGCGCTGGTTGCACAGGACGAGATCGAGCGAGTGCACACGCAGTCGGGAGAGCAACTCGGGCAGGCCACCCGACACGAGCACCAGATCGACGTCGTCCCGATCGAGCAACGGCCGAATGAAGTTTTCCTGGAAGTTTCGAGAGGTGGTGGCGACCGCGCCGATGCGCACAATTTGGCGCTCCTCGCGTCGGCCCTCCCGAAGCACCTCTACCAGTTCGTTCCCCGACGCGAAGATCTCATCTGCGTACGAAAGCGCCACCTGACCGGCCTCGGTGAGCACGAGCGTGCGCCCGGAACGCTGGAACAACGGCTGCCCGAGTTCGGACTCCAACTGTTTGATCTGCGCGGACAACGCCGACTGCGAGACGTGTAACTGTCGTGCCGCCCTGGTGAGATTGCCCTCCTTGGCAACCGCCCAGAAGTAGCGCAAATGGTGGAAGTTGAGTGCGTTCAAAGGGATTAAACCGTTCTGTTGAGATGAACGAAGTGTACTCAATCAAATATTTGACGGAACGATTCGCATGGCGCACGATGGTTGGGTTGCAAGCTCCACCGCTGAAGGAAGTTCTCTGTGCTCATCGCAATTGCCCCCGCTTGGCCCCTCGCCCTGTCGTTCACGCCAGCTGTTTCGCTGGCGGTCGCAGCCGTGGTGGTCCGGCGTTGCTCAACGCCGGCATCCATTTGGCGAGCGGCGCGCGCTGCGACCCTTGTGGCCGCGGCGGCGTCGGTCGGCCTCGCCGGGGCACGCATCGTTGTTGGCGCAGAGGCCGATGCCCTCGTCCGCATGGATTCCGTCACGGCCGTCATGCTCTGTCTCGTTGCGTTGGTGGGCTGGGTGGTCGTGCGATTCTCGGGCGCGTACCTGTCTGGTGACCCGTTCGAGGGGCGCTACGCGCAGCGGATGCTCGCGACGCTTGCAGCTGTCTCAACGGTCGTGGTCGCGAACAACCTCGCCCTGCTTATCGCTGCCTGGGGTGTGACGAGCCTTGCTCTCCACGGGCTGCTGACCCACTTCGGGGATCGTCCCGTTGCCGTCGCGGTGGCGCACAAGAAGTTTCTGTTAGCGCGGTGCGCCGACGTCAGCATGATCGCCGCAGCGGTGGTGTTCTGGTCGACGTTCGACACCCTGCGCATCGATGAGATTGGGGCAGCGGCGTCGGCTTCGGCGTCGTTGCCATTAGGAGCGCAGATCGGCATTGCGTTCGTGGCCATGGCTGCGTTGTTGAAGTCGGCACAGCTTCCCTTCCATGGCTGGTTGATCCAGGTCATGGAGGCTCCCACGCCCGTGTCGGCGCTCCTGCACGCCGGCGTGGTCAACCTCGGTGGGTTCGTGCTGCTCCGGTTCGCCCCGGTTGTCGACCGCTCCGTGCCGACGCGCACGATGCTCGTCGTTGTCGGTGTGTCGACGGCGGTTCTCGCTTCGCTGGTGATGAGCACGCGCGTCAGCGTGAAGGTCGCGCTCGCCTGGTCGACCTGCGCGCAGATGGGCTTCATGCTGCTGCAGTGCGGGCTCGGCCTGTGGGAGATGGCGCTGCTGCACCTTGTCGCCCACTCGTGCTACAAAGCCCACGCATTTCTCTCGGCCGGTGCCACGGTGCAACGCACCCAGATCCGTCGCCTCGCGCCCCACCCAGAATCGCTCGGGCTGCGACACATCTGGCTCGGTGCTGGCGCGGCGATAGTCGCCACGCTGACAGTCGGCCTCGGCTGGCAGGCGCTGCCGGGAACCGCACATTTGTCAGCCAGTGTGTGGGTATTGCTCGGCGTCGTCGCTCTGGCGCTCGTTCCGTTAACCGAGCCGCTCGGTCATGGCCGAGTCACGCCGTCGGTGGCGTTCGCACTCGTGGTACCCGTTGCCTACCTCGCGTTCCACGAGGTTGCCGGCCGAGTCGTAACGCATGGCGCCGACGCACCAATCGGTCTGTTGATCTTCACCGAGGCGGGATTTATAGGGCTCTTTGTGGTCCAGTCGGCATGCCGAACGCGTCCGGACAACCGTGTGCTGCGCCGCGCGCGTGCGTGGATCTACTCGGGTCTGTTCCTCGACGACTTCTTCACTCGGGTCGCCTTCGCCGCGTCTGCTCCGCCACCTGCTCACACTCATCCATTACCGCTCCCGCTCCCTCGACCCAGTTCTCTACCTGTGGTTGCGAAACATCCGGTTCTGTCCTTCGCCTCACGATCGGATGCCTCATGAGCACCCCCACTTCCACGACCAGTACGACTCCCGACCGGTCGGTCTCGGCCGAACTTGTCGCTGCCATCGCGGCAGCGTGCGATCGCATCGCGCCGACATGGCCGCTCGATCAGTTCATCGCCGTGAATCCCTATTGGGGATGGCGGTCCTTGCCCATCACAGCTGCCGCGGCGCGGCTCGGCGCGCTCGCCGGAACTCAGCTCACCATGCCGCGAGCTTGGTTCCGCGAGGAGTGGCGCGCTGGACGCCTTTCCGCCGATCAGCTCACATCAACTGCGGTCGAACTGGCTGAGCCGGCGCTCTCCGCACATGCGCTGGAGTTGCTCGGCGAGGATCTGGCCGCGGAGCAGCCGCCACTACGGCGTATGGCACTGATCTCGGACCTGCGCGACCGGGGCGTAGGCCCAGTCCGTGGGCGGACATGGACTGACCTCCTGGTGCACCAGATCAGTCAGCACTGTGCCTCCCACTTCGACGAGTGGCAGGCGTCGTGGGCACCGGACCGTTCGATCGGGCTCTTCGGCACATGGCGCCTTGATCCATCAGTCACACACGGCTTTTCCTGGTCACGTGGGAGCGCGTGGGCGCGAACCCATCTGGAGTCGCTTCCCGAGTCCGCTGCGCAGGCCATCGCGACCATGCTCGATGACCTCGCGATCGAACCAGCCGGGCACGAGGCGTACCTGACCGCGTTGCTCGCCTCGATGAATGGCTGGGCCGCCTGGTGCGCGTATCACGGTTGGCAGGCGCGCCTGGCCGAGTCGGACGAAGATGGCGACTTCCAGATCGTCGAACTCTTGGCGATCCGCCTCGCGTGGGAGTGGCTGCTCGTCGCCGACATGCCAGAGGGCGCCATGGAACAAGATGAGCTGAACCACTGGGCGGCTTCGTGGATGCTCCTCGACGAGTCGGCGGAGGAGACGGTCGAGGAACAGCGCATTGACTGGTTGCTGCAGACGGCGCTCGAGCGGACGTTCCAAGAGACGATCACAACGCGCCTAGCGCAGGCGTCCGTCAGCACCACCACTCCCACTGTGCAGGCAGCGTTCTGCATCGACGTCCGCTCGGAGGTCTTCCGCCGCGCTCTCGAATCGACCTCCGCAACCGTGCAGACGCGCGGTTTCGCTGGCTTCTTCGGCCTTCCGATCGACTACACACCTGCCGGCACAGCGTTGACCCGGCCGCAGCTGCCCGGGCTGCTCGCCCCAGCTCTACACGTGACCGATGCATTGAGCGACGACCTCGCCGAGGAGCGGATCGATCGGCTGCACGACCACGAGCGCTGGGAGGACTTCCGGCACGAACCATCCTCGGTTTTCAGTTTCGTGGAATCGATGGGCCTCATCTACGGCGCCCGACTACTCAAAGACAGCCTCCGTAACCGCAATGCGAGCGACAACTGGGAGATGGAGGGCCTCGACCGTAAGCACCGTGCCGTGAGGCCCCGGCTCGGGCTCGTCCACGACGATCCGATCGCAGCGGCGGCGATCGGTCATCGCGTCCTCACCGCAATGGGCGTGTCGCACGCGTTCGCACCAATCGTCCTGCTCTGCGGGCACGGGAGCATGAGTACCAACAACCCACATGCAGCAGGCCTCGACTGCGGTGCCTGCGGTGGACAAACCGGTGAGGTCAACGCACGCGTCCTCGCCGACCTGCTGAACGCGCCCGCCGTCCGCCACGAGATCTCGATCCTTGGCATCTACATCCCCGAGTCGACGTGGTTCGTGGCCGCGCTGCACGAAACGACTACCGACACGGTCGAGTTGTTCGACACTGACCTCGCGCCGCCACGTCATGCGTCGATGATCACAGAACTCACCGCCACGTTGCATACCGCTGGCCAGCTGGCACGGGCAGAACGAGCCGCAGCTCTTGGGTTGGCTTCGCTGGTCGACGACTCGTCGGCGCTTGAGCAGTCAATCCGCGAACGGACGAACGATTGGTCACAGGTTCGGCCCGAATGGGGTCTCGCCGGGAATGCAGCGTTCGTGGTCGCTCCTCGCTGGCGCACGCGGCATATCGATCTGAAGGGCCGCGCGTTCCTCCACGACTACGACTGGCGGCTCGACACCGACCTGTCTGTCCTCACGCTGATCATGACGGCGCCGATGGTGGTGACAAACTGGATCAACCTGCAGTACCTTGCGTCGACGGTTGACAACCATCGCTATGGCAGCGGGAACAAGGTGTTGCACAACGTCGTAGGTGGACGCATCGGCGTGTTTGAGGGCAACGGCGGCGATCTGCGCATCGGGCTGCCGATGCAGTCGTTGCACGACGGCACGACCCTCATGCATCGCCCGCTGCGGCTCTCTGTCTTCATTGAGGCGCCTACCGAGTCGATCGATACCGTGATCCGAGCGAGCCAGGTGGTGCGCGATCTCGTCGACGGACAGTGGCTGCACCTTCTTTGCATCGATTCGGACACGGGAGTCGCTCGTCGTCGAATGCCACGCGGCTGGGAGTTGTAACGCTTCCGCATCGCATCCGAACCTGACCGTACGAACGGACAGGCCGCAGTTAGGGTTTGGCGGTGCCGGTAGATCGGGAGGATTGTGTGTCGAACCCAATCGAAAGTGGCGTCACGCGCATGCTGGAGCTGTCGACTCACATGCCGCCGACAGACGTGTTCGAACTCCTCGATCTGATGTGTGAGCTCCTGCCAGCACAGGCGGTGCGGTTCCATGTGGCGGACTACTCGCTCCGGACGTTGCAACACATCGATGCAACTGGGCGTGTAGGGGCTGCGCAGAACGTCGCCGGAACGCTGATCGGACGGGTGTTCATGAGCGGCAAGCTCCAGATACACGAATCGCAACCGACTGTGGTGTTGGCTCCATTGACCGAGGGGTCGAGTCGGATCGGCGTGCTGGAACTCGAGTTCACCGAGTGGGACGGTGAAGTGCCCGAACTGCTCGACCCGCTGATCGCTCTGTTCGTGATGTCATGGATCGTCAAGAGCCGCTACACCGATACATCGGCTCGGGCTCGCCGGTCCGAGCCGTTGTCGGCCGCAGCGGAGGTGCAATGGGACCTTCTGCCGCCGTTGACGTGCGCGACAGAACAGGTCGCGATCAGTGGCATCCTTGAGCCCGCGTACGACATCGGCGGAGACTCGTTCGACTACGCGTTCGACCAGAGCCGAGTCGACTTCGCAATCGTCGACGCCGTCGGCCACGGTATGTCCGCTGTACTGATGGCAGCCGCTGCGATCAACAGTCTCCGGAACTCGCGCCGTGCGCGTCGGGACCTGATCACCGCCTACGAGATCGCTGACTCGTCGATCTCGGCGCAGTTCGGAGACTGCTATTACGTGACGGGAATCATCGGCACGCTTGACCTACATACCGGCACCCTCAGGTGGATCAACGCCGGTCACGTCCTGCCGATGATTGTGCGCAATGGCACCTACGGCGGACAGCTGCTCTGCAAGCCATCGCAACCGATGGGTCTCGGCGGGCCGGTCGTTGAGGTGGCCGAGCACATACTCCAGAGCGGCGATCGGGTGCTCTTTTATACCGACGGCATTTCGGAAGCGCGATCGTCGGACCGCTTGTTCTTCGGTGACGATCGCCTTGCCGATTTCCTGGTACGAGCATCACTGGAGGAGATGCCCGCACGCGACACCGTCCGGCACCTCGCCGACAGCATCATCGAGTTCTCAGATGGCGGCCTCAGCGACGACGCCACGATCCTCTTCATGGAATTCCACCCGCCACAGCGGTGACCTCTAGCGGCGGTTGCTCCTGGCAAGGGCGGCGATGATCATGCCGGCCAGCGCCGAACCCACGATCACTACCCACACGGGCGCTTGAGCGTGGCCGAACACGTAACCGATTCGCACCTTGCTTCGGTTGTCGATACCGACAAGTACCAAAGCGACCACCACGACGACCGCAAGCAGAACTCGCAGCAACCGTGCAAGGTCACGGCGATGAACCGCACCCGTATTCTCAATAACGTCTCTGTCAGGCATCGATACCCCCTTCGCCGACTCAGTACCCACGGGCGAGATGACTGAAACGGGCATGCCCCGCGGCGTTGCGATGATGCACACGCTCACCGAGACAATGGGCGCTCTGCGACTTGTCCAATTGAACGCCCCGTTACTCAGACCGAGTGCAAGCGTTCTCCTGTGGTGGTGTGCACCCATTCCCACAGTTGTTGGCGACGGTCGGCCGTGTCGGAGCGTTTCGTGCTGGGCAGTTTGTGGAGAGAGCGCGGCCGACGGTCGAGCCAGAAGAGGCCGTTTGAGTCGAGCGGCTCGCCATCGTCGGCCGCAAGCCAGACCAATGTGTCGGCACCCTGTTCGGGTGTGCGCAGAAGCGGACCCATCACCTTCGAAAATGTTGGCAGCGACGCGTCGACGCCGGGCGTGTCAGCCCACCCCGGATGCATCGCGTGGAACCGGACGCCGGAGTCTCGAAATCGATCGGCGCACATCTCGTTGAGAGTCACCTGTGCGCGTTTGGCGCGAGCGTATTGTTCGGTGCCGTTGTACTTTGCGGGTGTCATCTGCAGCTGCGACACGGTCAGCCCGGCGGCGTACATCCCGCCCGACGACATGGTGATCACCCTCGACGGAGCAGAGGCGGCGAGACGATCAAGCAGCAAGGTGGTCAACAAGAACGGGCCGACGACCTGACTGGCAACCGTGGCCTCCGTGCCATCGGGTGTCACGTGCCGCTCGGGTGTGAGCGCACCGGCATTGTGGATGAGCACGTCGAGTCGATCATGATCGGCCAGCACTCGAGCGGCGAGTGCGCGCACCTGATCGAGGTCACCCATGTCGGCGGGCACTTGGGTGATCGATGTATTGCCGGTTGCTTCGATCAACTCGGCGACGACACCTTGGTTGCGATCGGAATTGCGGCCGACCAGTACGAGTGTCGCGCCACATTTCGCCAACTGCTTTGCCGCTGCGTAACCGAGCCCGGAGGTTGCACCGGTGAGCACGATGACACGACCGGTGAGGTTGTAGTCGTCGAGCGACGACCAGCCGGCGAGACGCTTGCGAACCTCATATCCGATGTTGGTGAAGCTCGTGATGATCGGCACCTCGATCAATGCATCTGCAATGCTGCGAACAGTCACGCCGCAGGCTCCAGAACGCGCTCACCGGCAAGGGCGGTGACGAGCCCGGCACCGGCACGGTCGCCGATCTTTTTGAAGCTGAGACCGAGCAACGGATCGGCCAAGCCGAGTGGGCCCTTCAGCCGTAACACGGCGTCGTAAGTGACGATCGAGCCCGAACCGTCAGGCGTGACGGTGATGGTGTCGAGCGACGTGAGCACTCTGCTCTCGGCGAACGCAACGACCGTAGTTGGAGCGTCGTACGTGGTGGTGTCGTAGCGGAGCGAGATCGAACGGCCGAATGCTTTGACGGCGACATCGAACGAAGCATCGGGTCCGCCTCCGCTGCCTTTCACTTGGTTGACGTGGTCGACGCCGGGGTCCCACTCGGCGAAGTTGTTGAGATCAGCCATGTAGGCAAACGCCTTGGCGGGGGACATAGGGGTACGGACATGCATGAGGTAACGAGCCATGGTGTGTGCAGCGTCGAGCCGGCGTGAGCTATTCCTCGTTTGCCGGGTCGTGTGTCACACGGTGGGAACCGACTCGCGGCGATGGTCCGTAGAGCTATCGCTATCAGGGACGCGCTACTCGCTCGTACATCTCGCAGGTCTCGCCGCCGAACGTCGTCACCCTCTCGTTCGGAGAGCGCTGAGCGTCGCGTAACGTTGTGAGTCAGCGGGCGTGTGCAGGCAAACCCGCAACGATGGAGAGGGATGCAGATGTCCGTTGCGCACCATGATGACATCGTGATGGAAGAAGGGTTCGACGTGATCGGTGACGTTCACGGTGAGTCGGGCAAGCTGACCCGGTTACTCACCTTGCTCGGCTACGTCGATGAGGGCGATGGGTATCGTCACCCACAGCGTCGCAGGCGGGCGATATTCGTCGGCGACCTGATCGACCGTGGCAAAGGGCAACGCGAGACAGTCGCCATCGTGCGCTCAATGGTTGGCAATGGCGACGCGCGGGTCGTGATGGGAAATCATGAGTACAACGCGATCGCATATGCGATGGGTGATCCCGACGCGCCTGGCGAGTACCTGCGCCGCCATGGGACCAAGAACAACGGGCAGCACGAGGAGTTCATCGCAGCGTTCGGCTTCGGGTCGGGGGATCATGAAGATGTGATCGACTGGTTCCGATCGATGCCGCTGTGGCTAGAGACCGACGGGCTGCGTGTCGTGCATGCCTGTTGGGACCAGAGCGCGATGGACGCGCTCGACGGCAACCCGTATGTCGACGACGCATTGATGGTGTCGAGCAGCGTGCAGGGCTCAAAAGTACAGCAGTGGGTCGAGCACCTGTGCAAGGGTCCCGAGATCTCACTCCCGGATGGAATCACCTTCGTCGACCACGGCCACCATGTTCGGGACCGGGCCCGCTTTCGGTGGTGGGATCCGACTGCGAGTACGTATGCGCAGGCGTGCGAAGTGCCCTCGGACCGCCGGCCACTTCTGGACCGTCCGCTCGAACATCCGCCGGTTTTGCCATATGACGCACGCATTCCTGTCGTGTTCGGTCACTACTGGCGACAGTGGGAACATCGTGACGTCAGTGAATACACCGCGTGCGTAGATCACAGCGCTGCTCTCGGCGGACCACTCACGGCGTACAGATGGAGTGGCGAGCGGACCCTCACTGCTGACCGTTTAATCCCCGCGTCATGACGGCCGCCGTTCTCGCACTCGTGCGGCAACGCGTCGGGCCCGCTCGAAACGCCGGCTGACTCCCGTAGTTGCTCGTTCGCCCGCGAACGCTTCAGGGACGTACCTGGAACGACTCGTCGGCAATCGCTGGCGTGGGAGACTCGCAGCCATGGGTCTGTTGGTTCCCGATGATTTCCCGATGTCGCTTCTTGCAAATGACGCTGAGCGTCCGGTGGTCGAGTCGTTACGCGATCGACTCTCTGATGGTTGGCTCGTGATCCCCAATGTGGGTCTCACCGGGCAACGCGATCGGCAGATAGACATCGTCATCGCCCACGAACGTGAAGGTGTTGCTGTCATCGAAGTGAAAGGTCACAGCGCCAAGATTCGTGGAGGTCTGTGGTGCAGCGACGGCAAACCACTGGAGCCCCAGCCCCTGTCGCAGGCACGGGACAATGCGTACGAACTGCGCAATCGTCGGTGAGGAGATTGACCGCATCGTTGACTTCGAGGGGCACGAGGCACCACGGGTGCTTGTTGCAACATTCTCTACGCAACTGCGCGACCGCTTACGCGAAGACCTCGCGCTTGTGCCGTGGGAAGGCCGCGAGCAGGCGGCGATCATCTGTGAGAACGTGCATCGGGTGAAGGGTCTCGAGTTTGATTACGTCATGCTCGCCGCCACCGCAACGGACAACGTGACCGACGCGTTGCTGTACGTCGGCGTGAGCCGCGCCATCGCCGGCCTCACCGTGATCGGCCCACAAGCGATCGCCGACCGACTCGGCCTCGAGTAGTTGCCAGATGTCACATCGCTAGCTCTAGTCGACCGTGAGCGTTCGTAACCGCTCAACCCGTGGGTCGTTGCCGAGCAAACCGCCGAGTCGTTCGGCGGCAATCTGTAGATCGATGGCGTTGCTGTCGATCATCGCTTCGATGTCGGCCCAGTCTTTGGTGCGGTCGAACAGAGCTTTGAACACAGCGAGATCCTCTGCCGCCAAGACTCTGATTTGGCGATCTTCGAACGGAACGACGCGACAACGTGTGGCTACCTCGAAATGAAACGGTTCGGCTGCGAAGAACACATCGATCGGCGTCGCGTCCCACCACAGGCGCACCTGATCGCTTTCGCCAGCTTCGACAACATCGGCGTCGGTGAATGCGACACCGGCCGGCAGCGCGTCGAACACCGCTCGTGCGTTCGTCGAGCCAGCGAACACGTTCACGTCGATATCGCGAGTACCGCGTGGTTCGTTCGTCGCGTACGCCAGTGCAAGCGCACCACCAAGCGCCCAGGGAATCCCCGATCTGTCGAGCGACTCACAGATAGCAACGATGCGATCGACGAGCCCGATCGACGACGAGGTCATCGTCGAGCCGATGCAAGAGGGCGTGGTTGGTACGGCAGAGCCTCTGCGAGTTCGAGTACATCGTGCAGTCGCCGGGCTTGCTCGGCGGGGTCGAGCACGAAGTCGAATTTCACCGAGTATCCGAGCGCATCGATGATGCGTGATGCGTTCGCCAGACTTGGCTGGCGCCGTCCGCGTTCGTACGCGCTCAGCACTGACGCGGGAATGCCGATGGTCTCGGCCACTTCGGCCTGAGTGCGGCCCGCTCGCCTCCGCAACATCGCCAAGATTTCGCCGGTGATCATGGGGCCACCTTAGCGAATCCGCTTAGTCGCGGTCACCAGTACCGACGCACGGCGGTCCGACTGCGTTTGACTCGTGGTATCTGACTAGCGCAAGATCGCCGACATGACATCCGTAGAAGTTGCCGTCACGGCACTCGCGTTCGCACTGGGGGACCCACGGTGATCCACACCAGAATTCGTCCCTTCAACACGAAGGCGACCTACCCCAACCAATCGCTCGACAACGACCTGTGCCAAGCAGTCATCGCCGGCGACACGATCTACATGCGCGGTCAGGTTGGCACCGATTTCAACGGCAACTTGGTCGGGCGCGGTGACGCTGCCGCGCAGGCAGAACAAGCGATGAGCAACGTCAAGGCGCTGCTCGACGAGTGCGGTGCCACATTGGAACACATCGTCAAGATCACGATTTACCTCACCGACCCACGCTTTCGCGAACCCGTATACCAAGTGATCGGACGATGGCTGAAGGGCGTCTACCCGGTGTCCACGGGCGTGGTTGTGTCGGGCCTCGCGCAACCCGAGTGGCTGATGGAGATCGACGTCATCGCCGTCAGATCCAGTAGTGCCTCGCCGTCGTGATGGCTAGAGATCTCAACCTCATCAACGCATCCAGCGTTGTGGTGGTTGCCGACGACGGCCGTGCTCGGGCGGGCCGCACACAGGGCGAGCTCGACATTGTGCACGATGCAGCGGTGATCATTCGTGACGGCATCATCTGCGCCGTTGGCCCGACCGCTGAGCTGCTTCGCGAGTGGGCCAGCGACGACGTGTTGACGATCGATGCCTCAGGCAAGACGGTGCTCCCTGGTCTGATCGACTGCCACTCGCACCCACTGTTCGGTGGTGATCGGCACGATGAATACGCAGAACGACTCGCCGGGGCAAGCCTTGCCGAGGTGGCCGCACGCGGTGGAGGGATCTGGTCAAGCGTTGTCGCAACCCGTTCCGCGACTGACGATGAACTACTCGAGCGGCTACACAACACCCTCATCCGCATGGTGCGCGGCGGAGTCACCTGCGCGGAAGTGAAGTCCGGCTACGGATTGACGGTGGAGACCGAGCTGCACCAACTCGAGCTGTTGCAACGGGCACGAGCCGCAAGCCCGATCGAACTTGTGATCACGTTTTTGGGCGCGCACGTTGTGCCGCGTGACCTGTCCGATGCCGACCCGGGCGAGGCATACACGAATCTGGTCGCCGGCGAGATGACCGAACGCGTCGTGGCCCAGGGAATCGCCGATTTTCAAGACGTCACAGTGGAGGATGGGCTGTTCACTCCCGAGCAGGCGACGCGCATCATCTCGCGTAGTCACGCGCTGGGGCTGCGCACCCGTGTGCATGCCGACGCGTGGAAGCCATCGCTTGGTTGGCGCACCGCGTGCGCGGCCGGCGCAGTATCGGCGGAGCATCTGACCTATACCGCTGACAGCGAGATCGACGCGGTCGGCTCGACCGACACGATCGCCGTGGTGTTGCCCGTAGCGGAGCTGATCTACATGACCGATCGGCGCGCTAACGCGCGTCGGCTCATCGACACCGGTGTACCACTCGCGGTGTCCACCGACTACTGCAGCTCGATCCACGCGACGTCGTTGCTCTCGACGATGACGATGGCCGCGCCATGGTTCCGCATCACTCCGGCCGAGGCGATTGTTGGTGCCACTCTCAACGCTGCGTACAGCCTTGGCGTACAGTCCCGCCGAGGCTCACTCGATGTCGGCAAGCGCGGCGATGCGATTGTCGTCGACTGCCCTCATCCGAACGAACTGTTCCTCGGACTCGCCGACGACATGTTGTCGACGGTCATCGTCGATGGCCGACCCATTGCCATCGCCCGCAACTCATCGATCGAATAGGACGTCACATGTCAATTGAAGTCGTCAACACGCTCATCGTCGGCGGTGGCCAAGCCGGCTTGGCAATGAGCGAGCATCTGAGCGAACACGGTGTTGGCCACCTCGTTGTCGAGCGGAACCGGATTGTGGAGCGTTGGCGGAGCGAACGCTGGGACTCTCTCGTTGCCAACGGTCCGGCATGGCACGACCGGTTTCCGAACATGAGCTTTGCGGACATCGATCCCGACAGCTTTGCTACCAAGGACAGAATCGTGGAGTACTTCGAAGCGTACGCACAACAGATCGACGCACCAGTCCGTTGCGGCGTCGAGGTGATGTCGGTGGAACACAAGGCCGACCGATCGGGCTTTCGCGTCGAAACCTCCGACGGTGTGATCGAGGCGACCAATGTTGTGGTCGCGACCGGACCGTTCCAACTCCCGCTCATCCCTGCCGTCGTGCCCGAGGAAACGGGGGTGATGCAGATCCACTCCGCTGACTACCGCAATCCCGATCAGCTGCCCGAGGGAGCGGTGCTGGTTGTCGGCGCGGGCTCATCTGGCGCGCAGATCGCCGATGAAATTCTGCGCGCGGGAAAGCGCGTGTACCTCTCGGTCGGCCCGCATGATCGACCTCCGTTGCGATACCGCGGCAAGGACTTCTGTTGGTGGCTCGGGGTTCTGGGGATGTGGGATGCGACGACGACCAAACCGGGCATGGAACATGTCACCATTGCGGTCAGCGGCGCGCACGGCGGACACACCGTGGACTTCCGTCGTTTTGCTGCGCGCGGGATGACGCTCGTCGGCCGGGCCGGACCGTTCGCGGATGGCGTGATGCACATTGCGCCCGACCTCGAGCGCAACATTGCCGGTGGCGACGCGCACTACCTCTCGCTGCTCGACGCCGCTGATGCCTACGTCGCCAGCAACGGACTCGACTTCCCCGTCGAACCAGATGCGCGCACGTTCGACCCACTTCCGGCATGCGTGGCCGATCCGCTCCTCGCACTGAACCTGGCCGATGCCGGCATCACCTCGATCGTGTGGGCAACTGGCTTTACGACCGATTTCAGCTGGCTCAAGGCAGACACCTTCGATACGGCCGGTCGGCCGCTGCATCGCAAGGGCGTCTCTGACGTGCCAGGCATCTACTTCTTGGGGTTGCCCTGGTTATCGCGACGGGCATCGCCGTTCATCTGGGGCGTATGGCACGACGCCGCGTATCTAGCCGGTCACATCGCGGCGCGGTAATCGCACGGACTTGCGATCAGATTCTGATGACGAGGCTGCTCCCTGGGGACACCCGTGCGAGATCTGTCATCGCCACTTGACACGTCGTCACCTCCTGTTGACAGATCTCCAAAAGCACCAGGACCCTGGAGCCCCGACACGGGCGCGTGAGTTCGTCGGCGTTTCACGGACCGACGAAGCTGACTGACGGGTGGCCAACTGCGATTAAGGAATCTCTTCGTGTCACCCGGATGAAGGTGTCAATCGTCTGTCCGAGCATGGCGGAAGTCTCGGCGCAGCGTGTAGTCGGTCTCAGGCGACCTGCTCGTCGTGACACCACCCGAGTACGTGCCACGCTGGTGGCATGCGTAACCACGCGCAACCCGCGCTCCCTCGGATCGTGATCGGCTGAGTCACAATGCACGTGATCGTTGCCCCAAGCCGCGCATGGAGCGCGCCGCCGTTCGTGTTTGCAATAGCGGCGGCCCGGTTGCACGGTGAGCCGATCACCGTCGAGGCCGAGCAGCTCGTGGTTCGCTTGTTCCAGACCGAGGGGCGCTCGCTGGTGCGACTGGCTCGTTTGTTCGTCGATGACCGCGACGCGGCTGAAGACATTGTGCAAGAGGCATTCCTGCGCCTCGCCCGCCACGCTGGTCGGATCAACGACGTCGAACGCGCGCCGGCATATTTGCGTTCCATCGTGTTGAACCTCGCTCGTGATCACAACCGCCGTGGTCTCGTCTCGCTTCGTCACCACGCCGCTGCCGGCCGAGACGTTGACGTTGATGTTGGCCACGATCCCACTGATCGGCTTGTGCGATCTGAGGAGCACGAACGCGTTCTCGATGCGGTGCGTAGGCTTCCGGGGCGGCAACGTGACTGCATCACGCTTCGCTACTTAGAGGAGTATCCGATCGAGCGGATCGCATCGACCTTGGGCGTGTCGATGAACTCGGTGAAGACTCACCTACGTCGTGCCATGCTCGCACTCAATGCGGCGCTTGGTGAGCCATGAATGCGATCGATCTCGAACAACGACTCTTCGCCGCCTTTGCCGAGGTTCGCGCGTCGGCCGCGGAGAACCCCGATCTGTTCGCACGCGTCGCGCGAAGCCTCGACGACCAGAGGGTGCGGCGCCGTTACCGATGGCGGCTTGCATGGTCGATCCTCGCCTTCCTCACTGCGAACACCGCACTCGCGCTCGCTCTTTCCGATTTCGACAACAGGAGGTTTGCCATGCCGTGGTGGGTCATCGAACTGATCACCAACATCGTGCTCGTCGCGCTTGCGATTGGGCTTGGCCCGTTCATCAAACGCTTCGGCCGCTCGTACGCGGCCGACGTGTTCAGAGCCAACCCGAGAACCGGCAAGAGCTATCTCGTGCTGACCGACGTTGCGTACTACTTGATCTTCGCGTCCTTTGTGATGTTCACCGTCACGTTCGTCGAACCCCGATCATGGGTCACGTCAACCGGCGCGCAGCTTCAGCACGAGATGGCGCGCATCGGGGGCATCTTGTTGATCATGGGCGTTCTCCATGCAGCGAACGTGATCGCGCTGCCGATCATTGGCCGTCTGCTGTCGAGCAACAAACGGCTCGACGACGCACCGGTCGAATCTCCGGCTGCTTCGACGGCCTCGACGTCGTCAATGTCAATGCCTCCCCTCGGACCCGGCACCTGGATTCTGCGGATTGACCCTGCGCCCGTGCCCGGTTCGAACCCAGCCGAGCCGACGCCGTAACAGCTCGTTCACGCCGTCACGGGCCGAGCGGAGAACGTGAACCGGGTGGCCCGAATGATGGTTGCATACACCGCGAGCATCAGGACAAACCCGACGAGGGCGTGAAGCGACCAACCGAATGAACCAACGAGGTCGGAGCCGACGAACACCACCGGCCCGGCGGCCACCAGCAGACACAGGGCGCGCACCAAAGGGTGCCACCCCGTGCGAGCAACCGCGAGCCCGCAGCCGAGGACCGTCGGGAACATCAACGAACCCGCGGCAACGAACAGCGGGAGCATCGCAATGGCCCCGAACATTCTGATGATCGTCAGTGGCAGTCTTCTACGCACTCTCTGACGAGCGACGGCGACGAGCGACTGCGCAAGCCCGAAGACCGTGAAGCCGGCGACGATGAAAATGGTTCCGCTCCATGTGAACTCGGGGTCTTTAGAGATCAGCCGCATCCATGCGCGAGCGATTATGCCGAGCGCGCATCCGCTGATCATGCCGATAGCAACCGCCGTGAACACCGACGTCGGCGCACGGGCGGGGGTGCGAGTTCGTGTTTCGGTTCGGATTCGGGTTCGGGCGAGGTCGGTCATCATCATGCTCCGCTTCCAGGCGACGTGCTGTTCTCAGACAGACGCCGCCCAACCTCGTTCGGGTGACGCGAGCCGATCATCGTGTTGCGGTGGTTCGCCTCGTGATCAGATTCTCCAAAAGACAACCGGACCCCGGAGCCCCGTAGCCCAGTTGCGTTAGGCCCGTTCGATGGCGACCACAGGAATAACCCGGGTGGTCTTTGTTGCGTACTCGTCGAAGTTCGGCATCAGGTCGGCCTGAGCACGGAACAGCCGGTTGCGTTCGTCGCCGCTCTTGGTGCCGGTGTGCGTGATCAAGATCATGGGTGCTCCGGCAAACCCGCCGCGCACGTTGCCCTCATTGGCGCGGAGCTCATCGATAACAGCGTTATTGAACGCGTTCCATGCAGATGTCTCACTCATTGTTTGCCCCTCGGCGACTCGTTGCGTGTGTGTGCGTGAAGATGGCATTGTGCACTGTCGGAAGGTCGCTTCTCCAATTTCGCTAACGATGTTCTTCGCTGCTCAAATGAGCAACGGATCGGATACCAGTTCCGCAGCCGTCTCCAAATTCCAAAGGTTCCGCAAAACTAGGTTTGCGGGCGCGTTGACCCTGGGTACCAGCGTCCGTGAACGAACGAGAGATCGAACCGGACCCCACCTCGCCAATGAGCATCCGTACGGCTGACGTTGTCGAACGCTGGTCCAGCGCGCTGCTCGCCAACGATGCCCCGAGCGTAGGACAATTTGTGCAAGAGGGTCATGAGCTTCGCGCATCGGTCGGGACCCGGTGGATTGGTAAGGCCGAGAACGCCGAGCCGTCCGCCGAGCCGTCCGACGAGTCTTCCGAACGGGGTTTGGCGTCGACTACACCGAATTCGAACGTGTCGAACGACCGAGTCGGACTCGACATGGAGAGGTCTGCCGATAACCGGATGGCCGTCCGTGAGCTGGCGCGTGGTCGTCGTCAGGTAATGCATCTACCGTTGTAAACACCGGGGACGCACGTTCCGCCAGATGGTAGACGCGTCACGCGACCCTGACGATTCCTTCGAGCGCGACAGCGGTCTCCTCCCAACATCGCACCGCGATCGTGTCCACTCCCATCGCCTTCACCGGATAGTCGTTGCCGCCGGGTTCAAGTTGATCGCCGAAGAACAGAATGTCGCTGCAACACAAGCTCGTCGCCGTCATCAGCTTGCGCATCCCGTAGGCCTTGTCGATACCGACATTCGTCACATCAACTGACGTGGTGCCGCCGGTGTGCACCTCAAGGTCGGGCAAGCGTTGCGCTGCGTAATCGCGCAACGCTCGCTTTTTGACGCCATCAGGATCCCAGTCATATTTCTTCTGGGTCGGCGCCCGCTGGCCAAGCGCTGAGAAGGTGATCTGGCTACCGCGGTCGTCAATGATGTCGCCCGTTGGATGGGCCTCCCAATAACCCAGAGCTTTCGCACCGGCGGTCAGCACCTTGATAATCTCATCGCGCTTGTCGCGTGGCAGATCTTCCTCGAACTGCAGCACCCAATCGTTCGTGTCGGCACCTAAGCGGAAGTACTTCGTGCCGGTCGTCGGCATGATGTGCAGCCTCGCCATGCTCTGGGGATCGACATGAAGCCGGTCGATGAGTTGCGTCTTGAATTGTTCGAATGCGCCGCCGGAGATGACGCACACATCGAACAGCTGAAGAACTTCGCCGAGGCGTACTGCCATGAGATCGGCTATCGGCGACTTCGTCACGGCAAGCGTTCCATCGAGATCGAAAGCGAGCAGACGCCGTTTCATTCTGTCGCCCGCTTCGACAACTCTTTCATGCCCGATCCTCTCGTTCCCGACCTCGTCGATCTCGTGAGGTTCAGGTACCCAGGGTGATGCGTTACCGATACACCGGCACCGTCCACGATGTCGATGTGGCGACATCATCGAGCGCTCACTCAGCGTCGCGGCGGTACAACATCACCGTGCCGGCGGCGATGGCGGCGACTGTGTAGCCACCGAACAGGAACGCGTCCTGGGTGCTGCTTAGTGCAGCGGCCAAGGTCCTGGCGGTGTCGCCGGCGGACCGGATCGAGAGCAGGCCGTTCGCTGCGCTGAACGGCAATAGGCGAGAGAACTTCGCTGGCGCCATGCTGCGGATCAGGTTCTCCAGCACGAACGTCCACACCAGCGCAGTCGACACGGCTGCGGAGCTATGACGGATGATCATGCCGGTGCCTACGCCGAGCACGGCGGCGAGGGTGGTGAGTACCAGCCCCCACGAAATGGTTGCAGCAAAGCCTGAGGTGTCGCCCATCTCCATCCCGCTGGCCACAGCGCTCACGAACGCAGCGATGATGCCGGCCAAGCCCATAGCGAGACCGAAGCCCGCGGCAACAGTGGCCTTGGCGGCTACCGATACCCAACGCGCCGGCTGCGCAGCGATGGTGTTGGCGATCGTGCCGTGCTGCACCTCCGATGTGTACATCAAGATGCCGACGATGACGGCCAGCACGGTGGTGAGCCACGTCCCCGCCATGATGCTGTTGGCGACGGTGAACGGCTTGTGTTCGTAGGGGTCGGTCTTCACGAAGGTGGCCAGCACCCACGACATCACGACGCCGGCGACGACGGCGAGGCCGAAGATGGCACGGTTCGAGCGGAGCGAACGCAGCTTGATCCATTCGCTGGTGATGGCTGCGGGCACGGCGTTGAGATCGTGCTGACGGGTTCGGGTGACGAGCCGCGTGGCGGGCCGTAGTTCGGTGGAGTCGAAGAGGGAAGTGGTCATGGTGGTCATGGTGAATCCTTTGGGTTAGTGATGATGGGTAAGTGATGAGTGGTAAGTGGAAAGCGGTAAGTGGAAGTGGTCAGTGGTCTTGTGCGTGGGGTTGTGTGTGGTCGAACGGATGGATTAGGCGGCGGCGAACTCGGCAGTGGCACCGGTCATGTCGAGCAGAATCTCCTCGAGCGAACGTGAGGCCTCGGTGATCTCCACCACTTGAATGCGATGGTCGAAGGCGAGCTGCGAGACAGCGGCGAGGGTGGTGCCTGTCGCAGTGATGCGGTCGCCATCGACGCTCACGTTGATGTCGTGGCGGGCGAGCAGCCGGGCGAACTCAATGGTGTCGGCTGTGCGCACGACCACGGTGGTCTCACCTCGGGCGAGCGTGACGGCGACCGGCTCGGCGGTCAGCAACTTGCCGCCCCCAACCACCACGAGGTCATCGGCGAACATCGCCAACTCGCCGATGAGGTGGCTCGACACGAACACCGTGCCGCCTTGGGCAGCGAAGTCGCTCAGCGAGTTACGCAGCCAGCGGATGCCGTCGGGGTCGAGCCCGTTCGACGGTTCGTCGAGCAGCAACACTTCGGGCTCGCCGAGTAGGGCGCCCGCAAGGGCGAGACGCTGACGCATACCCAGCGAGAATCCGCCGGCCCGCTGATCGGCAGCGGTGTCGAGGCCTACCTCGTGCAGCACCTCGTCGACGCGCCGGGCCGGGATGCTGCTGAGCGCAGCCATCGCCTGAAGGTGGTTCCGAGCGGTGCGACCGGGGTGCATGGCACCTGCGTCGAGCACCGAGCCGACCACCCGAGTGGGGTGCTGCAGCCGGGTGTAGCTGACGCCGTGGTAGCGCACGTCGCCATGGTCGGGCCGGGTGAGGCCGACCATCATCCGCATGGTTGTTGACTTGCCGGCACCGTTCGGGCCGACGAATCCGGTGACTCGGCCGGCGGCGACATTGAAGGTCATGTCGCTGACGGCGACGCGGTTGCCGTAGTGCTTTGTGAGGTTGTAGACGGTGATCATGAGTTGGTGCTCCATTCGGTTTGGGTGGGGATGAATTCGGGGAGCGAACGCCCCACGACGGGTACGTCGATCGGCCTGATCGAGATCAGCTCGACGTTCACCGACGTCAGATGCGACACCACACCGTGAAGGTGTGCTGCGTCGCGCACCACACCGATGAGGCAGGTGTTGCCGTCGGCGGGGTGCAAGAAGGTGAAGTCGTCGAGCAGTGGTCGCAGCAGACGGGCGTTGGCCCGGCCCCTGATGACGATCTCGAAGTTGGTCGGTTCTGACATGTCCTCACGGTCTCATGGAGCCGTGTGACTGCGCCTCACCCCACCCGCCATCTCACCCGGGTGAAACATCCAACGGTATGGTCTCGTCGTGGCAGGTGACGGTGAGATGCGGATGGCGGCCACGAAGCTGCAACCACCGGGATTGCCCACTCGCTTGGTTGAGCGCAACCGGCTGGACGTCACGCTCGACGACGCCCTCGCCCGCCAGGTGGCGTTGGTGCTGGCAAGCGCTCCGGCAGGTTCGGGGAAATCCACGATGCTCGCATCATGGGCGGCGCGGCGACCCGAGCAGGTGGCCTGGCTGCAGGTGGAAGACATCGACTCCGACCCCGCCCGATTCTGGTCGTCACTCGTAGCGGCCATCGCTCGCCAGCGCCCCGTGGTCGGCACTCTTCTGGCGCCGCTTGTCGTCGGCTCGGCTGGTGACGATCGCGTGATCGTGCCCGCGATGGTGAATGAACTCGTCGACGACAGCGAGCGCCTCGTCGTGGTGATCGACGACTATCACCTCATCAACGACAACACCGTGCATCGCGGCATCGAGCGCTTGATCGACCTGTGCCCGTCGCAGTTGATGATCGTCATCTCCACCCGTGTCGACCCGCCCTTCCGCCTCGGCCGCATGCGCGTGCGCAACAGAGTCAGCGAGGTGCGCGCCAACGATCTGCGTTTCGCCACCAGTGAAGCGGCCACGCTGTTGGGTGCTGTTGGTGAGACGATCACGTCGGCGTCGTTCGATGACCTCTGTGCGCGCACCGAGGGTTGGGCTGCCGGCCTGGTGTTGGCTGGCCTTTCATTGGAACGAGCATCCGACCCGGACGAGTTCGTGCACGCATTTCGGGGTGACGACCAACTGGTCGTCAGCTATCTCGGCGACGAACTGCTCGCCACGATGGAGCCCGACGACCGCCAGCGGATGCTGGAGATGTCGGTGCTCGATCGGTTCAACGGTTCGCTGGTCGACGCGGTCACTGCGTCATCGACCGGGTCGCGTTGGTTGATCGATGTGGCCTCCAGCAATCAGCTGATTGTGCGCCTCGACAGTTCAGGGGAGTGGTTCCGATATCACCATCTGCTCCGCGACCTACTCGTGTTGGAAGCGAAGCGCACGTTCCCCGAACGACTTCCGGTGCTGCACGCGCGGGCCGCGGCATGGTTCGAGACCCAGGGAGAGCATGGTCAAGCCGTCACCCACCGGCTCGCCGCTGGCGACGTCATCGGTGCAATGGAGCTGATGCGTTTCGTCGGCTCTGACCTACTGGGTCAGGGACAGATCCGCACGTTGCAACGATTGCTCGAACAGATCGGTGCTGTCGCGTCAGAGGACACGGTGTGCGCGCTGTTGTGGGGATGGTGCGAGTACCTCAGCGGTCGTTACGCGACAGCTCAGCATTGGCTCGATACTTCGTTGGTTCTCGCACCCCCGTCCTTTGACCGGATGCTCGCTATGCCGTTGCGCATCAACGTCGCGCTTGGCCGCGGAGATGTGGCAAGTGCGTTGGAGCTGGCGCGGGCGGTCACGGCGACGGGCGAGCTACCGGTTCGTCCCGCCGAACTCGCGACCGCTGTCGGCGCGGCATACACGTGGGCCGGGCTCGCGGTTGAAGCGCGCGAAGCGCTCGGCGTAGCCGTCGCGAGGGCGACGCATGAACAGCGCTTCACCGCACACACCATGGCACTCGTCTCGATGGCCATCAGCGAACTCGAAGACGGCAACATCGCTACCGCGCACACTGCAGCGATGACCGCGCTGTCGACTGCACAGTCCTTCGGACTGTCGGGCTACCACGGTGTGGCACCCACGTTCGCAGTTCGCGCACGAGCCTGCACCGACTCCGAGCAATCGCGCGCTGATGCCGTGCACGCAGTGGAGTTAGCGCGCCGGGCAACCACCGACTTGGGCCGTGCGTTCGTGCTCACTGTCGCAGGTGACGTGCTCGCGGGCCTTGGCGACGAAGCCGGTGCAGCATTTCTGGTCGAGGCCCGTTCGATCATCGACCGTTGTGTCGATCCCGGCATAGCGGGCCGCGCGCTCGTGCGAGCCGAAGCACGCCATCGCATCGACAAGGGCTCGCCGCTGCCCAGTACCGAGCTCATTGAGCAGCTGACCGAGCGCGAGCTCGCGGTGCTGCGCTACCTGCCGACGCAGATGTCGCAGCGCGAGATCGCGTCGGAGCTCTTCGTGTCGCTGAATACCGTGAAGACCCACTGCAGCGCGATCTTTCGCAAGCTCGGCGTCTCCGACCGCAAGGCTGCGGTACAGGCAGCGCGCAGCCTCAGCATTCTCTGACGCACGCGTCTCTTCAGGTCGGGGTTGCCGACTCGTCTACTGATGGAGATGAGTGCGTTCTCCGTGAGGACCGAACACGGCGATCAGTTCGACAGGTCCGTCGACCGCCCCGAACCAATGGGGCGTCAGCGTGCTGAACTCCACCGCTTCGCCCTCCTCAATGACGAGGTCTTGCTCGCCGAGCAACAGCCGCATACGACCACTGACGACGTACATCCAATCGTGACCGTCGTGCACGCGCAGCGTTTCCGGCGGCTTGCGTCGCTTCGCGCTGATGCGGACTCTGACCAGATTCAGCCCACCGGAACGACCGCGGTTTGTGAGCGGCCAGACCGTCAAGTTGTCGTACGTCGCCGGCTTGTGGCGCACGCGCGGGTCGGCCGGTGGCGCGCCACCGAGCAGGTCATCGGCGCTGACGCCCAGCGCTGCCGCCAGGTTGGGAATGTGCTCGAGCGAGATGCGACGTTTGCCGGATTCGAGGCGGCTGAGCATCGAGATATCGATGTGCGCACGTTCGCTCACCTGTTGCAGCGTCAATCCCTGCTCGGTGCGGAGTTCGCGCAGCCGCCTACGCACCCTCGTGTCGATCGGTTCGTCAGTTCCCTTTGCCAACATGGCAAAGGATATTGTCAGACGCGACAAGTGCTGTCAAAGTAATCCCCATGAACCGGCACCGAACTCGAACGAAGGTGGTGGGCGAGACGAACTCGACCGCCTCCGGCCGCTTCGCGGCGTTCGGCAATCGAAACTTTCGGCTGTACTTCATCGGACAGACCATCTCCAGCATCGGATCGTGGGCACAGTCACTCGCTGTCACATGGTTGGTGCTCGAGCTCACCAACCGCAGTGACAAACTCGGCATCGCAGTGGCGCTGCAGTTCTTGCCGATGCTTGTGCTCGGCGCACCAGCAGGCGTGCTCGTCGACCGTATCGATAACCGCCGCTTGCTCATCATGACGTCGGCCGTTTCCGGGATGCTGGCATTGGCGTTCGGAATCGTGGTCGCTACCGGGCACATCACGATCTGGTGGATCTACGCGCTGACGATGATGCTCGGCCTCGTCCTCGCCCTCGAACGTCCCGCGATGCAGGCCATCTTGTTCCAACTCGTCGGACCGGAGTTACTCCCAAACGCGGTCGCGGCGAACGGCACGATCAACTCGATCTCGCGGCTCATCGGGCCAGCGATGGCCGGAGCGCTAATTGCGCTCGTGGGTATCAAGGTCGGGTTCTTCATCAACGCCGCCTCGTATCTCGTTGTCATCATTGCGCTCGTCGCGCTGCACTCGAGTGAACTCGTCGCCCGGCCGCTGGCTGGGCGAGCGAAGGGCAAACTTCGCGAGGGGTTCGCGTACGTGCGTACCCATCCCGATGTGGCTCGGCCATTGCTCGTCATGGCAGTCGTTGGCACTGTGGCGTTGAACTTCCAAACGACGTTCCCATCGATGGTGCGTTTCGGGTTCGGCCGTGGCGCCGGGTCAGTTGGTTTGGCGATGAGTGTCAGCGCGATTGGGTCGATCATCGGTGGCATCTACATCGCTGGTATCAAGCCCCACCCCACTCGGACCCTGGCGATCGCGCTCACGGGGTTCGCCGCAGCGTGCCTTGTTCTGTCGGTCATGCCGGGCTTCTGGTCGTTCGTCGCGATGAGCATCGTGCTGGGCTTCGCGTCGGCATCGTTCCAATCGGTGAATACGGTCGTCGTGCAGCAGGCCACCGAGCCCGCGATGCAGGGACGAGTCATGGCCCTCCACCAAATGGCGTGGTTCGGCAGCACACCAATCGGTGCGCTGCTCATGGGATGGGTGATCCAGATCTCCTCGCCGCGAGTGCCGTTCGCCCTCGGCGGACTCGCCGCGCTGGTGTGTGCTGCAGGCGTGGTCGCGGTTCGACCATCACGTCAGCCCGCAGCCACCGCAGCCTGAGAAGTTAGGACCTCATCGACAGGTCATGAGCCGCGAGTGCCTCGATGAGGAGGCGCAGTGCGCGAGGGCCGAATCCGTGAAGAGCGAGTAACTCGGTTCCGCTTCGCTCAGATAACTGCTCGAGCTGAGTTACGCCGATTGAAGCCAGGGCACGCGACGCCGGGGCCCCGATCTTCGGGAGGTCCGACATCGAAACCGTGTTAGCTCATTGCCTCGACGACGGCGATGTTGTTGCCGTCTGGATCTCGCATCATGAACAGCAGCGGCGCGCCGGGGGTGCGCATCGGCTCCGGATCGAGGTCGATGCCACCGATCTCACTCAACCGTTTGTGCTCGCCGAGAACATCCGGGGTCTCCACGCCGATTGAGCCTCCACCGGGGGGACCGCCCATTGGCGGGCTCAGCGCCAGCCGCGCGTGCGATCCGGGTGGTGCCACCTCAAGCCAGCGATACTCGCCGTGCTCTCCAAAGCGCGTGTCAGACCGCACCTCGAAACCGAGCTTGCCGGTATAGAAGGCGAGTGCCGCGTCCTGGTCGGCGACAGCGAACATGGCGACGCCGATGTTGGACATCGTGGTGGGTGTTGGTTTGTCATCACTCATGGGTAGTGAGATTAGGTGAGTATCGACACTCGGCACAATGGTCGGTGCCGCGGTCGGAACCGAGGTTGCAGCACGCTTTGCCCCGTGTCGCGCCTGCCAGCTTGAGGGCCGTTCGCAACGTCGCGGTGGCCGTAGAGTCTCGAACGGGTGCTTGATCTCACTCATCGACAACGAATCAATCAAGGAGCACACGCGCTATGTCTGACGATCTCGTGAGTGTGCGCTACCTCGTCAACGACGTCGATGCAGCACTCAAGTTCTACACAACGCATCTCGGCTTCACGGAGATGACGAGCTTTCCTCCAGCCTTCGCCGATGTCGTACGTGGAAATCTGCGACTGCTGCTGAGCGGACCCGCGAGCTCCGCCGGTCGCCCGATGCCCGATGGGCAACTCCCTCACGCTGGCGGATGGAATCGAATACATCTCATCGTCGATGACATCCACACCGAGACTGCCCGCCTTCGAGAAGCCGGTGTCGAGTTTCGCAGCGACATCGTGACCGGCCCTGGTGGCGCGCAGATCGTACTTAACGACCCTTCCGGCAATCCCGTGGAGTTGTTTCAACCCGCGGCACGGCCGGCATAGATGGTGACCGTCGACAAGAGAGCCTCGACCAACCACCACAGATCGATCCGCCGCCGCACGAGGAGCACAACGCATGACGAGCCACCGCGGCCGCTACGGCCCGCACAACCCCGACGCCACGTATGTCGATCATGACATCGCCGAACAAACCGTCGACCTCGGCGAAGTGCAGATGAATTATGCGACGCTCGGCGACCCGTCGTCGCCGGCGGTGCTGCTCATCCCCGGCCAAACAGAGTCGTGCTGGGGCTACGAACTGGTCATGCCACTGCTCGCCGAACACTTCCAGGTGTTTGCCGTAGATCTGCGTGGTCAGGGCCGCACCACTCGCACACCGGGCCGTTACACGCTCGACAACATGGGCAACGACCTCGTTCGCTTCATCGACGTCGTCATCGGCCGACCCACTCTGGTGAGCGGGCTCTCCTCTGGCGGGGTGCTGGCGGCGTGGCTTTCCGCGTGCGCGAAACCCGGCCAGATCATCGCCGCGGTGTACGAGGACCCGCCGCTGTTTTCCTCCGAGGTTCGTCCGGCCGTCGGGCCGGGCATCCGGCAGAGCATCGGGCCGTTGTTCCACCTCTGGAGCACCTACCTCGGTGACCAATGGTCGATCGGCGCGTGGGACGCCATGCGCGAGGGAGCAGCGGAACAACTCCCCGAACACATGCGCTTCATTCCTGTGCCGGACGAACCACCCCAGAACCTCAAGGAGTACGACCCTGAGTGGGGTCGGTCGTTCTGGACGGGCTCGATCGCGGCGTGGTGCGATCACGAGCGGATGCTGCTGAATGTGAAGGTGCCTGCCGTGTTACTGACGCACCACATGCGCGCCACAAACGACGAGAACGGGTTCCTGTTCGGCGCGATGTCAGATCAACAAGCCCAACGCGCTCAGCATCTGCTCACACGCGCGGGCGTCTCCGTCACGTACCGGTCGCATCCAGACGTCGGCCACTCGATGCACGGCACAGAGCCGGAGCTGTATGTCGACACGTTGCGCGACTGGGTGAACAGTCTCAACCCCTGACGTCGTCAATGCAGGCGTCCACGCCATGCTCCAGCGGCGCATAAAGTTGCGTCATGTCTCGTCCAGTTGACTTTGTAACCGTCTCGACCGAAGGTCTGGAGTCGTCGCCGATGGCCCCCGCGCTTGCGGGCCTTCGCGCAAATGAGGCGCGCTACTTCAAGAACAAGTACGACCATGTCTTCACGGTGGAGCCGGCGAGCAAAGCTCGCAAGACCATCGAATGGGTACACCGCATCTTGAAGGAAGACCGCGACATCGTGATCGCGTCTCGCCCGCTCGAGGCGACTGAATTTCAAGTCGAGAACATCAAGATGGCGTACGTGTTCTACGAGAGTGGTCTGTCGATCAATGTGATGTACACACTCGAGGACGCGAAGAAACGCGCCGTTGGGTTCAAGCTCTCCGATGGGATGGACATCCCCGCCGAGCTGGAATCGCGATTCAAGTTCGCACGACAGAAGTCCAAACTTGCCGGAACCATTCGTGGTTCGTATTTCGTGATCAAGGGCGAGTACTGACGTCGCGGGACACCGCCGCAACGCTTAGATCGGGTCGCTGACCCGTTCGAGTGTGACCTTGATCCCACCCATGTCGGGGCGAGTCCAAATCATGTGACCATCGGCGTCGAGTCGGCGCGTCACCTCGATGCCCGGCATGCCCACGGGCCTCAGCACGAACACGCCGTCTTCGAACGACGCGATCACGTGGATAGGTGTCGTGTAGTCAAACGCAGACAGGTCGTGCACACCGTTCGCTTCGCTGCCATCAGCGCGGGCGTCGGCGATCGTGCCGCCTCCGCAATCAACAATGCGATTACCGCATTGCTCGATGCGCTCTGTGTAGCTGAGGAGGCGGTCGCCGTCCGGCACGGGTTGTCCACCGCGTTCGGCGTGCAGCACCTTCCACACGCCGCGCAGATCTGGAGCTCCGGCACTCAATGGTTCGTCACACCCGCCGAGAATCAGTGGCGGAAAAGTTGAGCCGTAGCCACGTGGGGGAGTGTGCGCAACAGGAATGTCATCAGCCGTAAGTCCATGGGTCACTCAGCGACAGTACACGCGACCCTTGGGCGACTCGCTCAGTGGGTTGTGAGCAACACCGTAGCTATGTGCTGAACCAGCCGTTGACGTCGGCGATGAGGTCGGTGTCGACGGATGAGAAGAAGCAGACTTCGCCGGTTGGTGAGACTGGTGCGATGACGGCGTTGGGTATGACTTGGCCGATGGTGTAGTTGAGGTTTGATGCGGTGGGTTGTGTGCCGCAGGGGAACACGGTGACGAAGCCGCTGCCGATTGGGTCGACGACGGTGACGTTGAGTGAGACGGCACCGACGCCGGTGGTTGGGACGTTGGCTGTGCCGGTGATTTTTACTTTGAGGATGTTGCCGGCGCCACCGTATTTTTGTTTGTTGATCGTGATCGCGCCTTGGGGTTCGCTGGTTCGTGTGTCGAACAAACGGACGGGCGCGAGCGGTGCCACCATCTGCAGCGTGTTGACCGTGATGTTTACCGCGGCCTGCACACACACCGATGGTGTCAGCGTCGCGCAGTCGGCGTACACGAACGAGTCCGGCCCGCTATATCCGACGGATGGTGTGTAGAGAATGTGACCGGACAGTAGTGGTGCCGCGCTGCCATGCGCCGGGGCGGTAACCACCGTTGGCAGGCGGAGCGCTCCCGCGCTGACGGTGTCGTTTGACTGCACGGCGATATCGACAGAACTCCCTGCCGTCAGCGTTGCGACGTCGGCGCGGGCAATGACGGTTGGGGCGACGACTACCACCGTCACTGTCGCAGTTCCACAGACCAATGAGGCGGCGAACGAACAGACGGTGTAGCTGAATGTGTCGATGCCGAACGTGCCTACCGTTGGCGTGTAACGGATCAGGCCCGTGCCCAAGACCGACGTGGTGCCGTGCGCTGGCGCGCTTGTCACCGCTGGGTTGGTCAGGAAGCTGGTGCTGACTGTGTCATTGGCTCTCACGTTGATATCGACGCTGCCACCGGCGGGCACAGCCACCGCATCGTGCACCGCGGCCACAACTACCGGCAGCGCCGCGTTGGCCGCGTACTTCACAATGCGGTCATCGCGAAGGACGTAGAGATTCTGCTGACCGTCGATGGCGATGTCGACCTTTTTCGAAAACGTGGGATCGATCTGGATGACGAGTCCATTGAGGGCGATCTTCGAAACGGCAGTGCGCGTCGCGACGAAGATGTTGCCGACCGGATCGACGGCGACCTGAGCATCTTGGCCGAGTCCCGGTGGGAATGGAATCGTGGTTGACGCGTGCGTCGCTGGATTGACGTGCAGCAATCCGAAGTTACCGCCAGTCGTTGCAACAACAAGGGTGCCGTCGGGACCAAGCGCCACATCGGTCACTGCCACATCGCCGAACTGAGTGATCGGCGTGGTGAAGACCTCTGAGATGTTGCCACTCAGGTCGACCTTGAGGATCAGACCGACCTCGTATTTGATGAAACGGTTGGCAGCGATGTAGACCTCGCCTGTGGGCGTGGTAGTTACCGCCACGGGTTGCATCCCGATACTGGTGGCCGGCGTCGACGGGCCGGGGGTCACGTAGCCCGGCGTGCCATCACCCGCTACAAGAACGAGGTTGCCGGAACTATCGACCTTGGTGACTTGGTTCGCCCCCACCACATACAGTTCGCCGGTTGAGCTCACATGCAGCCGTGTCGACCCAGGAACTGACGCATTCAAACGCGGCCCGCCGAGACCAGCAAAACCGCGTACTCCGTTGCCGGCCTTCGTTCCTATCAAGCCGGCACTGATCAAATGAACCTTGAAATACGACTCCATCGAGAAGAACAGTTGACCCGATTGGTCAGATGCCAAGCCAACCAATGGTGGCAGCGAGACCTGCGTTGCGGTCGCGCCGTTGGCAGGATCGGCCGCGGGCGTTGGGACAATCGGCACACCGGCAACGACCGTGGAGGCGGTAGTTCCAGCGCTCTGATCGAGCACCTTGATGGTGACGGTGGCGGTGTCACACGAGCTGACCGCCACGGTGTCGCAGACCGAGTACGTGAGTGAGTCCGGTCCGACGTAATCGACATTGGGCGCGTAACGGATTCTGCCGCCGCCGACGGATGCGACACCATGCAACGGAAGAAGGGGCGACGGAAGAACCGTGACGGTGGGACTACCGAGCAGCGCTACGAGACTTAGGAGATCGACGTCGTTCGCCTTGACATCAATGTCGGTCGCCACATTCTTGATGACATATGTGGAGTCGTCGATTGCAAACAGAGTGTGCGCGACATCGGGGGCCGCTACTCCCGGGTACTTGAGGATTCGTTCGGCACCGGTGGCGTAGAGGTTGCCTTCGCCATCGATGGCCAGACTCGGGGGCAATTGCGCCTGCACACCGAGGTTCGCGCCAAGCGAGTCGATCGTGCTGATTGTGCCGTCAGGGGTCATCTTCAAAATCGATGAGAGGTCGGAGACGAAGATCGATCCCGCGGGATCGACGACTACGTGACCGCTGCCGCTGTAGCCGGGGAAGCTAATCGGCGTTGTTGTCTGAGTGCCGGGGTCGAGTCGCAGAAGCTGTGCTGCAGTTGTTGCTTCGGAAAGAACGATCGAACCGCCGGGCGCCATTGCGAGGTCGGCAAGTAGTCCGCCGGGAGCTGAATACACCGTGCTGATCGCACCGAGGTTGTCAACTTTGCGCACCACGTTGAAGAAGCACACGTTGGTGTTGGGTGGTACGCCACAGGTCACCGTTGAGCGTCCGGCGATGAACACGTTGCCGCCCGCATCACTGGTAACCGCAACTGGATTAATGGGAGTGCTCGCGGCTTGACCTCCGTCGGGGCCGTTGCCGAATGTGCCATCGCCAGCGAAGTGTTGCAGCGTGCCGTTGGCGGCCACTTTGTCGACCCCCGGCGCGAGCCTATTGACGAGATAGAGATTGCCGGCGCTGTCAACGTGCATCCCGTAGATCCCGTAGACACTTGTTGCTGTGGCGGCGCCGCCATAGGTCGTTGTGGCGATCGTGCCATTGCCGGCCTTGGTGCCGAGATTGCCAGCCGGTGTGATCGAGCGCACGTTGGCAAACGCGCCGGCCGCATAGAACAACGTGCCATCGGGTTGAGCCGCGAGAGCAGACATCGTTGGCATGGGTACGTGAGTTGCGACTGCGCCATCCGCAACCGGGAGCGACGCGCTCAACAGCGCGAAGATGCCAGCGGAAAGAAGACCGAGCACGTTGTTCCCGAAGCCATTCGTCGCGATGACATATACCTGTCCCGATGCCAGCGTCGCGAACTCTGTGACACAGAGGTTCGCTGCCGTGGTTCCGTCGGCGATCAAGCAGGTAACTGGTGCGCTTGTGATGAGCGACATCACTCCGGCCTGGTTGACCTTGAGGAGTTGACCGGTTATTCCGTTTGTGAGGTAGATGTCGTCGGCCGGGCCGCGCGACAGATTGGTGATGCTCGAGAACGATGCTGATGTCGCCGCGTTGGCGTCGATCGGCGCGCCGACCCCACCGCCAGCGAATACCGACGACACCCCGGCTGGCGTGATCTTGAGCACCCGGGATTCGGTTGGTGAAGGGCCACACACGATGGTCGCATAGACGTTGTTCGACGAATCAGTCGTCAGCGCCCCGACGGAATTGAAGAGGGCACCCGTGGCTGATGGCGTGAGGTTCGAGCACAGAATGGGAGCGAGACCGTTGAAGGTCGTTGAGCCGACCACATTCGACAGGATTCCCGACGACGAGATCTTGCGGACGAGGCCTGATATAAAGAACGCACTCTCGGTGAAGTACACGTTGCCGAGGCCATCGGTAGCAATGTCAGCCACGTTGCCCAACGCAGCCGCGGTGGCTGGCCCTGCGTCGCCGTTGCCGCCGAGGGGAGCGCCGCTCGTACCGTTGCCGGCGATCGTGGTGATCACACCCAAAGGAGTGACTTTGCGAATTCGTGCGTCGTCCTTGAAGTAAAGGTTGTTGCTTGCATCGAAGGTGAGTTTCGATGGAACATTCACCTGCGCGGCAGTTGCCTGACCGCCATCGCCTGAGAAACCGATCTGGCCGTTGCCGACGTAGACGCTTACCGCTCCGGCAGGTGTGGCCTTGAGAATGTGGACGTCCACGCCGGCACGGTTGTAGACGAAGTAGAGGTTGCCCAACGAGTCAGTTGCCGGGGATGAGATGCCGGTGCCAACGAGTTGGTCGAGGCTCGTGGGCACCTCGAAGCCGCCGACGAAGATCGGAGGTCCCGATGACGCGGCGATCTGAGGCGCGGCACCAAACGTGAGTGCGGCCGCAATGACCGCAACGACCACATGTATACGCGTACCGATCCACCGTGTCATGCCGACGTCCCGCCTTTCCCCAGATCGGCACGGTAACACGCTGAGATTCGCTTGCGATAGGCCCTCAAGGGCATGTCGCACAAGGTGTTGACGCGGGTGCTCTGAGTCGTTCGTCAGCCGTGCGTTGTCGATGTTTCGGTCGCCTGTAGCCGCTCGAGAGCAGCCGGCGCGGTGGCGTCAGATGGGTCGACGTAGAGCCCTTCGGAGAGGTACTTTCTCGCCTTCACGAGGGCCGGCTCGAAGATAGAAACGGGTCAGCACCTCGCGAAAGATGGCCGAGTCGGGCGCTTGCGAACGAGCGCGTTCGTACGCTGTTGGCGGACAGGCGAATCTGCCCAATGGTGGCCAACTGGGCCTGCCCGCCAATGGCCACTTGAACGCCGAGAGTGATGGGCGACCATCGCCGCGAGCATGGCATGCCGATCCATCGGGGACGGGGTTCTGCGGGCGACTGGTGCTCTGAGCGACGCTTTGTAGTTCAGCTTTCTGTACAATGCAAGCATGTCCGGTACCTCAACGGTCAAGGTGTCCCACCGTGGCCAGACCAATCTGCCTGCCGAGCTTCGCCACCGGTGGGGCATCGAACACGGTGGCGAAGTAGGGATCATCGATCTCGGCGATGCCGCCCTGATCGTCCCTGGCGGCATGCAGACCGCACGCCGCGAACTCCGCCACGTGCTCCGAGACCGCTACGAGGTCGGCCTCGCCAGCATCGGGGACCCAGACCTGGCCGATCAGTAGGTGGCCCCCGTCCCCACGATCATCCTCGATGACCGGCTCCTGATCGAAGACCTCCTCATCGGCCTCGACGAGGAGGGCGAGCGCTACACCACGACGTATTTTTACTATCGGGCCTGTCGTGCCGCCGTCGGCGGAGCAGGGGGACACCTCTCGGGCCCATTTCTCGGTCTCGATGCCCCTCACCAGGCGACGGCGATACGGAGCTTGCTGTCGCCGCCCGGGACTATTGGTCTCCCCGACCCGCGGTCGATGGTTCCAGTGATGGCCGAGCTGTCCGAGCGCCACCCGCGGCTCAACCTCTTGAACCTCGAAGCTGCGGCAACCGGACTCGTGCTTGGCGCCACGATGCTGTTGTCGATTGAAACGGCCCGAGGTGTCCTACCAGAGATCCTCGACGCCGAGGACATCAGGTGGCGCACCGTCAAGATCGACTGACCCCATGTCCCCTACCGCCGGCTCCGCTTTCCGTGCGGCTGGGTCAGTTGGGGTAACTGGCGGTCGGCCAAGCGGCTCGGTATTGCAAGCGGCCGTTCCGAAATCAGAAGAGCGACTCTTGCGAATCAACTGCGACGAGTGGCGTTGCTGCTGGCACGTCAAGAACCTTGGAGACGTCTTGCACGGCTTGTCCGCCGAGTTTGGTGAGTGGTTCGTTGCCGGGTCCGGCACCAGCGCCGTCCCACACCGCTACGGGGCCGAAGCCGCGACGAAGCGCTTCTTTTGCGCCTTCCCATGTGCCGCCTGATCCGTTGTCGGAGCAGACAACGAGTGTGATGTCGGCGAGGCCGTAGACCACCTTGTTGCGGCCCATTGCATTGCCGGGCGTGAACCTGGCGTCGGGCGCATATGGGCTCGCGATGCAGAGCTCGCCGTCATGTACTCGACGGCGGACCTCTGGGCTCTTGGAGACCTTGCGGAGCCCTTCAGCGGGCACACCCACCACCGCTCCACCGATGTCGAGTGCCCCGGCCATCGACGCTTGATCGATACCGCGTGCGAGACCGCTGATCACCGGGATGCCTGCAGCGACCGCAACGCCGGCCGCGGATCGTGCGACCTCAAGCGCGTCAGCGGACGCGTCGCGCGAACCGACGACACCAAGCCCGCCTTGGGCGAGCCACTCAAGCGGGCCGGCGACGGTGAGGAACGTGGGACATGCGCGGCCGAGCCGTTCGATAAGACGCTGCGGAAATCGGTCGTCAAAATTAGAGACGACCACGATGCCTTCTTCTTCCAGGCGCTCTCGCTCGAACGCGAACGCTGACGCAGCGTCGAGCAATCCGGCGATGCGTTC
The DNA here is from genome assembly GCA_031367435.1 of Actinomycetes bacterium. Lineage (GTDB taxonomy): Bacteria > Actinomycetota > Acidimicrobiia > Acidimicrobiales > Ilumatobacteraceae > WLMZ01. Next base: position 6,507 of record JANLPV010000151.1, on the reverse strand, counting down.
CGCTTCGGCTTCGGTGACGTTCGCTCGTTGTTCGACCTCGCGAACCGACGCACCGATCAGCAGCGCAAGATCAGGGATTCGGGCGATGAGGTCCCAATACTCGGCGGCTGCGTATGATTTGACTCCGACGTCTACCAGCCGATTGGTGAGCAGCAACGAGGCGAGCTGGACATCGGACACAATCATGAGTCTCGCCCCATCGTCGATGCGAGGGCAAGGGGGTACACGAACCCAGACCCGTGCTCGCGCAGCAGACGACCGACCTCGGTGAGGGTCCACTTCGAATCGACAAGGTCGTCGACTAGAAACACGGGACCGCCCGGTGGCGTATCGACGATCGAGAACGCTGCATTGACGTTGGCGTACTGGTGGGCGCTGTTCTGCATCGACTTCTGCGGTGGTGTCTGACGAACCTTCGCGATAATTCCACGTACTGGCAGACCCAACTCGGCCGCGAATCGGCCGGCAAGATCGGCGACCAAGCCGGGGTGTCGTTGCGACGGGACGAACGCCACCCACGTTGGAAACGGATTGGGTGCCCACCCGCGAACCATGTCTGCCAGGGCGCGAATGAGACGATCATCGAATCGCCCATGGGAGTGTTTGCCTGTCTCGACCAGCGATCCCCAGCCCTGATCGCCCCAACGGCACAACGCTCGCCCCGGTTGCAACTGCAAGTGCTGCGGCAGGCCTTGACCGATGAGTTTCTTCCTTGGTTCGATCGTGAGGAAGCCTCGTCGTAAGAAGTACTGGGCGGCTTCGATGCGTTCGTCGCCGAGTTCATCGCGAAAGAGCGGTGTCGCGCAGGCATCGCACACACCGCACGGCTGCGAAGTGCTGTCATCGAGCAGCTGCGTGAGGAAGTGCATCCGACAGTTGATCGGTCCCGCGTAGTCGCGCATTTGCTGTTGCTCCACACGTCGGGCAGCGGTGACTTCGGTGACACGTTGACGCGGGTATTGCCACGGTTTGAATGTTCGTTCGTAGGTCTGGCCTTTCAGCCGTTTGAGCACACCCTCAACCGTGAGCTGCTTGAGTACGAGGTCGAGAACGCCGCGCTTCAGGTTGACTTCGCGTTCAATCGAACCGAGCGTTACTGGACCCATCGATTGATCGAACACATCGACGACAGCGTTCGCGTTTACCTCGTCAGGAAACGCGCGCTCGATGAACCAGTCCTGGATTGCCTCGTCGTCATCACCGCGAAGCAACACCGCCACCGACGCGTCAAGAGCTCGACCGGCCCGGCCAACCTGCTGATAGTAGGCAACCGGCGAACCCGGCGATTGGTAGTGGACAACAAAGCCGAGATCGGGCTTGTCGTAACCCATACCCAACGCAACCGTGGCAACTAGCGCTTTGATTTCGTTTGCCTGCAGCGCCGCCTCGGCCTCGAGCCGAAGATCGTCGCCCAACGCTGCCGAGTACGCGAGAACCTTTTGGCCCTTCTGCCGCAGCCAATCGGTCACGCGTTCGGCGTCGCCGACGGTCAAGCAATACACGATGCCGGAACCGGGTAGTTCTTCGAGGTATCGGTCGAGCCATGCCAGTCGTTCGGCCGCTTGGGGAAGGTCGATCACCTGCAGTGACAAGCCCTCGCGAGTCAACGGACCGCGCAGCACGTTGATGCCGACACCTAACTGCTCGGCAACGTCGGTGACGACGCGATCGTTGGCGGTGGCCGTGCAACCGAGGACCGGAAAGCTGCCAGGCAATCCAGCGATCATCTGACCGAGGCGGCGATAGTCGGGACGAAAGTCGTGGCCCCAATCGGAAATGCAATGCGCTTCGTCGATCACGAACAAACCAGGGCGGCGCCCAACAAGGGGCATCACCCGGTCGGCGAACTCGGGATTGGCAAGGCGCTCGGGTGAAATCAACAACAGGTCGACCGAATCAGAATTCAACAAGTCGACGAGCTCGCTGACCGAAAGCTGGGCCGACGAGTTGATCGTGTACGCCCGCAGCCCAAGACGTTCGGCCGCCTCGAGCTGATTACGCATCAGCGCGAGCAACGGCGAAACCAACAGCGTCGGGCCAAGGCCAGCATCCCTCAGCAGTCTCGTCGCGAGGAAGTAGACAGCACTCTTACCCCAGCCAGTGCGTTGCACAAGGAGCACACGCTCGCGACGCAGAGCGAGTGCCTCAATCGCCTCACGCTGACCAGGTCGGAAGGTGCTATCGGGTCGACCCGTCAGCTTGGCCAACGCGACTTGGAGATCATCTGCCATGCGAGAACCATAGAGAAGGGGTGTTACGTCTCACCGAAATCGCGTGCATCACCCCGCGAGACCAGCCTGTCACTTCGACCGGTCTCCGCCCATTAGGGCGTGGGCACCTTGATGGCGGCGAGGTCGATCTTCAACGGCACCACACCGGCCTTCGCAGGAACCGCTGGCGCGGTCAATGCATCGGGCATGTTCGGCTGCGCGGCTGGCTCGGGCTGTTCCTGGTACGGCTTACCCTTCGGGTTCTTCGACGTATCGAGATACGGCGCCAAGTCGGCGCGACCCTTGAGCGTGTCGAGTGCCGCTGGCGTGCCTGTGCAGGGGAACACCTTTTCGATGTTGAGCGGGGCACTCGTCTTGAAGTCGTTTCCTTGGAAACAACTTGGCCCGTCCTCGGGGAGTAGCGAGGCCAGATCGAAACCTCCAGGTGCAGAGTTCCGAATGACGTTGTCCAGAATTCTGTTACCAAACGATGCCCAATACGGCGGCCCCGGATTTGGTGCCACAGCTATACCCGCGTTGAGTTGACCAGACACGAAGTTGCGCTCGATGTTCGAGTCGAGACCCCCGGGAATCACGATGCCGACACCGAACACTGCGTCGAACGCTGAGTTCTTTGCCTGCGATGCGTCGCCGTTGTTGTTGTTGCGAACGGTGTTGCCAATCACGTTCACTCGGGCGACGGGCGGATACTTCTCGCTGTCGAGACTGTTCGGCACAATGCCGGCGCGGTTGTTCTGCCACAACGAGTTGACAATCGCCACCTCGCTCGAATTTGTGCCCGAGAAACCGAGTTCGTTGTACTCAGCGACAACATCGGTGACCACCGCGTCGCAGTGCTCGCATTGACCGATGTAGAAACCAGAGTCCGGACTTCCGGACGCGTATGAGTGATCGAACTGTCCGTGCACCGAGTCGAAGGCGTAAATACCGTAATCGCCGTTGTTCACAGCAGTGAGATACGAACCTCGATAGCCACTGACGCCGGTCCAGAAGAAGCCGTTCACAGCGTAGTTCTTCGACGTGATGTTCTCGATGGCCACGCCGTCGGACAGCACCTTGAATCCGTTGGAGAGTTTGAACTCGCCGTCGAGCACGGTGGTGTTGCGATCCTCGCCGCGGATCACGATCTCTGGCGTCGTCACCTCGACTGCTTCGTGATACACGCCGGGGGCGATGAGCACCAGCGCGCCAGGCGCGGCCCGATCAATAGCTGCCTGGATGGTGGGAACGTCTGCCGGCACTTTGATCGTGCCCGTCAGTTTCGGCGCCGAGTCAGCCGCTGCGTTTGCCGAGCCGGGCGTGTAGTCGACGTCGCCGACGACCACCGTGCCGACCATGCCCTTGTCCTTCGAGCCGTGGATATCGCAGAAGTACTCATAGATGCCAGGCTCGGCGAACGTGAACTCATGCACTGCGCCAGCCGCAAAGGCCTGTGGCCCGACACCGAACTGCTTCGCGGGTTCGAGGGGTATGACGTCGTGCGCGTTGCGGCCAGTGTTTGTCCACTTGACTTCGGTCCCTGGCCGTACACGGATCGCGGCATTGGCGCCGAACGTGTTGTCGCCGGCACCAACTTCGACTGTCGGATAGCTCGCGTCGCCTTGCGGCGCGTCGCGTAGGTCGACAACCGCCAACGCGTCGCGTGACGACGCTGCGGCCGCTGCCGCGCCCACTACGGCCGTTGCCGATGGCGACGAGTCGCTCACCACTGCAGGCATATCCGACGGATCGGACCCACATCCACCGATTGAGGCAAGAATAAGAATTCCGACGACCAGCCGGCTCGAACTTGTTTTCTGCATCCGGTGGACATTAGTGCGGGCGCTCAATCACGCTGGCCTCGAACGTTCCGCCCCATCTACTGCGAGCGTGCCATCATCAAGAGCTGTGGTGCTGAGATGACGAAAGCGACAACGAATCCGAAGGTAGACGTCTATCTCGGCTCGCTCACCAAGTGGCGCGACGAAATGGAGAACCTGCGCGGAATCATTTTGGACTGCGGGCTGTCCGAGGAACTGAAGTGGGGTAAGCCGTGTTACGCGTCGCAGGGCGCCAACGTCGTCATATTGCAGGGGTTCAGGGACTACTGCGCGGTCTTGTTCTTCAAGGGCGTTCTACTCACCGATCCAGACAGCGTCCTTGTGAAGACTGGTGTGAATACCCACGTCGGGCGTCAGATGAGGTTCACCAGCGTTGGGGAGATCGTCGAGCGAAAATCACTGTTGCGGGCATTCGTTTCTCACGCGATAGACGTGGAAAGAGCGGGCCTCAACGTGGCACGTGTGGAACGCGCAGACCTCGCAGTCCCTGAGGAGTTGCAGCAAAGGTTGGATGAAAATCCATCCTTGAAGGCTGCCTTTCACGCGCTGACACCCGGTCGTCAGCGGGGATACGTGTTCCATTTCTCCGCGCCGAAGCAGTCGGCAACTCGCGCGTCTCGCGTTGAAAGATGTGTGCAACGCATCTTCGATGGCAAGGGACTCAACGATCGATAATGCTGCGCCGTGTTTGGAACCTCGCGTATCAGACCGCGCCGACCACACGCGGTGTCGATCATGAATCTCGGCATTTAGGAACACCTCGTTAGGTATTCGGTGGCGGCCACGTCCCGTACCTAGGTACGGTTGCTTCGCTAGCCGGACGTGTAACTAGCCGGACGTGTACGAGGAGTGAGCGTTGATCCAGTGGACTGTGCGGCACGTACGGCCTGACGAGTTTGCAGCCTGGACACGCCTGTTTCGCGGCTACGCAGACTTCTACCATTGGCCGACATCCGATGAGCACCAGGAGCAGATCTGGGCCTGGATTCACCACGAACGCAAGGTCGAAGCGCTCGTTGCGGTTCCGCTCAACGCCGACGGGTCGGAGGCGGGTGAGCCCCAAGGGCTCGCTCACCTCAGGGAATGGGTGCGACCCTTGCGCGGCGTCGTCTGCGGATATCTCGATGACCTGTATGTCGAGCCAGCGACGCGCGGCACCGGCGCGGTCGAGGCCTTGTTTGCCGAGATCAACCGCCTCGCGCTCGAACGGCGTTGGACCACTGTTCGGTGGACCACAGCCGACGACAACTACCGCGCTCGTTCCGTCTACGACCAGCTCGCGACGCGCACAGCGTGGATCACCTACGACATGACACCAAAGGACTAGGCAACGTTTGCCACCGGCTCCCGCGCTGCTCTACTTCGGTGCGGTCAGACGCATACGCGGTAATGGAGATGAACGAAGCCGTTTTGGAATCGGCGTTCATCGAGGAGTTCGAGTTGCGCGTGGACGTTGTCGGGCAGGGCGCGCTTGCCGCCTCCGACCACGATCGGGCACAGGAACAGATGGCACTCGTCGACCAGCCCCGCGCGGATTGCGTGGCCGGCGAGCTCGGCACCCCCTATTGCGATGTCGGCCCCCGAGGACTGCTTGAGCCGCCGAACGGCGTCTCGATCGAACTCGCGCTCGATCCGCGTCCTCGCGCTGGATGCCGCCTGAAGCGTCCGTGAGTACACGATCTTCTCAGCTGCCCGCCAGATCCCCGCGTAGTCCAAGATCACCGCCGGCTCATCGGCCTCGATGCTCGCGGTCTCCCAGAACACCATCGTCTCGTACATCCGGCGCCCGTACAGGTACGTGCCCATCGGCCGCTCGAGGTCGTTGACGAACGCGTGCAGCTCCTCATCTGGCGCCGACCAGTCGAACTTGCCCTCCTCGTCCTCGACGTACCCGTCAAGCGAGGCGATCGCCGCATAGATCAGCTTGGCCATCTCCACTCCATCCGCCGATACGGTGCACTCGGCCGCACATGCTCAGACCGCGATCGTAGATCGAACGGACACTTCCTTGGCGTCCCAGTCGGTGCGGACCTCGCCTCAAGGATCCCCGGCGTCGAGCAGACCTCGGAGGCGCCGGTCGCAGCGGCCGTCGAGGCGTTCGTTGAGCAACACAGCTCGGTCCTCAAGCTTCGATCGTCCCCGAAGTGCCGGTAGGTGACGCCCGAGCACGGTTCGATGGGCGACTGTGCCTCCCCAGCGCTCTCCTCTACCCATCACGGACATGCGCGTCGACGGGTCGAGTTGACACCCGACGACGGTGACGGACCGTGGCAAACTGCCACCGTGTTGTTCGCGACGTCGCGCCTTCAGGTCCGTTTCCTTCGCAGCGACGACGCCGAATCGGTCGCCGCGTACCGCAACGATCCCGAGATTGCGAGATACCAGAACTGGGAGCTGCCTTACACGATCGAGCGGGCCGTCTTGCGCCTGGGCGCACAGGATGGCTTGACCGCAAT
>JANLPV010000002.1:0-19056 GCA_031367435.1 Actinomycetes bacterium | reverse complement strand
AAGGTCGACCGCTTTCACGATCGGCTCTCCGTCGACCGCCCGGTGTGGAGGCGCAACTGGATCGTCACGCCAACTCGTGAGCTGCACTTGCCCGAGCGAGGGGGATTGGCGAACGTTGGCGCGACACACTCGCGGATTGTGATCGAAGCTGACGGTTCACCAATGTGGATTCGCAGCGAACGCCAAACATTGCGCCGTCTCGCTCGAAGCGACGCCATCGTGTTCACGATTCGCATCCAGCGAGTGCCGCTGGGTGCGCTGCGCGATCGACCCGATCTTGCGGCGCGGATGTTGACCTCGACGAGATCTTGGGACGCACAAAAACGCATGTACGCCTCTACGGGCGGCGCACTCGATCAACTCAACGAATGGCTCGAAACTGTTGCGGCAGGTTCCACGAGCTGAAGCTGCGCCGGTGCCGTCAGATCAGCGTGGTGATGTCGAGATCGAAGCGGTCGTTGCGCCAGCTCTGCAGCGCGTCGATTGCGTCGCCGCCGGTGATGAGCAGATGTCGGACAAGTTCGCCTTTGGCCGCCTTTGCATCGTGACCGGCCATCTTGCCGTCTCGCTCGATAAAGACGACGCGAACACCTTCGCGGTAGCGCTCTGGGGTAGGGATCCACGCGGCCCGGTGTTCATTTGGCAAGAGGTCGATGACCACACGTTTGGCTAGTGCGTCGTTGAGCGCGCCTGATAGCTCGGTGCGCCACCAGGTGCTGAGCACACCGAACGGTGCGAGGCTGGCACCCATTTTCAATCGGTACTCGGGCGTCCGATCACCAACGGTGACGACCCCGAGAAGTCCTGAGAGCACGAAGATGCTGCGGTTGGCAAGCCGACGAACCTCAGGAGCCAGCGACGCTAGATCGAGATGGTCCCACACCACGCCCGTGTAGCGCTGCGAGGCCGGCAACGTTCTCGACTCGAGTAACGCTGCGTTGGCCTGCTGCGCTGCGGCGAGGTGCTTACCGCCAACTCCCAACAGTTTCTCGCCGCCGCCACCCAATTCGCGCAGCGCGAGCGCGAGCGCCTGACGCTTGTGACCTAGAGCGTCGCCGAACTTGCCGTCGTATGGATTCCACGCGGTGCGACTGCCGCGCAGGGCCTTGCCCTCCGACGGCGGTAGCAAGATCGCAAGTGGTCGGCTGGCCATTCCATGATTCAACCGGCATACAGTCGTCACATGACTTCCATCTACGGTCCCGTGACCGATTGGGCCACTGATTTCGATCATGCAGATCCCGGCTATAACGCTCATGCGCCCGAGATCTGGGCCGAACTTCGCGATTCGTGTCCTGTGGCGCACACCGACCGTTACAACGGCGCCTGGCTTCCCGTGACCCACGAGCACGTCACGCAGATCGCGTACGACACTGAACACTTCACTTCGCGCTCGGTTGTGGTGTCGCCGTTTCACCCGATCGCGCAGTCGCCAATTGGCAACGCGCCGCCAATTTCCAGCGATCCGCCGTTCCATCACGACGCTCGACGCCTGCTCTTGCCGGCCTTCTCCCCAAAGACAATCGATCCGTGGGAGAAGGACATTCGCGCACTGTGCAAGGAGCTGCTCGCATCGATGGGTGATGCCGATGTCATTGATGCAGCGGTGCAATATGCCCAGCACATTCCTGTCAACGTGATCGCAAGAATGCTCGGTTTCCCTGTCGCGGATGCAGACCTGTTTCGCGGGTTCGTGCACGATGTGCTCGAGGGCGTCAACATCGAGCTCGAGCAGCGCTTCCAGGCGTTTGGCCGTCTCGCTGCGTATCTCGACATTCAAATCCAAGATCACATCGAGAACCCGCGCGACGACCTCACCAGCTTCTTGCTCGGTGCCACGATCTACGACCAGCCGCTCAGTCCCGAGCACGTGCGTGGCTCGATTGTGTTGTTGTTGGTGGCAGGCATCGACACGACGTGGAGCGCCATCGGCTCGAGCCTGCTGCACCTTGCGTCACATCCCGAGGATCGCGAGCGGCTCGTTGCCGACCCTTCACTCATACCGACGGCCATCGAGGAGTTCCTCCGCGCGTACGCACCTGTCACCATGGCGCGCCTTGTCAAGGAAGATGTCGAAATCGGCGGTTGTCCGATGAAGGTCGACGATTGGGTGCTGCTGCCGTTCCCGGCGGCCAATGTGGATCCGCTCGCCTTCGATCGTGCCGACGAAGTGCTGATCGATCGGCTCGAAAATCGCCACGCCGCCTTCGGCCTGGGGATTCATCGGTGCCTTGGTTCGAATCTTGCTCGACTCGAATTACGCGTTGCGGTCGAAGAGTTCCTCACCCACTTTCCGAAGTTCGAAATCGCCGACGCCGATGCCGTCACATGGAGCGTCGGGCAGATTCGCGGGCCGCGGCAACTGCCGGTGCGCGTGCTGTTACGCGCGGGGTAGCAGCTTGAGTTGACTCATCATCCGCGAATCTTCGTGCTGCATGTTGTGACAGTGGAACAAATACGTGTCCTTGAACAAGCCCGCCGGTCGTGACAGCACGTCGGCCGGGACATCGGGCCACGTCATGATGATCTGCGCTTCAGCGTTCTCAGGCAGATACACCGTCTCTTTCCAACTGGCCGACTCGTACGAACGCAGCGGCACCCTGGTGCGATTAAGCACTTGGAAGTTCGTGAGATGGAGGTGAATCGGATGTGTCCATCCGCCGCTGCTGTTCTTGATGTTCCAGATCTCCGTCGTGCCCGCCTGTGGGTAAGCATCGAAACGGTTGCCGTCGTACGGTTTACCGTTGATAGCAAACACGCCGCCACTGCGGTTGAACTCGAACGATCGGCGCACAGTCGCTTCACTCACCGGGATCTTCTCGATGCTGCGCAAAATCGAGGGCACCGTGCTTTCGTCGGCAATGCGGCGGGTGATATCGAAACGCATCACCTGAGCCAAGGTTCCGGTGCCCTTGAGGTTGTTCAACACAACCGACGTATTCAACGGCACTGCGGCGAAGTCGACGACGATCTCGTAACGCTCGGCTTGGGCCATGACGAGTGATGTCACGGTGATCGGGGTGGGAAGGTAGCCAGCCTCGTTGCCAACCACTTGGAACGACATTCCGTTGCTGAACGCAAACTCGAACTGCCGGAACGCTGATCCGTTCAGAAGTCGGAACCGGTACTTGCGCGTGCCGACAGAGCAGCGTGGTTGAATCGCGCCGTTCACCAGCATCACGTTGCCTTCGAGACCGTTCTTGAACCGGTCGGGGAACGGATACGACAAGCTGCCGTCGTTGTTGAACAGACGATCGGCGATCATGAGCGGAATATCGAATTCGCCGCGCGGCAGTTGTTGCGACGTCGCGGAGTCGTCATCCAGAAGGTAGAAGCCAGCCAACCCCATGTTGACGTTGCGACCCGTCTGGTCCATCGCGTGATCGTGGTACCACATCGTGCGCGCCGATTGCATAGCCCGCGGCCCCTTCGACATGTTCGGGATTGCGTACGCACGCGAAGATCCCGGATGCACCATGTCGTCGGCGTGACCGTCGTTGTCTCCGTCGACGAGCGCGCCATGCGTGTGCACCACCGTGTGCACACCTTCGGCTACGAGGTCGTTGAAATGGGTCACAATCGCGGGGCGTCCCTCACGAGCCCAGATGGTTGGTCCGGGAAACGAACCGTCGTAGGTCCACAGCGGTGTCTTCAGGCCCGGGAAGATCTCGGCCTCAATACGACGTTGATGGATCTCGTAGTAATCGCCCAACGCGTCGCTGCGCACCGGCTTGGCCACCGGCGGAATCGACAGGTCTGCCATGAACGGCACGGGAGTTGGTCCTGCGGTGTCCGCTCCTGAACGACCTGTTCGCAAGTTGAAGAGAAAGGAGGCGCCACCCACGGCGGCGCCCAGCCCGAGAACCTGGCGTCGCGACAGATGGGAAACGCGCGAGTACAGTTCTTCAGTCATTTCCAGCCACCTGAGTCCGTGAGATCGTTGCGCCGCAGTCTGAGCAGTGGCCTCCATTCAGAATCGATTGTCAAGACCTTGTCGTCAATAGTGCAAAGGTCCGTCATGTCGGTCTGCGAGGGCATACCCCACATGAGACCTTGGTCGTACGACCCAGATCGTGCCTGACGGTCGCTCCGGCGGTGAAGCACCGGCGGTGTCGTACCCCATCCGTAGGATGTGAAGGCCATGTCGATGTTCGATGATGAAACCCCTGCCTCTTTGCTCGATGGTCTGAACTCTGACCAGCTCGACGCGGTGGTGCACATGGGCGGACCATTACTCGTGGTGGCGGGAGCAGGTTCGGGTAAGACGCGAGTGCTCACCCATCGCATTGCCCATCTCATCGAAAGTGAGGGCGTGCATCCGCAGCGCATCCTCGCGATCACCTTCACCAACAAGGCCGCCGGCGAGATGAAAGACCGCGTCGCCAATCTTGTTGGCGGCGCGGCAAAGAACATGTGGGTCAGCACTTTCCACGCAGCATGTGTTCGAATCCTGCGGGCTCATGCAGACCTGCTCGGCTATCCGCGCAGCTTCAGCATCTACGACCAGGCCGATGCGCAACGGCTCACGAGCTATGTCATTCGCGATCTCGCGCTCGATTCCAAGCGGTTCACGCCACGCGGTGTTCACAACGTGATCAGTAAATGGAAGAACGAGTTGATGTTCCCCGACGATGCGTTGGTCACGTCGGCAACGCCGATGGATCGCAAGCATGCCGAGATCTACCGCGACTATCAGGCCCGCCTGCTGCAGGCCGGCGCAATGGATTTCGACGATCTGCTCACCAATGTGGTGCTGCTCTTTCGCCAGCACCCCGACGTGTTGAACCAATACCAAGAGCGCTTTGTGCACATCCTGATCGACGAGTATCAAGACACCAACACCGCGCAGAACCAGATCGTGCTGATGCTCGGCGCAGTGCACCAAAACGTCACGGTGGTTGGTGATCAAGACCAATCGGTGTACCGCTTTCGCGGCGCAGATCTGCGCAACATCGTGCAGTTCGAAGACGCCTTTCCCGATGTGACCACCATCGTGCTCAATCAGAACTACCGCAGCACGCAGATCATTCTCGACGCCGCCAACTCGGTCATCGCGAATAATCCCATGCGTAAGCCCAAGACCCTGTGGAGCGAGCTCGGTCGGGGTGAAGGGATCACCCGCTACCACGCCGACGACGAAGGCGATGAAGCGACGTGGGTGGCACGTACAGCTCAAGAACTGCACGATGGCCAGGCCGTGATGTGGAAGGAATTCGCGATCTTCTATCGCACCAACGCGCAGAGTCGTGTTATCGAAGAAGCACTCATGCGTTATGGCGTGCCCTACAAGGTGGTCGGCGGCACCCGCTTCTATGATCGACGCGAAATCAAAGACGCGATGGCGTATCTGCGTGCCGTCGCGAACCCTGCAGACGAAGTCAGCATCAAGCGGGTGCTCAACGTGCCCAAGCGTGGGGTTGGTGACACCAGCGTTGCCAAGCTCGATGCGTGGGCACGCGAGATGGGCAACGGCTTCATGGACGCGATGCGCCATGCCGAGGAGGCCGGTCTTGGCGGCGCGGCAGTTCGTGGAGTGGCGGCGTTCGCCGGTCTGCTCGATTCGTTGGCACACATGCTCGACGGTTCGCCAGCCGACGTGTTGCAGGCGGCCCTCGATCAAAGCGGCTACCTGGCCGAACTGGAGTCCGAAAGTTCGGTCGACGCGGCAGGCCGGCTCGAAAACATTGGGGAGCTCATCGGCTCGGCGCGCGAGTTCACCCGTGTCGATGAGTTTCTCGAGCAGGTGTCACTTGTTGCCGACACCGACGAACTCGACGACGACAATCGCGTTGTGATGATGACGCTGCATGCTGCCAAAGGCTTGGAGTTTCCCTATGTGTTTCTCGTGGGCATGGAGGAAGGCATCTTCCCCCACGTGCGTGCACAGAGCGATCCCGACGAGCTCGAAGAAGAGCGTCGCCTCGCGTATGTCGGCATTACACGAGCGCAGCAAAAGCTGCATGTTTCACACGCCTGGAGCCGCAGTCTGTTCGGCAGTACGCAATACAACCCACCGTCGCGATTCCTCGACGAGATTCCATCCGAGTTGCAAGACCAAAAGGGCAACGTCTCCGGTCGCAGTTCATACGGTCGGCAGAGTTATCGCGAGCGCGACGGTGCAAGTGGCGACAGCTCGAGGAGCGGTTCGGGTGCAGGCGCGAGCGGCAGCGGTGGTGCGTATCGTTCGCGGTGGACCGATCAAGACGATGCGCAAAGCCGTGAAGCCGCGGCCGCGCATCGTGAGCGCGTGGTCGATGCAGCGATGGCAGCTGGCAAGCGCCTTGCCCCTCAACCCGCGAATTCGCAGCTGCTTGCTCTGCGCGTTGGCGACGACGTAGAGCACCCATCCTTCGGAGAAGGTGTCATCATCAACATTGAAGGCAGCGGTGAAAAAGCCGAGGCCACAATCCGATTTCGCGACGTCGGCACCAAGCATTTGGCGCTCGCTTGGGCACCGTTGAAGAAGTTGTAAACGCACATGAACTCCACGCTCACTCGTTGGCGCGAACACGTAAGCGACCAAATCGCTCTTCTTGTTCATCTCGTGCGATGGGCGGCGCTCGGCGCGCTGTCCGGAGCGCTTGCCGGGGCATCGTCATGGGTCTTTCTCGATGGTCTTACCCGCGTCACCAACTGGCGCGAGGACGGTCGGCAGTGGCTGGTGTATCTCTTGCCGGTGGCCGGTCTGCTGATGGGGCTGACTTACCACTATTTCGGGGGACGGGCCGGCGAAGGTAACAACCTGTTGCTCGATGAGATCCACGAGCCCTCGGCCTGGGTGCCGCACCGCATGGCGCCATTCGTACTCGTGGGCACATGGGTCTCGCACCTCTTCGGCGCCTCAGTCGGGCGAGAGGGCACAGCGCTGCAGATGTCGGGCAGCCTGTCCGATGGTCTGTCTCGGCTCATCCGGCTCACTGCCGCTGATCGACGAATCATGCTCATCGCTTCACTGGCCGGTGGCTTTGGCGCAGTGTTCGGAGTGCCGGTTGCCGGCGCGGTCTTCGCACTCGAGGTGCAAGCAATTGGCCGCATGCGGTTCGAGGCGCTTGTGCCTGCGCTCACAGCGTCCATCGTGGGCGACCGTGTGCTGCGCGGGCTCGGGGGCAAGCACGCTGTGTACGCACAACTCGTACCCCACGTCACGCCGTGGCTGCTCGCGCGGGTCGCTCTCGCGGGGCTCTTGTTCGGCCTCGTCGGCGCGTTGTATTCGGCGGTAGCGCACAGCATCAAGGCCCTGATGGCGCGCCGGGTTGCGTGGGCGCCGCTGCGGCCGTTCATCGGCGGGTTTGCCGTGATCGCGCTCGTATTGCTGTTCGGCCACGACTATCAGGGATTGTCGCTGCCGCTCATCGGCCAGGCCCTCGACGGCGACCATCTCGGCTTTGCGGTGTTCGCGCTCAAGCTGGTGTTCACCGCTGTTGCGCTCGGCACGGGCTTCGTGGGTGGCGAGGTCACTCCGTTGTTCATGATGGGTGCCACGCTCGGCTCGGCCCTAGCGCTGCCCTTTGGAGTTGATGGTCAACTCCTCGCCGCAGTGGGTTTTTGCGCCGTCTTCGCCGGAGCAGCAAATACGCCAATCGCGTGCGCCATCATGGGGGCCGAACTGTTCGGCGGCGGAGTATTTGTTCCCTTGGCCGTTGGCTGCGTTGTCGCCTACGTCTTCAGCGGTCATCGCAGCATCTACACGAGTCAGCGCGTACATACCGCAAAACTGGGTCACCGCGCGGAGGGCACGCCACGGCTCATCGACTGGCAGCATCAACGTCGCAGCCACGTCGATCCTGATCAGAGCAACGGGTAGGTTGCTGCGCATGTTCACCGTGATCGAAGGCCGCGTGCTCGGTTGTCTGATGGAAAAGGAACGCACCGTTCCCGATCAATATCCGCTGTCGATGAACGCTCTTGTGTTGGCATGCAATCAGTCGTCGTCGCGTGATCCCATCATGACGCTCGACGAACACGAGGTCGAGGCCGCGATCGCCTCCATCAAACTGCAGGGCGGCGCACGCGTCGTGCATCCGTCTCATGGCCGCAGTGTCATCCGCTATCGCCAGGTGCTCGACGAAAAGCTCGCGCTCGAGCCCAGTGAATCGGCCCTCATCGCAGTGTTGCTCGTGCGCGGTCCGCAGACCGCAGCCGAGCTTCGCTCGCGGGCTGAGCGGCTGTTTGCATTCGAGTCGGTCGCCGAAGTGGACGCATGTCTTTCCACACTCGACCAGCGCGACCTTGTGCGCCTGCTCGAACGTCAGCACGGACAAAAAGAGCAACGCTGGCAGCAACTCATCGCCGACGAAAGCGAGGGCGTTGTCGTCGCGAGTGCCATGACCGCCGGCTCCGTCGCGGGCAGCGTCGCCGATCGCGTCGCGCATCTCGAAGCGCGCGTTGCCAAACTCGAAGCTGCGCTGGCCGACCTTCTGTAGTGACCGATGCGTGTGGTCCGCTCGTTAGCCCAGGGCTTCGATGACCGGTGCCATTGTGAGCTCTGTCTGATCGGTGTGCGGGCGATGGCCAAAGACGGTGACGGACGTAACGCCGAGACGCTCGTTCAATTCGTGCAGCCGTTCGACGATGCCGGCCACAGAACCCACGAGCACAAACGGCGACGAACGCACGGCCTCAATGGGTAGTTCCATTCGCGACGCGATGCGATCAAACGCAACTTCGACCCGATCGGTAACCACAACCATCTGCACCAGCACGTCGATGGGGAGCGGCCATCGGTCGCCAGCCGCATCGCGCGCCACGGTGATGCGTTCGGCGAGGCCGACGTCGGTGAAATGTGTGGTGTCGCCGTCGGAGCCATCGAGTGATGGAGTAAATCCGGTAAAGCCCACAACGTCAGCGATTCGCCCCGCGGTTTGCAGCACCCTCGTACCGTTGCCACCGATGAGGATGCGCACGGGGGCAGCATCAGATCCGCGAACGCCGTGCGCGTTGATGGAGTAGTGCGCGCCTTCGAACGTCACCAACTCGCCAGCCAGCATCCGCTTCAGTACCTGAGCCGATTCGGTCATTCGCGCAACCCGAACCCCGGGCGGATCGAACGGAATTCCTGCTGCCTCATATTCAAACTTCATGTGACCCGCACCGAGGCCGAGTGTCACCCGCCCGCCACTGAGGTCGGCCAGCGCAGCAGCTTCGTGGGCCACGATGGCTGGATGGCGAAAGTCGTTGTTGAGCACGTAGGTGCCCACGCGTAGACGAGTGGTGACAGCGGCGGCGGCTGCCATCGCAGTGAACGGCGCGGCCCCTCCGTGCGTGAGGTGGTCGGCCATAAGCAGATGCTCGTAACCAATCGACTCAGCGTCGCGTGCCAGCTTCAGCCACCCCGCATCTTGCGTCTGGGCGACACCGAAACCGGCCGACAGGTTCACCCGGATCGTCATGAACGCAAGCCTATGCCCACGCGCGTGCTTGAATCAGTAGGTATGAAGGCAGCGATTCTTGTTGAGAGCCTCACTGGCACCACCTGGGCGGCAGGGGAAATGATTGCAGAGAACCTGCAGCAGGCAGGATGGGAGATCACCGGATTGTCGAAGGTACGCGACCCCGACCATGCCAGCATTCAACAGGCCGATATCGTGCTCGTCGGCACGTGGACCCACGGTCTGTTCGTGATTGGCCAGGCACCCGCCGGCGCGGCGTCGCTCAGTCAACTTCCGGCCATGCGTGGCAAACAAGCTGCAGTGTTTTGCACCTTTGCGCTCAACCCCAAGGGCACCATCGATCAGATGACGCGCATCATCTCCGGCGTCGGTGCCGATGTGATCGGCGGCTTGGCGATGAACCGTCGCCATCTCGACCGAAATGCCGAGCAGTTCGCATTGCGGTTGCTCGACGCGGTTCCCGCCCGCTGATCGCGGTTCCCGCCCGCTGATCGCTGGTCGCTGATCGCTGGTCGCTGATCGCTGAGGTGCGGCAGCTTGGCGCTATGCGCGCGTGGCCGTCGGGTCCCCGATATGGCCAATGAACAACAGCGCGCCGGTGGGGTTATCGCGAATGGCGAACACGAACGGCCGATCGACGATCAGGTCAACGAGCTCAAGCGGTTCAGGTGCTGATGTGGTCCTCATCACCACAGCGGTGGCCGCCGCGGCCTCGGTGCCCTCTTCGTCGACGGTGATGTTGGCCTGATGGATGACCCCGCTGATCGTCAACTTCTCCGCCGTCGTCATTCCGCTGAAGTCGGCTACGTCTGAGAATGCAGTCGGCATGCCCATCGCACCGAGTACGGCGGAAAGATCGGTCGACGTTTCGATATCGAACTTCGGCAATGACAGGTTGACCTGATGCAACGTTGAGGCCGTTCTCAGGGTTGGCATCGCGTCAACGCCGATAGCCAGATCGGTGCCGACGCCCGGCAACACGATGAGCATGCTGAGTTCCTCGCCGATGTACGGCAACTCAACCGCCTGCCATCCGGCACCCTTCGCGTAGTTCAGTTCGTGCGCGAGCCGCATCGTGGGAGCCTGCACGCTGACACCTGCCTGTGTCGAGAACCGTGCAGCGTTTGTCGCTTCCTTCGCGAACGTATTCAGCCACGGTGCCTTCATGTAGATGGCGTTCACAAGCGTGAGGCGTGTGTCGGTGCCGATGTCGCCCTGTGCGATCAACTCGGGTATACGTTGCTTGGTTCTGTCATCGACCCACGCATTGATCACCTGTCGGGCGCGCTCTGGATCGGCCTTGTAGTCGACGAGCTGCAGTCCGGCGCCGTACTCGCTGGCGAGCACGTCGAGAAACGCCGTCTCGAAGTCGAGACCAGTCTGACCCCACAGTGAGTTGGCAATATTCAGCGTGATATCGACCGGGTCGTTTTGCGGGCGTTCGATGCGACGCGTGCGGCTGTCGAGCGCGCCCGACAACGCGTTGGCCGAGTGAGCGAATGCTGCGGCATCGGTGATGTGCAGCACAGCGTCGATCTCCGTCGCTGTTGTGCCTCTCGCTCCGGCCCGAGCCATTGCGACGGCCATGACAACGCTGGCCCCTGAGAACACAAGGTTTGCCGAATTGCCAGCAGTGATTGCCGAGATGTGCTTGTACAACGCCACTGCGAAGTCATTGACGCTCGCGGTTGCCGCCGCGGCATCGGCGAGCGTGGTGGAACTACGGGGCTTGTCGGACCGCGCCGCACCTGCGCCCGCATTGGACTGCGGGACAGTACCCGGCGTCGATGAATCGGAGATCAGGTGCCCCGCGGATGAACACGATTGCAGTGCGTACATCGCTGAGATCGCTGCCGGCGTGGCGGCCAATGCGAGAAATGTTCGACGGTCCATGATGCTCTCTACGACGTTGCAGTAGTGGTGGTTGGTTCCCCCGTTGTCGGCAACAGATCGAGTGAGAGGAGGCGGCCCTCGTCGGACACGACTGGTGATACTCCGAGAGGCGGCAGCGCAAGCTGATCGACCTGAATCGTGCGTCCTGCACAGTCGGTGAAGGTGCGAGTTTTTTGAACCTGGGTCACCTTGCACGACACGTCGCGATCGGCTGGATAGGCCATATAGATGTGCCAATTCTTCGCGGGATTATCGCCGGTGTGATCGAGCACGATCGTGCGTCGTCCACTCGACTGCAAGAGATCGGGAAAGATCAAAGGGCCTCCACTAGACACGACCCCCGCCATCGTCGTGGTGTTGCCGACGTCGAAGATTGACGGTGCAAACTTGGATGCGGTGTTGTGGCTGTTGTGCGAGATGTACGTGGCGATGCCAAACAGAAACACGCCAAGCACCGCGAAAAACGCCAAGCCCCCAACCACAGGAACAACGGCACGTGCGAGCGGTGATCGAAGCTGTGGCCGGCGCATTGCCCCAAGTCTGCCCGATTCGACATCGCGATGCTCCGCACAGGTTCGCGCGCTGCCGGTTGTGACATTCACGGTGATGCCGCCTAGGGTTCGCTACTCGTGAAGCGGACCTACCGTGTTGTTGTCGCCAAGCCCGGCCTCGATGGGCACGATCGCGGTGCCAAGACCATCACGCGAGCCCTGCGTGATCACGGGTTCGAGGTGATCTATACGGGCCTCCATCAGACGCCCGAGCAGATCGCAGAGACAGCCCTACAAGAAGATGTAGATGCCGTTGGTCTGTCACTCCTCAGTGGCGCGCATCTCACCCTATTCCCGCGCGTGATGGAAGAACTTCGCAAACGTGACCTTGGCGATGCGCTCGTCTTTGGTGGCGGCGTGATTCCCGATGCCGACGCCCGCGCCTTGCGCGAACAAGGTGTCGCGCAGATCTTTGGACCCGGCAGCTCGCTCAAAGGCATCGCTGCATGGCTCGAAACCGAGCTCGACAATAGAGAGGACTGACCTTGGATCTCTTCGAATATCAGGGAAAGCAGTACTTCGCCCTCTACGACATCCCAGTGAGCCCCGGTGGCATCGCTGACACCGTGGAAGAAGCCGTGGTGCAAGCCGCCGCTGCTGGTTATCCGGTCGTGGTGAAGGCCCAGGTGCAAGTTGGTGGCCGCGGCAAGGCTGGTGGCATCAAGCTCGCCAACAACGCCGACGAGGTCCGCCTGCACGCGGGCAACATCTTGGGCATGGACATCAAGGGCCATCTCGTTAAGCGAGTGTGGGTCGAGTACGCCAGCGATATTGCCGAGGAGTACTACGCGAGTTTCACGCTCGACCGTGCCGCAAAGAAGCATCTGCTGATGTTGTCGGTGGAAGGTGGCGTCGAGATTGAGGCCGTTGCCGAAACCAACCCCGACGCGATTTTGCTGCGGCACATCGATCCCGTCGATGGCATCGACCTTGCATGGGCGCGTCAAGCTGCGATCGACGCAAAGATGCCGGCCCAGTCGGTAGAGGGCGTCGCCTCGATCCTCGTCAAGCTGTACGACTGCTTCACCAAGGGTGACTGCGACCTGGCCGAGATCAATCCGCTGATCCTCAAGCCGACCGGTGAGATCCACGCGCTCGATGCGAAGGTGAGTCTCGACAACAACGCTGAGTTCCGCCATCCCGAATGGGACGAGTACCGCGCTACCGAAGAACTTGACGAGCGCGAGCTGATGGCACGTGAGAAGGGCCTGCAGTACATCGGTCTGCAGGGCTCGGTAGGAATCATCGCCAACGGTGCCGGCCTGGCGATGAGCACGCTCGATGTTGTCAATCAGGTGGGCGGTGCCGCCGCCAACTTCCTCGATATCGGTGGTGGCGCAAACGCCGATCTGATGTCCGCCGCGCTCGAGGTGATCAACTCTGACCAGAGTGTGAAGAGCATCCTGATCAACATTTTCGGTGGCATCACTCGCGGTGAAGAAGTTGCCAAGGGCATCGTCGAGGCACTCAACCGCGTGTCGTTGCGAGCGCCGATCGTGATTCGCCTTGATGGCACGAATGCCGAAGAAGGGCGCCAGATCCTGGCCAGCGCGGGTATTCCCGAGAGCGTGCTGCAGAGCAAGCCCACCATGTTGGAAGCCGCACGTGCGGCCGTAGCTATAGCAAACGCGAACTGAGGCTGGGTCATGGCGATTTTTGTAGATCAGAACACGAAGCTCATTGTGCAAGGGCTCACTGGTGGGCAGGGCAAGTATCACGGCCTGCGCAACCGGGCCTATGGCACGCAGGTTGTCGGCGGGGTGACTCCCGGCAAGGGTGGACAAGACGTCGAGGGCATTCCGGTGTTCGACAGCGTGGCCGATGCGGTTGCCGCGACGGGCGCGGATGCGTCATTTATCGCGGTACCGCCTAAGGCTGCATCGGCCGCGATCCTGGAGGCTGCTGCGGCGGGCGTACGTTTCGTCGTCTGCATCACCGAAGGCATTCCTGCCCAGGACGAAGCGCGCGTGTACAACACGTTGCTGCGTGATTATCCCGGCACTCGCCTACTCGGCCCGAACTGCCCCGGCATCATCAGCCCCGGCAAGTGCAACATCGGTATCACCGCTGGCGAAATTGCCGAGCTGCCGACCCCAACGGGGCCGAACGTGGGCATTGTGTCGCGCTCGGGCACGCTCACGTATCAGGCGCTGTACGAACTGAAGCAGCGCGGCATCGGTGTGTCCACCTGCGTCGGTATCGGCGGCGATCCCGTCCCCGGAACCAACTTCATCGATTGCCTCACCGGCTTCCAGGCCGACCACGAGACGCACGCGATCATCATGATCGGCGAGATTGGCGGCTCAGCCGAAGAGGAAGCGGCTGAGTTCATCAAGTCCAACGTGACCAAGCCGATGAGCGCGTACATTGCGGGCGTCACTGCCCCGGCGGGCAAAAAGATGGGCCATGCCGGTGCCATCGTCAGCGGCGGCAAGGGCACGGCGCAGGGCAAGATGGACGCACTGGCTGCGGCGGGCGTACGCGTCGGCCTCAATCCCACCGAGGCCAGCGACCTCATGGCGGAGATCGTCGCCAGTTTGAGCTGAGCAGTTATACCAACGGCAACCAGAACCCGAAGACAACAAGACAACCCGAAAACAACAAGAGCCCCGGACCGTGGTCCGGGGCTCTTGTTGCTTACGGTACGACTCAGCCGGCAGGTGGCGGCGGAGGCGGTGGTGGCGTCATGCCGGCAGGTGGTGGTGGAGGAGGCGGAGTGCCACCGCCACCTTGATTGAACGACGCCTTGAGTTTGTTGACGTCCTTGAGGTCGTTGATCGTGCCGCCAGATTCCTGGAACTTCAGAAATCCACCAGCCGTGACGGCCAGTGCGGCGATCACCGCGATGTAGATGCCCGCCGAGCGATCGAAGAACTCTTCGCCGATCAGCAGCTTGAGGATGACGAAGAGAGCACCCAGTGCGCCGACTGCCAAGAATGCAACGGGCGGAATTTTCGGTGCAGCGACGCCGAAGGCCGGCAACGCGAGAATGATCGCGCCGCCGAGAAACAGCACGAACCACAAAGTGCACCATAGGAAGCCGACGTCGAAACCGTTGCCGCCAACGCTGCCGACATAGCCAGGCAGGCCAGACAGTGTGAACCAATCGAGGAACGATGCGATCGCGAAGACGAGGGCTCCGCCGATGAACACCATCCCTCCCTTACTGATCTTGCTCAGATCCATTCCATGCCTCCAGTTGTACGCAGTAGATGACTAAGCGCGAACCATACACCTCAACACCGCATTCGCGATGTGATCATCGACGTGATCCCCGACCGTCGGGGCCTGTGTTCTAAGGTCACATTTGTGCCCACCGCCTTGCTGTCTGTGTTCGACAAAACCGGAATCGTTGAGTTTGCGCGGGGCCTCCATGAGCTTGGATGGCGCCTTGTCAGCAGCGGTGGCACGGCGAAGGCGATCGCTGCAGCGGGACTTGAGGTGACCGATCTCGCCGAGCTCACGGGGTATCCGGCGATTCTTGGCCACCGCGTTGTCACCCTGCATCCGGTGATTCATGGCGGACTGTTGGCCGATCTCGATCAGCCCGATCATGTCGACGAATTGGTCCGATATGGCATCGAGCCGTTTGCACTTGCTGTTGTGAACCTCTATCCGTTCAACAGCGCGCCGAGCATCGACCTTATCGACATCGGCGGTCCGACGCTGATCCGTGCCGCCGCGAAGAACCACGCCCACGTCGGCGTAGTGATGGATCCCGCGCAGTACGACGCCGTGCTCACCGAACTCCGCGCCGACGGCGTGCTTTCGTCGCCGACACGCCGATCACTTGCGGCCATTGCGTTCGCACGCATTGCTGCGTACGACGCGGAGATTGCCAACTGGTTCGCCGAGGAAGATTCGTCTGGTCAAGCTGTTGCGTTGCCCGCCACTGTGCATCTCTCGCTCGAGCTCGCCCAACATTTGCGATATGGCGAGAATCCTCATCAGCAGGGCGCGCGTTACCGACGCGCCGGCGCAACGAGCTGGTGGGACTCGGCAACCCAGCACGGCGGCAAGGAACTCAGCTATCTCAATGTGTACGACACCGAGGCGGCGTGGAAGTTGGCGAATCGCTTTGACCAACCGGGCGTTGTCATCGTGAAACACGCCAACCCCTGTGGTGTCGCGGTGAACGCCGACATCGCTGAGGCCTACGTGCGCGCGAACGCATGCGATCCGGTGAGTGCCTTCGGGGGCATCGTCGCCGTCAATCGTGAGGTCACGGTCGCTCTTGCGCAGGCACTCGCTCCAATGTTCACCGAGGTCGTTGTCGCACCATCGTTTGAATCGGCTGCACTCGAGGTGTTGATGGCGAAGAAGAACCTGCGCGTGCTGTCAGCTTCGAGTTGGCCGACGGTCGCACTGGATGTTCGCAGCGTCGATGGTGGTCTGCTCGTGCAGCAGGCCGACACCGTGAGTCTCGATCGGCGTTCGTGGCGCGTGGTCACCGATGCCGAGCCAACCCCCGCGCAGTGGGACGATCTGGTGTTTGCGTGGCAAGTGTGTGCCGTCGTGAGCAGCAATGCAATCGTGTTCGCCAAAGATGGCCAGGCATTTGGGATAGGGGCGGGCCAGCAGAATCGACTCGACTCGGCTCGCATCGCGAATGAACGAAGCGCAGGTCGTGCGAGCGGCGGCGTGTGCGCAAGTGACGCCTTCTTTCCGTTCCGTGATGGGCTCGACGCGGCCGCCGCGGCGGGTATTCGAGCGGTCATCCAACCCGGTGGAAGCGTGCGCGACGATGAAGTGATCGCCGCCGCGAATGAACATGGCATCGCCATGGTGTTCACCGGCGAACGGCACTTTCGCCACTGATGTCCGGTGCACGACTGGTTGATTGACAAAATGAAAACACCGCGTTCCGATGACCGCGCGGCATGCTCGGTAACCTTGGTGAATGGCAAAGATCGGCGAGTTACTGCGGGCGGGCCGAACCTTCTCGTTCGAGTTCTTTCCACCGAAATCTGACGACGCGCAACTCACGCTCGGTCGAACGATCGCCGAACTCGAACCCCTTCACCCTGCGTTCGTATCGGTTACCTACGGTGCCGGAGGTTCTACCCGCGATCGTACGCGCGACGTTGTCACCTGGGTTCGGCGCGAAACCGACATCACACCGATGGCGCATCTCACGTGTCAGGGCCACAACCGCAGCGAGATCACCGAGATACTCGACCACTATCGCGACGCCAATGTTGAAAACATTATGGCGCTTGGTGGCGACGTGCCAAACGACCTCGCCGACGTTCGTCCCAGCGATTACACCTATGCAAACGAACTCGTCGACCATGTGCATGCGTATGACTTCTTCTCGGTCGGCGTCGCTGCGCATCCCGAGGGGCACCCCCGTTCGCCTGACCGTGCGACAGACCGACGTCGGCTCGCCGACAAGCTTCGTTACGCCGACTTCGCGATCACGCAGTTCTTCTTCGATGCAGACCACTACGTGCAACTCGTCAACGAACTGTCTGCGCTCGGTGTCGATAAGCCGGTGCTGCCCGGAATCATGCCGGTCACCAACAAGGGCCAAATCGTTCGTATGGCACGGATGAGTGGTACCGCGCTGCCCGACTGGCTGCTTGATCGACTCGCCACCACCGACGATCCCCATGAGGTTCGCAAGATCGGAGTCGATGTCGCGACCGACCTCTGTCAGACGTTGTTGCAGGCCGGCGCACCGGGGCTGCACTTCTACACCCTCAATCGCAGTACGGCCACGCGCGAGATTTACGCAAACCTCAATCTGTCTGCCGCGCGCTGATCTCGCTGACAGCCACCTTGCGCACGCTGGCGCCGCGGCGCGCGCGAGCCGAACTGACCCACTTTCGGCTCTGTCACCTGCCCACTGACTCGCGTGCCCATCGGCAATAATGGACGCCATCGCCACTCGGCCAACCTCTCGCGCCCCCGCGCAGCAAATCAGTCGTGTGCCGTATCTGCCCGGCCTCGACGGTATGCGCGCGGTCGCGGTGCTCGCCGTGATGGTGTATCACGCCCATCTGTGGCTCACTGCGGGTTTCTTGGGCGTCGAGGTCTTTTTCGTCATCAGCGGCTACCTCATCACGTTGCTACTCATCGCTGAACACGAGCGCGAGGGCCGTGTCCATATCGGTCAGTTCTGGCTTCGCCGCTTTCGGCGCCTGCTTCCGGCCCTCTACGTCACGCTGTTGATGGTCGCGTTGTATTGCCTGCTGATCAAACCAGCCGCACTCGGCAAGCTGCGCGGTGACCTTGTGGCGGCCGTGACGTATTCCACCAACTGGTATCAGATTTTCAGCGGCCAGAGTTACACCGGCGAGTTCGACTTCGTACCGCTGCGGCACCTCTGGTCGCTCGCGGTCGAGGAACAGTTCTACCTGTTCTGGCCGCTCGTGATGCTTGTCATCCTCCGCAAGGGGAGGGCGCGCCTGCCACGTGTAGGTCTCTGGCTCTTCGGCGTGTCGATTGCAATCACGATTGCCAGCGCGATGTTCTTCCATCCCGGCCCCGTATTCGACTGCGCGGCCGGGTCGAGCGGCCGGCAGAGTCTCGGTCCGCCGTGCACCTTCGACATGCTCGGCCGGGTCATCGAGAAGAACAACCTTTTGTACCTGAGCACGATCACCCGGATGAGTGGCATTTTGCTTGGCGCTGGATTCGCGATGCTGTGGCGCCCGCTCGCCATCATGCGTGGACCATTGCGTCACAAACCGCGTCGCCTCGATCTGATCGGCCTGTGGGGACTGGGCATGTTCGGGTTTCTCGCGTACAAGTATCAACTGTTCTCAGCGTTCACCGCGAGTTGGTACGCACCGATTTTTCGTGGTGGCTTTCTGCTCACCGGTATCGCAACGTTGTGCATCATCGCCGCGGTCACGCACAGCGGCACATTGCTCTCAAAGGTGCTCGGAAACCCGGTGCTCAACTGGGTGGGTACGCGTTCGTACGGCCTGTACCTCTTCCATTGGCCGATTTATCAGTTCATTCGACACGAAGCCGGCATCCCACTCACTGTCGTGCAAATGCTCATCGCGTGGGGATGCACCGCCGTGGTTGCAGAGACGAGCTTTCGCCTCGTGGAGACCCCGATACGCCGTGGTCGACTCACGTATTGGTGGCGTCATCGTCGGGCAATCGCCGGGGTGCAACGGCAACGGCTCGTGGCTGGGTTGGCGTGTGGGTCGCTGCTGCTCGGCTTCCTTGGTGTGCGCATCGCGCTCGCTCCGGTGAAGTGCACCAAC